>JBKCGU010000136.1:0-22779 GCA_046303055.1 Polaromonas sp.
CGCGCCGCACGCTTGAGGTTTCTCAGGCGCCCGCCGTGGGCAGCAAGGTCACGATTGATGGGTCCAACCTTCACAGCCGTGATGGCGGTGTTTACAACGCATCGGCAGCCGTGGTTCAGCGGGCCCATCAGCCAGCGCCGATTTACCCGGCACCCTAAACCAGGCACCGGCAGCCAAGCGCACCCCGTTTCAGTGCGCTTTTAATGCCCGGCGGTATTGCACCGCCTCTGCCACATGTGTCACTTGCACTTTGGCAGCACCGGCCAAATCAGCGATGGTGCGGGCGACCTTCAGACAGCGGTGAATGCTGCGGCCTGACCAGCCTAAACGCGCTGCGGCAGTATTCAAAAATTTGGCAGCTGCATTGTCAAGCTGGCATTGCTCATCGATGGCTTTTCCGCTCAAAGCCTGGTTGGTGTTGCCCTGGCGGGCCATGGCGCACTCACGGGCAGCGGTTACGCGAACCCGAATCGATGCCGTGGTCTCCCCGGGTGGCGTGTTGATCAATTCATCTGCCGCCAGCGCACCCACTTCGACATGCAGGTCAATCCGGTCGAGCAGCGGGCCGCTTAGCTTGCCCTGATAGCGCGACACCTGATCAGGCGAGCAGCGACAGGATCGCAAGTTAGAGCCCAAGTACCCACACGGACATGGGTTCATCGCGGCGACGAGTTGAAAGCGTGCCGGAAACTCGGCGCGATGCGCCGCGCGCGCGATGGTGATGGTGCCGGACTCCAGCGGTTCACGCAGTGCTTCAAGCGCAGCCCTTGGAAACTCGGGCAATTCGTCCAAAAACAAAACACCCCGATGCGCCAGTGATATTTCGCCTGGCCGGGGCGGCGAACCACCGCCAACAAGTGCGACAGCACTGGCCGTGTGATGCGGCGCACAGGTCGGCCTGATGGCCCACGACTCCAGCGTAAAGCGCCCGCCCAAGGAGGCGACCGCCGCGCTTTCAAGCGCTTCTTGGGTTGTCATGTCGGGCAGCAGCCCCGCAAAGCGCTGCGCCAGCATGGATTTGCCAGAACCCGGTGCACCCATCATCAGCAGGCTGTGACCTCCCGCCGCAGCGATCTCCAGCGCCCGCCTTGCTGCCGCTTGGCCTTTGACATCTGCCATATCGGCATAAGCTGTCTGCGTTGTGCGCTCTGAGGGCTGAACGCGACGCCAGCCGTCCAGCGCGTCCACGGCAGCGTCGCCCGGCAAAAACTGCCGCACCACATCCAGCAGGTGCTGGGCTGCAAAAATTTCGGCCCCGGGTACCAGACCGGCTTCCTGAGCACTGTTTTCAGGCAGTACAAGCTTGGGAATGTCCGGCGAGCCTTGCGCTGGCATGGCTTGCCTGATGGCCAGGCTCATCGCCAGGGCACCACGCACAGGACGCAAGTCACCGCCCAGGGACAGCTCGCCAGCGAACTCGTAGCCCTGCATTTTTTTTGCATCGATTTGCCCGCTGGCGGCCAATATGCCAAGCGCAATCGCCAAATCGAAGCGGCCGGAATCTTTGGGCAGATCGGCAGGGGCCAGATTGACGGTGATGCGCTTGTTGCCCGGAAACTCAAGCCCGGTGTTTTGAATGGCAGAGCGCACCCGTTCACGCGCCTCCTTGACTTCAGTCTCGGCAAGACCCACCAGCGTGAAGCTGGGCAAGCCGTTGGCAAGGTGCACTTCGACGCACACCGGTCGAGCCTCTAGACCGAGCAAGGCGCGGCTGTTCACGATGGAGAGGCTCATATGAATTTCCCTGGTTTGAATGCATTAAGAGTGTGCATAGAACTTAAATTGCACCGGATTGGTGCATTCATTCGTGTGGTTTTGTTTAACGCGACAGTGGGGTAGAAGGTGTACGCGCCCGCCTACACAACCATCGGCGTTTGGCACGCTAAATGCTAGACCTCAAAGCGAACTTTTCTCACTTTCGTTATTTTTAACAGCTATTCCCTTCGGAGAACCCCATGAAATTCAGCCCCCTCAAAATAGCTGCCAGCTTTGCGATTTTTTCTGCCGGCGCCAGCTTTGCGCAAACCAAAGCGCCGGAGCCAGATTACACCTTGGCTTACAACGTTGGCGCGGTGTCTGACTACCGCTTTCGCGGCATTTCGCAAACCAGCTTCAAGCCCGCGGTGCAACTCGGTGTGGATTTCGCGCACAAAAGCGGCTTTTATCTGGGTGCTTTTGGTTCGAATGTTGATTGGGTGAAGCAGGTCAACGGCGCCACAAAAGGCAGCTATGAGGTGGACTTGTACGGTGGATTCAAAGGCAACATCACCAAAGACATCGGTTTTGACGTGGGCGTGATCACCTATCAATATCCTGGCAACAATTCCGGCGTTGCAAACGCCGCAAAAGCTAAAGCAGCAGGTGATTATTCCAATGCGAACACCAACGAGCTGTACCTTGGTTTGAGCTACAACGTCGTGACGTTTAAATACAGTCGCAGCGTCGGTGATTTCCTGGGTAATGTACGAAGCGGTGGCAGCCAGTACTTCGATCTGAGCGCCAACTTTGATCTGGGCAACGGTTTTACATTAACACCGCACATCGGCCGCCAGACTATCCCCAATCAGAACAACACAAATACAATTGCACCATTCCAAGTTATAACGGGTACCGCTGGTAATTACACCGACTACTCCATGACCGTTGCCAAGGATCTGGGAAATGGTTTGGCCCTGTCCGCTGCGCTGATTGGTACGGATGCCAAAAAAGGTGGCTTTTACCGCGATACGAACGGTAAAGACCTCGGCAAAAGCACCTTGGCTGTCGGCGCGAAATACAGCTTCTAAAACAAACCACGCACACCACAGGAGAACACATGAAACTCATTACGGCGATCATCAAACCATTCAAGCTCGATGAGGTGCGCGAAGCCCTCTCGGGGATTGGCGTTCAAGGCATCACGGTGACGGAGGTCAAGGGCTTCGGTCGCCAAAAGGGCCACACTGAGCTTTACCGAGGTGCCGAGTACGTGGTGGACTTTTTGCCAAAGGTCAAGATTGAAGCAGCCGTGGCTGATGACATGGTAGACCGTGTCATTGAGGCGGTTGAAGGCGCTGCACGCACCGGCAAAATTGGTGACGGCAAAGTCTTTGTCTACAACCTCGAGCAGGTCGTACGCATCCGCACAGGTGAAACCGGCAAGGAAGCCCTGTAAAGCGCAAGCCTTGCAGAGTTTCCAACGCCCTCCATAAGAGAGATACAGATATGAAAAAACTACTTGCCTCCCTCGTTCTGGGATTTGGCCTGTTGGCGTCTGGCGCCGCCGTGTTGGCACAGGCACCAGCCGCCGCACCGCAAGCGTCTGCCGCAGCAGCCAAACCTGCTGACGCCGCATCGACATCTGCCCCAGCGGCTGCACCTGCGGCACCTGCTGCGGCGGCTGCACCTGCGGCCGCAGCCTCTGCTCCTGCTGCACCCGTGCCAAACAAGGGCGATACCAGCTGGATGATGGTGTCAACCATGCTGGTTATCCTGATGACCATTCCTGGTCTGGCATTGTTCTATGGTGGCCTGGTCCGCAGCAAGAACATGTTGTCGGTGCTGATGCAGGTCATGGTCACGTTCTCGATGATTGTGGTGCTGTGGTTCATTTACGGCTACAGCCTGGCTTTCACCGAGGGCAATGCTTTCTTCGGCGGGTTTGATCGCCTGTTCATGAAGGGCATTTGGGACAATGTTGCAGGAACGTTTGCCAATGCGGCCACCTTCAGCAAAGGCGTCGTGATTCCTGAAATCGTGTTTGCGGCCTTCCAGGCCACCTTCGCGGGCATCACCTGCTGCCTGATCGTGGGAGCCTTTGCAGAACGTATCAAGTTCTCGGCAGTATTGCTGTTCATGGCACTGTGGTTCACCTTCAGCTATGCACCGATTGCGCACATGGTCTGGTTCTGGATGGGTCCTGATGCTTACACCGGCAAGGAAGTGGTTGACGCGATGAACGCCAAAGCGGGGTACATCTGGCAGACCGGCGCACTCGACTTTGCAGGCGGTACCGTTGTGCACATTAACGCGGCTGTGGCTGGCCTGGTGGGTGCTTATGTGATCGGCAAGCGCATTGGTTACGGCAAGGAAGCCATGGCGCCACACAGCCTGACACTGACCATGGTTGGCGCCGCTTTGTTGTGGGTGGGCTGGTTTGGTTTTAACGCTGGTTCAGCGCTCGAAGCAAACGGTTTTGCCGCCCTGGCTTTCATCAACACGCTGGGCGCAACAGCTGCTGCTGTGCTGGCTTGGTGTCTGGGTGAAGCGCTGATGCGTGGCAAAGCATCAATGCTGGGCGCTGCATCAGGCGCGGTTGCAGGCTTGGTCGCCATCACGCCTGCTGCGGGTAACGTGGGCATCGGCGGCGGTTTGATGATCGGCTTCCTGGCCGGCTTTGCCTGCCTGTGGGGTGTGAACGGCCTGAAGAAAATGCTCGGTGCAGACGACTCGCTCGACGTGTTTGGCGTGCACGGCATCGGCGGTATCCTGGGCGCCATCCTGACAGGCGTGTTCAACTCGCCAGCCCTGGGTGGTCCGGGCTACGTGGCTGACTGGGTCACAGTCACCATGGTCACAAGCGCTGACTTCTCGATCGCTTCGCAAGTCTGGGTACAAACCAAGGCTGTGCTGCTCACCATCGTCTGGTCTGGCGTGGTGTCATTCATTGCCTACAAGATCGTTGACCTGACCATCGGTCTGCGTGTTAGCGAAGAAGACGAGCGAGAAGGTCTGGATATCGCATCTCACGGCGAGACAGCGTACAACCGCTGATCCACGATAGGCGCAAGCCAAAAAGCCCGCAAGCCATCAGGTTTGCGGGCTTTTTTCGTCGTTCTCCGGCCCTCAATAGGCTCTACGGCCAATAAAATAGGGCGCTATATGCTATTTAAAAAATAGCGTTTGGAGCATCCTTACAGACTGCGTACCACCTCCAGCGCCTGCTCAATGCGCTCTACCGCGTGAATCGTCAGGCCTTCAAAGGCCTTGTCATTTTTCTTCGGGGCGTTGGCCTTGGGCACGATAGCTACGCTGAAGCCCAGCTTTGCCGCTTCTTTCAAACGTTCTTGTCCGCGCGGTGCCGGTCGCACTTCACCCGCCAAACCGACTTCACCAAATGCCAGAAATCCTTTAGGCAATGGCCTGCCACGCAAGCTTGAGGTGATCGCCAACATCACGGCTAAATCGGCTGCTGGTTCGCTGATGCGCACGCCACCCACAGCATTTACAAACACGTCCTGGTCCATGCACGCCACACCGGCATGGCGGTGCAGCACGGCCAGCAGCATAGCCAGACGGTCTTTGTCCAGGCCTACTGACAGGCGCCGTGGCGACGGCCCGCCGCTGTCGACCAGCGCCTGAATTTCGACCAGCATGGGCCGGGTGCCTTCCAGCGTCACCATCACGCAACTGCCGGGCACGGGTTCGGTATGCTGACTTAAAAAGATGGCGCTGGGGTTGCTGACGCCCTTCAGTCCTTTTTCAGTCATTGCGAAAACGCCAATCTCGTTGACTGCACCAAAGCGGTTTTTAATCGCCCGCACCAGGCGAAAACTGCTGTGCGTGTCGCCCTCAAAGTACAACACGGTGTCAACCATGTGCTCCAGCACACGCGGACCCGCCAGGGCCCCCTCCTTGGTCACATGGCCCACCAGCACGATGCACACGCCGGATGACTTGGCTGTCCGCGTGAGGTGCGCGGCGCATTCGCGCACCTGAGCGACCGAGCCTGGAGCCGACGTGAGTTGATCTGAATAAACGGTTTGAATCGAGTCAATCACGGCAATGGTGGGGCGCTCGCTTTCCAGCGTCGCCAGGATTTTTTCAAGCTGGATTTCAGCCAGCACTTTGACCTGTGAGCCTTCAAGACCCAGACGCCTTGAACGCAAAGCAATCTGTGCACCGCTCTCCTCGCCAGTGACGTAAAGAGTCGATTGCCCAGCACGCTGCAATGAATCCAGCGCCTGCAACAACAGCGTTGATTTGCCAATGCCCGGGTCGCCGCCAATCAACACCACGCCGCCTTCGACAATGCCGCCGCCCAGCACCCGGTCCAACTCGTCATGGCCGGTAGGTGTGCGCTGCATGTCAGTCGCGTCAATGTCGGCCAGCGTCGTGACTTCCGATGCTTTGGCCAGGCCTACGTACTGCTGGCTGTAGCGGTTTTTGGTCTGGCCTGCGCTGTCGGCAAAGCCTTCAACCAGCGTATTCCACGCGTTGCAGTGTGGGCATTTGCCCAACCATTTGGGGCTGATGCCCCCGCACTCGGTGCAGGTGTAATTGGTTTTATCTTTGGCCATCTACAGAGTTTACTGAGTTTATTCACAGTTACGAAAATTTGAGTGCGGGCGCCATTAGGCGATACCTTTAAGGCTGACGAAAGACTTCAGGGCTGCTTTTGAACGTCAACTTTTCCAAGGCAGTCCATGCAACGGCCTATCAACACTTTCAAGCAGGCTCTGCAAAACAAGCAGGCGCAAATCGGTCTGTGGCTGGGTTTGTCTGATTCGTGCAGCACCGAGATTTGCGCCGGTGCAGGATTCGACTGGCTGTTGGTGGACGGCGAACATGCGCCAAACGACCTGCGCAGCATCTTGCAGCAGTTGCAGACCATCGCAGACGCCATTGCGCGGATCAACGAAGCTGTCAAGACCGTGGGCATTTTGGCAACCGACGAGGTACTGGCAAAGCATTACCTGGCGCTAGGCGCACTGTTTGTTGCTGTTGGACTGGATACCCATTTGCTGGTCCACCACACCAGCGCGCTGGCGGCGCGTTTCAAGTCGTTCTTGCAGCCTGTCACCCCAATTGGGGCAAGTAAAGCCTACTGACTTTCCCGAATGCGGTGTCTCCATCTGAATCAACAGAGCGTTTACATGGCACCATCGCCTTTCAACCTTAAAACCGGGGACTTTTATGACTCTTTCACGCCGTCACATTATTCAATCAGCGAGTGCCTCCGCACTATTGGCTGCCCTGGGGGAAAGCGCCTGGGCACAAGCGCTGGACAACCTCAAAATCGTCACTGGCTTTGCAGCGGGCGGCACGTCTGACACGCTGTGCCGCAGGGTTGCTACCCGCATGGCACCCGACTATGCCAAAACAGCGGTGGTAGAAAACAAAACCGGTGCTGGGGGCCAGATTGCAGTGCAATTCGTCAAGGAGGCCAAGCCAGATGGCATGACGCTGCTGCAAACACCCACCTCCATCCTCACCATTTACCCGCACATTTACAAAAAACTACCCTACGATCCGCTGGCCGACTTGGTACCAGCATCGCTGGCCTGCGTGTTTGACTTCGGCTTTGCGGTCGGCCCGGCGGTTCCCTTGGCGGTCAAGACTGTGCCAGAATTTTTGGTATGGGCCAAAGCCAATCCGCTGGGCGCAAATTTTGGCTCGCCAGCGGCGGGCTCAACGCCCCACTTTATCGGCGCGCTGCTGGGCAAGAGCGCTGGTATTGATATGAAGCACGCCGCCTATCGCGGCACGCAGCCAGCCATGCTGGATTTGCTGGGCGGCAATATCTCTGCCGTGTCGGGTCCTATTGGTGACCTCACGCAGCATTTGCCAACCGGCAAAGTCCGTATCCTGGGCACGTCAGGCGCCAAGCGCAACCGTTTTGCGCCCGACGTGCCGACGTACGCAGAACAGGGTTTGAAAGATATGACGCACAGCGAGTGGTTTGCCTTCTTGCTGCCAGCCAAAACGCCGCAAGACGTGGTCAGCCGCATGAACGCTGCGCTGAAAACCGCGCTGGCGCAAAAAGATGTGATCGACGGCTTGGCAAGTTTTGGCCTCGAAGCCATGTCGTCCACACCGGCGGAGTTGACTGATTTGATTAAAAAAGACACCGCCAAATGGGCGCCTATCGTTAAAGCAGTGGGCTTCACAGCAGACGCTTAATGTCACCCCCCACGGTTGCTCGGTGCGTGTGGCGCGGCTTGAAAACCAGCGCTGATTTTGCGTCACCACGGGCTGCTGGTATGGGGGCAAACCGTGCCGCAAACGTTTGCGATTTTATGGACACTGTAGCGCGCCTGCGAAGTGCAGTTAGCCACATGCACCATGGGCAAGGCCATACCGGTGACGCCCGAGGTTGCTGCACGCTGTACGCGCGATGCTTTGCAGTTTGACCCCAAACACGGCGCCGGACAAGACATGTTTGCTGCACTGACCCGGCAGGTAGCGCGCATCGACGCGAGTTACCAGCAGTGATTGTTTGCTATTTAATCAGGAGCTATTGGTTTATGTATTTATTGGGCTACAGCCACTTTGTTCATTTTACTTTAAGCTTTTTGAGACTGGAAAGAGCGTTGTGAAGATTTGTATTTACGGCGCAGGCGCCATTGGTGGATGGATAGGTCATGGCCTTGCCCTTGCAGGCTGCGGCGTGAGCATGGTGGCACGCGGGACCACACTGCAAGCTCTGAGCCGGCATGGGCTGCGGTTAAATCAGGCGGGCAGCGTCACGGCGCAAACGGTACGCGCCTCAGCGTCACCTGCTGAACTGGGCGTGCAAGACCTGGTGATCATCAGCGTCAAAGCGCCTTCATTGCCAGATGTGGCCCAACACATCGCGCCGCTGATCGGCCCTGACACCCTGGTGATGACGGCTATGAATGGCGTGCCGTGGTGGTTTTTGCATGGCTTTGGTGGCCGTTATGCAAACCAGCCCTTAACCAGCATTGACCCTCACGGCGACATTGCCAAAGCCATTGCGCCGCAGCTTGTTGTGGGCTGCGTGGTGCATGCCAGTTGTTCACTGGATGCGCCTGGCCTGGTGCACCACCACTTTGGCAACAAGCTCATCATCGGCGAGCCGTCGGGCGTAAACACGCAGCGGGTGTTGCAACTGGCAGCGCTGCTTGAAGAGGCAGGCTTTGAGGTGCCCGTCTCAGAGCACATTCAAAAAGACATCTGGTTCAAGCTGTGGGGCAACATGACAGTCAACCCGATCAGCGCGTTGACCGGCGCAACGACAGACCTGATCATGGGCGATGACCTGGTGCGCGGCTTTATCTCCAGCGTGATGCTGGAGGCCAAGGACATCGGCGCGCGGCTTGGCATCACGATTGACCAGCAACCTGAAGACCGCCATGCGGTGACGATGAAGCTGGGGGCCTTTAAAACCTCGATGCTGCAAGATGTTGAAGCGGGCAAGGCGGTGGAGCTGGATGCGCTAGTCACTGCCGTCAAAGAGCTTGGCACGCTGACCAACACACCCACGCCCTATACCGACGCCCTGTTGGGCCTGGCCCGCCTGCAGGCGCGGGTTCGCGGTTTGTACTGATGGCAGCGCCCCTGGGCAAACGTGCCATCAGCGCAGGAGCGTTTGCGACGCTGCTGCTCATCGCGCTGATGATGGGCGCCAACCACGTATCGGCTCGTATTGCTTTTAACAACGGCGTAGATGTGGCGACGGCGGTGATATTTCGCAGTGTTGTTACGGCTTTGGTGGTGTCTGGTTTGTTGCTGATCCAACGCGTGCCGCTGATCGCAACAAAGCGACACAAACAATTTTTGGTCATCATCGGGCTGTTGATTGGCGTGCAAAGCTTGTGCCTGTATTCCGCCGTGGCGCGTCTGCCCGTGGCGCTGGCCCTGCTGGCTTTCAATACTTACCCGTTATGGACCGCCCTCTGGGACCGCCTGCTGTACGGGCGCCGCCCCGAGCGCGCCATGCTGCAAGCCATGCCGGTCATTCTGGTTGGCCTGGCGCTGGCGCTGGATGTGCTGGGTGCGGCGTCGGGGCTGGGCGCTGCCGGGCAGTGGGCGCGCATGGGTGCAGGCGTGGCGTTTGCGCTGGCGGCAGCCGCCACATTTGGCTTGGCACTCGTTTTGACGCAGCATGAAACTGCGGGCGTGGATGGCCGACTGCGCACCGTCTGCACCATGATGCTGGCTGGCGTGGTGGCTTTGGCGATGGTGGGCGCACAAGGCGGCGTTCATTTACCCGCGGCAAGCGCAGGCTGGTGGGGCTTGGGAGCGCTGACATTTTTGTATGGCACGGCTTTCACCATCATGTTTACCGTGCTACCCAAGCTGGGGGTGGCCGGCAACTCAGCCATCATGAATGTGGAGCCGGTGTTTGCGCTGGTGCTGGCCTGGCTGATCCTGGGGCAAACCATTGCACCCGTGCAAGTGGTTGGCGCGCTGCTGGTGGTGGGGGCGGTGATGGTTCTGGGGCTGCGCAAGCGCTAGGATTCGCATCAATTGCAGCCTTTGTAAGTCAAGCGGGCATAAAAAAGCCCTGCGCTGTTTGCACGGCGCAGGGCTTTTGGCTAATCCTCTGATCTGACCGGTCGATTACTCGCTGGCGCTTTCTGCGTCAGCGGCTGCTGGCAGGGCTTCAAGTTCAGCGGCTTCGGCCTCGGCGATGGCGCGGCGCTCGGCGTCGTCCATCAGGTCTTTGGCTTTGCGCGCCTCGTGGTAGGCCATGCCGGTACCCGCAGGAATCAGGCGACCCACAATCACGTTTTCTTTCAGGCCACGCAACTCGTCGCGCTTGCCCATAATGGCAGCCTCGGTGAGGACGCGGGTGGTTTCCTGGAAGGAAGCCGCAGAAATAAACGAGTCGGTCGACAGGGATGCCTTGGTGATACCCAGCAACAAGTTGGTAAAGGTGGCGGGGATCTTGCCTTCAGCAAGCAGTGCATCGTTGACATCCAGCAGGGCTGAACGCTCGACTTGCTCGCCCGCGATGTAGGCAGAATCACCCACGTTGTCGACCACCACACGGCGCAGCATCTGGCGAACAATCACTTCAATATGCTTGTCGTTGATCTTCACGCCTTGCAAACGGTAAACGTCCTGCACTTCGTCCACGATATAGCGGGCCAGCTCTTCCATACCCAAGAGGCGCAGAATGTCTTGCGGGTCGGCTGGACCGTCCACAATCGACTCGCCCTTGTTCACGACCTGGCCTTCGTGCACGAGAATGTTCTTCTCTTTCGGCACGAGGTCTTCCCAGACCTTGCCTTCCGGGTCGGTGATCTGTAAGCGGATCTTGCCTTTGGTTTCCTTACCAAAGGACACGGTGCCAGTCATCTCTGCCAAAGTGCCTTTGTCCTTTGGCGTACGGGCTTCAAACAACTCGGCCACACGCGGCAAACCGCCAGTGATGTCACGCGTTTTTTGACCTTCAATCGGGATACGGGCCAGCACCTCGCCGGGACCCACATCCTGACCGTCACGGACCTGAACCAGAGCGCCAATTTGAAAGCCAATCGTCACCGAGTGATCGGTGCCGGGAATTTTGACTTCGTTGCCAGTTGCATCAATCAGCTTGACGCCTGGGCGGATGACCTTGGTCGCGCCGCGACGCTTCGGATCAATCACCACCAGCGTAGACAAGCCGGTCACATCGTCCACCTGACGGGCCACGGTTACGCCTTCTTCGACGTTCTCGAACTGCGCCTTGCCGGCAAACTCGGTGATGATTGGGCGGGTCAGTGGATCCCAGTTCGCCAAAATCGTACCTGCCTTGATGGTCTGGTCAGCCTTGACGGACAGAATCGAACCATACGGCACTTTATGGCGTTCACGCTCGCGGCCGTGTTCGTCTGTGATGACGATCTCGCCGGATCGGGCAATCACCACAAGTTCGCCCTTGCTATTGGTCACATAACGCATCGGTGCATTAAAGCCAATTACACCGTTCGATTTGGACTCGACACTGGAGGCAATGGCTGCCCGCGATGCGGCACCACCAATGTGGAAGGTGCGCATGGTCAACTGCGTGCCAGGCTCGCCAATCGACTGGGCGGCGATGATACCGACCGCCTCGCCAATGTTGATCAAACCGCCACGACCCAAGTCGCGGCCATAGCACTTGGCGCACAGGCCGAAGCGGGTTTCGCAGTTCAGTGCGGTACGCACTTTGATCTCGTCAACGCCTGCGATTTCCAACTCTTCAATCAGGTCTTCGTCGAGCAGCGTGTCACGCCTTGCCAGTACTGAACGGTTTTCAGGATGCAGGACGTCTTCAGACACCGTGCGGCCCAGTACGCGGTCGCGCAAGGATTCGATCACTTCGCCGCCTTCAACGATGGCGCGCATCAACGAGCCTTCGTGTGTGCCGCAATCGTCTTGCGTCACCACCAGGTCTTGCACCACGTCGCACAGGCGGCGGGTCAAATAGCCGGAGTTCGCGGTTTTCAATGCCGTGTCAGCCAGGCCTTTACGCGCACCGTGCGTGGAGATGAAGTACTCCAGCACATTCAGGCCTTCGCGGAAATTCGCTGTAATTGGCGTTTCGATGATGGAGCCGTCAGGCTTTGCCATCAAGCCGCGCATACCGGCCACCTGGCGAATCTGCGCAGCGGAGCCGCGTGCGCCCGAGTCAGCCATCATGTAGATGGAGTTGAACGACTCCTGCTCTACGCTCTTGCCGTGGCGGTCCAGCACTTTTTCTTTCGACAACTGAGCCATCATGACCTTGGACACGTCGTCTCCCGACTTGCCCCAGATGTCCACCACCTTGTTGTAGCGCTCGCCAGAAGTTACCAGACCGGACACATATTGCTGCTCGATCTCTTTGACCTCTTTTTGCGCCTTGGCGATGATGTCGTGCTTTTCCTTGGGCACCAGCATGTCTTCAATGCAGATCGAAATGCCAGCTCTGGTGGCCAGACGGAAGCCGGACTGCAGCAGTTTGTCTGCAAACACCACCGTTTCTTTCAGGCCGCACTTGCGGAAAGACACGTTGATCAGCTTGGAAATTTCTTTCTTCTTCAGCGCCTTGTTGATGTTTGAAAAAGGCAAGCCTTTTGGCAAAATTTCAGACAGCAATGCCCGGCCGCCGGTGGTTTCCCACAGCTTGGTCGATGGCACAAACTCACCTGTCACTTTGTCTTTGGTGTACTCGGTCAAGCGCACATTGATGCGTGCGTTCAGGTCCAGCTCGCCCGCATCAAATGCGCGGCGGACTTCACCGGTGTCAGAAAACACCAGGCCTTCGCCCTTGCCATTTGTACGGTCACGGGTGGTGTAGTACAGCCCCAGCACCACGTCTTGCGACGGCACAATCGACGGCTCGCCGCTGGCAGGAAACAAAATGTTGTTCGAGGCCAGCATCAGGGTACGGGCTTCCATTTGCGCCTCAACCGAAAGCGGCACGTGAACCGCCATCTGGTCACCGTCAAAATCGGCGTTGAAGGCCGAACAGACGAGTGGGTGCAATTGAATGGCCTTGCCTTCAATCAAAATCGGCTCAAAGGCCTGAATGCCCAAACGGTGCAGCGTAGGCGCACGGTTCAACATCACAGGGTGCTCTTTGATGACCTCTTCCAAGATGTCCCACACGACTGGCGTGCCGGATTCGACTTCTTTCTTGGCTGCCTTGATCGTCGTGGCAATGCCGCGAGACTCGAGCTGCGCAAAAATGAACGGCTTGAACAGTTCGAGCGCCATCAACTTCGGCAAACCGCACTGGTGCAGCTTGAGGGTTGGGCCCACGGTAATGACTGAACGGCCAGAATAGTCGACGCGTTTGCCCAGCAAGTTCTGGCGGAAACGGCCTGACTTGCCTTTGATCATGTCGGCCAGCGACTTGAGCGCACGCTTGTTGGCACCCGTCATGGCTTTACCACGGCGACCGTTGTCAAGCAGTGAATCCACCGCTTCTTGCAGCATGCGCTTTTCATTGCGGGCAATGATTTCAGGCGCTTTGAGTTCCAGCAAACGGCGCAGACGGCTGTTGCGGTTGATCACGCGGCGGTACAAGTCGTTCAGGTCAGACGTTGCAAAACGGCCACCGTCCAGCGGCACCAGCGGACGCAAGTCTGGCGGCAACACGGGCAGCACGTCCAGCACCATCCACATGGGTTTGATGCCTGACTTTTTGAAGGCTTCCATCAGTTTCAAGCGCTTGGCGTTTTTCTTGATTTTGATTTCAGAGCCGGTCAAATCGTTGCGCAGCTTGGTGATTTCGTCGTCCAGGTCCAAGCCTTCGAGCAGGTCTTTGACGCCCTCAGCACCCATCTTGGCGGTGAACTCGTCGCCATACTCTTTGACTTTGGCGTCGTAGTCGTCCTCAGACATGATGCTGAATTTCTTCAGCGGGGTCATGCCGGGGTCGGTGACGACATATGCTTCAAAGTACAACACGCGCTCGATATCGCGCAGCGTCATGTCGAGCACCAGGCCCAAGCGCGATGGCAGGGACTTCAGGAACCAGATGTGCGCGCACGGTGCAGCCAGGTCAATGTGACCCATGCGCTCGCGGCGAACCTTGGTTTGCGTGACTTCAACGCCGCACTTCTCGCAGATCACGCCGCGATGCTTGAGGCGCTTGTACTTGCCGCACAGGCATTCGTAGTCTTTGATAGGGCCAAAAATCTTGGCGCAAAAAAGACCGTCGCGCTCAGGCTTGAAGGTGCGGTAGTTGATGGTTTCTGGTTTTTTGACTTCGCCGAATGACCACGAGCGGATCTTTTCGGGGGAGGCCATGCCAATTTTGATGGCATCAAAATGCTCTTCAGGCGCAAACTGTTTGAACAGGTCGAGTAATGATTTCATGAGTAATCCTTCTTTATCCTGATTTAAGAACGGTCAAGTTCCATGTCGATACCGAGCGAACGGATCTCTTTGACCAGCACGTTGAACGACTCGGGCATGCCGGCCGTGATGGCGTGCTCGCCTTTGACAATGCTCTCGTACACCTTGGTGCGGCCCACCACGTCATCTGACTTGACGGTGAGCATTTCCTGCAGCACATACGAGGCACCGTAGGCTTCGAGTGCCCAGACCTCCATCTCGCCGAAGCGCTGACCACCGAACTGCGCCTTGCCGCCCAGCGGTTGCTGCGTGACCAGCGAGTACGGGCCAGTGGAACGCGCGTGCATCTTGTCGTCGACCAGGTGGTGCAACTTCAAAAAGTGCATGTAGCCCACGGTGGTGGTGCGCTCAAATGCATCGCCGGTACGACCGTCATACAGTTGTGCCTGCGTGCGTGTAGCCGTCAGGCCCTTGGCCTTGGCCAGGTCTTCTGGGTAAGCCAGTTGCAGCATTTCCATGATTTCGGCTTCAGATGCACCGTCAAACACAGGGGTCGCAAATGGCACACCGCCCGACAGATTGCTGGCCATCTCGAGAACCTGCACATCCGACAGCTTGGACAGGTCTTCAGAACGGCCTGACTTGTTGTACACGGTGTCCAGCAGCGCGCGCACTTCAGCCACTTTGGCTTCGGCTTGCAGCATGTCGCCAATTCGCTGGCCCAAGCCTTTCGCGGCCCAGCCCAAGTGAACTTCGAGCACCTGTCCCACGTTCATTCGCGATGGCACGCCCAGCGGGTTCAGCACGATGTCGCACGGTGTGCCGTCGGCCATGTGCGGCATATCTTCGACTGGAACGATCTTGGACACCACACCCTTGTTACCGTGGCGGCCGGCCATTTTGTCGCCGGGCTGCAGATGGCGCTTGACGGCCAAGTACACCTTGACCATCTTGAGCACACCGGCCGGCAATTCGTCGCCTTGCGTCAGCTTTTTGCGCTTTTCCTCAAACGACAAATCAAAGCTGTGACGGGTTTGCTCCATCGAGTTTTTAATGCTCTCGAGCTGCGCAGCAACTTCGTCGTCGGCCGGGCGAACGTCAAACCAGTGGTACTTCTCAACACCAGCCAGATAGGCCTTGTCGATCTTGCTACCTTTGGCCAGTTTTTGCGGGCCACCATTGGCAATCTTGCCGTTGAGCAGCTTTTCGATCCGGTCAAACGCATCGGCTTCAACAATGCGCAACTGGTCGTTCAGATCCAGGCGATAACGCTTGAGTTCGTCGTCAATGATTTGCTGAGCACGCTTGTCGCGCACAATGCCTTCACGGGTGAAGACCTGCACGTCAATCACCGTGCCGCGCGAGCCTTGGCTCACGCGCAACGAGGTGTCTTTCACGTCGCTGGCTTTTTCACCGAAGATGGCGCGCAGCAATTTTTCTTCCGGCGTCAGCGTGGTTTCACCTTTTGGCGTGACCTTACCGACCAGCGTGTCACCAGGCTGGACTTCGGCACCCACATAAATGATGCCGGATTCGTCCAGAGGATTGAGCTGGTGCTCTGACAGGTTGGGAATGTCACGGGTGATCTCCTCGCTGCCGAGCTTGGTGTCACGCGCCATCACCACGAGTTCTTCGATGTGGATCGAGGTGTAGCGGTCTTCTGCCACCACACGCTCACTGATCAGGATCGAATCTTCAAAGTTGTAGCCGTTCCATGGCATAAAAGCAATCAGCATGTTCTGGCCGATGGCGATTTCACCCAGGTCAGTCGATGCGCCGTCGGCAATCACGTCACCCTTGTCCAGCTTGTCGCCCATCTTGACGATAGGACGCTGGTGGATGTTGGTGTTCTGGTTGGAGCGCTGGTACTTGATGAGGTTGTAGATGTCCACGCCCACTTCACCGGCCAGTGCTTCTGCATCGTTCACGCGCACCACAATGCGGGTAGCGTCGACATAATCCACGATGCCGCCGCGCGTGGCGGTCACTACCGTGCCAGAGTCGACGGCGGCAACGCGCTCGATACCGGTACCGACCAATGGTTTTTCAGGGCGCAGCACAGGCACGGCCTGACGCGACATGTTGGCACCCATCAGCGCGCGGTTGGCATCGTCATGCTCCAGAAACGGAACAAGCGACGCGGCGACCGACACGATCTGAGCAGGTGACACGTCCATGTACTGAACGCGTTCGGCACCGACCAGAATCGACTCGCCATTTTCGCGCGCGGACACCAGGTCTCCGGTCAGTTTGTCTTCTTTGTCGAGTGCCGCATTGGCTTGGGCAATCACGTACTTGCCTTCTTCAATCGCAGACAAATAGTCGATTTGCATCGTGACTTTGCCGTCGACCACTTGGCGGTACGGCGTTTCAATAAAGCCGTACTCGTTCAAGCGTGCATATAAAGCCAACGAGTTGATCAGACCGATGTTCGGACCTTCAGGCGTTTCAATCGGGCACACACGACCGTAATGCGTCACGTGCACGTCACGCACCTCAAAGCCAGCCCGCTCGCGGGTCAAACCGCCAGGGCCGAGGGCCGATACACGGCGCTTGTGGGTGATTTCAGCCAGTGGATTGGTCTGGTCCATGAACTGCGACAGCTGTGATGCACCGAAGAACTCTTTCAATGCAGCGGAAATCGGCTTGCTGTTGATCAGGTCATGCGGCATCAAAGGCTCTTGCTCAGCCTGACCCAAGCGCTCCTTGACGGCTTTCTCAATTCTTGCCAAGCCAGTGCGGTACTGGTTTTCAGCGAGTTCGCCGACACAACGCACACGGCGGTTGCCAAGGTGATCAATGTCATCCACTTCACCATTGCCGTTGCGCAGGTCCACCAGGATTTTGACCACGGCGAGGATGTCCTCGTTGGTCATGACCATCGGACCCGTTGAAGAATCACGTCCTACACGTGCGTTGAACTTCATTCGGCCAACGCGTGACAGGTCATACGTATCCGGGTTGTAGAACAGTCGCTGGAACAGCGCCTGAACAGCGTCTTCAGTCGGTGGCTCGCCAGGACGCATCATGCGGTAAATGGCCACGCGCGCTGCAAACTCGTCCGCTGTCTCGTCAGACCTGAGGGTTTGTGAAATGTATGAACCCTGATCCAGTTCGTTGGTATAGAGCACTTGCAAGTCCTGCACACCAGCAGCGCGCAACTTTTTCAGCAGAACATCCGTCAGCTCGTCATTGGCCTTGGCAATGATTTCACCTGTTTCAGCATCCACGATATTTTTGGCTACCACACGACCCAGCAAGAAATCTTCTGGCACGCTGATACTGTTGGTGCCGCTGGTTTCCAGCTCACGGGTGTGACGCACAGTGATGCGCTTGTCTTTGGCCACCACCACTTTGCCCGACTTGTCGGTGATGTCAAAGCGGGCGACTTCACCGCGCATGCGCTCGGCGACAAATTCCATCTGCGCACCGCTGTCCATCAGGCGGAAATTGTCGAACACGAAGAAGTTCGCCAAAATGGACTCATGGTTCAGGCCAATGGCTTTGAGCAAAATCGTGACTGGCATCTTGCGGCGGCGGTCCACCCGAAAGTACAAAATGTCTTTAGGGTCGAACTCAAAGTCAAGCCATGAGCCACGGTAAGGGATGATGCGAGCCGAAAACAGCAATTTGCCCGAGCTATGGGTTTTGCCCTTGTCGTGTTCAAAAAACACGCCGGGAGAGCGGTGTAGCTGGGACACGATGACACGCTCGGTGCCGTTGATCACAAATGAACCTTTGTCGGTCATCAGGGGCACTTCGCCCATATAGACTTCCTGCTCCTTGACTTCCTTGACCACCTTGGACTGCGATGTCGATGACTCGCGGTCGTAAATGATCAACTGGACTTTGGCACGCACTGCCGATGCAAATGTCAAACCGCGGGTCTGGCATTCGCGCACGTCAAAGGCTGGTTTCGCCAGGTTGTATTCAAGAAACTTCATCTCGACAAAACCATTGTGCGAGACGATTGGGAACGCATTGTCGAACGCCGCTTGTAGACCCTCGAGGGTGCGCGCTTTGGGTGATTTGTCAGCTTGCAAAAACGCGGTGTATGCGTCTTTTTGCATCTGCAGCAAGTAGGGAACAGCCAAGACGCTTTCGCGATTGCCGAAGCTCTTACGAATGCGTTTACGTTCAGTGAAAGAATATGCCATGAGTTCTCCGCGTGATGGACTAAAGCAAACTGCTTTGTTGACTCTTTGCCCGAACACAGTATGTTCGAGCGGGCTTGGTGGGTTGGCCGCTACCAACCATGGCGGACGGTAACGTATTGCACGTCACCCGAACCAAGGCGCTTTCTGTCGTCGAAATTCAGAAAGTACTGAAAAGCTCACTGTTTTATCAGCTTTTCAGTACGCTCTGTGTCCACAAGGTATTCCAAGGGATAAGCACGAAAGGCTGGAAGCCCTTTTAAAGGACTTCCAGCCTTTGCAAACACAAGCAATTACTTGAGCTCGACCTTGGCGCCGGCTTCTTCGAGCTTCTTCTTGGCTGCTTCAGCATCAGCCTTTGGCATGCCTTCTTTAACGTTCTTTGGAGCGCCGTCAACCAGATCCTTGGCTTCTTTCAGACCCAGGCCAGTCAGTTCGCGAACGGCTTTAATAACTTGCACCTTCTGGGCACCGGCTTCGAGCAACACAACGTTGAAGTCGGTCTTCTCTTCAGCAACAGCAGATGCACCGCCACCGCCGCCAGCAGCAGGAGCAGCCATAGCTGCAGCGCTCACGCCAAATTTCTCTTCAATGGCTTTCACCAGTTCGTTGAGTTCCATGACCGTCATGCTGTCAAGCGAGGTCAAAAATGCGTCTTTGTCGAATGCCATTTTAAAATTTCCTAAATATCAATTGGTTTAATTTACGCTGCTGAATTAAGCCGCAACGGCTTCAGCTGAGACTTCGCTTGGGGCGTCGGCTGCGCCGCCGCCCTTTTTCGCCGCCAGCGCACCCAGCACAACGGCTGTACGCGAAACAGGCGACATCAAGAGGCCACAGATCTGGGCGAGCAACACTTCTTTCGAAGGAATGCTTGCCAATTGCTTCACGCCGTTAACGTCCAGGGTTTTGCCGGCAAATGCACCACCACGAATGACCAACTTGTCGTTGGTTTTCGCAAAGTCAGCCACCACTTTCGCGGCAGCTACTGCATCAACAGAAAAGCCATAGATCAGCGGTCCGGTCATCTGGTCGGCCACAACTTCAAACGGGCTGCCTGACAGTGCACGGCGAGCCAAAGTGTTTTTCAGAACACTCAGGGTCACGCCGTGGCCACGGGCCTGGCTGCGCAGTTTGGTCATGTCAGCGACCGTGATACCGCGGTATTCCGCCATCACGAGCGTTTGAGCTTTAGCTGCGAGGCCGGTCACTTCATCAATGACGGCTTGTTTCTCACTGCGATTGAGACTCAAGGTCTACTCCTTAAAAATGTTGCCTGCATGCATGTTCACGCTTGCTGGCAACTGCCACATTCAGCGATCAACTGTTCTCAGGTTTTAAACCATCAAGCAGCGGGACCGCCATCTGCGTTGGCCGACATCTTTCGACATCCATTAAGCAACCGGGTTTTGAAGCCTGTCGCACCAACGGTCCTGGATGGCCCGCAAAAGGTTGGAAACCACTCGCAGCCCACCACTCTGAACGACTCTCTCAAGCCATTCAAATTTTTTACGTTACGCCGCGATGGTTTGCGTGTCGACGCGAACGCCCACACCCATCGTTGACGAGACTGCCACTTTGCGCAGGTAGACGCCTTTGCTGGAGGCCGGCTTGGCCTTGACCAGTGCATCAATCAGCGCGGCCAGATTGCCCTGCAACTTGTCGGTATCAAACGAGCGGCGGCCAATGGTGCCATGCACGATGCCAGCCTTGTCAACGCGGAACTGCACTTGACCGGCTTTTGCGTTTTTCACGGCGGTGGCCACGTCAGGCGTCACGGTACCCACCTTGGGGTTGGGCATCATGCCGCGTGGGCCGAGAATTTGACCGAGCGTTCCGACGATACGCATCGCGTCTGGCGAGGCAATCACGACATCGAAGTCCATCTTGCCAGCCTTGATATCGGCTGCTAGATCGTCCATGCCCACAATGTCAGCACCGGCGGCTTTGGCCTCTTCGGCCTTGGCGCCTTGTGCAAACACTGCCACGCGCTTGGTTTTACCCGTTCCGTTAGGCAGAACAACCGCGCCGCGCACGACCTGGTCAGATTTTTTAGCGTCAATGCCAAGTTGCACTGCCACGTCGATGGATTCATCGAACTTGGCAACCGCAAACTCTTTGACCAGACCCAGGGCATCACCCAGCGGGTACAACTTGTTGCTGTCGATTTTGTCGCCGACAGTTTTTTGGCGTTTGGTTAACTTGCTCATACAACACCTTCTACAGTAACGCCCATGGAGCGAGCTGAACCGGCAATCGTGCGCACTGCTGCATCGAGGTCAGCAGCCGTCATGTCTTTCATTTTGTGCTTGGCGATTTCCTCGAGCTGGGCACGGGTGATCTTGCCAACCTTGACGGTGTGCGGTGTGGACGAGCCTTTTTCAAGCTTGATCGCTTTCTTGATCAGCGTCACAGCAGGCGCTGTTTTGATAATGAAGGTAAAACTCTTGTCTGCAAACGCAGTGATCACCACTGGCAGCGGCAGACCTGGCTCAATACCCTGGGTCTGGGCATTGAATGCCTTGCAGAACTCCATGATGTTCAAGCCGCGCTGGCCCAAAGCCGGGCCAATCGGGGGGGATGGGTTGGCCTTACCAGCTGGTACTTGCAGCTTGATGAAGCCGACGATTTTTTTCGCCATACTTTTCTCCTTGCGGGTGATAACGCCTGAAGGCTGTCAAACAGCTCCAGGCTCCCCGGGGGTTACACAACTCAAAATGACTTTTTCAAGCCACAGCGCCGAGCTGCAAAGCGCTGAATAAACAAACCGACACGTCAGGCTTTGATCAACCTTAGGTTTTTTCAATCTGACTGAATTCCAGCTCAACCGGTGTTGCGCGGCCAAAAATCGTGACCGAAACGCGAACTTTGTTTTTGTCGTAGTTGACTTCTTCGACCGTACCATTGAAGTCGGTGAACGGGCCGTCTTTGACGCGCACATATTCACCCACTTCGAACTCGACCTTGTGGCGCGGCTTGTCTGTTCCCACTTGCATCTGGCTGACGATTTTTTGAACGTCACTTTCAGAGATCGGTGAAGGGCGGTTTTTTGCCCCCCCCACAAAGCCCGTCACCTTGTTGGTGTGTTTAACCAAGTGCCAGCTTTCATCGTCCATGGCCATTTCGACCAGAACGTAGCCCGGGAAGAAACGGCGCTCCGTTGTTTTCTTCTGGCCATTTTTGACTTCAACCACTTCTTCAGTGGGCACCAGAAAACGGCCAAATTTAGACTGCATACCAGCGCGATTGATGCGCTCGGTGATGTTGCGCTCGACGGCTTTTTCCATGCCTGAATAGGCATGTACAACATACCAGTTCATACCGTCAGCCGGGCTCAGCGATGTGCCCGGAACAAATTCATTCACCACTATGGTATTGAGATCGCTCATTACTTTTTCCATCCCAACAACAGGTCATAAAACACCCATTCAAGTGTTTTGTCTGTGAGCCACAAGAACAGCGCCATCACCATCACGAAAGCAAACACATACGCCGTCATCTGCATGGCTTCCTTACGTGCAGGCCAGACAACCTTCTTGACCTCACGCACAGAATCACGGCCAAACGCCAGAAACTGTTTGCCAGTCTCAGACGACATAAACACAGCCACGGCCGCAACGAGGCAAGCCAGCAGTCCACCCCATTGCGCGACTTGGCCCTGCTTGGCCAACAGGTAGAAGCTGACCAGTGAGGCCAACAGCAACACGATCGCCAAGCCGAGCTTGGCCTTGTCTGCGGTGGTACTGACCGTTTCAACTTGAGTAGAAGCCATGTTTACCGAATATCCTGTTAATCGCCGATTGCCCACTCAAACATCTGAGCTTTAGACACCTAAGCCCGGTGAGAGTTATCACTCTCACCGGGCTTTTTTGTAACCTTTTCAAACCACCTGTTGCCATGACAACTAAGGCACCGGTGGCAGGGGCAGTAGGAATCGAACCTACAACCTTCGGTTTTGGAGACCGACGCTCTGCCAATTGAGCTATACCCCTCCAGAAATCCTTGGTAGCTTAATTCCAGATCAAGCCAGAATCTTGGCTACAACACCAGCACCAACGGTCTTGCCGCCCTCGCGGATAGCAAAGCGCAGGCCTTCTTCCATCGCGATCGGGTTGATCAGCTTGACCGTGATCGACACGTTGTCGCCCGG
>JBKCGU010000137.1:0-10961 GCA_046303055.1 Polaromonas sp.
TTACCGCAGCCCCCCCAGCACGCCCAACGCAAATGGCAGACTGACCACCCCCAGCAGGGTTGACAGCGTGACCAGCCCGGCCACATAGCCGCCGTTATAACCCATGCGTGCAGCCAGCACGTAGGCGCTCGACGCGGTGGGCAAAGCTGAAAACGCCAGCAGGATGGTGGTTTGCGCAGGTGACAACTTAAACAGCTTTGCCAGCACCAGCCCCATCACGGGCGTGACCAGATGACGTATCGACAGCGTGGCCACGGCCAGCGTCTTGGCCCGCGACAAATGGGAAAACTGCATGCCGGCGCCTGCAGCCATCAGGCCCAGCGCAAGCGACGCTGCGCCTATGCGGGTGACGGTCGGCTCCAGCCAGATGGGCAGGCTAAAGCCCAGCAGGTTGGCGACCAGCCCCGTGGCAGTGGCAATGATGAGCGGGTTGCGCAGCAGCTCACGGCCAAAGCCGCTCTGGTTGTGGCGGGCCATGGGCCAGACGGCGGCGATGTTGAACATGGGGACGCACACCCCAATCAGCACCGATATCAGCAGCAGCCCCTCAGCGCCCGCCAGCCGGTCGGCCAGTGCCAGCGCGATAAAGGAGTTGAACCGGAAAGCCACCTGCGCGCTGGCGGCGTGGTCGCGTTTGTCAATCCGCGTGCCCAGCCAGGGCAGGTAGGGCAAGCTGTAGACCATGACAATGGCTGTCAGGCCCATCAGCAGGCCTGCGCCAATCAGGCTGGAGGCAGCGATCAGGTCGAGCGGGCTTTTGACAATCGAATGGAAAAGCAGCACCGGAAACAAAAAGTAATACACCAGGCTTTCCACTTGTTCCCAGACCGTGCGATCAAGGGCGGTGTAGCGACAGACCAGGTAGCCGCAGATGATGAGGGAGAAGTCGGGAAAGAGAAGTTGAGCGTAATTCACGCATCAAGAATAACCTTAAAAAGCGGTCTTCCTCGGGTTTGCCCTTATGCGTAATCCACAAGGCAAAACACTGGCGTTGCACGTACCATTGCGAATGTTTTTATTTTCAAGGATCTGATCATGCAACGTCGCTTTTTATTGACCCTGTCCGCCTTGGCGCTGGCCTCTGGCGCTGTGCTTGCCCAGGGCTACCCCAACAAGGTTATCAAGCTGCAAGTTCCTTTTGCACCCGGCGGAACGACCGACATCGTGGGCCGCGTGATTGCCGAACCTCTGGGCAAGGTGCTGGGGCAGACTGTGGTGGTTGAAAACAAGGCTGGCGGCGGCGGTGTGGTGGGCGCGACCGAGCTGGCGCGTTCTGCACCAGACGGCTACACGCTGGGGGTTGCCACGGTGTCCACCACGGCTGCCAATCCGGCCATCAACCCGAAGATCACCTACAACACGCTGACCGATTTCACACCCATCATCAACATTGCGGCTACGCCCAATCTGATTGCGGTTCACCCCAGCTTTCCCGCCAAGAACTACAAGGAGTTCATCGCTGAGGTCAAAAAGAACCCAGGCAAGTATTCGTATTCTTCATCCGGCACGGGCGGCATTGGCCACCTGCAAATGGAACTGTACAAAAGCCTGAGTGGCACCTTCATCACCCACATTCCATACCGCGGTGCAGGTCCGGCCCTGAACGACACGGTGGCCGGCCAGGTCAACATGATTTTTGACAACATTCCGTCGGCATTGCCCTTCATCCAGCAAAAGCGCCTGATACCGATTGCCGTAGCCGCGCCTCAGCGCCTGGCGGTGCTGCCTGATGTGCCGACCTTCAAAGAGTTGGGCCTGGAGCCGGTCAACCGCATGGCTTACTACGGCATCACCGGGCCCAAGGGCTTGCCAAAAGACGTGGTGGACAAAGTCAATGCAGGCGTTAAAAAAGCGCTGGAAGACCCCGCCATTCGCAAGCGCATCGAGGACACGGGCTCTATCGTGATTGGCAACACGCCTGAGCAATTTACCGCTCAAATCCAGGCCGAGTACGAGGTGTACAAAAAAGTCGTCGAGTCAGCCAAGCTCAGGCTCGAATAAGCTTTGCGCCAGCCTGTTTGAAAAGCCGCTTGGTCAAGCGGCTTTTTTTGTTATCGTTGCCTGATGAATTCGCACAGCCAATCCAGCATCGACAGCTTTATTGATGCGCTGTGGCTGGAAGACGGGTTGAGCAAAAACACACTCGCGGCGTATCGGCGCGACCTGTCTTTGTATGCCGCCTGGCTGGCTGAAGAAGCCCAAGGCCAGCGCAGCCTTGACCAAACACTGGAGCCTGATCTGAACGGCTACTTTTCAGCCCGGCACAGCGTCACCAAGGCCACCTCAGCCAACCGCCGCCTGACCGTGTTCAAACGCTACTTTCGCTGGGCACTGCGCGAAAGGTTCATCACGGCTGACCCCACCATGAAGCTGCAGTCAGCCAGGCAGGCCTTGCGTGTGCCCAAAGTGATGAGCCAGGCCCAGGTTGAAGCCCTGCTGGCCGCGCCTGATGATGACAATCCACTGGGCCAGCGCGACCGTGCCATGCTGGAGCTGATGTATGCCAGCGGCTTGCGTGTCAGTGAACTGGTCGGCCTGAAGACCTTTCACCTGAGCCTGAACGAAGGCGTGTTGCTGGTGATGGGCAAGGGCAACAAGGAGCGGCTGGTGCCCTTTGGCCAACTCGCACGCGAGGCCATCGTGCGCTACATCAAGGACGGGCGGCCCGATATCTTGAAAGGCCAGCAAACCGACGATCTGTTTGTCACCAGCCACGGCCACGGCATGAGCCGCGTAATGTTCTGGATGCTGGTGAAAAAATATGCGATTGTTGCCGGCATCACATCGCCCCTGTCACCGCACACCCTGCGCCACGCCTTTGCCACGCATTTGCTCAACCACGGCGCTGACCTGCGCGCCGTGCAGATGCTGCTGGGGCACGCCGATATCTCCACCACCACGATTTATACCCATGTGGCGCGTGAGCGGCTCAAGAAAATCCTGGAAGAAAACCATCCTCGGGGCTAGTTTCAGGTTTCTAGCAGAGCCAGTTCATCCGCATCAAAACCCGCTTTGCGCCGCGCATCCAGATTCAGCGGACCTTTGATGCGCGGCGCGCTGTACTGGTGGGCCAGCAACGCATAGTGCGCCACCGGGTCTAGCCCACGCTGGGCACACAGGTAGCGGTACCAATAGTTGCCAATGGCAACGTGGCCAATCTCGTCACGCAAAATCACGTCCAAAATTTTCACCGCGCGCAGCGCATCCGGCGACCCCACCTTGCGCAGCTTGGCCTGCATGGGCGGCGTCGCGTCCAGCCCGCGCGCCTCCAGCGTGCGCGGCACCAGCGCCATGCGGGCCAGCACGTCTGATTTGGTTTTTTCTGTCATGTCCCACAAGCCGGTGTGGGCCGGGAAATCACCGTAGTCGTAACCCATGCTTTGCAAGTGGGCGCGCAGCAGGCTAAAGTGCTGCGCTTCTTCTGCTGCAACGGTGAGCCAGTCGGTGTAGTAGTTTTGAGGCATGTCGTCAAAACGCCAGATCGCATCCAGTGCCAGATTGATGGCGTTGAATTCGATATGCGTCACCGCGTGCAGCAGCGCCGCCAGACCTTCTGTGGTGAATGCAGATCGCTTGGGCACGTCCAGGTGCGAGCGCAGTTCCGGTCGGGGCGGGCAGCCGGGCACCCCATCTGGCTCGTGATACCTGACTTCAGGAGCTATTGAAATAATAGCTGCTTGCCCTTTTATCCATTGGGTTAGAGCCACTTTTTTACCTGCAGCTGGCTCTAAAAGTGCGTTCAGAGCGAGTTTTCGGAGTTCAGGAGTTTTTGGTGTGATCAACATAAAGCGATTGTCGGACATCGGGCCGGTCGGGCTAATTTGGTAGCTCGGACTGAACGTGAAAATGCACAGAAATTTCGTACTTTTTTCACAGATAAAAACTGAATACATTTGTAAGTTGAGATATATGTTGCACATTTATACAAATGTGCTCACGTTGCACGGCGTGCATTTTCTTGGCAATTAGAAATGTCAACGAGTCTTAATCTCTTTCTTTGGAGGAAAAATCATGCTTGGTAAATTTGCTTCAACCCTTTTGCTCGGGGCCGTCATGGGCATGTCATTGAGTCTGACCAGCGGCGGTGCTTTGGCACAGAGCAAACCGCCCGCCACTTGCAACATCACGCCGAAAGCCTTCAGTACCTGGTTTGACGGCAAATACGTTAAAAAAAATGGCGCGGTCACGTTTGCCGACAGCGTGGGTTTCCCCCTCCAAAACACCGCCTGCGACTTCTACAAGTGGTCGCATCAGATGTTTTTGTGGATGACGTCGCCATCAGGTGGCGACCTGGTATTGGACTCACCCACCTTTTACGACGTCAGCTTTGACAAGTCAGGTAACGCCACTTATGTGCCCAATCAAACCGGCGTGGGAAACAACAAATTCGCTCTGCGTGGCTCTAAGCCGCAGGTCATCACGCCTGCGGGTCAGGCCGGCGGCGCTGACACACTGCTGTCGCTCAATGGTTCGCTGGTGTACTTTGCTTTGCACGTGAACGATGTGTATGCCTGGTTCAACACGGCGGTGTCCAATAGCGTGATTTCGCCAACCGCGACCTTCCCAACCACGCCAGCCGACTTGAGCGCCATCGTCGCCTATGCCAAAAGCAACGGCGTAGTCCTCAAAGACGCCAAGGCCTTGACGATGGAGCTAAAAACCGCCTGGATCGACTGGGCGACCATCCCGGCTGCGCAGCAGGCGGAGTACCTGACGATTTCGGCAGCGGTGCCGAACTACGTCCAAACCACCAACGCCACGACATGGACGATCAGTACTGTCCAACCGACCACCGTTAAAAAACTCGCCTTGGTCGGACTGCATGTGGTCGGCCCCGTGCAAGGCCACCCCGAGATGGTCTGGGCAACCTTTGAGCACCGCCGCAATGCGCCAGACAACACCCACTTTGTTCAAACCAAAACCGGGCAGGCGGTTGTCGTGCCGTACAACTCAACTGGCACCTGGAACTTCATGTCAAACCGTGGCGCGTTAGCGGGGCTGGTGTCGCAAATGACGGTTGACAATGCCTCGGGTGCCTTGGTGGCAACGTCTGGAAACGTCATTCAAGCCAACAACGTTTACCGCGCCATGCCCTGGGGCAATGCACTCACCCCCGCCTCGGCCAACAACAACAGTCAACTGATCTCGCTCAACGCAGACATACGCGGCAGGCTGACCAAGCTGGGCGATGTGCGCGGCAATTATTTCCAGGTCGGTGCGGTGTGGACGCAAGACGGCAGCATTCCCGCTAACCCAACCGATGTGGGCAAGCAAATCGGATCAAAGATGCTGGCCAGCTCAACGATGGAAACCTATCACCAAACCGACAAAAATGGTTGCTTTGGGTGCCACTATGGGCCCAACAGTCTCAGCGTGAGTCACCTATTCAGCGCACAAAACAAACCATTGGTGGAGCCTGCGAAGAAGTAAAGAGATGCGATCGGTGGCTGGTCATCAAGCGCCAGCCTTCTCAATTTTTTCAATCAAAAGAACGTCCCATGTCCAACCCTGACTTCAAATCTGTTCCTACTGCCAACCAGGTCGCGTGCTGGGCGCACACCCCGCCGACCGAGCAACTCAAAACCATGTTTGTCGATACGGTGCAAGCCGAGCGCATCGCGCTGGGGCAAAAGCCCGCCAAAAGACCGGTGTTTTTAAAGCCTCATGGCGTGGCACACGGATATTTTGAGCCTCTGGCCGACTTGCCATCGGATCAAAAAATAGGCGTCTTTGCCCTGGGCGAACTGCAAGCCTGGGTGCGCTTTTCGAGCGACACCGCACCGACATCGCCAGATTTTAAAACCACCTGCGGTGTGGGCCTGAAGTTGTTCGGTGTGCCTGGCCCAAAGCTGCTTGGGCAGGGCGATACGCATGACTTTTTGTTTCAGAACTTTGACGTGTTTTTTGTCAATGACGCCAAAGACATGGCCGAGTTCACCACCGCTGGTGTGATTGACCATGACTACGATGCCTACCTGGCCAAGCACCCGGTAACACGCCGCATCTCCGACGAGATGGAAAAAGCCGTGACCAGTACCCTGGCCACGCCTTATTGGGGCGTGCTGCCCTATGCCTTTGGTGCGGAACGGTTTGTCAAGTACAAGTTAGAGCCTGTGGACCAACCCACTGGCGAGCCCTTCAATGACGCCAACTACTTGGCGATTGATCTTCAGAATCGGCTCTTGCATGGCCCTGCAACCTTCAAGTTCATGGTGCAGTGGCGTACCGACCCGGCCACCATGCCGCTGGACAAAGCCACCGTGCGCTGGCCCGAGGCGCAAAGCCCCTTTGTGCAGATTGCCACCTTGCACTTGCCGCAGCAAGACATTTGCGCCCCGGGGCAGGCTAGCTATGGTGAGAACCTGGCCTTCAACCCTTGGCACTGTTTGCCCGAGCATGCGCCGCAGGGCAGCATATCGGACGCGCGAAAAGTGGTGTACGAAGCCTCTGCCGTCAAGCGCCACACAGTCAACGGCTTGCCCACGCAAGAGCCCAGAGAGCCGCGTGTAGCGCAGTCAACGCAAGCAGCAGGCGCGGCTCAAGATGACGAGTGCATTGTCAGCGCCGCCATTTACCCACCCATTGGCGTGTGCCGAGTGGGCAACAGCCAGGACGAATTCTTCATCGGTCCCGAGGTCACCCGCCATGAACCGCGGCCACAGGGGTTTTACCGCGACGCTCGCGGAGCCCTGAAGCGCCAAGCGGCACGCTTTCGCATTTATGGTTTAAACGCCCAAGGCAAACCCGTCAAAGAATTGATCGGCGATGACACTCAAGTTCATTGGACGGTGCATTTGGCCAACCAAAAATCCGCATGGTACGAGTTTCAATTGGCGCTGGACATTCCCGAAGCGGTCAACGCTGCTCCTTCGCTGCTGCGCAATGCGACTGTCAGTGACCGCAGCAGCTTGCGCATCGACCCAGGTGCTTGCAGCATCGCAGGCAGTGATCAAAGTAGCCACGCCCTGCACGGCTCTTTTATGGGCACGTCCGTTTACTTGGGTGAGCTCAAGACCGATGCGCAGGGGCGTTTGATCGTGCTTGGCGGGCGCGGCAAGTCGGCGTCGATTGACGACCAAAAGGCTGTCACCTTTGCCAACAATGACGGCTGGTACGACGACACCTCCGACGGCCCAGTGACAGCCACAGTCACCTACCAGGGCGTGGCGCTGAAGGTGCAACCAGCCTGGGTGATCACCGCGCCGCCCGACTACGCGCCGCTACAAAAGTCGGTGCGCACCATGTGGGATTTGATGCGCGACACGGCCATCCAGGCGTGCTTGCTCGCGCAACCTACGATGCCGTCCTTCACGCACGACATCTTGCCGATCTTTGAACGCATGACGCATTTGCAATGGGTCAATGCGGGCTTTGCGTCGGCGTTTGGTTTTGGGGGCGCGTTCAACTTCACCACGCCCGAGTGGCTGCACAAGCTTTCCGATAACGGTCCGGCCAATCGCGAGCTGCGAAAAAACTTGGCCAACCAGTTCCGCCGCTTTGAGCGCGACGCGTGGTCGCCCGTGCCTTTTCCGTGGCTGTATGGCGACGCGATGAACTTGCCGCCAGCTGCCACACCGCGCCAACATGCCAGCTTGAGCAATACGCAATTGGCGTTTTTAGACCAGTGGGCCATGGGCAGTTTCATTGCCGACTATGACCCGGCTTATTGCCCACCTCTGACCATAGACGATGTGCCCGCGGCGCAGCAAGCCGACATGTTGACCCAAGCGGCGATGGAGTTCTGCCTGGCCGACGCGTTCCACCCCGGCTGCGAGATGACCTGGCCCATGCGGACAGCGGGCATGTATCTGTCGGCGTTTCGCTTGAAGCACGCGCCCGCCGGCTGGACTGAGCCCAACTACGGCGCGCAACTCAACAGCGATGTCACCACGCTGCCCAGCGGCCCGCTGCTGGGTGGACAACTGCCGGGCGGCATCACCCGCTGGATGGCCATCCCGTGGCAGACCGACACCGCCAGCTGCCGCTCAGGCTATGTCGCCAGCTATGACCCGTATGTGCCGACATTTTGGCCAGCGCGTGTGCCCAATCAGGTCATGTCAGAGGCTCAGTACGAGGTGGTGATGGACACGAGTCTCCAACTCGGGCAGCGCCTGCAAGCCTTTGCCAACCGTGCCAGTTGGCTAGAGCCGCTTGGCCTGGACAAGCCTTACACCCACCAAATCAACCACATGATTGCGCACTTTGACGAGCTAGGCGTTGTCGAAAGCCGCGCCGGCTTGCCCAATGATGCGAATTTCCCCGCCATGATGCAGGTGCAAGAAACCAAGCGCGAGGCCAAGGCGCAAGCGCATGACGCAACTCGCCTGGCATCGGGCGGATGGCGACACCTCAAACCAGCGCAGGCCAGCGCCGCAAAGGAATTCAGTGGATCGGTCGATGGTTTTGCGACCCCGGCGGGCGCAGGCAAGACTGATTTGTCGAAAATCGACAAAGTGCGGCGCTTTACAGCCAGTTGAAAGCAGATGAACGGCAAGTGTGGATACTGATGTTTTGATCGTCGGCGCGGGGCCAGCAGGCAGCTGCGCTGCGCTGAACTTGGCACCGTTTAGCCGCGTGCTGCTGATAGACCGCCAGGCCGACCCCGTGCCCCGAGCTGGTGAATCCTTGCCGCCAGCGGCCAACAAACTGCTGGCCGACATGGGGCTGCTGGAGGACTTCAAGCAGCAAGGGCACTTGCCCTGCTTTGGCAACCAGTCACGCTGGGGCAGTGACCACGTAACGGGGACTGATTTTTTGCGCGACCCGATGGGTCACGGCTGGCACTTGGAACGCCGGGTGTTTGAGCGCTGGCTGCGGCGTAAAGCCGAGCTACGCGGTGCGTCCTTGTGGGCGCCTTCTCGGCTGGGCGCTATTGAAGCCTCGGGCGATGATGGGTTTGCGAATGGCTCGTACCCGTGGGTTGTGAGGGTGGAGGGTCTCAACGGCTCCGCCGCTCGTCTCGTGCGTGCCAAAGTGCTGATTGATGCTGGCGGAAGAACCCCCGGCGTGGCCAAACGCTTAGGCGCTGAGCGAACGTCATTGGACACACTTTGCTGTGCGTGGTCCACGGGTACGCCTGCGGTCTCAACATCAGCAGAAGCTGCCTCAGGCGCTGGCGCAAGCTATATCGAAGCCGACGAACACGGCTGGTGGTACACCGCCCCGCTACCCAATGGCAAGCGGATCATCTCCTTCCATGCGGACGCCGATACGCTGCAGTGGATGAGTAGCGAACAAAGCCTGCTGGCCGTGGCGGCGACACGACCAGCGTTAGCGGCGCACCTTGTCAACGGTACGTGGGCGCCACAGACCAGTGGTTCAAAATTTGGTTTGACCGCCGCCAACAGCGCCCTCACACGGCCCTGCACAGGCCCGGGATGGTTGTGTGTGGGCGACGCGGCATTGAGTTTTGATCCGCTGTCGTCACAGGGTATTTTTAACGCTCTGTACAGCGGTCTAGCCGCAGCCGAGGCAGTGGAAAGACATTTGCGCCTTGGCACAGACTTTGGGGAATACGGCGCTCAAATCAACAGCATTGAACACGCTTACCGCGCGCGTTTGGCGCAGTCTTACGGTGCAGAACGCCGATTTGAGAGCAGCTCGTTTTGGGTAAATCGACGAAGCAGGCAGCGACTTTGAATTTGATGGATGATATTGATCGATATTAAATGAGAAGCTGCTTACCCATATATTCATTGGGCTAACCGTTTTCTCCATGATTCGGCATCGAAAACAGCTCCGGAACGAGCTTTCTATGCCAGAGCCGATGTTTAAAGGTCATCACGACCTGTTTGTCAGCATCCTTACAATGAAGGTTGACCCCACGACATACTCAAACACCATGGCCATTTACCAACTCGATGATTTAAAACCAGACGTTCACCCCACTGCATGGGTAGCAGACAACGCACAGGTCATGGGCGGCGTCACACTGGCTGAAGACGCCAGTGTCTGGTTTGGCGTGGTCATACGCGGTGACACATCGACCATCACCCTAGGCAAAGGCTCAAACGTGCAGGACAACAGTGTCTTGCATGCTGATGTGGGCATGCCGCTGGTGATCGGCGAGGGCGTGACGGTGGGCCATCAGGTCATGCTGCATGGCTGCACGGTCGGCAACCATTCGCTCATCGGCATTGGTGCCATCTTGCTGAACGGCGCCAAAATTGGCAACAACTGCCTGGTGGGTGCGGGCGCACTGGTGACTGAGGGCAAAGAGTTCCCCGATGGCTCGATGATCATCGGCAGCCCTGCCAAAGCTGTGCGAATGTTGTCGCCTGAACAGATGGAGGGTTTAAAAATGAGCGCGAAGCACTATGTAGACAATGCGAACCGCTACAAAGCCGGGCTTAAAAAGCTGGCTTGAGCACACTTCATCTCCTATGACAACTCAAAGAAATATCTCCTACCTGACCCTGTCCAGCCAAGCAGGGGCCGCGGAACTGGCTTTGCCAGGCCGCAGGCGCAGCGGCCCCCTCGGGGGGCAGCGCATTACGCAAAGCGAAAAGCGTGGGGGCTGGTTTGTCTGAATTACACAAGTTTGTTTTCGATGGCTTGCCGGTACGCGGCATGCTGGTTCGCCTGACCGATGCCTGGCAAGAGATTTTGATGCGGCGCCAGGCTGCCGGCGGTTACCCGGTGGAGGTGATGCAATTGCTGGGCGAGATGACGGCCGCAGGGGCCTTGATGCAGGGCAACATCAAGTTCAATGGCGCGCTGATTTTGCAGATTTTTGGCGATGGTCCGGTCAAGCTGGCGGTGGCTGAAGTGCAGCCCAACCTGAACCTGCGCGCCACCGCAACCGTCACGGGTGATGTTGACCATGGCAGCACCTTGAGCCAGCTCGTCAATGTCCACAACGAAGGACGCTGTGCCATCACGCTGGACCCGAAAGACAAGCTGCCCGGCCAGCAGGCCTACCAGGGCGTGGTGCCGTTGTTTGGCGACAGCCATGAGAAGAT
>JBKCGU010000138.1:0-5388 GCA_046303055.1 Polaromonas sp.
GGCGGCAGCGGTTTTGCCAACGCTGCGGGGTAGGGCTGCGCCTGGTGCTGCCCAAAAATGCGCAAACCGAAAAATCTCGGGCGACTGGCCTTGAACCAGCGCTCAGGCAGACCCAGGCTGAAGGCCTGTGATGCCCAAAACATGGGTCATAATCGCCCTCATGCGGTTGGATTTCCTATCCGCGATCAAGCGGTCTGCGTGTTGACTCGCTTCCCTGGGGAAGTCTATGGGATGCCCCTGCATCCCTTGCGGCCCGAAATGGCTCAGCAGGCGGCTGATTTCGCTGTAGAAGTAAAGCGCTCCACCTTGCGAACATTGGGTGTTGAAGTGGTGGTGGATGATCTTCATGGCATACGCGCCGCTTTTTGTTCGTCCGACGGTTGCAATCCAGCGGGGCTCAGGCGCCAATGCTCCGCCTCAACGGCATCCGCAAACGCCCGATCATGAGTAGAGAACAGCACCAACCTTTGCTTTGCCTGGCTTCTCAACATGTGTTCAAGGTCGGCCCGTGTTTGGGGATCCATCGCGTTCGTAGGTTCGTCCATCAGAAGAATCGGGGCAGTGCTTGCTAACGTGCCGATCAGCAGAATCTTCTTCTGGGTCCCCAATGACATGTCTTCGAATGGCTTATGGAGATGCATGCCCACTTGGAAGCGCTCGATCATCGGCTCTAGCGATGATCGGGTGAATTCGCCACGCACATCGGAAAGCAGATCAAGCAAGTCGATGCCCCGCATGCCCGGGTACACCAAGGGGCGGTCTGGCATGAAGACCATCTGGCGCTTGGCGCGCAGAGGGTCTTCCAGCAAATCGACGCCGTTTAGTGAGATTTGGCCTGCTTGGGGCGCTCGGATGCCGCTCAGCACGTGCAACAGGGTGGTTTTGCCGGCCCCGTTGTCGCCAAACAATGCGAAGGCACCTTTTCCAAATCGACCGCTGAGCCCAGTCAATATGGTGTTGGAGCCGATGCCGCAGGTCAGGCCGGAGAATGTAAGTTGCACCATCGTCATCCGTCCGTCATGGCAAAGTAACCATGACCAGCACGCTCCACGGCCATACCGACGTCGCAAGCAGAACGACATACATGCCTCCGTCTAACCTCGCGAGCGCCCACAGCCACAGCAGCATGCCGAGAAAAGCGGCCCATATCACCGGAATGTCCAGAGAGCCCAGGACACCCTCCCGCATCATCAGAAACAAGAAAGGCACCTGCACGATGGCGGTAAGGAGCGCCACGCAGCCTATTTCAGTACGAGCCCAGAAAAAAGGAACCCGCATGGGCAAGGAGCAAAAATAAATGTCCAAAAGCCCGCGGTTTGCCCGCAGTTGCTTGAAGAGGGCACCCAACGGCCATGCCATGGCGCCGGTTGCGATGACGGCCAGCCCCCGTTCCTGCCCTGCCGCGCCCCCAGCCTGGATGATCATCACTGCAAGGCAGGGCGGCAACGCTGCCAACAGCAGTCTTTGCAAGGTGAACCCGCGGTGGGTGCGGTACATGGCCTGGTGCACTATGCGCCATCCGACGGGCCAAGCAATGCCTGGAAAAAAACGGGCATACCGTTTGGACGCCTTTTGCAGCCCGCTTGCAGACGCGTTGTCGCCCCCTTTGCGCGTCTGGAGTAGCCAACGCTCCGACCCCCTCAAAAGCAAGGCCATGGCCAGGACCATTGAAGGGCCGAGCCAATGTCCACCGAGGAAGTGCTCCCCGAAGTGTCCCACGTGGCCCAGGATCAACGGCACTGCCGCGCCAGCGGTCGCGCCAAAGAAGGCCCAACCACGCCCGGCGTGCAACCAAGAGGCCTGAGTGAGCAGCACCGACTGCCCGAGTATGAGCAGTTGGGCCCCCAGCCAAGGGCTCTCGTCGGCACTGCTGCCGCCCAATGCGAAACACACGATGAGGTAGGCCCAAAGTGGGGCGTTGGCCACTGAAAGAACTAAGAGCGTACCTCGCCAATGCATCTTTTCAGTCAACGGCAAAGTACGCATGTAGACGCCAAGCGGCCCGCCCGTCAGTGCGCGCTCCTGGGTTATTGCCAGGGCAATGCCACCGACATGCAAAGCCAGTAGGAAAAACCACCCCTCCCATCCCCGATTTGCCAGGGCATTCAGTAGTGGACTGGCGATTCCTCGCAAAGTGAAAAACTGGGGGAAAAGCAGGAAGGCGAACAAGAGCAAGTGCCACCACCGCGCTAGGCTGGCCCGCATCTGAGAAAGGTAGGCCTTCATGCGACAGGCGAGCGAACGTGGTACCCACTTCCGCGCTGCGAGGCCGTTGGTCAATGCTGACAGCATGATGTCATACGATTTGATCACAACGAATCCAGAGTGGACGGACCACGGCCATGGATCCTTCAGGTTGAGCGGCGAAGACTCCGCGGCGTCATGTCCACCCAAATTTCATCGATGTGGGCTAGGCATGACTCTCGGGCGCCTTTGAATCCAGAGGCGACCCAGCCCTGGGGCAAAGGGCGCTCAAGTGGCCAAATAGAAAACTGCTCTTCTTGGTTGACGACGACTTGATAAAGCTCTTGGATGATTTCTTCCATACTGGGAACTTTCTCTGAAAAGACTTTTTTTGACAAAGATGGAAATGATGCATGGCAATGCATAACCTGCTCTTTTTCCATTCACTCATTTGAAGATTAGCGGCTGGCGGTATGCGCACCTGATTTTACTAGGGAATCCGCTCTCGCCCAGGCTCATTTGCTTCATGCCGTCAATGTCTCACATCACGCGGGTACGTTCGAGGTTGTGCAGATGGCATGGACGTCTCCACCTACACCGCCGTTGAATGCGTAGGCCTATGACCCGACACGGGGTGGGGCCTCGCGGTAACGGCATCAAAGTGCCAAAGTGGATGTTCGTCGCAACCACTTGAGAACCGGAGGCCCCGCCATGCAATCTACCGCAACGCTGCCAGTCATCGGAATGGATATTGCCAAGAATCTGAATCCGTGCCCCCATCTCGAAAAGCAGCTCACCTTGCAGGTGAGTCGGCGTTGAATATCCGCTTGATACCCTTCGATAATCGAGTATGCGCAAAATTGAAGTCCGCCAGCTCTCCTACGACCTCACGCCCGTTGCCGGGCTCGCGCTGGTGGGGAACGTGCTTCAAAGCCTGGCCCCCGAGTTCAAACACCTCGACGCCACACTTCCCATCCGCAATGGCGTGGTGAACTCCGACATCGTGCGCAGCTACCTCGGCCTGCTGACCCAAGGCAAGAGTGACTTCGACGCCATCGAGGGGTATCGCGGTGACACCTTCTTCAAGCAGTCGCTGGGCATCGGCCTGCTGCCCTCCAGTCCCACGCTGCGCCAGCGCATGGATGCACGGGCCAGCGAACTCTTCGAGCATATCCCTGCGTTGAACGAGCGGCTGCTGCGCAGCCAGCGCCCGGACTACGGGGTGTTGCCTTGCGGCTGGTTGCCGCTGGACGTGGACACCTTTGCCATGGACAACAGCGGTACGGCCAAGGAAGGCGTGGGGCGCACCTACGCCGGGGTGGATGGTTACTGCCCGTTGGCGGCCTACCTGGGATCGCACGGCTTTTGCCTGGAGCTGGCACTTCGCCCGGGGGTGCAGCACTCGGCCCGCGAGACGCACTTCAACCTGGAGCGCGTCATCCCGCTGGCCCAGCGCCTGAGCGCGGCTGGCCCCAAGGCGCCCGTGCTGGCGCGCATGGACTCGGGCTTCGACTCCGCGCACCTCATGGCCGGGATCGACGCCTGCAACCAGAGCGGGCTGCCCCGGGTGGACTGGCTCATCAAATGGAACCCGCGCACCACGGACGTAGCTGCTGTGCTGGCGCGACGCGAAGCCGATGCCACCACTGACTGGAACAAGCCACGCGAGGGCAAGCGGGTAACCACCTGGGAGGAGGCGGTGCACATGGAGGGGATCGAGCGTCCGCTGCGCCGAGTGCTGCGGCTGACCGAGCGCCAGGTCGACCGCCACGGCCAGATACTCATCGTGCCCGAGCTCGTCCTCGAAGGCTGGACCACCAGCCTGTCGGCGCAGTTCACACCAGAGGCCATCATCGCGCTGTACGCCGACCACGGTACGCACGAGCAGTTTCACAGCGAGTTCAAGAGTGACCTGGACCTGACAAGGCTGCCGTCGGGCAAGTTCGACACGAACTACCTGGTGTGCCAGCTGGCAGCGGTTGCGATGAATGTGTTGCGCCTGATTGGCCAGCGAGGGCTGCTGGCAGCGGACGCGCCGGTGCGCCATGCGGCCAAGCGCAGGCGCATCAAGACGGTGATGCAGGAGCTGATCTACCGCGCGGGGCGGCTGATCGAATCTGGCAGACGCCTGGTGCTGGGGCTGGGTGCCAATGACCGCTCGGCCAAAGCCTTCGCGCGGGTGCACGGCGAGTTGTTCGCCACGTGCACGTAGGCTACAACCGGGCAAACGCCGACTCACGGATTCGAAAAAAATGCCCACGCTGCGCGGGTTGCGGCGTGGGACGTGCACGCCAAAAAAGCTGGCGAGCCTGCAGCGAAAACGAAAATAGCACTGCCAATCTGGTCGCGCACGTCGATGACTGGCGTTATTGGGCTCGAATCGGGTGCGCTGCCCATGCGGCGGCTTTGGAGTATCGGCTGTGCCATCAGAGGGGCACGGATTCAGGAAGAACGTATTTCAACTCCACTCCACGTAGTGGATGCCGAGACTGGCGAGCTCGAACGACACAAACTCAGGCGTGATCGGGTGACTACCTTCTTTGCCAATCGTCAGAGGTCACTCGTTGCTCTTGAGGCCTGTGGCGGTGCGCACCACTGGGCCAGAACGCTGCAGGCGTTGGGGCACGAGGTGAAGCTGCTGCCAGCCAAACATGTCCGCCCCTTTGTGTAAACTGACATCAAGTCTGTCCTGACTTTGGGGTCCACTTCATTTCGCCGACCACCTGCGCGAGGTAATAGACTGGTTTAATGCGAGCATCGCGAACCTCTACTGCGCCTGTAGCATTCTTTTCACGTGTGCCGTAAACAGCGTCTTGAACGGTCAGGTTTGAAGCACCGATGAGTTTGCCATTCGCATCAAGAACGATAGAAGTTACGCTGTGCCCCATACCAATCTCAGGGTTTAATTCTCCTTTGTTGTGTATGCGAAGCGCATCATGCTTGCGTTTTTGCTGCGCAGCCCGGCTGAGGAGAAATCTGCAAAATACTGTGTATTTGCACAGTACTCATGCCGACTACATCCAAGCCCAAGCTCTACAACCCGCGCCACCCCGAGCGCACGCTGCTCTACCAAACGGTGGCCGAGCACTACGAGAGCTGGCTTGAGCTGGCCAGCGCGGGCCAGTTCGCCGGGCAGGGCGACCACCACAGCCCCAAATCCTATGTGCGCAAAGCCTTCGAGAAATATCTGGAGTGCGGCATCTT
>JBKCGU010000139.1:0-83627 GCA_046303055.1 Polaromonas sp.
AAACCAGCACTGGGATGTTGGCGGCTTGCACCGATGTCAGTAGCGTAGCGCCCGCTGCCGCATGGAGACCACCGCGCCCAGCCACAGCGCCCCTGCGGAAAACATCAAGCCGCGCTGCAATCCTTGCAGGTCGTTGCCGGCGCCCAGCCCATCGGCTATCGAGCCCACCACCGTGGGCCCCACAATCTGGCCCGCAGCAAACACGATAGTGAAAGCGCTGATGCCTGCTGCCCACTGGCTTGGGGGCAGGTTGTGCCGCACCAGCGCTGTCGTGCTGGCCACCAGCGACAAAAACACGCCGCCAAACATCACCCCCGATACCAACACCAGCGGCCATACGCTTGTGATGGCTGGCAGTAAGGTGGCACAGCCGAGCAGCGCGTTCAACACAGCCAGCGCCTGCCCACCCTTGAATCTGTCCAGCAGGCCCGCCCAGACGCGTGAAGATGCCATCACCGCAACACCCAGCGTGGCATAAAAAGTGGTGATGCCCTGCGGCGCAGTGCCCTGCTCTTTGAGCAGTGCCACCACAAAGGTCATGTAGCCGATGTAGCCCATGCCAAACAGCAGGTAGCCCACCAGCCCGGGAGCAAAGTCTCGCCACCTGAAGTGCCGTGTCGGCGCGGTTTGAGTCGCGCCAATCGCAGACACCGTCAAAACTTTCACCAAAGGGCCCGCGGGCCGCCCCACCCGGGCCAGAACGCAGCTTGCCGCCAGACAGGATGCGGCCAACGCCCACCAAGCCCATGCCCACCCATGCGCCACGCGGTTGGCCGCCTCCAGCATGGTGGGGACCAGCAGGGCAGACAGCACAATACCCAGGCCTGTGCCGCCGTAATACACGCCCAGCAGCAGACCCATGTGCTTGGGGGCCAGCGCGCCCAGGCGCGCGGCCAGCAAGCCGCCAGCAATAAAAACCAGCGCACTGGCCACACCCGCCAGCAAGCGCTGCACCAAAAGTGACGGCGCATCGGTAAAAAACCCGCTACCCGCCATGAACACACTGGCCAGCAAGCTGCCCAGCACCAGCACCGATGCAGGCGGGAAGCGCCGCAGCAGCCACGGCGTGACCAACGCGCCCAGCAGATAGCCCACAGCATTGAAGGTGTTCATCGCCCCCGCCAGCGTGTAGCTCCAGCCCAGGTCAGCACGCATCGTGGGCAGCAGCAGCCCGTAGGCAAAACGGGTGATGCCAAGCGACACAGCAGCGCCCAGTGACAAGGCCGCTGCGAGTTTCAGCAGCTGGGGCAGTGCGGGTAAGCTTGTATCAGCTGGCATGACGAGGCGACATGTTGATGCGTGGTTTTTTTAAAAGCTACTCAGGCACGTACTCAGCGGGCAGCCGGGCCGCGCTGCTGCCAATCACCAGAGGCAATCACGGCGTGACCTTGCGCGCGTTCTGCTGCGGCCTCATAAACAAGACAAGTCAACGCCAACCCTGCACATTGCACCACCACCTCTTGCCGCACATATTCGCCTGTTTGCTGTGGCCAGACTTCTTCTATCTCGTCGAGCTGGCGCTCCAGCTCGGGCGTGATCTGGTAGACCTCGCCTTGCACCCAGCGCGCCCCCCCCAGGCGCACGCCGGGGTAGCGACCCAGGTCGTATAGCGTGCCTTTGATTTGAGCATTGCCGATAAAAGCGGGCGCAGGTTGCAAGCGGTTGATGTCAAGCAGCTCGCCAAGGCGCAAGGTGCCATAGACGAAAACATGTCTTGCATCTTGAAGACTGGGGGTGTCGGTTATCGTAGGCGGCATGAACCGAATTGTGGCCTACGCCTGCCTGGCGCTCAGCATGTCTCTGGTCGGCAGTTACGTGGCGCTGTCTAAACCACTGGTCGCCGCCCTGCCCGTCTTTTTATTGGCCTGGTTGCGCTTTGCCATCGGCGGCGCGGCGATGCTGCACTGGCTGAAAAGACCTGCCGACGAGGCACCACTGACATCCCAGACCAGGCGGTTGCTGTTTCTGGAATCGTTTTTGGGTAATTTTCTGTTCTCCATCTGCATGCTGTTTGGCGTGAGCATGACCAGTGCCGTGGCTGCGGGGGTGGTGATGGCAACCATTCCGGCAGCGGTGGCTGTGATGAGCTGGGCGTTTCTGGGCGAGCGTATTGGCCTGCGCACTTGGGCTGCTGTCGGATGCGCGGTGGTGGGCGTAACGCTGGTATCGCTATTAAAATCGGAGCTGCTAACCCATGAATCTATTGGCCTAGCAGCCAGTTTTTTACCTAAAAACGGCCTTTGGGGCACCTTTTTGCTGCTTGGTGCGGTGTTTTGTGAGGCGGCCTATGCCGTGATTGGCAAAAAGCTGGTCGGCACGCTTGGCCCCAAGCGCATCACGGCATTGATCAATCTTTGGGGCTTTGCACTCGTCACGCCCTTGGGGCTGTGGGCGGCTTGGCAGTTTGACTTTTCAAGCGTGGGCGGACCCAGCTGGATTCTGCTGGTCTTTTACTCGCTGGCGGCCAGCGTTTGGACGGTCTGGCTGTGGATGACAGGCTTGAAAACCATCCCCGCCAGCCAGGCAGGCGTGTTCACAGTGTTTTTGCCGGTCAGTGCGGCGCTGGTGGGCGTGGTGTTTTTGGATGAAACCCTCAGCGGCTTGCAGGCATTGGCCTTTGGCGTTGCGCTGATAGGTGCTGTGCTGGCTACGCTGCCTTCCAAGCATCAGTAGCTCTGTCTTGCCGCCTGAACACATACAAACTGTAGGCAATGATGCCCAGCGACATTGCTGCAATCAGCAACGTGGCCGCCGCATAAATCGACGGGTTCACCCCGCGGCGGGCGTAGCTAAAGAGCACTTGCGGCAGCGTGGTCACGCCAGGGCCGGACAAAAACTCTGACAGCACCACATCGTCGAAAGACAGCGTAAAAGCCAGCAGCCAGCTAGACACCAGCGCAGGCGCAATACTGGGCAGCGTGATGAGAAAAAATACCTGAACCGGTTTGCAACCCAGGTCCATCGCGGCTTCTTCAATCGATCTGTCCATGTCTTGCAGGCGCGATGAAATGACGGTGGTGGCATAGGCCATGCCCAGCAGCGTGTGGCCCAGCACCAGCGTGGCAAAGCCGCGCTCGGGGAAGCCAAACATCCGCTGGCTGGCCACCATCAGCAGCAGCAGTGACAGGCCAATGATGACCTCGGGCATCACCAGCGGCGCATTGACCATGCCGTAAAACAAGGTGCGGCCCGAGAACTGCCGGTAGCGCACCAGGACAAACGCGGCAAAGCAACCCAGCACCACCGACAGCGTGCCCGTCAGCAGCGCAACTTTCAGGGACAGCCAGAAACCTTCAACCAACCGCGAATCGGTCAAAAGCACCTCATACCAGCGCAAGGAAAAACCGGTAAATACGCCGTCCTGTCGGGTACTGTTGAACGAAAAAACGATCAGAAACAGCAGCGGAACATACAAAAACAAAAACACAGCCACCAGCCAAAACCGCGCTGTGTGCTTTTCAAGAAAGCGGCCGGCCGTCATGCCGCTGTCCGGTCTTTGTAGCGGTAGTACAGCGCCAGCGGCACCAGAATCAGCAGCATCATCACCACTGACAAGGCACTGGCGCGTGGCCAGTTGTTACTGCTGAACAGCTCGTCCCACACCACGCGGCCCACCATGATGTTGTCGGCACCACCGAGCAGAGACGGAATGACAAACTCACCGACCGCCGGAATAAACACCAGCATGCAGCCGGCCACGATGCCCGCCTTGCTGAGCGGCACGGTAATGAGCCAAAACGCCTTGAACCGGCTCGCGCCCAAGTCATGTGCGGCCTCCAGCAGGCGCATGTCCATCTTCACCAGCACGGCGTACAGCGGCAAGATCATGAAGGGCAAATACACATATGTCATGCCCACCAGCATCGACACATCGGTGTAGAGCATCACCAGCGGCTGCTCGATGACGCCCAGCCACAGCAGCAAATGATTCAACACCCCCTGGTCCGCCAGGATACCCTTCCACGCCGCAATGCGCAGCAAGAACGATGTCCAGAACGGCAACATGACGAGCAGCAGCAGCGCGGGCCGAATGGACGGCCGGCAGCGCGCTAAAAAGTAGGCAAATGGGTAGCCAATGGCGAGACAAAACAGCGTCGTGAAGGCGGCATATTTCAAGGACGTCTGGTAGGCCTGGATATAAATGGTGTCGCCAAAACCAGAGACGCCATCGGTAAAAAGTGGCGAGTAATTTTGCGGCTTGAGCAGTAAACGCCAGCTGTCTCCTGCCCGGTCCAGCAACGGTGTGAAGGGGTCAATGCTGGCTCCCATGTCGGTGATGCTGATGCGCAGCAAAATCAAAAATGGCAGCGCAAAAAACACCAGCAGCCAGACATAGGGCACGCCAATCACAAAGCGCCTGCCAAAAAACAAAAGGGTTTTGATGGTCATTGGGTCAGCACGACGGGGGCCGTCTCGTCAAACCAGAAAAACACCGTGTCGTTCCAGGTGATGTCACCACCGTCGTAGCGTGAAGTGTTGGCCTCAAGTATCTTCACGGTACCGCCGCCGCTCATTTCAACAATGAAGGTGTTGTAGCTGCCGAAGTAGGCAATCTCTTTAACCTTACCGCCAAACAGGTTGGCCTGACGCTCAGGCCTGGCTTTGGAGATGGTGATTTTTTCAGGGCGAATCGCCACGGCACAAGTCATGCCCAGCGAACCGCTGATGCCATGGCCTACGTTGACGACACCATGTTGAGTTTTCACCGCGCAGCGTTCAGCCGCATCGACATCCAGCGTGCCTTCCCACAAATTGACGTTGCCGATAAAGTCCGCCACAAAGCGGCAGTTCGGGTATTCGTAAATCTCTTTGGGTGTGCCCACCTGTAGCACGCGACCCTGGCTCATCACGGCGATACGGCTGGCCATGGCCATGGCTTCTTCCTGGTCGTGCGTCACCATCACGCAGGTCACGCCAACGGATTCCAGAATATTGACCAGCTCAAACTGGGTACGCTCGCGCAGCTTTTTGTCCAGCGCGCCCAGCGGCTCATCGAGCAGCAGCAACTGCGGTTTTTTTGCCAGGCTGCGCGCCAGCGCCACACGCTGCTGTTGCCCACCCGACAGCTGGTGCGGCTTGCGTTTGGCAAAGTCCTGTAGCTGCACCAGGCTCAGCATTTCATCGACCCGCTTGGCAATTTGCGTTTTGGGCATGCCCTCACGCTTCAAGCCAAAGGCAATGTTGTCCCACACGCTCAAGTGCGGGAACAGTGCATACGACTGAAACATCATGTTGACAGGCCGCTCATGCGGCTGCAGGGCCGCAATGTCATGGCCGCCCAGCAAAATACGGCCAGAAGTCGGCACTTCAAACCCCGCCAGCATGCGCAGCAAGGTGGACTTGCCGCAGCCCGAGCTGCCCAGCAGTGCGAAGATTTCACCCTTGTTGATGCCGAGCGACACGTCGCTCACTGCGGTCACATCGCCAAAGCGTTTGATCAACTGATCAGTTTGCAAATAAGCGGTCAAGCTTCAACCCCCTTTTTTAAACCGCGTGAAGACCTGACTCAATGACTGCCGTGCGTCATTGCTAAAGCTGTCGGGTAACACCATTTTCTTCAAATCATCTTGGTCCGGAAAAACGGCTTTGTCTGTCGCTATACCGGGATCAACCAGACGCAAACTGGCCTTGTTGACCGTCGGATAACCCAGCTCGTTGGTGAGCGCGGCTGACACTTCGGGCCGCAAAAAATAATTGATGAAAGTGTGGGCATTATTCGGGTGTTTGGCGTCTTTCAGGATGGCCAGGTTGTCGAAAAATATCAGCCCGCCAGTAGCTGGCAGCAGCGCCTCAACTTCTTGCCCGTTTTTGTTTTCAAGCGCCCGGCCTTTGGCAATATTGATATCCCCCGCCCAGCCCAATGCAACACAGGCTTTGCCGTTGGCGAGGTCATCAATCATGGTGCTTGAAAACAGCCGGATATGAGGCCGCACTTTGGCCAGCAAGGCGCCTGCGGCTTGGTGGTCTGCCAGATCATTTGAATAAGCGTTTTTACCCAGGTAATGCATGGCCGGCGGCAAAATCTCTGTAGGGGAATCCAGGAAAACGATGCCGCAAGATTTAAGCCTGGCCGTGTAAGCAGGGTCAAACACCAAGTCCCACGCATTGGCAGGCAATGCTGTGGATCCCAGCGCCTGGGCCACCTTGGCTTTATTGATACCCACTGTGGTGAAGCTCCAGGCCCAGGGCATGAGGTAAACATTGCCAGGATCAATCTGCACAAGCTTGGCCATCAACGCGGTATCCACGTTGGCATCGTTGCTCAGCTTGGTTTTATCGAGCGGCTGATACAGACCCGCAGCAATTTGCGCTTTGGCGAACACCGCGCCTGGCACGACGATATCGTAGCCGGTACTCCCCGCGATCAGTTGCGATTGCAGGCCCTCGTTATTTTCAAAACTCTGGTAGTTGACCTTGATACCAAACTCTTTTTCAAAGTTGGCAATCATGTCTTTGGCAATGTAGTCGGGCCAGTTGTAGATGTTGAGGATTTTGGCCTCGGGCTGCGGGCCTGCGGCTGCATTTTTGTCGCCGCAGGCCGACATCAGAAATAGCGACGTCAAGACTGAAAACACAATCCCGCTCCATTGCCTGTTCAGCATGTCTTAAATCCGTTCAGTCTGGTTGCAAATACCTGAAAAAGCGGATTGTAAGAGCTAACGCATGGGACTTCAGGGGCTCAGGCACCAGGGTGCAGTGTTCTGCACCAGCCCCATCCACAGCGCCCAAACGGAGCTGGCCAGCAGTGCCAGGCCCGCGATGCGGATGGCCCACTGGCCCGAGCCGTGCCCGCGCAAACGCAGCCACAGCCAGGGCCCGGCCAGCAGCGACAGGCCGCTGCCCAGCGCAAACAAGGCCATCACACCCGCACCCTCGGCGGCGCTGCTGGTCATGGCAGCGACCAGCAAGGCCGAGTATAGAAGGCCGCAAGGCAGCAGCGCCCACAACACGCCCAGCAAGCCGATGGGCGCCAAAGCCGCGCTACTGTTTGACGTGGGGGTCACTGAGCGCACGGTCTGCCACACCTTGCGGGCAGAATTTTCAAGCCAGATCGGCTGGCGCGCCTGCCACAGCAGCATCAAGCCCAACAAAGCGGCCGCCACATGAAAAAGCGTCCATACGGGTCTGAGCGCGGCCGAATGAACACTGAGCCAGCCCAAGCCCTGCATGGACATGGCAGCCAAAGCGCCCAGGGCAGCGTAACCCAGCAGCCTGCCCGCCAGAAATACCCACACGGCGCGGGCGCTCTGCCCCGACTGGGTACGCCCCATGCCGGCGCAGGCTGCGCCGCACATCGCCACACAGTGCGGCCCGCCGGCCAGGCCCATCAGCAAGGCGGTGGCCGCTAATGTTGTTTGCATGTCGCGCGAAGCAGCGTCTTGTCCTGCAAGCCTTGACGGCAACGGCTGACATGCAAACCAGGCGTAAAAATGAGCATCAGCAGCACCCTCCAGATTAAGGTCGATCATGCGTGAAAAACACCAAAAAGCCATTGATGTAAATCAACACCACATCGGTTTTTCCAGTAAGAATTTAAACCAAAGAGGAAAAACACCATGCCAGCCAATGCCACTTTTTTTGTCATTCCTTTCGCGTCAGGTGATGTACCATCGTCGCCTAAAGTTTTAAGAGCCAACTTGGACAAGCACTTCATCAAAACAGCCTGCTCCAGCTGCAACATGCGTGAGCTGTGCATGCCCGTTGGCCTGAGCGCCGATGAGCTCAGACGCGTTGACGAGCTGGTGACCAAAAGGCCCTTTGTCAAACGCGGCAGCGCGCTTTTTCGGTCGGGTGACGCTTTTACCGCGCTTTACGCCATACGAAGCGGGTTCCTCAAAACCACCATCTCTTCTGAGGATGGACACGGTCAGGTCACCGGCTTTCAGATGGCGGGCGAGATTGTCGGGCTGGATGGTATTGCCACAGACCTGCATACCTGCGACGCCATCGCACTGGAAGACACCGAAGTTTGCGCCTTGCCTTTTGGACGAATCGAAGAAATCGCAAGGGAAGTCAAGGCGCTTCAGCATCATGTTCACAAAATCATGAGCCGGGAGATTGTGCGCGAACATCACGTGATGCTGCTACTGGGCAATATGCGAGCCGAAGAACGACTGGCGGCGTTTTTGCTTAACCTGGTGCAACGCCTGCATGAACGCGGATTTTCAAGTTCTGACTTGGTGCTGCGCATGACGCGCGAAGAAATTGGCAGCTATCTGGGCCTGACGCTGGAAACCGTCAGTCGCACCTTTTCCAAATTCGCAGAAGACAACATCATCACCGTCAACCAGCGGCACATCCACATTCAGGATTCAGAAGCACTCCAGCGTATCGTCAGCCACGAGCTGTGTCGTTGATATCGCGCGGGGATTTCGCCAGCCACAAGACCAGACTGCCCAAGGCCATGGCGATTGCCCAAAAACTGAAAAAAGCCGCTGTATAAACCGCCTGACGCGACGGCTGCACCGTTTGGCCCAGCCAGTGCACCTCGCTCGGGTCAACGGCTGCAAAGACCAGCGCTTCAAGCAAACAGGCCGCCAAAAATGCGGGCCAAGTGATCAGCACCCAAAGCTTGACCCTGCGAGATTTTTCCAGGTCAAGGCTTGACATTTTTGTCGCCTCCAGTCGCGCTATGGTTGCGCCCGGTTTTGGCAGGCTGCATGGCAGGCTGGGCCTGGCCGACTTCCTTGTCCAAAGCCAGACCTTCCTTATAGTAATTTTCAGACACCACAGCGTCGGGCCCTTGCAAGATGTAAACCGCTGTCATGGCGCAAGCCAGCATGGCGGACACTGGCCCGGCAATCACCATCCACACATAAAACTCCTTGTACCAAGGGCGCGTGGCGGGCGCTGCCGCGTCAGCTGAATGACTGGTCTTCATTGCTCGATCCTTGAAGGTATGACTTTAGAGTTTGAATCAACGCGGCACCAAAAATACAGATTTTTCAAGAACCTCGCCTGCTGGCGTGGACGGCGTGGCTTGGGAAACAATCACAAACGCTATCTGGTGCGAGCCTGCAGCGATGCCGGCTGGCGCCTGTACCCGCACAGGCACCCAGCGCGAGCTGGCAGCATCGACTGTCACGGCTGCATCTGGCGCGACTTGTGCCCCCTCCAACCCGGTCACCCCAACAGCATAGGTCTGCGCTTGTTCTGTCGCGTTCATGATTTGCAGGCGGTACACATTCTCCGTCATGCCCTGCCCCACCATGCGTGCAACCGAGCCGCGGTCGCGCTGCACATCGACCTTGAAATTTGCCCGTACCAACAGGCTCCACAACATGCCCGCGGTGATGGCACCGAGCACCGCTGCGTACACGAGCACACGCGGGCGCAACACGCGACGCAGCATTTGCGACTGGCTCAAATGTTGAGCCATTCCGTTTTCAGTGCTGTTGCGGATCAGCCCACGCGGGTAATGCATTTTGTCCATCACAGCATCACAGACATCAATGCACGCTGAGCAACTGATGCATTCGTATTGCAAGCCGTTGCGAATGTCGATACCCGTCGGGCAAACCTGCACGCACAGGCCGCAATCAATGCAGTCGCCCAACCCTTTGGCGTGGTATTGGTCTGGGGTGTCGCTGCGCGGACGCGATCCCCTGCCCTCGCCACGCGACAGGTCATAAGTCACCGTCAGGGTGTCGCGGTCAAACATGGCGCTTTGAAAGCGTGCGTAAGGGCACATGTATTTGCAAACCTGCTCACGCATCCAGCCCGCATTGCCGTAGGTGGCAAAGCCATAAAACAGCACCCAAAACAGCTCCCAAGGCCCCAACCCAAAGCTGAGGACTTCGCCAGCCAGCTGCCTGATGGGCGTAAAGTAACCGACGAAGGTAAAACCCGTCCACAGCCCCAGAACAATCCACACCACATGCTTGGCACCTTTGCGCGCCAGCTTGTTATACCCCCAGGGCGATTTATCCAGCCGCATGCGGGCGATGCGGTCGCCCTCGATGATGCGCTCGACCCACATAAAGATTTCGGTGTACACGGTTTGCGGGCAGGTGTAGCCGCACCACAGTCGACCGGCAATGGCAGTAAACAAAAAAAGCGACAGCGCGCTGATGATCAGCAAGCCGGTCAGGTAGATCAGGTCCTGCGGATACAGCACCAGATTAAAAATATAAAAGCGCCGTGACGCCAGGTCAAACAGCATGGCTTGCCGATCATTGATCGACAACCAGGGCAAGCCGTAAAACACCGCCTGGGTAGCAAACACCATGGCCCAGCGCCAGTTATTAAACCAGCCAGACACACCACGCGCATAAATTTTGGCATCTGACTGGTACAGCGACGCAACGCTCGCTGAATCGTCAACCGTTATCGGTATGACTCTTCGCGCAAGGAACGCGGTCTCGTCTCGGGTCGGCACAATTTGGCCTCAAGGTACTTTAGGCACGGCAGCGGCGAGGCCTGCCACCGCACTTTGCGACAGGCTCAGCACGTAAGCCGCCACCACATGAATCTGCTCTGCCGACAGTTTGGGCGACTGAGCGGGCATGACGTTGTTTTTGCCATTCTTGATAGCGCCGACAATCGCCGCCTCTCCCCAGCCATGCAGCCAGTAGTTGTCAGTCAGATTAGGAGCACCGAGGGCTTTGTTGCCCTTGCCATCGACACCATGACATGCGGCACAGGCCGAAAATTTCGACTTGCCGCCAAACGCCTTGGTCTCGTTGTGTGGGCTGCCAGACAAAGACAGCACATAGTTGGCGACATCGCTGATATCGGCTTCACCGCCAATCGCTGCGGCCATTGGCGGCATCATGCCGATGCGTCCGTTGGTGATGGTTCGCACGATGTGTTCGCCGCCACGTTCACCCAGCCAGGCCGCGTTGGCGTTGGTCAGGTTGGGAAATCCCTTGCTGCCGCCGCCGTCTGAGCCGTGACACTGCGAGCAGTTGTTCATGAACAGCCGTTCTCCCACGGCTAGTGCGCGCTTGTCTTTGGCGAGCGCTTCAACGCTTTGCGCTGCAAATGCTGCATACAAGGGCGCCACCTCCGCACGAAGCTGGGTCACATCCTGCTGATGCTCACCTTCGGTTGACCACTTCAAAAGACCTTTATAACTGCCAAGACCGGGAAAGATGGCCAGATAAACCAGCGCAAACACAATCGTCAAAACAAACAGCCACAGCCACCAACGGGGCAAGGGGTTGTTGTATTCGCACAGGTTGTCGTCCCACACATGGCCTGTTGTGTTGTGCTTTTTTCTGTCAGCCGACTGGTCATCATGCGCGACGACCGTCGCTTTGCCCGCCAGGTACAACAACAGGCCACAAGCCAATACCGACACCATGCTGATGGCCCCGACGTACCAGGGCCAGAATCCGTTGACAAAATCGCTCATGGCTGTTGCTCCTGATCGTCTTGGGTCAAACGCTCAAAGGGCAATTGCGCCGCTTCGTCAAAATCGGTTTTGCGTGAAGGCCGGTACGCCCATACAAGGATGCACACAAACAGCACAAAGCTGAAGGCGGTGATCAGACTTCGAAGGGTGTTGATGTCCATGTTGAGGTTCATGATGTGTCCTGGTTACTTCAAGGCCAGGCCCAAGCCCTGCAGATACGCCACCAAAGCGTCCAGCTCGGTCTTTCCCTTCACCTCGTCGGGTCCGGCCGCAATTTGTGCGTCGGTGTAGGGCACGCCCACCCGCCGGAGCGCTGTCATGTGGGCAGCGATGGAGGCGTGGTCGGCAGGCGTTTTTTCGAGCCACGGGTAGGACGGCATGATGGATTCGGGCACCAGATCGCGCGGAGCGATCAGGTGCAGGCGATGCCATTCGTCACTGTACTTGCCGCCCACGCGGTGCAGGTCAGGCCCGGTACGTTTGCTACCCCATTGAAACGGGTGGTCATAAACAAACTCGCCCGCCACGGAATAGTGGCCATAGCGCAAGGTTTCCGCCACCAAGGGGCGAATCATTTGCGAGTGGCAGTTGTAGCAGCCTTCACGCACATAAATGTCGCGACCCACGACCTTCAATGCTGAATCCGGGACGATCCCTTTGATCGGTAGCGTGGTCGATTTTTGAAAGAACAGCGGCACAATTTCAACCATGCCGCCAACCGCCAGCACCACCAGAATCAACACAATCATCAGTGTGTTGCTGGTTTCGACTTTTTCGTGGGTAAATGCCATGACGGTTTTCCTCAAGCGTGAGCCAGCGATTCGGGAATCGTGGCGTTCGTAGGTTTGCCGGCACGCGCGGTCATCCACACATTCCAGGCCATCACCAGCATGCCGGTGAGGTACAAAATACCACCCAACAGGCGCACCACATAAAACGGAAAGGTAGCCTTAAGGCCTTCCACAAAGGTGTAGGTCAGCGAGCCATCGGGGTTGATGGCGCGCCACATCAGCCCCTGCATCACGCCCGCTATCCACATGGCGGCGATGTACAGCACGATGCCAACAGTGGCCACCCAAAAGTGCAGTTCAATGGCCGCGACGCTGTGCATTTTGGTTTGCCCAAACAGGCGCGGCACCAGAAAATACAGCGCACCCATCGATATAAAACCAACCCAGCCCAGCGTGCCGCCGTGGACGTGCGCGATGTTCCAGTCTGTGTAAGGCGACAGCGCATTGACGGTCTTGAGCGACAACATGGGCCCTTCAAACGTCGAAATACCGTAAAAAGACAAGGCCACAATCATGAAGCGGATGATCGGGTCGTCACGCAGCTTGTGCCATGCACCTGACAGCGTCATCACACCGTTGATCATGCCCCCCCAACTGGGTGCCAGCAAGATAAGCGAGAAGACCACCCCTAGCGATTGCGTCCAGTCTGGCAGCGCGGTGTAATGCAAATGGTGCGGGCCTGCCCACATGTAGGTAAATATCAGCGCCCAAAAGTGGACGATGGACAGACGGTACGAGTACACAGGCCGCTCGGCCTGTTTGGGAATGAAGTAATAAACGATGCCCAGAAAACCCGCCGTGAGCAAAAAACCCACCGCGTTATGCCCGTACCACCACTGCACCATGGCGTCCTGGACACCCGCGTAGGCTGAATAGGACTTCATCCATCCGGCGGGCATGGCGGCCGCGTTGACGATATGGAGCATCGCCACCGCAATGATGAAAGCGCCGTAAAACCAGTTGGCCACGTATATGTGCCTGACCTTGCGGATGCCAATGGTGCCGAAAAACACAATGGCGTAGGCCACCCATACGACAGCAATCAAAATCGCAATCGGCCATTCCAGCTCAGCGTATTCTTTGCCGCGCGTGTACCCCAGCGGCAGAGACACAGCTGCCGCCACAATCACCACCTGCCAGCCCCAAAAGTGAAATGCCGCCAGCTTGTCTGAAATGATGCGCGTTTGACAGGTACGCTGCACCACGTAGTAACTGGTGGCAAAAAGGGCGCAGCCGCCAAATGCGAAGATGGCGGCGTTGGTGTGCAGCGGACGCAGCCGGCCAAATGACAGCCATGCAATGCCAAAATTGAGTTCGGGCCAGGCCATTTGCGCCGCGATCAAGACGCCCACCAGCATGCTGACAACCCCCCACACCACGGCCATCACACTGAACTGGCGTACCACCTTGTCGTTGTATACCCTGGTTTTTGAGGCCGCCCATACTCTGTGCGGCGCATGAACAGCTGGAATGGAAAGTACGGCGCTCATCGTGAAGATCCTCTTTGCCTGAAGTGATGACTCAACTATGCAGATGGTCGGCATCCGGCGTATTGATATGGATCAAGCCCTGGGCAGTCAGGTCTGCACTTTCATCAGGCCCAGGCATCAAAATGCGCTGTCCTTCACTTTCCAAGGCTTCAAACTGACCCGACCAGACGGCCCATGCCAGCACGCCCATCACGCCAAGTGCAAGCAGTACAGAGACAGGAACCAGCAAAAACAAAATGTCCATCAGCTACCCGTGTTAAACCTCGACAGCCGTGCCGCATTGGCCACCACCAGCAAAGAACTGAGTGCCATTCCCAGGCCGGCAAGCCAAGCCGGCAAAAAACCGCTGATAGCCAGCGGAACACACGTGGCGTTGTAAACGGCGGCCCATGCCAGGTTTTGCTTGACAACCTGCAGCGTACGCCTTGACTGACCCAGCATGACGGGCAGCATTGACAGTTGTGCGCCCGGCAGCACCAAGTCGCTTTGTGCCTGGGCCAATGGCACCGCCGCCCCAACAGCCACTGACACATCAGCCGCAGCCAGCGTGGGGCCGTCATTCAGGCCGTCGCCGACCATCAGCACTTTGTGCCCCTGGACTTGCAACGCCCGCATCAGGGCCAGTTTGGTTTGCGGCAGGCAATCACCATGCACCTGATGAATACCTAACTGCCCGGCTACCCGGGTAGCAGCAGCCAGTGTGTCACCTGAGAACAAATGCACGGCCAAGCCACGCGCTCGCAGGGCAGCCACCGCATCCAGAGCATCGGGCCTCAGGCTTTCGGCAAGGTCAAAGGTGGCCAGCCAGCCTTGGCTGTCGGCCAGATGAACTCGGCCCAGCTTGTCGAGGGACGCGTCAAGACCGCAAAAACTGCTTGAACCCAAACGCAACGTCCCAGACAAACCCTCAGCGCTTGGGCAGCTGGCGTCAAACGATGCCGCAAGACCCCGGCCCGCTGATTCTTTGACATTCAAGGAGGCCAGCGCAGGCAGATCCGCCGCCGCCAATACCAGCGCGCGCGACACCGGGTGCAATGACTGACTGGCCAGACTGGCGGCCCATTGCAGCGCCGTGTTGCTTGAGACGCCTGTGCGCGTTTGCACCGATTCCAGGCGCATGGCGGCATCGGTGAGTGTGCCGGTTTTGTCAAAAACAACCGTGTCAATATGACTGAGTGATTCAATCGCCTGCAAATGCCGCACCAGCACACCGTGACGAGCCAGCAGCCCCGCAGTGGTCAGCAAGGCAGTGGGCGTGGCCAGAGACAGTGCACAAGGGCACGTCACCACCAGCACGGCCACAGCCACCATCAGTGCCATGGCCGGGTCTGTGCGCCACCACAATGCCGCTGCGCCTGCGGCAGCAAGCAACACGAACAACAAGAAAGGTTTGGCGACCTTGTCAGCCAGCAGGGCAAGCTGCGGCTTGTCAAGCGCGGCCCGCCTCATCAGCGCCACAATTTGCGCGTAACGGGTGTCCAGGCCCAGCTTGTCAACACGCACCAGTGCCGCTTGGCCCAGGTTGTAGCTGCCAGCGATCACAGAACCACCCGCATGGTGCAGCACGGGCCGAGACTCACCGGTCAGCAGCGCTTCGTCGGCAAGCACGTCCCCAGCCAGAGACGTGCCGTCCGCAGGAAAAGCCTGGCCGGTCAAGACGCGAACCACATCGCCAACGCGCAGGTGGCGTACTGCGACGTTTTCAAAGTCGCCGTCTGGCAGTTGACGTTGAATGCTGGTGGGCAACCGATGCGTCAGTGCCCCCAAGGCGCCAACGGTACGACTGTTCAGTCGTTGCTCCAGCCAGCGCCCGGTCAGCAGAAAAAACACAAACATCGTCAGCGAATCAAAATACACCTCGCGCCCCCACCAGCCCTGAGGCTTGAAGGTGGCTGCGGTGCTGACTGCAAAAGTAACCGCTATGCCAATGGCCACAGGCAAGTCCATGCTGATGCTGCGCCGCAGCAGGTCACGCCAGGCGTTGCTGAAAAACGGTTTACATGAAAACAGCACCACAGGCAGGCTGAGCACCCACGATGCCCAGCGCAACAGCTTTTCAATGTCAGGCGACATGTCGCCTGGCTGCGTGAAGTAGCTTGGGGCCGCGTACATCATGACCTGCATCATGCAAAAAAGAGCCACCAGCCAGCGCCACAGTACAAGACGCGACTGCTGGAGATCGCTTTCAATGCACACTGCGTCATCCGCTGGTAACAACTGGTAGCCCTGAGCAAGGCCCGCACCTAACCAACGGGAAGGTCTGGTCTGCGCTGCTGACCAGGTGATGCTGGCACGTGCGCTGGCGGCGCTGACCTGCACGTCCATGACACCGTTGACCTGCCGGAGCGCGTCTTCAAGTACCAACGCGCAGGCGGCACAGCGCATTCCCCTGACCGCGACAAAAGACTGAAAAACCTGCGACTCTGGGGGTTTGTCAATGCACAGGCTGAAATCAGCCCAAGCCTGTGGCTCGTCATACAAAGCAAAGCAGGCGTCATCTGGCTCTTGATAGCCGGCGGGATGCCGAAGGCCAGGATAGGTCGATGCGCTGGAAACCTGCATGGCTCAAGGCTAGCGCCAGCTAGGCGAACAAGTCTTGATATGGATCAAGTCCCGCTGCATTGATTTCTCTTAACCTGAAGACCCCAGTTTCAGGAGACCCACCATGTACCAGAAAATTCTTATCGCCACCGACGGTTCGACCCTGTCAAAAAAGGCTGTCACCAGTGGGCTGGAGCTTGCTGCACTGACTGGCGCAAGCGTTGTTGCCCTCAAGGTCGTGCCACGCTACCCCGTCAGCTACTTTGAAGGGGGTGTGGCCTTGTCGCTCAACAACGTTGCAGGCGTTGAAAAGCAGTGGGCCGACGCCGCCATGGCAGTCGTCAACAAGGTCAAAGAGGCAGCCGAGGCGGAAGGCATCAGGGCCAAAGCCGTGACCACGTCGTCTGACTTCACTGCTGAAGCCATCATCAACGCCGCCAAAAAGTACAAGTGCGATTTGATCGTGATGGCCTCACATGGCAGACGCGGCATGAAGCGCTTGCTGATGGGAAGCGAGACCATGCATGTACTGACGCATTCCCACATCCCGGTGCTGGTATTGAGATGAAAGCCGCAGTCGTCGAGGCCTTCGAAAAACCGCTGGTGGTGCGTGAATGGGATACACCCACACCGGGCGCAGAACAGATTCTGGTGAACACCGAAGCTTGCGGGGTGTGCCACACCGACTTGCACGCCGTAAACGGCGACTGGCCTGTTAAACCAGCGCCGCCCTTCATACCAAGCCACGCAGGTTTTCTGGTCACTGATTTTTTAAACGCAACCAAGCCAGGAGGGCAACGATGAAAGTCTTATTAGCAGCTGACGGCAGCAAATACACAAAAAAAGCATTGGCATTTTTGGTCAATCACGAAAGTTTGATGAACAGCACAGACGATTTGTTTGTGTTGAATGTGCAGCTACAAGTACCCGGTCGCGTCAAAAGCCTGCTGGGCTCGGCCGAGGTTGCCGCCTACCACCGCGAAGAAGGTGACAAAGTACTCAACCCTATCAAGAAGTTTTTGGACAAACATGCGATGAACTACCGCTGTGCGTCGGTCGTCGGCCGCCCGGTTGAAGAAATTCTCAAGGCAGCAGCAAGAGAAAAATCACATCTGCTTGTGATGGGCACCCACGGACATGGGCTGTTTGGTCGCGCACTTATGGGTAGCATTGCGCAGCGCGTGGTGTCTGATTGCGACATACCCGTATTGCTGGTGAAGTAGGCCGAGGTCGGATTTTGGTTAGTCTTGAACCCGAGCAGCGATGTCGATCAATGAATCATTTGCGCCTTCCAGATGATTGGTCAATTCAAAATGTCGACGGCGTCATAAAAGCAATTCATGCTGACCCGGTAAAAGGCCTGACAGCGCAGGAAGCTGGCATCAGGTTAAAGGAAAATGGTCGCAATGAGCTTAACTCGGCGCCGCCAGTACCTGCTTGGCGGCACGTCATGGCGCAGTTTCAAGACCCTCTGATTTATCTGTTGTTGGTCGCTATTGCCATCGCATTGGTAGCCTGGGGTGTTGAAGGCTTTGCTGGCTGGCCCATAGACGCGCTGGTGATTGCCGCAGTTGTGCTGCTCAATGGAGCGTTGGGCTATCTGCAAGAGGCCAAGGCACGCGACGCAGTTGCTGCACTTGCCAGTATGACCGAGGCCAAGTCTTCAGTCATTCGCGATGGTCAGCGACTGCACATCAATAGCGCCGAGCTCGTCGTTGGCGATATGCTGGTGCTGGCCGAGGGCGATGCGGTAGGTGCGGATGCGCGGTTAACGAAAACTGCATCACTTCGAGTGCTTGAGGCACCTTTGACCGGCGAGAGTTCGGCTACGCTGAAAGATTCCGCAACACTTGCGCAAGCAGTCGCGCTTGGCGACAGGCGGAACATGGTTTTCAAAGGCACGACGGTTGCACAGGGCACGGGCCTCGCCGTCGTGACTGCCACCGGCATGGTCACCGAAATTGGGGCTATTGCCCGTTTGCTAAAAACGGTCAAAGATGAGCCCACCCTACTGGAAAAAGAAATTAGCCGCATCGGGCGCTTTTTAGGTGTGGCGGTCATCGCCATCACGATCATCATTGTTGGAACGATTTTGCTGATCTCAGATATTCAGACGGCGGGCGACGTGGTGCGCGTGATGTTGTTTGGTGTGGCCTTGGCTGTCGCAGCTGTGCCTGAAGGGCTGCCGGCAATTTTATCTGTGGTTCTGGCACTTGGGGTGCGACGCATGGCCGGGCGCAACGCCATCGTTAAAAAGCTCTCATCGGTGGAGGCGTTGGGCTCAGCCACAGTGATTGCAACGGACAAAACAGGAACCCTAACGCGATCAGAGATGACGATTGAACAGGTCATCACCGCGTCGGGTAAATCGACAGTGACGGGTGTCGGCTATGCCCCGAATGGCCGCGTTCAACAAGGCAGTCAGAATTTATCGGGCCCACTGCTGTACGAGCAAACGCTGCTCTTGAGTTACGGTAGCCTGGCCGGTAACTCGACGCTCACGCCATCGGCAAACGGAAAGTGGGCGATTCAAGGCGACCCGACAGAGGCTGCGTTTTTGGTCGCAGAACGCAAGCTGTCCCAAGATGCGCCAACATCACGCGGCGAGCGCTACCACCGAATTGGTGAAATTGCCTTCACATCAGAACGCAAGATGATGTCTACCCTTGAGGTAGACCATGCCGAAGACGATCAAATCATGCTCGTCAGCAAGGGGGCACCCGACATACTGCTTGAAAAATGTACGCATCTGCAAATAGGCCATACAACAAAACTGTTAACCGATGCGCAGCGCGCGCAAATCCTCAAAGATGTGGATACCTTGTCTGGCGCTGCGCTGCGTACCTTGGCCGTAGCTTACCGGCCATTGAACCTTTCTGAACGACACGCGCATACGGCTGCGCTTGAACACGATTTGGTTTACATCGGAACCGTCGGCATGATGGATCCGCCACGCGAGGAGGTCGCCGTGGCCATCGCACAGGCTCAAGCCGCTGGCATACGCGTCATCATGATCACCGGCGACCACCCGCGGACAGCCTCACGCATTGCATCAGACCTGGGCATCAATCAGGTGGGGGGCGCAGCACTAACCGGTCTTGAACTTGACGCGTTGAGCAAGGCAGAGCTTGCGAAGGCCGTGCATCAAACCTCAGTCTTTGCCCGCGTCTCACCAGCCAACAAGCTGCAAATCGTGGCGGCACTACAAGCAGATGGTCAAGTGGTAGCGATGACGGGCGACGGCGTGAACGATGCGCCAGCATTGAAGTCTGCAAACATTGGCATCGCCATGGGTATCAGCGGAACTGAAGTGACCAAGGAAGCAGCCAAACTGATCCTGGCTGACGACAACTTTGCCACCATCGTTGATGCTGTGCGTGAGGGCCGAAGCATCTTCGACAACATCCGCAAGTTTTTGCGCTACCTCTTGTCGTCGAATATGGGTGAAGTATTGACGGTGTTTTTGGGCGTAGTGGGTGGCAGCGTGATTGGTTTAAACAGCGCGGTATCGGGGGGGAAAACGTCAGCAGTCGTATTGCCACTGCTGGCCACTCAAATTTTGTGGCTGAACTTAATCACCGACTCCTGGCCGGCGTTGGCCATTGGTACAGATCCGGCAAACAGTGATGTCATGCTCCGCAAGCCAAGAGCTCTCAACGCGCGATTCATAGACTTTCAGATGTGGATGGGTGTGTTTGAAATTGGTTTGGTGATTGCCATCGTAGCGCTGTTAACCATGGACATGTATTTGCCGGGCGGGCTGATAGCGCAGCTTGATGTGCCAGCCGGTCACGACGATATGGCCACCGCGCGTACCGCTGGTTTTACCGTGCTGGTCATGGCGCACTTGATGCAGTGCTTTAACGCGCGCTCAGAAACCCGAAGTGCCTTTTCCAATTTGTTTACCAATCACTGGATCTGGGCTGCGGTGGCTCTGTCCGCTGCGCTACAGGTGGCAGTCGTCAACATCGGTTTCCTCAATATTGCCTTTGGCACGGTACCTCTGAGTCTTGGCCATTGGCTTACCGGCGTGGCCATGGCCAGCGTGGTGCTTTGGTACAGCGAGCTGCGCAAAACCTTGTTGAGAATATCCAGAAGACGAACCATGGGCTCAAAGCATGCAACAGGCTGCCAACCATCTTGAGGATTTGTCAAAGTGTATTGATCGAAATCAATACGCGTTTTGTCAATTGGCTTGAAACTGTTTTTTTAAAGACAAGGCTCATGATCATGTACAAACGAATTTTGGTCGCCGTTGATGGCAGCCCAACATCAAACATGGCGCTTTCTGCGGCATTGGAAATGGCCGGCTTTTCTGGCGGCAAGTCAATCGTCAGACTCATTCATGTCATCGATGAAATGGCCTACTTCATGGCCTTAGACCCGTACGCGGGTCAGTCTTATGCCATGCTCAGCGTGATGCGAGAAGCAGGGAAAAAAATACTCGCTGATGGACTGGCGATAGTTCAATCTGCTGGTGTTCAGGCTGATACCGTACTTGTTGATCAACTCGATGGACATCTGGCTGAATCCGTGGCTGCGCAAGTTAAGGCATGGGACGCCAGCCTGGTCGTGGTCGGCACCCACGGCAGAAAAGGTGTCGGGCGCGTACTCATGGGAAGCGGTGCCGAGCAGATTATCAGAATGTCAACGTGCCCAGTGCTGGTGATCCGAAGTGCCCAAGGTGCTTAACACGTCGGCCAGATACGGCTGGCTTTCCATCGCACTGCACTGGTTGATGTTGCTGTTGATAGTTGCGGTGTACGCCTGTATCTTGTTAACTGACAGCTTCCCCAAAGGCGGTGACACCCGGGCACTGCTTAAAAGTTGGCATTTCACGTTAGGGTTGACTGTATTTGCGCTGGTCGGGGTTCGGCTGGTCGTCAACCTGGTCAGCCCTACTCCAGTTATTGAGCCGCCTATTGCCCGCTGGCAGGACATAACAGCCAAAGCAGTGCAGGCTATGTTGTACGCATTGATGTTTTGCATGCCCCTTTTAGGGTGGCTGAGCTTGAGCGCCGCTGGCAAGCCGATTCCGTTTTACGGCTGGCAACTGCCAGCATTGATAGCCCAGAACAAAGACCTTGCTGAAACCTTCAAGAGCATCCACGAGGCTGGCGCCACCGTTATCTATTTCCTAGTGGGCACCCATGCCATTGCGGCCCTTTACCACCACTACCTTTTACGAGACAACACATTGCGGCGCATGCTGCCATGACCACCCCGCCACTCACAGCACACCCAACAGAGGCAACATCCGCCAGTCAGAACAAAGCTGAAGCTAGCCAAAAATACCCGACTGTAAAAAAATTACCGCCACGTGCCTGGTACAAGATCGGCATAGCAGCATTGCTCGTGACAGTACTGGCTCTGTACTTGCTCCGCAATGTGCTGCTAGGCACGCCAACCGACGTGTACGCCGCCACCAGTGGCGAGCTGGTGCAAAGCGTGGTGGCCAGTGGTCGGGTGATTTCGCCTCAGCGGGTCACAGTGGCGTTGCAGGGCACGGGTCGGGTGCGGCGGGTTGCTGTTGCTGAAGGCCAAGCAGTAGAGGCTGGGCAACTGCTGATTGAGCTGGACAATAGCGACAACCAGGCCAGTTTGGCGCAATCGGTTGCTGCGGTTGCCCAGGCGCAGGCCAAGCTACAGCAACTGAACGAACTCAGTCAGCCAGTAGCGCTGCAGACACTTGCGCAAGCTCAGGCAACTGCGCTGCAAGCCCGCAAGACACTTGATCGCAATCGCGATTTGGTGGCTAAAGGTTTTATCAGCCAAGCCGCAGTAGATGATGCCCAGCGGGCCGTGGATGTGACGATTAGCCAAGTGGCCACTGCACAGGCGCAAGTTAAAACCAATACCAGTGACGGTAGCGATAGAGTTCTTGCCAAAGCTGCGCTCGCCCAAGCTTTGGCGGGTCAGGAGTTGGCGCGCGTCAAGCTGGCGCAAGGCAAGGTGCTGGCGCCCAGCAGTGGCGTGCTGATTTCGCGCAGCGTGGAGGTGGGCGACATCGTGCAGCCGGGCAAGGCATTGATGGTGCTGGCGGCGAGTGGACGAACGCAGATATTGATTCAGGTTGATGAAAAGAATCTGTCGAAAATTGCGCTGGGACAAAAAGCATATGCGTCTGCCGATGCCTTTGCAAGCCAACGTTTTGACGCGGTGGTGGCGTATATCAACCCCGGGGTAGATGCCGCACGCGGCTCGGTAGAGGTCAAACTCAACATCGCCAACCCGCCCGTTTATCTACGTCAGGACATGACCGTGTCGGTGGATGTTGAAACAGCACGCCGCACAGCCACAGTGGTCATAGCTACCAGCAGCCTGGAAGACGCAGCAACAGACAAACCCTGGGTGTTGGTGGTGCGTGACAAGCGCGCCGTCAAGCAGTTCGTTACGCTGGGCCTGTGGGGTGATTCGCGGGTTGAAGTGCTGCAAGGCGTTGCAAAGGACGAAGGCGTTATTCCCAAGTCAAAACTCGGCATCAAGGCAGGACAACGCGTTCGCGCGCGAGTAAAGGCTGTGCCCCCGCCTATCGCTGCGGCTGCGGCTGGCAAAGACCCCACGGCACCGCCATGAACATTTCGCCATGAACCCGGTGCTCCCCTTTGAGTGGGTGCTAGCCACTCGATTTTTGCGCGAAGGCTTGCTACAAACTCTTTTCATTATCTCGGGCGTGGCTTTGGGAGTTTCGGTGATCGTGTTCATGTCGGCGCTGCTAACAGGCTTGCAGAGCAGCATATTCAAAACGCTGCTGGACTATCAGGCGCAAATCGTCATTTCGCCACCCGACGAAGCGCCGCGCGCATTGAGGCGCGGTGAAGGTACAGAATTTGCCACTCTCGTTCAACCCAAAGCGCAGCGCCCCCGCTCTATCGACCAGTGGCAAAAAGTGCGTGATGTGACGCTGGCCATCCCCGGCGTTTTGGTCGTCGCACCGGTAGTCGATGGCGCTGCGTTTATCCTGCGTGGCGATGCCAATACAGGCGTTGCCATGCGCGGCATTGAGCCCGAGAGCTACCTGCGGCTGATCGCCCTGAAGGAGAAAATCATTGCGGGCAAAGCCGACGTGGGCAGTGCAGATATCGTCATAGGCAGCAAACTGGCTATGGATCTGGGTGTGTCAACGGGCGACAAGCTGACACTACAAGCAGCCTCGGGTGTATCCACCGTGCTGTTCGTCTCGGGCATTTTTGACTTTGGAAACCAGGGGCAAAACACCGGTAGCGTGTATGTGGCACTGCGCACTGCCCAAAGCCTGTTGGGCCTGCCAGGCAGCGTGACGAGCCTACAACTCAAAACGGCAGCACCCTTTGATGCGGAATCGCTGGCGCAGCAAATCGAAGCGCAACCTGGCATCAAAGTTGAGAGCTGGATCAAAACCAATGCCGAGTTTTTCAAGGCCCTGTCAGGGCAAACCATGTCTTTTTTTGTGATTCGCTTGTTTGTTGGCCTGACCGCTGCATTGGGCATTGCCAGCGTGCTGGTGGTGTCGGTTGTGCAAAAGTCAAAAGAGATTGGCATTTTGCGGGCTACCGGCACCACGCGCGGCCAGATCCTCGGCGTGTTTTTATTGCAGGGTGCCATACTGGGTTTGTTGGGCTCGCTGTTTGGTTCCATCATGGGTTGGTTGTTTCTGATTGCCTGGCGCGGCTTTGCCATCAACGATGCAGGCGTGCCGTTTTTTGTGCTGGAAGCAGGGCCCAGCCTGTACCTGGTGGTGGCGCTAGGGGCCACGCTGGTCGGTACGCTGTCGGCCCTTTTCCCGGCGCAGCGCGCGGCGCGGCTCGACCCGGCGGTGGCCATCCGTGGCTAACGAACCAGTCACGCCGTTAAGTGATGTCACCTTGCGGCTGGAAGACATTCGCAAGTCCTACGGCACAGGCACAGCTCATGAAACTGAGGTACTGCACGGCATTGATCTGGCTCTGGCGCGCGGCGAATTCGCTGCGCTCATTGGCCCGTCAGGTTCGGGGAAAAGCACGTTGCTCAACATCATTGGCCTGCTGGACAAACCCAGCGCCGGCAAGCTGTTTTTAACCGGGCAAGAAGCTGAGAACCTGCCCGATAAAGCACTGACCCGCCTGCGCGGAGACGCCATTGGCTTTGTGTTTCAGTTTCACAACCTGCTGCCTGCATTTACGGCTGTGGAAAACGTCATGCTGCCCCTGCTGGCGATGCGAGGCAAGCCAGACGCTGAGATGCGCCAGCGTGCAGAAGGGCTGATTGACAAAGTAGGCTTAACCCCCTGGGGCCACCACTTGGCCAATGACCTGTCAGGCGGACAACAACAGCGCGTCGCAATTGCGAGGGCACTGGTCATGCAGCCGGCGCTGGTACTGGCCGACGAGCCGACTGGAAACCTGGACACTCAGTCAGCTGACAACATTTTTGATCTGATGCGCGAAGTGAGTCTGACCAGTGGCACGACGTTTTTAATCGTCACCCACGACCCGCGCCTGGCCAAACGCTGCGACCGCATCATTGAATTGGTCGACGGGAAGATTGATTCAGACAAACCCAATACCGCCACGTACGGCGGCGATACAGGAAACGTGGCCGCGCCTTTACCTGCGTGACGTTCGTACGTTGCCGTGCTGGCAAAAGCGCCCCACGGCTTAGGAAATCCAGCCGCATGAGAACAAAACAGCGCGAACGCCTCGTCTTGGCGCAGCGGTAGATGAGCTCACGGCCCGCTTTGCGCAGCAGGCGCTCCAGGCCCGCTCGGTCTTGTGCGGCGATGCACACCCACCACCGCCTCACCACCGCCTCACCCACGCCATCACCCACGCCATCGACCGCGCACACATGGAAATGCACATGCTCGTTCAGGCAACAGGTCATCACCCGGGCATGGGGCTGGGCGGGAAGCAGGCTACAGCACGGTCTGGCGGACGGCATGCTCCCAGCGTTCCATCAGTTCCTGTGCCCGAGACCGTTCCAGCGTGGGCAGGAAGCGCCGCTCAGAGCGCCACAGCGCCGACAGCTCGTCCGTGTTTTTGTACACGCCAACGGTAAGCCCCGCCAGATACGCTGCGCCCAAAGCAGTTGTCTCTATGACCGCGGGCCGCACCACCGGAATACCCAGCAGGTCGGCCTGGAACTGCATCAACAGGTCGTTGATGCACGCACCGCCGTCCACCCTGAGTTCGGACACGGTTGCGCCACCGGCGTCGGCCACGTCGCGGCCCATGGCCTGCAACAATGCTGCGCTTTGGTAGGCAATGCTTTCCAGCGATGCCCTTGCAATGTGGGCCACGGAGGTGCCACGCGTCAGGCCCGTGATGGTGCCGCGTGCGTCCGGCTTCCAGTAGGGTGCCCCCAATCCGGTGAAGGCGGGCACCACGATCACACCACCGGAGTCGGGCACACTTTGCGCCAAGGCTTGCACCTCGCCGCTGGCTTGTATGGCGTGCAGTCCGTCGCGCAGCCATTGCACCACCGCACCCCCGACAAACACGCTGCCTTCGATGGCAAACTCGGTTTGCGCAGTTGCCTGCGCCGCGCTTGTGGTGATGAGTCCGTTGTGCGATGTCTGAAAGTTGCCGCCGATGTGCATCAGCATAAAGCAGCCGGTGCCGTAGGTGTTTTTCACCATGCCGGCCTTGAAGCAGGCCTGGCCAAAGAGGGCACTTTGCTGGTCGCCAGCTACGCCACCGATGGGAATGGCATGACCCAGCAGGTCCGGCGCAACCTCGCCGTAGTGCGCGCTGGACGGTTTGACCATTGGCAACAGGCTGGCCGGAATGTCCAATGCCTCTAGCAGTTCAGCATCCCACTGGTTAGTGTGGACATTGAACAGCATGGTGCGCGACGCATTGCTGGCATCTGTGGCATGCACGGCGCCGTTCGTGAGTCGCCAGATGAGCCAGCTGTCTACCGTACCAAAAGCCAGCTCCCCATTTGCGGCCTGTTGCCGTGCACCCGCTACGTTGTCCAGTATCCACTTCAATTTGGTGCCTGAAAAATAGGCATCCACCAGCAAGCCTGTTTTGGCCTGAATGGTGTCGGCCAGGCCCCGCTCGCGCAGGGCTACGCAGGTTGGCTCTGCCCGACGGTCTTGCCACACGATGGCGTGGTGTAGTGGCTGGCCGGTGCGCCGGTTCCACACCAGGGTGGTTTCGCGCTGGTTGGTAATGCCCAAGGCTCGCACCTGGCTGGCTTGGATGCCCGCCTTGGCTAATGCCTCGCGGGCCGTGGTCAATTGGGTACGCCAAATCTCCTGGGGATCGTGCTCTACCCAGCCTGGCTGCGGGTAGATCTGCGGCAGCTCCAGCTGGGCTTGGGACACCACGCGGCCCTCTGCGTCGAACACAATGCTGCGGGAGCTGGAGGTGCCCTGGTCCAGGGCAAGCAGATAGGTCATGGGTTCACCTTGGGGTTGAATGGGGGCGTGGCGCCGGATGCAACGGTATAACGTACCTGCGCTTCCGCAAGCAAGTCCGGGAAAGGGTCTGGTGGCGTGGCGTCGGTAAACAAGCGGTCGATCTGCGACAGCTTGGCCACTTCCACCATGGCGGGACGGTTGAACTTGCTGCTGTCTGCCGCTACCCAGACCTCACGCGCATGCGCAATGATGGTTTGCGACACCTTGACCTCGCGGAAATCAAAGTCGCGCAGCGTGCCATCGGCTTCTATGCCGGAGATACCAATCAGCGCAATGTCCACCTTGAACTGGCGAATGAAATCAACCGCCGCCTCACCCACAATGCCCTGGTCCCATCCGCGCACCACACCACCGACCACGATGACTTCACTGTTGGCATTGGCGCTCAGGATGCTGGCCACGTTCAGGTTGTTGGTAATCACCCGCAATCCGGTGTGCCCCATCAGCGCTCGCGCAATGGCTTCTGTTGTGGTGCCAATGTTCAGGATCAGTGAGCAATCGTTGGGCACGGCGGCTGCCACGTCGCGGGCGATTCGCAGCTTTCCCTCGGCGTTGAGGTTTTCCCGCTGTTTGTGGGCGATGTTTTCTATCGTGGAGCTTGGTACCCGCACGCCGCCGTGGAAGCGAGCCAGCAGCCCTTCGTCGGCCAGTCGCTGCACATCACGTCGCACCGTTTGCAAGGTTACCCCCAGCGTGTCAGCCAACTGCTCCACGGAAACGCTGCCATGGGATTGCACGTGAGCAAGCAATTCAAACAGTCTGGGGTGTCGATTCATTTATGTTCCTTTGGCGGGCCAGGTCATGGATGTTTATCTTAAAACGAATTGAATCGAACATTGAAGGGTAACTACCGATAAAAAAACGAACCCAAAAGAACCACAATCATTGAATTCGAATGGCGACGAAAACATAAAGAAAAGGTGGCGTGATGCAGCTGACCCTGGAAGGCATCAACAAGAAAGTGGGCCCGCAGACCTGGTTGCACAACATGAACATAGCGCCCCGCAGCGGCGCTGTCACCGTGCTATTGGGAGCCACCCAGGCCGGAAAAACCAGTCTGATGCGCATCATGGCGGGGCTGGATGTGCCGACTTCCGGGCGGGTGATGGTGGACGGGCGCGATGTGGTGGGCGTGCCGGTGCGCGCGCGCAATGTCGCCATGGTGTACCAGCAATTCATCAACTACCCCTCTCTCACGGTGCGCGACAACATTGCATCGCCGCTGAAGCTGCGTGGCGAGAAGAACGTGGACCAGCGTGTGCGAGAGATCGCCGAAAAGCTGCACATAGAGATGTTTCTGGACCGGCTGCCGGCCGAACTCTCGGGCGGGCAACAGCAACGTGTGGCACTTGCCCGTGCACTGGCCAAAAATGCGCCACTGATGCTGCTGGACGAACCGCTGGTGAACCTGGACTACAAACTGCGCGAAGAACTACGTGACGAATTGACTGCCCTGTTTGCAGCCGGCAATTCGACTGTGGTCTATGCCACAACCGAGCCGGGCGAAGCCCTGCTGCTGGGTGGCTACACGGCGGTTTTGGATGCTGGGGCATTACTGCAATATGGCCCGACTGCTGAGGTTTTCCACAACCCCGCCTCGTTGCGCGTAGCGCGGGCCTTTAGCGATCCACCTATGAACCTGCTGGGTGCCACTGCAACCCCCGAGGGGGTGCAGCTGAACGGCGGGCCGATGCTGGCTCTGGGGCTGTCGTCCAAATCGACCCCGAAGTTGACGGTTGGCGTGCGGGCGAGTGCCGTGCGCGTCCAGGAACGGCCGGGTGATGTGGCTTTGCCAGGCAAGGTTGAGCTAGCCGAGATTTCTGGCTCCGATACCTTTGTGCACGTTCACACACAGGTCGGTGAGTTGGTGGCGCAACTTACCGGCGTGCACTACTTTGAACTGGGTTCCCAGGTATCGCTGTATTTCAACCCCGAAAAGGTCTACGTGTTTGATGCGCAAGATTCTTTGGTGCTGGCGCCCGGTCGTAGCTCAGGACATTGACATGGCCCGCATAGAACTTGATCTCGCCCACGCCTATCGGCCTGATCCCAAGCAGGACAGCGATTACGCGCTCCTGCCCCTGAAGATGACCTTCGACGACGGCGGCGCCTACGCGTTACTCGGACCCTCGGGCTGTGGCAAAACCACGTTGCTCAACATCATGTCTGGCCTGGTCACGCCCTCGCAGGGCTGTGTGCTGTTTGATGGGCATGACGTGACCCAAGCGTTGCCACAGCAGCGCAATATTGCGCAAGTGTTTCAGTTCCCGGTGATTTACGACACCATGACGGTGGCCGAAAATCTGGCCTTCCCCCTGCGCAACCGCAAGATGCCGAAGGCGCAAATTGCCAAGCGGGTGGGTGAGATTGCTGAAATGCTGGAAATGAGTGGGCAATTGAACCAGCGCGCAGCCGGATTGGCGGCGGACGCGAAGCAAAAAATCTCCCTGGGTCGCGGGCTGGTGCGCCCTGATGTATCGGCCGTTTTGTTTGACGAACCGCTTACCGTTATTGACCCGCACCTGAAATGGCAACTGCGGCGCAAGCTCAAGCAGATTCACCGTGAGCTGAAACTGACGCTCATCTATGTGACCCATGACCAAGTGGAGGCATTGACCTTCGCCGACCAGGTGGTGGTCATGACACGTGGCCGCGCGGTGCAAGTGGGCTCACCTGCCGATTTGTTCGAGCGCCCAAGCCACACCTTTGTCGGCCATTTCATTGGCTCACCCGGCATGAATTTTTTGGCTGTGCAGGTGGACGGCGCGGGTGTGCAGGTTGGCGGGAGCACGCTGGCCTTGCCTGCTGGTCGCTCACTGCCGGCAGGCGACATCAAACTGGGCATACGGCCGGAGTATTTGACTCTGGTACCCGCACAGACCGATGGGGCTTTGGCGATGACCGTGTCACGCGTGCAGGACGTGGGCACCCATGTCATGTTGAGCGCGGATTTTGCCGGGACCACGCTGAAGGCGCGTCTCTCGACCGATGCGGTTCAGCTCGCGCCTGGCGATACGGTGTGGCTCAAGGTGTTTGGTGACCACACCTGTGTCTACAAGAATGAGGAGATTGTGCAATGAGCACGACTACAAAGCCGGTCAACCAGAAAGCCTGGTTCTTGATTCTGCCGATGCTGATCTGCGTGGCCTTCTCGGCCGTCGTGCCGCTGATGGTGGTTGTCAACTACTCGGTACAAGACATTATTTCGCCGGAGCGCAGGGTCTTTGTTGGCACTGAATGGTTTGCCGCCATCATGCGTGACGAAGAACTGCATGGCGCACTGTTGCGGCAGATCACCTATTCGTTTGCTGTACTGGCGGTGGAGCTACCCCTGGGTATCTTGCTGGCCCTGTCCATGCCGGCACAAGGCTGGAAAGCGTCTGCCGCGCTGGTGATTGTCTCGCTCTCGCTTTTGATCCCTTGGAACGTGGTGGGCACCATCTGGCAAATTTTTGGCCGAACCGATATTGGGCTCATGGGGGCCGCGTTATTGGGCATGGGCATTGACTACAGCTACACCGGCAATCCGGTGCATGCCTGGCTCACGGTTTTGCTGATGGATGTTTGGCATTGGACGCCCTTGGTCGCGCTGCTGGGGTATGCGGGTCTGCGCTCCATACCCGATGCCTACTACCAGGCCGCCAGCATTGATGGCGCCAGCAAGTGGGACGTCTTTCGGTATGTGCAGCTGCCCAAGATGCGGGGCGTGCTGATGATTGCCGTGCTGCTGCGCTTCATGGACAGCTTCATGATCTACACAGAGCCCTTTGTGCTGACCGGGGGAGGTCCGGGCAACTCGACTACCTTCCTGTCGCAGTTCCTGACGCAAAAAGCCGTGGGCCAGTTTGACCTGGGACCGGCGGCCGCGTTCTCGTTGATCTACTTCCTGATCATCCTGCTGATGTGTTTTATCTTGTACAACTGGATGCAGCGCGTGGGCACCCAGGAAAAGGAGGGTGGTCATGAATAAAGAGAAATTCCAGAAGCGATCACTGTTCATGATCGCCTATGTGGTGTTTGCCCTGTTGCCCATCTACTGGATGGTCAACATGTCTTTCAAGACCAACAATGAAATCCTGGCCGGCTTCTCGTTGCTCCCGCAGCACTTTACGTGGGACAACTACAAGACCATCCTGACCGATCCTGCCTGGTACTCGGGCTACATCAACAGCTTGATTTATGTGGGTATCAACACGGTCATTTCATTGATCGTGGCTTTGCCCGCAGCCTACGCGTTCTCGCGTTACAGCTTCCTGGGTGACAAGCATGTGTTTTTCTGGTTGCTGACCAACCGCATGACACCCCCCGCCGTCTTCTTGCTGCCTTTTTTCCAGCTCTACACCTCGGTGGGCTTGATGGATACCCACATTGCGGTGGCGTTGGTGCACCTCTTGTTCAACGTGCCTTTGGCGGTGTGGATTCTGGAAGGTTTTATGAGCGGCATTCCGCGCGAAATTGACGAGACGGCGTATATCGACGGGTATTCATTCCCCCGCTTTTTTGTGCAGATTTTCCTGCCGCTCATCAAGGCCGGTGTCGGCGTGGCGGCCTTCTTCTGCTTCATGTTCAGTTGGGTCGAGCTGCTGCTGGCCCGCACGCTGACCAGCGTGAATGCCAAGCCCATTGCAGCGACGATGACACGCACGGTGTCGGCCTCGGGCATGGACTGGGCCACGCTGGCTGCGGCTGGGGTGCTGACGATTGTTCCCGGCGCCATCGTCATTTGGTTTGTTCGCAACTACATCGCCAAGGGTTTCGCGATGGGTCGCGTTTGATACAGGAGTGTGAGATGTTCGAATGGATGGCATGGACAACACCCGTGGCGGTGTTCTTCTCCTGCATCGTGCTGATGCTGGTTGGCATGACGGTGTGGGAGCTCAAATCCCCCACCACCTTGCGCAAGGGTTTTCTGCCGATAGAAACAACCCGAGGCGACCGCCTCTTTATCGGCCTGCTGTCTGCGGCCTACGTCAACCTGGCGTTTATCGGCATCAGCGGCAAGCTGGCGGGCTGGTTGGGCCTGGAGGCTGACCCATCGATCTGGTTCAGCTTTGTGGTTTCGATGGTTTTGCTGGCGCTGATCATGCGCAGGGGTTGAAGTTTTTCTGATGGTTAAAAGTTAAAGGCCGGCTTGTTTCCCCCTGGAGCCGTGGCAGCCTTTCAAACAGGGGGTTATCAGATATATGAGGAGATTGACGATGAAATTGAGATATTCCGTATTGGCAGTGGCCATGGCCTGTGCCATGACCAGCCAGGGTTGGGCCGACGAAGCCGCAGCCAAGAAATGGATTGACAGCGAATTCCAGCCGTCAACCCTGACCAAGGCCCAGCAAGCGACCGAAATGAAGTGGTTCATCAACGCCGCTGCCAAGCTAAAAGCCAAGGGTGTGAAAGAGATTTCCGTCGTGTCGGAAACCATTACCACCCATGAGTACGAGTCCAAGACACTGGCGAAGGCCTTTGAAGAAATCACTGGCATCAAGGTCAAGCATGATCTGATCGGTGAGGGCGATGTGGTCGAGAAGTTGCAGACCTCCATGCAGTCCGGCAAGTCGATTTACGACGGCTGGATCACTGACTCCGACCTGATTGGCACCCACTACCGCTACGGCAAGATTCTGAATCTGACCGATTACATGACAGGTGCAGGCAAAGAGTGGACCAACCCAGGTCTTGATATCAAGGACTTCATCGGTACCAGTTTCACCACCGGTCCCGATGGCAAGCTATACCAGTTGCCCGACCAGCAATTCGCCAACCTGTACTGGTTTCGCGCCGACCTGTTTGACCGCCAGGATCTGAAAGACAAGTTCAAAGCCAAATACGGTTACGACCTGGGCGTTCCCTTGAACTGGAGCGCTTACGAAGACATCGCTGCCTTCTTCAGCGAAGACGTCAAGAACATCGACGGCAAGCCCATCTATGGCCACATGGACTACGGCAAGAAAGATCCGTCGCTGGGCTGGCGCTTCACCGATGCATGGCTGTCTATGGCCGGTTCTGCCGACATTGGCATTCCCAACGGCAAGCCGGTTGACGAATGGGGTATCCGTGCATCAGCAGACGGCTGCACACCCCAGGGTGCATCCGTGGCCCGTGGTGGTGCAACCAATTCGCCGGCTGCCGTTTATGCCTTGACCAAGTACATCGACTGGATGAAGAAGTACTCGCCCAAGGAAGCCATTGGCATGACCTTCGGTGAAGCAGGCCCTGTACCAGCCCAAGGCCAGATTGCCCAGCAGATCTTCTGGTACACCGCGTTCACGGCCGACATGATCAAGCCGGGCCTGCCCGTGGTCAATGCCGACGGCACACCCAAGTGGCGCATGGCCCCCGGACCGAACGGCCCGTACTGGAAACAAGGCATGCAAAACGGCTACCAGGACGTGGGTTCGTGGACCTTCTTCAAGAACCACAACGCTGACAAGGTGGCAGCCGCCTGGCTGTACGCGCAGTTTGTGACCGCCAAGACCACGTCGCTGAAGAAGACCACGGTGGGCCTGACGCCTATCCGTGAGTCCGACATCCAGTCCAAGGCCATGACCGACATGGCCCCCAAGTTGGGAGGCTTGGTGGAGTTCTACCGCAGCCCCGCGCGTGTGGCATGGACACCGACCGGCAACAACGTGCCCGACTACCCCAAGCTGGCCCAACTGTGGTGGAAGAACGTGGCCGTGGCTGTGACGGGTGAGAAAACCCCGCAAGCCGCGATGGACAACCTGGCCAACGAGATGGATGACGTGCTGGGCCGCCTGGAACGCGCCGGCATGGCCGTGTGCCCACCGAAGCTCAACCCCAAGCAGGACCCTGCCAAATGGCTGAGCGACAAGGGTGCGCCATGGAAGAAGCTGTCCAACGAAAAGCCAAAGGGCGAAACGATTGGCTACAACACACTCTTGACCGCCTGGAAAAACGGCAAGGTTCGCTAACGCTGTAACCCGAGCCCCCCGTGTGGGGGGCTCGCATCTTTTTCACCCATCACCCACCACCATGCAGCCCCTCTTGACACGGCGCGATGAGCTGATTGCCCAATTGGCGCAGAACCAGTCTTTTGACATCGCCATCGTTGGAGGGGGAGCTACCGGTCTGGGTGTTGCACTGGATGCCGCGGCCCGCGGCTTCAAGGTGGTGCTGGTGGAGTCGTACGACTTTGCCAAGGGCACATCATCACGGGCAACCAAGCTGGTGCACGGTGGCGTGCGCTACCTGGCTCAGGGCAATATCTCGCTGGTGCGCGAGGCCCTGCACGAGCGCACCACGCTGCTGAACAACGCGCCGCATCTGGCGCAACCACTGCCCTTCATCATGCCCTCCTACCAATGGTGGGAGACGCCGTTCTACGGCATAGGGCTCAAGATGTACGACGCTCTGGCGGGCAAAGCCGGCCTGGGCAAAACCGAATTTCTGAACCACGACCAAACCCTCAAATACTTGCCCACCGCAGTGTGTGAGGGCCTGCGAGGCGGCGTCAAATACTGGGACGGCCAGTTCAACGACGCCAAGCTGGCCATGGCACTGGCGCGCACGGCCGCATCCCGTGGTGCGCTGCTGGTGAACTATTGCCGCGCTTCCCATTTGACATATGACGACAGCAAGGTGTCCGGCCTGGTGTGCGAAGACGCCTTGACCGGCAAGCAATACACGGTCAAGACCCGGTGCGTGGTCAATGCCACCGGCGTGTGGGTGGATGAACTTCGTCAAAAAGACGGCGCTGCCAGCGGCGCCGGCAACAAACGTGCAACCAAACCCATGGTCACTCCGAGCCAAGGGGTGCATATTGTGGTGGACCGCGCCTTTCTGGACAGCGATGTCGCCCTGATGGTGCCCAAGACGGCCGATGGCCGGGTGCTCTTTGCGGTTCCGTGGTTGGGCAAAGTCATTTTGGGTACCACAGACACACCTCGGAACGATTTGGCGCGCGAGCCACTACCGTTTAAGGAGGAGGTCGATTTCATCTTGAACGAATCAGCCCGCTACCTGCGGCGTGCGCCGACCCGCGCCGACGTCAAGAGTGTCTGGGTGGGCCTGCGCCCCTTGGTCAAACCCCAAGACGATGATGGCGACAACACCAAGGGCATCAGCCGCGAACACACGGTCATGGTCAGCCGCAGCGGCATGGTCACTGTGACCGGTGGCAAGTGGACCACCTACCGGGCCATGGCCGAAGACGTGCTGGATGCCTGTGCGAACGAGGGCTTGCTGGAGACGCGTGACAAGGGCGTCACCACCCATTTGAAACTGGTGGGTGCTGACATACCTGCTGCGCAGATCCAGTCCATCTGCCGGCCACCTGGTCTTCACTCCTATGGAGGCGAGCAGGCCACCGTGCTGGCTATGCCGGGGGCGCAAACCGTGTTGTGTGACGGTTTGACCGAAGGCATGGTGCGCTTTGCGGCACGGTACGAATACGCCATCACGGTGGAGGACATGCTGGCCCGCCGCTCGCGCCTGCTGTTTTTGGATGCCCATTTGGCCCGTACGCTGGCCCCTAAAGTGGGCGAGATTCTGCAACAGGAAACCGGGCTGGACCCGCAGGTGGCTGCTTTTGAGACACTGGCCCAGCACTATCTACAGCTACCGTCCTGAACGGAAATCCAGATGCTCGTTCAGGCTGGAGCCGAAGCGGTGAATGAAGGCCGCAGAGCCGATGTGCAGGGCTGCCTTGTCTGGTGCAGCAGCGTGCGCTCGGGGCGGCGCGGGTTGTAGCACCTGGGTTGACTGGGGGTAGGCATGGCCCCCGTCTGAAAGACCTGTTTGAGCTGGTCAAAACCCGAGGCCACGCCCAAGTCAAATTTGCCATCGAATCCAAGATCACGCCACAGCGCCCAGACCAAACACCCGAACCCGAGCGCTTCGTGCGGCTGCTGTTGCAAGAAATCAAGGACCACGACATGAGCGAGCAGGTGCAGATTTTGTCGTTTGACTGGCGCACCCTGTAGGCCGTGCAAAAAATCGCCCCCGGTATGCCCACGGTTTACGTCACGGCGCAACTGGCGGCACTGGACAACCTGGGCATCAAGACAGGCCAGCCATCAGAAGTGCTGGCCTGGACCGTGAGCGACCGCCAGACCATGGGCCAGATGTTGGACTTGGGGGTGGACGGTCTGGTGACCGACCGCCCGGACATCGCCGCTGAGCGGCTCAAAGAGCGCGGCATTCGCTGATCCAGCCCGCGCTGAATGTCGCTCTGAGGGGCCTGTCACCCGCACGCACCCAGCGCCGAACTTCAGCGCTGGGCTACAGACCTTGCCTCAACGGTCTCGGTGCACCCATTGGTGGATCAGCACCGGCAGCATCAACGCCACACCCAGCAAACTGATTTTCAGGCCCGGCGCAATCAGGCACAGGGCACCAATGGCGCAAAGGGAACGCTCCCAACGCTTCATCACGGTCATCAGGTAGCCACTGAGCGCCGCAGCCAACGCCACGATGCCCAGCACACAACCTGTGAAAGTGACGGCAAACTCGGCCCAAGTAAAGCCCTTGGCCACCAGCAGCAAAGAAGGCGAGAACACAAACACAAAGGGCACCAGCACCTTGGCCAGCCCCAAGCGGAACGCCATATTGCCAGTCTGGAACGGGTCACCGCCGGCCATGCCCGCCGCCGCATAAGCGGCCAGCGCCACCGGCGGCGTGATGTCGGCCAGCACGCCGTAATAAAACACAAAAAAGTGCGCAACCAGCGGCTCCACACCCAGCTGCACCAAAGTGGGTGCGGCCACCGTGACCATGATGATGTAGTTGGCCGTGGTCGGGATGCCGCAGCCCATCAAGATGCAGACGATGCCCGTCATGAACAGCGCGGCCAGCAGCGTCAAGGACTTGCTGTCGGCCATGAAGGCGGGCAACCAGTCCATCAAGAAAGCCGAGATCATCTGCGCCCAGCCGGTGATGATGAAGCTGATCTTGAAGCCCACGCCCGTGAGCGTGACCACACCAATCACAATGCCCACAGTGGCCGCTGCAGCGCCCACCGCCAGCGCGTATTTGGCCCCGGTTTCAAAGGCCTCCATCAGCACGGCGTTGTCAATGCGCCCCACCAAGCCCAGCCACTTTTGCCCGGCCCAAATCAGGGCCACGCCCAGCGCCAAAAAGCCCAATTTGATGGTTTCGCCGTCGCTGCCCCAGTCCACAAACGCCACCAGCGCCAGCAGCACATGCAGCACCACCAACAAAACCCAGTTAGTGCTGCGGTTACCCCACACCGTGGTGCTCAGGCCCACGATCATGCAAGAAGTGATGCCGGTAAATGCTGCCAGATAAGGCGTGCGGCCCGACACCAAAATGGCAATCAGCAGGGCCAGTGGAATCAAGGTGGGCCAGCGCTGACGGAAGGACTCGCGCAACTTGGGCATTTCCTCTTCGGTCAAACCCCGCAAGCCGTAGCGCTTGGCCTCGAAGTGCACCTGCATGAACACGCCAAAAAAGTGCATGAATGCCGGCACGATGGCCGCAGCAATGATGGTCTGGTAAGACACATTCAAAAACTCGACCATCAAAAACGCCGCAGCGCCCAGCACGGGTGGCGTGATCTGCCCACCGGTCGAAGACGCGGCTTCAACCGCACCCGCAAACTCGCGCTTGTAACCCACTTTGATCATGGCCGGGATGGTGAGCGAGCCCACCGTGACCGCATTGGCCACCGAAGAACCGCTGAGGGTGCCGAACATGGCCGAACCAAACACACTGACCTTGGCCGGGCCACCGGCATAACGCCCAGCCACCGTGGAGGCGATGTCCAGAAACAACTGCCCCAAACCAATGCGCGTGGCCAGCACGCCAAACAGCACAAAGTGAAAAACATAGGTGGCCACCACGCCCACGGCCACGCCATAAATGCCCTGGCTGGTCAGGTACTGGTGGTTGATCATCTGGCTCCAGCTGGCCCCCGCGTGCTTGAGCAAACCCGGGAAATACGGCCCGGTCAAGGCATAAGCCGTAAAGCCCAGCGCAATCAAAGGCAAGGGCCAGCCCATGGAGCGGCGTGTCGCTTCGAGCAAGGTGACAAAGAGGACCGAGCCCATGACCACGTCCATCGTGTCCGGGTTGCCCACCCGAAACGCCAGGTCGTCAAACACATAGGGGATGTACATCACACTGGCCGCGCAGGCCAGGCCCAGCAACCAGTCGAGCAGCGGCACACCGCCTATGCTCAGACGGCTTTTGGACACGGTGGTGTTTGCGCCAGATTTGGTGGCCGCAAACACCAGAAAAATCAGCCCCAGCACAAAGGCCAGGTGCACCCCCCGGTGGGTGGTCTCGCGCAGCAGGCCAAAACCGGCTGTGTAGTAATGGAAACCCGACAGGATGATGAGCAGCCATTTCACGATCACCGTCGCGGGTGGCAGCGTGGGCCGAAAGCGCATTTCGGGGTCGAACTTTTCTTCCAGTTCCTGCAAATTGCGCACATTGCGCTCAAGGGCTTCGGCCATACCTGTCCTTCACAACACAAGGCAGCTGGGGCCTTGTTCACAACACACAGGGCGCCGTGGCGCCCTGTTCAAACATCATCGCCCACAGCGGGGCTCCTGAAAAAAACGGTTGGCCATCAGCCCTGTGTGAACCACACCTTGGGCCCGATGCGCCCGCATCACTTGAGCAGACCGGCTTCCTTGTAGAACCGCTCAGCACCGGGGTGGAAAGGAATGCCCACACCCTTGACCGCGTTCTCCTTGGTGATGAACTTGCCTTTGGCATGGCCTGCAGCCAGGGTGTCCTGAGCGGCTTTGCCATACAGGGCCTTGGTGATCTGGTACACGGTTTCGGTATCGGCCTTGGCGCTGGTCACCCACTGGGCACCCATGGCCATGGTCTGCACGGCGGGCACGTCCTTGTAAGTGCCTGCGGCGATCGTGTCTACGGCCAAGTACGGATTGGTCTTGCGCAAAGCATCGGCCTGGGGGCCGGCCAAAGGCACCAGCTCGATGCCGGCGCCGCTCGATGCCAATTCGGCAATCGCGCCAGCCGGAGCGCCGCCCACAAAAAAGAAGGCATCGAGTGCGCCGTCTTTGAGCTTGTCACCGGCCTGGTTGGGCTTGATGTACTCGGGCTTGATGTCGCTTTCCTTCACGCCATAAGCGGCCAGCACAATGCGGGCATTGACCAAGGTGCCAGAACCTGGCTCGTCCAGCGCCACGCGCTTGCCCTTCAGGTCAGACACCGACTTGATACCCGAACCCTTTTTGACCACCAAATGGATGCTCTCGGGATACAGGTTGGCGATCATGCGCAGGTCGGTGACCTTGGGCTTGCCCTCATACACGCCAGTGCCGGTGTACGCCCAGGTGGCCACATCCGACTGCGAGAACCCCGACTCCAAAGCCCCGCCGGCCACGCCATTGACGTTGGCCACGGAGCCGTTGGTGGCCTGGGCTGTGGCCACGATCTTGCCGGGCTGGCTGACCGCGTTGGCGATCATGCCGCCCACGGGGTAATAGGTGCCCGCCGTGCCGCCCGTGCCGATGCGGAAAAATTGTTGCGCTTGCACAGGTGCAGCGATGGCCGCAGCCAGACCCAAAACCATCAACAGTTGACGACGCTTCATGATGAATCCTTTTTTTGCCGATCAGCAAGTTCTCAGCGGTTGAAAAAAACACAGCCGCAGGTGTATCACATCTTGTCGCGTTTGCTGCCCCAAAGGTGACGGACCAAGGGTAGACTCTGATATCGATCCCCCTAAGATCAAGCAGTGGGAAACGTCTTTCAGGCAAAGGGGCTCAACTGAGCTACGCCTGCGTTCAACCCATGGCCGATCACGGCATTTCGGTCCAACTGCCACAGTTGCTGTTCGCGCCTTCCTCGGCCCTCAAAATCCGGACGCCATGAAAGCCTGCGCCATCGAACCCGCCTTGGCCACGCGCCATGAAGCCTTTGCAGGCGGCATCTGCACCGACAGCGAATGCGCCGCCGTCTCTGCTATGCGCCTTGTGGTGCATGAAGGACCTACGCCCCAGCCTTTGCAGAAGAAGGCCACCAAGAAGTCGTGCCCGCAGTCGTCGCAGCGGGCGTGTGCTGGCCACCTCAAGCCAGGTCTCGTCAAGCTCGGCCACTGTCTGGTGCAGCAGCGTGCGCTCGGGGCGGCACGGGTTGTCGCACTTGGGTTGACTGGGGGCGGGTATGAGGACTGTTCAAATACACACATTAACCTAAAAAAAAGCAGTTGGCCGCTCGTAAGCATCTCACAGACCGCATGAACACTCAGGTTTTGCGCTTCGCTGGCTTTGGCCTCTTGGGTGACGGCGCTATGCGCCCGATTGCACCGCTCCCAACGCGCCCAGCTTCGTTGTCTCGCCTTGCTGGACACGCCGGGCGCGGCACACTCGGGCGCATCCAACTGCTTTTTCTAGGCTTATTCTGCGGACTTCTCCTCAGCCGGGCTACGCAGAAAAACGGCCACGGAATCGCTCCGGGCACCGTTTCTTATTAGGGTTTTTCTTTACGCGAAAAAAGCTTTGCGCAAACGTTTGCCAAGTTAGCATTTGCGTGTGGAAACTTACCTTGGCAAGGCAATGAGGCCTCCAGCGTTCCTTTCTGCATTGCGTGAAAACTTAACAACTCAGAGGAGATAGTCCATGAAATTGAATCGCCGCACCGCACAAACCACCTTGGCTTTGAGCCTGATGGCGGGCTTGTTTGCAACCCCCGCCCTGGCAGCCGACAAACCCAAGGTGGCCTTGGTAATGAAGTCGCTGGCCAATGAATTTTTCCGCACCATGGAAGACGGCGCCAAGGCCCATGCCAAGACCAACGCAGCCAAGTACAGCCTGGTGTCCAACGGCATCAAGAACGAAACTGACACTGCGGCCCAAATCCGCATCATTGAACAAATGATGGCCCAGAAGGTGGACGCGATTGTGATAGCGCCCGCTGATTCCAAGGCACTTGTGCCCGTGCTCAAGACCGCTATTGATGCGGGCATCTTGGTGGTCAACATCGACAACCAGCTCGACGCCGCTGCCCAAAAAGAAAAAGGCATTCGGATTCCCTTTGCAGGCCCGGACAACCGCGCTGGTGCCAAGCTGGTGGGCGACTACCTGGCTAAGGGTCTGAAGGCCGGTGACAAGGTCGGCATCATTGAAGGTGTATCCACCACCTTCAATGCGCAACAACGCACCCTGGGTTACCAGGACGCCATGAAAGCTGTGGGCGCCACCGTGGTGGGTGTGCAATCCGGTAACTGGGAAATCGATAAGGGCAACACCGTGGCGTCCGGCATGCTGCGAGAGCATCCTGATTTGAAGGGCTTGCTGGTGGGCAATGACAACATGGCCCTGGGTGCTGTGGCTGCGGTCAAGGCAGCTGGCAAAGAAGGTCAGGTCAAGGTTGTGGGCTACGACAACATTGGCGCCGTCAAGCCGATGCTGGCTGATGGCCGCATGCTGGCGACTGCCGACCAATTCGGAGCCAAGCAAGCCGTATTCGGAATCGAGATTGCGCTGAAGGCACTGGCCGAGAAGAAGAAGCAAGCCGAGATGCCTGCAGCTATCCAGACCGACGTGGTGCTGGTCACCAAAGCCAGCAAGTAAATCGACGACCTCTCAAAGGTCTGCCCCCGGCGGCACAAGTGTTAAGTCACTGACACCCCGGGGGCTCCGCCGCACTTTTTGCATTCCCCATTTCAGCAAGGCATCGCAATGACAGCCCCCGGACTTCAAGGCACTCCTGTTTTTACGGTGGAGGGCATCACCAAACGCTACGCGAGCAATGTGCTCAGCGGGGTGAGCCTGAGCTTGCGTCCCGGCGAGGTGTTGGCACTGACCGGAGAAAACGGTGCGGGTAAAAGCACCATGTCCAAAATCGTGGCCGGGCTGGTCACCGCGACCGAGGGCACGATGCACTTGGCCGGCCGCAGGTTCGCACCTAAAAATCGCCGTGAAGCCGAAGAGGCCGGTGTGCGGATGGTGATGCAGGAACTGAGTCTGGTATCCACCCTGACGGTGGCAGAGAACCTTTTGATCGACACCTTGCCGAATCGCGGGAGATGGTGTGCGAACTGGATTGATCGCAAAGCACTGCACCGAGCGGCCAGCCTGCAGCTGGCAAAAATTGGTATTCAGGGCATTGCGCCCGACTGCCTGGTCTCCGAGCTGGGCATCGGCCAGCAGCAAATGGTGGAGATTGCCCGCAACCTGCAAGACGGCACCAAGATTCTGATTCTGGATGAGCCCACGGCCATGCTAACGCCGCGGGAGACCCAGCACTTGTTTGCCCAAATTGAACGCCTTAAGGCGCAGGGCGTGGCGATTATTTATGTATCGCACCGGCTGGAGGAGTTGCGCAAAATTGCCGATACTCTGGCCGTGTTGCGCGATGGGGTGCTGGTCAAGGCCTGCCCCATGCACGAGGTGACCGAAGACGACATCATCGCCCTCATGGTAGGGCGAGCTGTGGAGCAGGACATGCAAAAACCACGGCGCCCACAGGGGCCGTGTTTGCTCGTGGCCCAGGGACTGGGGCGCGGCACGGCCGTGAAATCGGTCAGCCTGAATTTGCACGCCAGCGAAGTCTTTGGCTTGGCGGGTCTCGTGGGCAGCGGGCGGACCGAGCTGGTACGCCTGCTCTTTGGTGCAGACCGGGCAGATACGGGTGAGATCACCTTGTCCGCCAAGCCGGATCGGCCTGCCATCCAGTTACGAGTGCCCGGTTGGCGTTCCCCGCAAGCGGCCATTGCCGCGGGCATTGGGCTGGTAACAGAAGACCGCAAATCGCAAGGCCTGCTGCTCACACAATCGATTGCGGTAAACACGTCACTCGGCGCCCTGGATACGGTGTCGCGCCGCGGATGGCTGGACCTGTGGAAGGAGCGCGCCCTGGCCTCGGACATGGTGAAGCGCTTGCGAGTGCGCAGCCACTCGGTGGGCCAGGCAGTGGGAACCCTGAGTGGTGGCAACCAGCAAAAAGTCATCTTAGCGCGCTGGTTGCACAAGAACTGCGAAGTGCTCTTGCTGGACGAGCCTACCCGGGGCGTGGACGTGGGCGCACGTGCAGACATTTACGCGGAAATCGAAGCCATGACCCAGGCCCAGAAGGCGGTACTCATGGTTTCCAGCGATTTGCGGGAACTGATGCAGATGTGCGACCGCATCGGCGTCATGAGCCATGGGCGCTTGGTTACGGTGCTGGAGCGCGGCCAGTGGAGCGAGAAGTCGCTGCTGGATGCCGCCTTCAGCGAGACCGGAGCGGATACCCAAGAAGCCGCCGTCTGCGCCTAACGAGCACCAACCTCTCACCCCATAAACACCCTCACGATATGACAACCGCTTGCGCTCCTCCAAACACCGCGACTTCGCGCGGCGCCATGGGCACCTACCTGGGTCTGTGTGCCGTGCTGATCGGTATGGTGATTTTGTTCTCCACTCTGAGTGACTATTTCTGGAGCAAGGCCACCTTTGTGGCAATTGCCAACGAAATTCCGGCTCTGCTGGTGATGTCGATAGGCATGACATTTGTACTGATCATTGCGGGCATCGATTTGTCTGTGGGCTCAGTGCTGGCGCTGTCCGCAGCGGCCACCGCCAACGCCATTTTGGTGTGGCACTGGGGCGCCTTGCCTGCGTCTACATTGGGCTTACTGGTGGGGCTGACCTGCGGTGCGGTTACCGGGCTGATCTGCGTGGCGTGGCGCTTGCCGTCCTTTATCGTTTCCTTGGGCATGCTCGAAGCCGTGCGCGGCGGCGCCTATGTGGTGACGGACTCCCGCACCCAGTATGTGGGCGGCGCCATCTCTGAGTTGGCCAAGCCCTGGTTGGCCGGTGTTTCAGCGGCGTTTTTCATCGCCATTGCACTGGTCATCGTGGCGCAGGTGCTGCTGTCGCGCACCGTGTTTGGTCGCTATGTGGTCGGCATAGGCACGAATGAAGAAGCCATGCGCCTGGCAGGTATCAACCCGAGCCCGATCAGGGTGGCTGTGTTTGCCATGACAGGGGTGTTGGCTGGCTTGGCCGGACTGATGCAAGCGGCGCGACTGGAAGCTGCGGACCCAAATGCAGGCTCGGGCATTGAATTGCAAGTGATTGCTTCTGTCGTGATCGGTGGCACAAGCCTAATGGGAGGGCGCGGCTCGGTGATCAACACCTTGTTTGGCGTGCTCATCATTGCCGTGCTGGAAGCCGGTCTGGCACAGGTGGGCGTGAGCGATCCGAGCAAGCGCATCGTGACAGGTTGCGTCATCGTGGTGGCCGTTATCATCGATATGTTGCGCCAGCGCCGTTTTTCTAGCCACTAGAGCACTCCACAACGATGTCGTCAATCAAAGATGTGGCCCGAAGGGCCAACGTATCTATCAGCACTGTTTCGCATGTAGTCAACGGCACCCGCTTTGTCAGCGAGTCCGCACGCAAGCAAGTGAAAGAGGCCATTCGCGATTTGGGCTATGTCCCTAGCGCTGTGGCGCGCAGCCTGAAAAGCAACTCCACCAAGACGTTGGGCATGCTGATCCCCAACTGCACCAATCCCTACTTTGCTGAAATCGTGCGCAGTGTCGAGGACCATTGTTTTGGCGCGGGCTACACCCTGATTCTGTGTAACACCGATGACGAGCCACACCGCCAAAACGTGTATCTGCAAGTGCTCAGCGAGAAGCGGATAGATGGGCTCATCATCATATCCACGGGCAACGACAGCGAGTTGTTAGCCTTGGTGGAAGGACTGACAATACCCGCCGTGCTGCTGGATCGTGAAATCAGCCATGTGCAATGTGATCTTGTTGAGACCGCGCACATGCAAGGCGCCATGTTGGCCACTGAACACCTGTTGGCGCTGGGGCATAGGCAGATTGCATGTATCGCCGGTCCGCAAGACCTGAACTCCAGCACACAGCGTATCCAGGGCTGGCGCAATGCACTTGCCAAAGCCGGTGTGGCAGCAGACGCCGACCAGCTAGTCTGGCACAGCGACTTCACCAGCCAAGGCGGCTGGGACACGATGAAGCTGGTGCTCCAGTCACCCCTGAAAGCCACGGCGGTGTTCGTTTGCAACGACCTGATGGGCATCGGCGCCCTAAGTGCGGCGCATGAAACCGGCATCCGTATTCCACAGGACATGTCGCTGGTCGGGTTCGACGATATTGAGTTGGCCCATTTCACCAGCCCCGCCCTTACCACCGTCGTGCAACCCAAGCACCGCATGGGTGTCATGGCGGTGGACATGCTGCTCGAACGCATCCAAAGCAAGCGAGAGCAATCGAGGCAAGTCTTGTTGCAGCCAGCGCTGGTGGTACGTGCCTCGTCCGGGCCGGCACCGCACTGCCAGCGGGAGGTGGCGTAATGCACGTCGATATGAAAAGTTCGCCCTCGATCGTGGTCTGCCTGGGGAGCCTGAACATGGACATGTGCCTCGATGTGAGCGAGGCGCCTGTGGCCGGTGAAACTGTCATGGCCCATGCGCTGCGCTACTCACCCGGTGGCAAAGGCGCCAACCAGGCCGTGGCCTGTGCCCGACAAGGCGCCCGTGTGCGCATGGTCGGCAGCGTAGGCGCCGATGCCCATGGAATCGCGCTTTTAGACAGTTTAAAAGCAGACGGCATTGACACTCTGGCGGTGGAGACCAACCCACACCACCCGACAGGCATGGCAATGGTGCTGGTAGAGTCCTCAGGGCAAAACCGCATTGTGGTAGCGGGAGGCGCCAACCAGGCGTTCCGCTGGAATGCCACGGGGCTCGCGCCTGCCTTGCGCGGCGCTTATGCACTGGTGCTGCAGCTCGAGTCGCCTTTGTCGGAAGTCCTCAAGGCGGCGCAGTGGGCACGGGCGAGTGGTTGTCTGGTGGTGCTGAATCCTTCGCCCGTGCCAGAGGCGGTACCCGGAGCCTTGTGGGCGCTGGTGGATCTGCTGGTGCTCAACGAAAGTGAAGCACTCGCCTTGTGCGGGCTGGATGTGGGTGCCGGCCACGATGCCGCAGTGCAAGCGATTCGACATTTCCAGCATTGGGGTATCAGCCGCGTGGTCCTGACCATGGGCGGCGCGGGCGCAATCGCTGCGGACGGTGACGCCGTGACGTATCACCCCGCAGCCCGGGTCGACGTGGTCGACACCACCGCAGCCGGCGATACTTTTTTGGGCGCCTTGGTGGCCGCTTGGGCCCGGGGTCTAAAGTTTGCAGACTGCGTGCACCAAGGCATGACTGCGGCAAGCCTGTGTGTGCAAACGGCGGGCGCCCAAACTTCCATCCCCAGCCGAGCTCAAACAGAGGTCGCTTCAACTGTTCCCAATTGGCAAAATTTGTGAAACGAACTATGTTGTTGAATGCAGAGATCTCCACGCTGATAGCCAGCATGGGGCATGGAGACATGATGGTGGTGGGCGATGCAGATCAACGCTGGGGTTGCAACCCCAGCGACGGTTTGGGATTTGGTGCTCGATTGTTTGAACTGCCAACTTTGATTGCCCGTCTCCACCTCGACCTTGAGCCACAAACTTAAGGTCTCGGTGTACGCATCGAGTTTGCTCACGACCACACGTGCCGGGTATTTGGGCTCGACCATCTCAGGGTCGCGAAGCCACGACCTGACGGTGTTGCGCGACACACCCGTTTGCCTGCAAATCTCTTTCATCGACTGTTTGTCCCGAAAGTACAAACGCCGTAGCTTTGCTCATGTTCCCACTTTGCTCATGTTCCCACTTTGATCACTCCTGTCTCCTGTGCATGACCTGGCATGCACAGACTGTCTGACAGAGGTCAAATTCAATGAAGATAAATGCCCCCAAGGGGTCAATTCTGGGTGGAATTCAACAACTTTGGCTCAACCTTAGGCGCAACGCTGCCGCGTGCCACCAGATTTGCCCCCACCAGAATCTTGACGGCTGGTTGCTTGTCATCGGCATTGATCAACTCGTCCAGCAAGCGGATCGCCAGGTAGCCAATTTTGGTCTTGGACACATCAATGGTGGTAAGCGGTGGCTCCATGGTCGAGCTCATAGGCAAGTTGTCAAAGCCGATGACCGAGATGTCTTGTGGTATCGACATATTGAATTCACGCAGCGCCTTGATGCAGCCGTAGGTAATGATGTCGTTGGTGCAAAAGTAACATTGCGGAACGACCAGGCCGTTGTGGAGTTTTCCCAGCATGTCCTGGTAAGCACCGTCGTAGGTAGAGTCCACAGTGACTATGTCGCGGTTGCTGAAACTCAGGCCAAATGCCTTCATGCCTTCGATAAAAGCTTCCTTGCGCAGTTGGAAGTTCACAGTTTGCACATTGCTGGCAATGAAACCAATGTTCTTGAAGCCGCGCTCAACAAAGTACGTAATGATTTTGTACACCGCATCTTTGTTGTTCATGTTGACGAAGTTGCATTCCAGCACATCGAAGAAGGAATCGATCACCACCAGGGGTGTGGGCAGCGCCTGCAATAGCTGGATGTCGCGCTGCGTGAGTTCAGTGCCCAGCACGATCAGTCCGTCCACCTGGGTGCCGCTGAGCGAGGCAACGATGCTTTCTACTGACTCCCCTTCAAAGCTGACGATCTCCAACTTGTAGCCTGATGCGCTGGCCTCGCGCGACATGCCATCAATGTAGTCCGAGATAAACGTGTTGTGGTCCCGGTTAACGGTATGGCCATGCTTGGCAATTTTCAGAAAGCGAAGGGTGCCACTGCCACTGCTTTTGGCCGCGCGGACTCCACGTTGGGCGTATTTCAGTGACTCGGCCGCCTGCATCACGCGGGCGCGCGTTTCCTGCGAGATGCCGGACTTGCCATTCATCACCAGTGAAACCGTGGTGGGTGAGACACCTGCCAGCCTGGCTACATCCTTAACCGTCGACGACATGGATTCCGATCCGTTTGTTGGTTGCAAATCATCAACGCAGGCCCCGTAGGCGGGCTACCCACAACCCTGCTTCCGCTGCCGTCGACACCGCGCCGTTTTTTGAGGCAATTGACAGATATTTTACTAAACGTTTTACAGTTTATTAAAAATACCGCCTGAACTGCGGGTTTATCCCGGGGCCGTGCATCAATTCATTGCACACACAAATATAGAAATTTAGCTGCCAGAAAATTGAAACATGGCAAGGGTATTTACTTATTTCTAAGCGGCGCCAATCAACTAAAGTTGCGCTCAAGTATTGAGATATCACTAAACGTTTAGTAAGAAGCACTTGTTTAATCAGTTCCTCCACCAGACCAACAAGCCGCGCGAATCGGTGCGCACGGGCTGACCTGAGCTACTTATGAAGTCCAAAGCGGATCCTCAACTGGTATTTCTGATTGCCATCAACCTGTTGGTGCTGATGAGCGCGTCAGTGTTGTCCAAAGGCGCGTTCATTGACCCCTACAACCTGCAGTCCATGGCGTCGCAGCTGCCCGAACTGGGTCTGCTGGCCATCGGCGTGATGTTGGCTATGAGTTCGGGCAATGGCGGCATCGACTTGTCAGGCATTGCGCTGGCCAATCTTGCGGGGGTTTTTTCTGCCACCGTGGTGGTGGCCTTTGTAAATGTGGAAGACGCGCCGGTTCTGTTTACCCTGGCCTTTGCCGCTGTTGCGATATGCACCGGCTTGGTCGGTGGTGTGGTCAACGGCTTGCTGATTTCCCGCCTAGGGCTAACCCCCATTCTCTGCACGTTGGGCACCCAGCTTCTGTTTACCGGCTTAGCCGTGGTGCTGTCAGGCGGGCCGTCGGTGCGTGTAGGCAGCGCTGACCTGCTGATGGAACTCGGCAATGGCCTGTGGTTTGGTGTGCCGATTTCGTTTTTGATTTTCCTGGCGATCACCTTGCTGGTAGGTGCAGTGCTCAAGTACAGCCCGTTTGGTATTCGCCTTTTTCTGATGGGTACCAACCCCAAGGCGGCGCGCTTTGCCGGGTTCAACCAAGAGCGCCTGCTCATCACCACCTACGCACTGTGCGGCGTCATGGCCGGTGTGGCCAGCGTGCTGATTGCCGCCCGCAATGTGAACGTGAAGTGGGACTACGGCCAGTCGTACCTGCTGATCGCTATCCTGATCACGGTCATGGCGGGTGTGAAACCCGAGGGCGGCTATGGCCGTATGACCTGCTTGTTTCTATCCGCCACGGCGTTGCAGTTGCTCTCAAGCATGCTGAATTTTCTGGAGGTATCCAACTTCTTTCGTGACTGTGCCTGGGGCGCGTTGCTGCTCATCTTTTTGGCCTTTGGCCGCTACGAACTGTTTGCCAAGGCGCGCGAAAAGGGCCTGCAATTCATCTCCTGGGTGCGGCCCCCTCCCGCTCCCAAGAGCCATTCCTGAGGGTTAATTTAATGGAGACTCCAATGAAACTCAAGCCAGTCCACGCAGCCATTGCTGCCGCAATGCTCGCCGGCACGTTCGGCGCCCTGAATGCCCAGGAAAAGCAGACGATTGCAACCGTGGTGAAGATCAGCGGTATTCCCTGGTTCAACCGCATGGAAGTGGGAGTGAAAGAGTACGCGTCCACCACCCCGGCCGTCAACGCCAGCCAGAGCGGCCCCGCCACCGCCGACGCGGCGCAGCAGCTCAAGATCATTGACGACCTGATTGCACGCAAGGTCAGCGCTCTGGCCGTGGTGCCAATGGACCCCACCGTCATCGAAGGAGCCCTCAAGCGCGCCATGGACCGGGGCATTATCGTGGTCACCCACGAGGCTGACACGCAGAAAAACACCCATGCGGACATTGAGGCATTTGACAACGCCGCCTACGGCGTTGCGCTCAACGAGAGGCTGGCCTCATGCATGGGCAAAAAGGGAAAGTGGACTTCATTTGTTGGTTCGCTGGGCAGTCGCACCCACATCCAATGGGTGGAAGCGGGTGCGGGTAACGCCAAGAAATACGCTGGCATGACCCTGGTGGACGCAAAGAACGAGTCCTTTGACGATGCCAACAAGACCTACGAGAAGGCCAAGGAAATCCTGCGTAAGCACCCCGACATTGCGGGCTTCCAGGGCTCTGCCGGTAACGACGTGATCGGCATTGGCCGCGCAGTGGAAGAGGCCGGTCTGGCGGGCAAGGTCTGCGTGGTGGGCACTGGCCTGGCCACCCCCTCGGCCAAGCTGATCGAGTCGGGTGCCATCACTGCCATTGGCTTTTGGGATCCCAAGGATGCCGGCCTGGCCATGAACAAAACCGCTAAGCTGCTGCTGGACAAGAAGCCGTTGACTAATGGCATGAGCCTGGGCGTCAAGGGCTATGAAAAGGTCACGGTCACCAAGGGTCCGGGCGCTGGGTTGCTGATCGTGGGCAACGCCATGGTGATTGCCGACAAGTCCACCTACAAGAACTACCTGTTCTAAAGGCAAGTTCTCCGCAGCCCCCCGGGTGTCCGGGTGGTTGCGGAGCCCTGTTTACTTATCCTGTAAGAGACCCCATGTTCGTAGCACAGAGCCAGGAGACACGCAGCTCTGACCCCACCTCACCGGCGTTCCTTGAAGTCCGCGGTATTCACAAACGCTTCGGCGGTGTGCACGCCCTGCGCGGCGTTGGTTTTGCCATTGAGCGCGGCGAGATTTATCACCTGCTAGGTGAAAACGGCTGCGGCAAAAGCACCCTGATCAAGATTATTTCGGGCGCACAACCGCCCGACGAAGGCGAGATCTTTATTGAAGGCCGCCCCTATGCGGCACTCACACCGATTGGTTCGCTGTCTGCCGGTATTGAGACCGTCTATCAGGACCTGTCGCTGATCCCCAACCTGACGGTGGCCGAAAACGTGGCCCTGACCGAGCAGTTGGTCAAATCCCAAGGCAGGCTGGCCCGTCCGCTCCGCCAGGCCGAGCTGAACGCCACCGCCGCGCGTGCATTGGCCGCGGTCGACTTGCCCACCGATGCCGAATTTTTGGCCACCCCCGTGGCCAACTTGGCGCTGGCCGTGCGCCAGTTGGTAGCCATTTCGCGGGCAATAGCCACCCAGGCCAAGTTGGTCATCATGGACGAGCCAACTACCTCGCTCACGCGCCGTGAGGTGGACAACCTGATCCGTGTTGTCGCTGAGTTACGCCGCGACAATGTTGCGGTGCTGTTTGTTACCCACAAACTGGACGAGTGCTACAGCATTGGCGGGCAGGCGATTGTGCTTCGTGACGGCCAATGCGTGGCCCAGGGCCCGATTGAGAACTACAGCAAGACCCAGCTTGGCCACCTGATGACCGGGCGCGATATTGACGCCAGCCGCTACCGCCACGGCAAGCCTTCTGACGAGACCCTGCTGCAGGTGCAAGCCTTGGGCTGCCGGGGCTATTTCTCTAGCGTGACCTTTAGCGTAGATCGTGGCGAAATTTTGGGCATCACCGGGCTAATGGATTCGGGCCGCAACGAGCTGGCAAAAACGCTGGCCGGTGTGATGACCGTCACCAGCGGCACTGTGAGTATGCGCGGCCAACCGCTGCAACTGCGCCGCCCGGCCGATGCGATTAGCCACGGTATTGGTTATGTGCCGGAAGACCGTCTGGGTGAGGGTCTGTTTCTGGACAAGCCGATTTTGTCGAACATGGTGGCTGCCATTTTGGACAAGCTGCGCAGCCCCTTTGGCACGCTCGACCACGCCAAGGCGCGCGGCGTAGCGCAGGGCTTGGTCGACGAGCTTCGCATCGCAACACCCAGTGTGGATTTGCCAGTGCAGTCGCTCTCGGGCGGCAACCAGCAGCGCGTATTGATCGCGCGCTGGCTCACCATTGGACCGCAACTGCTCATCCTGCACGGCCCCACCGTGGGTGTGGACGTGGGCTCCAAGGACACCATTTACAAGGTCATACAGACGCTGGCCGGGCGTGGTCTGGCGGTCATCCTAATCAGCGACGACCTACCCGAGCTGCTGCAAAACGCCGACCGTATTTTGGTCATGCGCGACGGCCAAGTGCAGCAGGAGTTCGCTGCCGAGACGGCGCTAGAAGAAGATTTGTACCGGGCCATGCTCGGAACCGGAAAAGGGTCTCCCCGTGCGTAATGTGATGCAGTCTGCCAGCCCCCAACACGCTTCGGCCAGCCTGAGCAACCGCCTGCGCGACCGGTTGGAGCGCCAACCCGAACTCTTCACGCTGTTCCTGCTTGTTGCGTTGTCGGTCTTTGTCGGCACGATCAACCCCAGCTTTTTTCAGATCTCCACGCTTTTTGACATTGCACGCTCCAGTACCGTGATCGGTTTGTTTGCACTGGGCGTGTTTGTGATTCTGGCGGCTGGAGGCATTGACGTGTCCTTCACCGCGATCGCGGCGCTATCGATGTACTCGGTTACCAAACTGGTGGTCGTATTGATGCCGGGCGCGCCCATTTTGCTGATCTTTCTGCTCTCAACGCTGGGCGGTGGCGTGCTGGGCCTGGTAAACGGTTTCTTGGTGCAGTCGCTCAAGGCGCCGTCGCTGATCGTCACCATCGGCACGCAGTACCTGTTTCGCGGCCTGCTGCTGACTTTTATTGGTACGGTCTGGATCATCGACCTGCCGTCGCAGATGGACGGCTTTGGCAAGCTGGCACTGCTCACCCTGCAGACGCAGCGAGGTAACACCATCATCCTGCCGGCCTTTGTGCTGATTCTGCTGGCTGTGGCGATGCTGACCTGGTGGATCCTGAACCGCACGCTCTTGGGCAAGGCCGTGTTTGCGGTGGGCGGCAACCCGGTGATTGCGCAGCGTCTGGGCTACAACATGCGCGCCGTGCACTTGTTCATCTTCAGCTACGCCGGAGCGCTGGCCGGCCTGGCCGGAATGATTCATGTCTGCAGCAACCGCCTGGCCAACCCGTTTGACCTGGTGGGCATCGAAATCGACGTGATTGCGGCGGTGGTGCTGGGCGGAGCCCGTATCACCGGCGGCACCGGCACCGTAGTGGGCACGCTCTTGGGCGTGTTGCTGGTAGTGATGATCAACAGCGTACTCATCATGGCGGGAGTGCCCAGCACCTGGCAGCGCGTGGTGGTGGGCAGCTTCATCCTGGTAGCGGGAGCGTTTTTTGTGTTGCGCAGCAAGCGCTAACGGCGTAGTCCACTCTGATTTTTTAACAACGGAGTTGACCGACTCCCGAGTGCAGCAAAAGGAAAACTTATGAAAAAATTCTTGAACGCCCCCGAAGATTTCGTCGACGAAATGTTGGACGGCATCTACAGCGCCCACCCCAAGCAGCTGGCCTATGTGGCCGGCGACCGCCGCTGTATGGTGGCCGCCAAACGCGTGCCGGGCAAAGTCGGTTTGGCCACCGGCGGTGGCTCAGGGCATCTGCCATTGTTCCTGGGCTACGTGGGTGCCGGGCTGCTCGACGGTGCAGCGGTGGGCGGCGTGTTCCAGTCACCCAGTGGCGACCAGATGTTTGAGGTCACGAAGGCCATCAACCAGGGCGCCGGTGTACTTTATATCTACGGCAATTACAGCGGCGACATTCTGAACTTTGATATGGCCACGGAGATGGCTGAAATTGAAGACATCAGAGTGCTGTCGGTAGTCGGCAATGACGACGTGGCCTCGTCCTCCATTGGGCAGGAGCACAAGCGGCGCGGTGTGGCAGGCATCTTTTTCGTCTTCAAGGCAGCCGGTGCTGCGGCCGCTGAAGGCATGTCTTTGGACGACGTCAAGCGTGTGGCCGAAAAGGCCAAGGCCAACACCCGCACCATGGGTGTGGCGCTGACGCCCTGCATTGTTCCGGAGGTGGGCCACGCCACGTTTAGCATTGGCGAACACGAGATGGAAATCGGCATGGGCATCCATGGAGAACCCGGCATTCGCCGTGGCGACTTGCTGCATGCAGACGCCGTTGTGGATGAAATGATGAAGCCCATTCTGGCCGAGCGCGCGCTGACTGCCGGTGACGAAGTGGCGGTGCTGATCAACGGCCTGGGTGCCACGCCCAAGGAGGAGTTGTATGTGTTGTTCCGCCGGGTCGCGGCCATTTTGAAGGAAAGCGGCGTCTCCATCTTCCATGTCTATATCGGTGAGTTTGCCACCTCCATGGAAATGGCCGGTGCCTCCATCTCAATTTTGTATCTGGATGACGAACTCAAACGCCTGGTGGCGGCACCGGCCTCTTCGCCATTCTTTGAGCAGGCGCAGCTTTAGGGCTTTCAGCATGGATCGCATTGAAAAAGAAAACCTACCGGCCCTGTTTGAGGCTTTGCGGGATGTGTTTACGGCACAACGCGAAGCCTTGATCGAGTTGGACGGCAAGGTTGGCGACAGTGACCTAGGCATCACCATGAATAAGGCCTTTATTGCCGCGTATGAGTCGGTGCGCAACAACGCCACCGACCCGGTCGGCAAGACGCTACAGCTGGCGGGCATGGCGATTGCCAAGGCTGCGCCGTCCACGATGGGCACGTTGGTTGCCACCGGCTTCATGCGTGGCGGCAAGGCACTGGAAAGCGCACGGGCCTGGGGCACGGCAGAAATGAGTGCCTTCTGGGCGGCATTTTTCAAAGGTGTTGCCGAGCGCGGCAAGGCGCAACTAGGCGACAAGACTTTACTGGATGTGCTAAGCCCGATTGCGCTTTCGCTGGAATCTTCAAGCACCAGCGGCATCGCATTGGGGCAGGCCCTGCAACGCGCAGCGCAAGCCGCGCGCGAGGGGCTGGAGGCAACCAAAGCCATGCAGGCCCAGCATGGCAAGGCCGCCTGCTTTCAGGAAAAAACCGTGGGTCTACAGGACGCAGGCGCAACGGTTGGCGTATTGATTATTGAAACCCTGCATGCCTATGTCGTGCAATCCAGGAGTACTACTTGAATATCGCAATTATCGGAACCGGCGTCATGGGCGCAGGCGTGGGTCTGACCCTGCTAGGCAAGGGCCACACCGTGCGCTGCTATAACCGCACGCCGGACAATGCGGCACCGTTGGTGAAGGCCGGGGCCGTGCTGTGTGCAACGCCGCGGGAAGCGGCGCAAGGCGCCAGCCATGTGATTATTCTGGTGTGGAACGAAGCCGCTTTGCATGCAGTGCTGCAAGGCCCGGATGGGTTGCTGGCCCATGCGGCGCCCGGCCAGGTGTTTATTGACATGAGCACGCAGCTGCCGCAAACGGCCAAGGACAGTGGTGCCGCCTTTGCGGCCAAGGGCGCGCTGTTTATGGATGCGCCAGTGCATGGCACGCGGGGCGAAGCACATTCGGGCGGGCTGTGGATCATGTGTGGCGCTGACCAGCAGGCCTGGACAGCAGCTTTGCCGGTACTCAATGCCGTTGGTGCCACCGTGCACCACATGGGCGCAGTGGGGGCAGGTTGCGTGGCCAAGCTGTGTGGCAACCACCTGGTGTCGGCCATTCTGGCATCACTGGCCGAGTCGCTGGCTATGGCCAAGAAGTCGGGCCTGGATTGCGCCGAGCTCATCAAGCTCTGGGGCGAGTCGGACTTTCGCTCGCCCATCATCGAGGGCGCGGGTCACTCTATGCTCAACCACGATTTTGCTGTCTCCTTTCACCTGCGCACCATGGTGAAGGACACCGAGCTCATCCGCAATTATTCGGAATCCATCGGCGTGCCGGTAATGCTGTCCAACACCGTGCATGAGCTCAACAAGGTGGCTCAGAATATGGGTTGGGGCGAGGAGAACGCGTCGGCCATTTTCAAGGTGTTTGAGGTCATGGCCGGTATGGCACCAGAGGCCGGTGCCGCCAAGCCCGCAACTTGAGTTCGTTGCATTTGCAAGGGGCACGGCTGTGAAAACCCATCTGCTGGGCATTGACGTTGGCACCTATAGCAGCAAGGCGGTTTTGACCGACCTTGCTGGCCGTGTGCTGCACACGGTGGTTACGCCACACGGCCTGTCGATGCCACAGCCGGGCCATGTGGAGCAGGACGCCGACCAGATATGGTGGGCTGATGTTTGCAAACTAAGCCGGCAAATGGTGGCCGACAGCGGTGTCCGCGCCGAACAGATTGCAGCCATGGCGGTTAGCGCTATCGGCCCCTGTCTGTTGCCGCTGGACGCCGCGATGCGACCACTGCGTCCGGCGATTTTGTACGGGGTGGATGTGCGTGCCAGTGCCGAGATTGAGGAGCTGGAGCAGGAACTGGGTACCCAGGCGATTGCCGACTTTTCCCTGATGGGGCTGACCAGCCAGGCCATTGGCCCCAAAATTCGCTGGGTACAAAAGAACGAGCCAGAGCTGTGGCAGGCCACGGCCAAGCTGACTTCGGCCACGGCCTATCTCGTGTACCGGCTGACTGGCCTGCACCGCATGGACCGCCACAGCGCCAGCCACTTCATGCCCTTGTTCAATCCGCGCAGTGGCCAGTGGGATGCGCGCTATGCCCCGGCCATCGCGCCGCTGGCCTGGTTGCCCGAGTTGGGTTGGGCAGAAGAACTGGCGGGACCCCTGCACGCCGAGGCCGCAGCGGCCACCGGCCTTGCAGCTGGCACGCCCGTTGCCTTTGGCACTATCGACGCGCTGAGCGAGGCCATCAGCGTGGGCGTGGTCAAGCCGGGGGATTTGATGCTGATGTACGGCAGCACCACCTTTTTTGTCTTGGTGCAGGATCAGCCGACACCCGATATCCGGGTCTGGAGCGTCTGCGGCGCGCAGGCCGGCCAATACAATCTGGCCGCAGGCATGAGTACCACCGGCAGCCTGACACGTTGGTTCAAAGACGAATTCGCGCGTGATCTGGAGTCCGACACCGCATATGCAGCCTTGTTTGACTCAGCCGAGAAAGTGCGGGCCGGCAGCGAAGGCCTGCTGGTGCTGCCGTACTTTAGTGGCGAGCGCACCCCCATCAATGACACGCAAGCCAGCGGGGTCATCGCCGGGCTAAACCTGTCCCATACGCGCGCACAGATGTTCCGCGCCGTGTTGGAGGGCGTGGGCTTTGGCGTGCGCCACAACCTGGAAACTTTTGCCGACATAGGCGCTGACGTGCGGCGCATGGTGGCTGTCGGTGGTGGTGCACAAACCCGCACCTGGTTGCAAATCGTCTCGGACATCACCGGTATGACGCAGGTGCTGCCTCAGGTCACGGTGGGTGCTGCCTATGGCGATGCATTTCTCGCGGGTCGTGCAGCCGGCTTGTTGCAGCAGCAGGATATAGACGCCTGGGTCCGGGTGGAGAGTGAAATTTCACCGCAACCACAGAACCGCGCCATCTATGACGCAATGTATGCTGAGTACTTGCGCCTGTATCTGGCCAGCAAGGATGTGGTGCATCGCCTGAAAGCCATCACCGCTGCTCGCTTTAAATGATGAAAAATTGAAGGGATACACCGCATGCTGAAGAACATTGACCCCATTTTGAGCCCGCGCTTGCTGGAGGCGTTGCGTGCCATGGGCCATGGAGATGAGGTTTGCCTGGTTGACGCCAACTTTCCAGCAGAGTCGGTAGGCGGGACCAAGCCTCTGATTCGACTCGATGGCATTTCCATGAACCAGGCGGCTAGCGCCATATTTTCGGTATTGCCCTTGGATACCTTTGTGGAGCAGCCCGTGCTGCGTATGGAAATGGTGGGCCAGCCACAAGAGCTGGCACCCGTGCAAGTGCAAGTGCTGGCACTGGCGCGCCAGCACTATGACCCGGCCCTGAACTTTGGCTCGCTGGAGCGCTTTGCCTTTTATGAAGCTGCGCGTAAAGCCTTTGTTGTAGTCGCCACCGGTGACCGCCGTCCCTACGGTTGCTTCCTGATCAAAAAGGGCGTCATCTTCGGATAATTTGTGGCCGTTTTAGTGGAGCGAAAGCCGCTATGCGTCGACTTGGTCGCCCCTGGGAAACCCCAAAAACCCGCATGAATGCCAGCTTTCAGGGTCATTCCCAAAATGCCCTTGGGCTACCGGGGCGCAGACAAGAACAACGTGGGTCTAGACATCAAGCACCGGGGCAAATTCAAGAGTCTGACGGACGACGAAAAGAAGTCACTCAAACGGCGACAGTGTGCCCGCGGTGCTGTGCGCTGCGGGCTTTAACATCCGCTGGCTGCTGCGCATGATCGTGAAAAAGGGCATCGGCCTTTTTTGCGCCTGCTAAAGGCCACCGGTTTGGGACACATTGGCCATTCATTGGGCACGATTTCTATCGACAAGTCGTCCAAGACCGGTGCAATGCGTTTGGCGCAGGCGTGAGAACGAATTTTTCAGGGACGACTACTTCCCCCTACCGCGCTTTGGCTCCCAAAGCATTCAAAGGAACTTTTAGATACCGGATACCGTTGGCTTCAGGGGCGGGCATTTCACCCGCACGCACATTGAGCTGAATCGCGGGAATGATGAGTGTGGGCATTTCGAGCGTAGCGTCGCGTGCAGCACGCATGGCCACAAATTGCGCTTCTGTAATGCCGTCATGCACATGAATGTTTTTAGCACGCTGCTCGCCAACAGTGGTTTGCCATTGAGCCTGGCGTGACGCAGGCGGATAGTCGTGACAGACGAACAACTTGGTCGCCGGTGGCAAGGCCAGCACTTTGTGAATAGAGCGGTACAGGGCATGCGCATCACCACCCGGAAAGTCTGCACGCGCAGTGCCTACATCGGGCATGAACAGCGTGTCACCGACAAACACCGAATCCTCAATTCGATAGGCCATGTCGGCTGGCGTATGGCCTGGCACCAACATGGCGGTAGCTTCAACACCGCCAATTTTGAAGATCTCCCCGTCTTTGAAAAGGTGATCAAACTGCCCGCCATTGGTTGAAAAGTCATCCCCCAAATTAAACACAGCCTTAAAGCTTGACTGGACGGCGCGGATGTTTTCGCCAATGGCGATCCTCCCGCCCACCTTCTCTTTGAGGTAGTGCGCACCGGACACATGGTCAGCATGGGCGTGGGTTTCAAGGATCCAGTCGACCGTTAAACCGTGCGCTGTGAGGTAGGCCACAACCCGATCAGCAGATACGGTGCTGGTGTTGCCAGACTTGAAGTCGTAGTCGAGCACCGGATCAATGATCGCGGCATGGCGATCGGTGTTGCAGGACACCACGTAGGTTACGGTCCACGTGCCGGGGTCAAAAAATGCCTGGGTCGTGATGCGGCTGTTCATGTCGTTCAATGCCTTTATTTTAAAAATGTTGTTTTATATTATATCTTTATGTATACTAAATTCAATGCGCAAAACGGACATTCAAAACCATGACCGAACCTGATCACGCTTCACATCTCGCCATCGATCCGGAACTGCTGCGCAGCGCAGCAGTTCAAGCGGTGGGCCTCTTGAAACTGCTGGCCAACGAAGACCGGCTGCTGCTGATGTGCCAACTGTCCCAGGGTGAACACTGTGTGAGCGAACTTGAAGAAGAGCTTGGCATCACCCAGCCCACTTTATCGCAGCAACTTGGCGTGTTGCGCAACGAAGGTGTGGTCAGCACGCGCCGCCAGGGGAAGAACATTTATTACAGCGTGTCCGACCCCAGAACGCTGGAAGTTTTGGTGCTGTTGCACCGTCTGTATTGCCCTCAAGGAGAACTGTGATGTCTGTTGACTGGAATGCGTTTACGCCGTGGTCGTCGTTTGGTGGTGGCATGTTGATTGGTTTGGCCGCAGCCCTATTTGTGCTGCTCAATGGCCGCATCGCAGGCATCAGCGGCGTGCTGGGTGGCTTGTTCGCACCTGTGCGAGGTGATGTCCTTTGGCGGGTGGCCTTTATTGGTGGCATGGTGGCCGCACCGCTGGCCTACCGGGTTGTTCTAGCCCTGCCCGCCGTGCAGATCGACGCTGGCTACCCAGCATTGGTTGCAGCCGGATTGCTCGTGGGCGTGGGTACACGGTACGGTGCAGGTTGCACCAGCGGGCACGGGGTGTGCGGGCTGTCGCGCCTGTCGCTGCGCTCACTGGTGGCTACTGGCACCTTTATGGGTGCTGGCTTTGTCACGGTCTATGTGCTTGGCCACCTGATCAATCTTTGAGGAGAATCCGGATGTACGTTTTAACTGCTTTGCTGTCAGGCTTGGTGTTTGGCTTGGGGCTCATCGTCTCGGGTATGGTCAACCCCGCCAAGGTCCTCGGCTTTTTAGACCTCGCGGGTGCATGGGATCCGTCCTTGGCCCTGGTCATGGCTGGCGCCATTCTGGTCGGATTTTTTGCTTTTCTGGTCGCTAAAAATCGCACACATTCGTTGATCGGCGCAGAAATGAAACTGCCCACTGCATCGGCCATAGATCGGCGTTTGTTGACAGGCAGTGCCCTGTTTGGCGCGGGCTGGGGCGTTGCCGGTTTTTGCCCAGGCCCCGGCTTGGTGGCGCTTGGCATGGGCGAGCCCAAAGCAGTGGTATTTGTTGTTGCCATGCTGGTCGGTATGGCGATGTTTACCTGGCGCGAAAAACCGCCAAGTGTTTCAGCCGTCACCGCATCATGAGTTCAAAACCATGACCAGCATCACCGCCTGGGTAGCGGCAGGCGTCACAGTTGCCATGCTGGTTGCCTACGAGCTGTGGTTGCTGTGGCTTCAGCGCCGCAGCCCAACAAACATTGCGCGCTCTGCACATGCCAACTTGCGGGAAGAATGGTTTTTGGCATTGACCCACCAGCCAGGCTCTGAAATTCTGGCGGTACAAACGCTGCGTAACTCGCTGATGTCCGCCACCATGACGGCATCGACGGCAGCCTTGGGCTTGATTGGATCAGCGACACTGCTGGCCCCGTCCCTCAATTCGTCATTTGGCACGGTCGACAACATGGCGCACCATTTCACAGCCCGTCTGGTCATCGAGTTGGTACTCATGGGGGTGCTGTTTGCATCACTGGTGTGCTCGGCGATGGCAGTACGCTACTACAACCACGCAGGTTTTGTTTTGTCGATGCCAGTAGCGTCTGAGCAACGCACGCGCTGGGGCCCTACGGCAGTCGCTTACTTGCGGCGCGGTGGGCTGCTGTACAGCTGGGGCTTGCGCCATTTGCTCATGGTGGCCCCTTTATTGGTGTTTATCGTCTATCCGTTGGCCGGGCCAGTGGCCGCAGCGCTGGTGGTGGCTGTGCTGTTTGCATTTGACAGGTTTCAAGCTTAGCGTTGGCAGATGTGTAAAAGACAAGTTGGCAAGTGGCGTTTTTGTCTGACAGCAAAAACACACATGGCGTTCTAACCTAAAGCCCATTGCAGTCAGCGTAAAAGGGCTTTGATGGAATTTAAAGACTATTACCTGGTCATGGGCGTGGAAAAACGCGCAACACCAGAAGACATCAAGCGCGCTCATCGTAAGCTGGCGCGAAAACATCACCCTGATGTGAGCAAAGAAAAAGACGCTGAAGCGCTTTTTAAACAGCTGGCCGAAGCCTATGACGTGCTCAAAGACCCTGAAAAACGCGCTGCGTATGACCGGCTCGGTGCCAATTACAAGGCGGGGCAAGAGTTTCAGCCCCCACCCGATTGGGCGGGGCGCGGCTCTGATGGCAGCCACTATTCACACAGCTTTCCGGGCGATGAAGATCAAGACCACAGCGCGTTTTTTAATGATCTGTTCCGCAACATGGGGCGCGGCGCGGGGCGTGGTGAAAGTACTGGCCGACAGCGTAGCCATGAAGCGTTCGACATGCATGGGCAAGACCAGCACGCCAAGATTCAAATTGAGATTGAAGACTCTTACAAAGGCGCCACGCGAACCTTGCAACTGCGGGTGCAAGTTGAAGGCAGCGATGGGCTGCTGCGGTTGGACGACCGCACGATTGAGTTTGTCATCCCCAAAGGCATTCGGGCGGGCCAGCACATTCGCCTGGCGGCTCAGGGTGGCCCCGGCATGGGGCAGGCAAGCCCTGGGGACTTGTACCTGGATGTTGAAATGCTTGCGCATCCGCTTTACCGTACCGATGGCTATGACGTGCTGATGGACTTGCCCATTGCCCCCTGGGAGGCAGCACTGGGCGCAGAAGTGGTGGCACCGACTCCGGTTGGCCAGGTCGAAATCAAGATCCCGGCAGGTTCGGTGGCCGGTCGCAAGTTGCGTGTCAAAGGGCGCGGGCTGCCCGGGAAAAATCCAGGCGATTTCTATTTTGTGCTGAAGATTGCGCAGCCAACCGCAGGCAGCGACACCGACAAGAAAGCCTATGCAGACTTTCAAGAGGCTTTCAGCGCCTTTAACCCGCGGGCCCAGGTCGAGGCCATTGAAAAAACACTGGCTACCGCGTAAAAATCACGCACAGCCCTTGATCCACCCGCCCCCTCTCATCACCTTTGACCCGACCATCGATCAACCCTTGTTGAAAAAGCATGACCACGAACTTCATCATCGCCAAACCGTTTCAAGTCGTCAGCAGCTCGGTGATGGAGGACATCACCGAACTGACGATGGACGACCTGTGCCGCGCCTGCTCTGCACAAGCCAACATCATCATTGAACTGGTCAGCGAAGGCGTGATCGACAGCCTAGAGGTAGCGCAGCGGCTGCCACCTGAACACTGGCGCTTTACGGGCCTGCACTTGCACCGAGCCAAAGTGGCCTTGCGTCTGCATCACGACTTGGGCGTGAACTTCGCGGGCGCTGCGCTGGCATTACAGTTGATGGATGAGCTGCAAACGCTGAAGGAAAAAATGCGCTTTCCCGCTATTTAATCAGGAGCTATTCAAGCATGTTTTTATTGGCCTACAGTCCATTTTTAAGCCTGATTAGCACGGGAGATTTGCGCTGATCCAAGACTTCATACTCGTGCGCTTATGCAGTCTGGCTTCAGGTGCGAACGGCCAACAGATGTACTGATTGCCGGATCACCGGGCGTGTTCATGCCGCGAACTATCCGAAGGTTTCTTGATCTACGTCATCAGGATAGAGGCAGACAATGCTAAGCTGACCTGATGAGCAGAATTAAGTTGAACCAGCACGCTGAGGCCCACCGAACCCACCGCGTGGGATGGCTGCGAGCAGCTGTTTTGGGCGCCAATGACGGTATCGTGTCCACCGCCAGCCTGTTGGTCGGCGTGGCTGCGGCCAGCGCCACCCAGTCCACACTTTTGATGACTGGGGTTGCCTCTTTGGTGGCGGGGGCGATGTCCATGGCTGCGGGCGAATACGTGTCGGTGTATTCGCAAGCGGACACTGAAAATGCTGACATGGCGCGCGAGAAGGCTGAGCTGGTGAAAGATCCAGATGCCGAGTTGCGGGAGCTGACAGCTATTTATGTGGCGCGTGGTTTGGAACCAGCACTGGCCCATGACGTCGCAACCCAGTTATCAAAGCATGACGCGCTGGCCGCCCATGCGCGCGACGAGTTAGGTATCTCAAACGCCTTCAGCGCCAAACCCATGCAAGCGGCACTGGCATCGGCCACCAGCTTTGCAGTTGGCGCCGCGCTGCCGCTGGGCGTCGCTGCAATTGCACCTACTCCAAACGTCATCGTTTGGATAGCCAGCACATCGCTGCTGAGCCTGGCGGTACTGGGCCTGGTGGCAGCAAAGGCGGGAGGTTCCGCGATCCTGCCCAGCGTCTGGCGAATCACTTTCTGGGGCGCACTGGCCATGGCCGCTACTGCTGGCGCTGGCAGGCTATTTGGTGCCGTTGTTTAGCCATTTTCAAGGCGGCGATAACGCTATCCAACAGCAAAGCGCAAGCAGTCAGACGTTGGATTGCGAGCCAGGCTTGATCGGCCGACGACCACATCCAGGCCTGGCTCACGACTACAGCCATCCTTTGAAAACTTGAATAAGCTGAACGGTCACCCCATCGATCTCTTTTTCAATCTTTCTCCTGGAGCATTCATGCAATATCGACGCCTTGGCCGCACTGGCCTGCAAGTCAGCCAGCTTTCAGTTGGCTCATGGGTTACCTATGCGAATCAAGTCAAGGTCAAAGCAGCAAAAGAAATGCTGGCATTGGCCATGGACCGCGGTGTGAATTTTTTTGACAACGCCGAGGTCTACGCCAGCGGCCAAAGCGAAGAGCTTATGGGCGACGCCATCAGGGCGCTGAAATGGCCGCGCTTGAGCTACATCGTGTCTACCAAGTTCTACTGGGGATTGGCAGAGTCTGATGCAAAAAAAGTAACGATCAACCGCCAAAATACATTGAACCGAAAGTATCTGATGCAGGCTATTGACGGCTCACTTCAGCGCATGGGCCTGGACTTTATCGACCTGGTGTATTGCCACCGCCCCGACGCACAAACACCGATTGAAGAGACGGTGTATGCCATGAGTGACATGATCACCCAGGGCAAGGCCTTGTACTGGGGCACCAGTGAATGGTCGGCGGATGACATTCGTGCTGCCTGGTGCATCGCTGACAAACACCACCTGCACAAACCCGTGATGGAGCAACCGCAGTACAACTTGTTCCACCGCAAACGCGTCGAGCAAGAATACGCCCGCTTGTACGAAGACATCGGTCTCGGGTTGACCACCTGGAGCCCACTGGCCAGCGGTTTGCTGACTGGCAAGTACCGTAACGGTGTACCCAAGGGTAGCCGTGGCGCGCGCAAAGACATGGATTTTCTAGTCAATGGACTGACCAACGACGCCAAAAACAAAGCGGTGACGAAACTTGAAATGGTTGCCGATGACTTGGGGTGTACGGTAGGTCAGCTGGCCATCGCCTGGGCCTTGCACAACCCACGTGTCAGCACCGTGATCACCGGTGCATCAAAAATCGAACAAATGAAAGACAACCTCGATGCATTGAACGTGGTCGCACGGCTGTCGCCAGATGTGATGGGCCAAATTGACACGATCACCAAATCGCTAGCCCAGTAATTCGTGGTACCTGAGGCTCAAGCCTCGATGATCTACATGGCGCGCTAGCTGGCTGCGAAAAGTCCTTTGTACTGTTCGCGCAGAAGGTTCTTCTGCACTTTCCCCATGGTGTTGCGAGGCAGCTCTGGCACCACGAAGCAGTGCTTGGGGATTTTGAAATTAGCCAGCTTTGACTTGAGGACGCCGATGATCTCGCCGGATTTGAACGAAGCACCTGGTTTGGAAATCACCACCGCCACGCCCACCTCGCCAAAGTCAGGGTGCGGCACACCAATCAAAGCGCTCTCTGCCACGCCAGGCAAGTCGTTGATATAGCCTTCAATTTCTGCCGGGTAGACGTTGTAGCCACCGCTGATGATGAGGTCTTTGCTGCGGCCAACGATGGTGATGTAGCCCAGGTGGTCGATTTTTCCAACGTCGCCGGTTTTGAAAAATCCATCCGCGGTAAATTCTTCTTTTGTTTTTTCCGGCATGCGCCAGTAGCCTCTGAAAACATTCGGACCTTTGACCTGAATGCCCCCAATGTCGTCAATGCCAAGTGGTTTATCGCCCTCGCCTTGCACACGCAGCGTGACGCCCGGCAGTGCAAAACCCACCGTGCCGCCACGGCGCTCGCCCTTGTAGGGGTTGGACGTGAGCATGGCGGTCTCCGACATGCCGTAGCGCTCTAAAATCGTATGCCCTGTACGGGCTTGCCACTCGTTAAACGTCTCAATCAGCAAAGGCGCAGAGCCCGCCACAAACAGGCGCATGTTGCGCACTGCGTTTTTGTCCAAACCAGGTTCATTCAATAGGCGCACATACAAAGTCGGCACACCCATAAAGACAGTTGCCTCGGGCATTTTTCGGGTGACAAACTGGGGGTCAAACTTCGCGCACCAGATCATTTTGCTGCCGTTGATCAGCGCACCATGCAGCGCCACAAATAGGCCGTGTACATGAAAAATGGGCAGCGCGTGAATCAGCACGTCGCCCGGCTTCCAGCCCCAGTAATCCTTCAGCACGAGAGCGTTGCTGAGCAGATTGCCATGCGACAGCATCGCGCCCTTGCTGCGCCCTGTGGTGCCGCTGGTGTACAAAATGGCGGCTAAATCATCAGCACTTTTGACGGCTACCGTGTGCTTGTCACTGCAATGCGCAGCACGGGCCAAGAGCGAGCCGGTGCGGTCATCGTCCAGCGTAAAAACGTTTTGCGTTCCGGCCTTAAAAGCAATCTTGCTGACCCAGCCAAAGTTTTTGCTGCTGCACACCACCACTGCCGGCTCGGCGTTGCCGATGAAATACTCCATCTCGGCGCTTTGATAAGCGGTGTTGAGTGGCAAAAATACATAACCCGCCCGCAGCGTAGCCAGGTAAAGCAGCATGGCTTCGACCGACTTTTCAACCTGCACCGCGATACGGCTGCCCGCCGGCAGTTTGAGCGACACCAGCAAGTTGGCCAGCATGGCGGTGGCACGCTCCAGGTCACACCACGAGTAGTTCAAACCGTTGTCGGTTTCAACTGCGGTGGCGTTTAAATCAGCAGGAAAGGCAGCGCGCAGAACGGCAAAAAGGTTCTCGTTTTTCATTCATCAATCCAGCTTGGCACCAGAGGCTTTGACCACAGCCGCCCACCGCTTGACTTCACCACTGACAAATGCGCCGAACTGCACAGGTGTCATGCTGCCAAACTCGGCCCCATTGCTGGCCCAGATGGCTTTGAGTTCGTCAGACGTAGCGGCTTTGCGCAGCTCTTCAACAATGCGGGCCTGCACGTCAGCGGGTGTGCCTTTGGGTGCCCACATGCCATACCAGGTGGTGACGGTGTAGTCAGGCAGGCCCAGCTCTGCGGCACACGGCACGTCGGGGAAAGCCGGGTTGCGTTTGGGGCCCGACACCATCAGCGCCTTGACACGGCCACCCTTGATGTGCGCACTGGACGAACCCAGACCGTCAAACATCATGTCCACCTGCCCGCCCACCAGGTCACGCAGCGACGGGCCCGCACCGGTATACGGGATGTGGGTGATGAAGGTTTTGGTTTGCTGCTTGAACAGCTCGCCCGCCAGATGGTGCGATGTCCCCGCACCGGCTGAGCCATAGTTGTACTTGCCTGGCGCTTTGCGTACGGCTTCAAGAAAGTCTTTGAAATTGCTGTACGGCATATTTTTAGGGTTAACGACCAGCACCTGCGGCACATTGGCCATCAACGCGAGCGGCACAAAATCTTTTTCAAGGTCGTAGTCCAGCTTGGGGTACATCGAGGGTGCAATCGAATGGTGTACCGCACCCATGAACAGCGTGTAACCGTCGGGTACCGCCTTCGCCGCAATGCCTGCGCCCAGCGTACCACCCGCACCGCCCCGGTTGTCAATGACCATCGGCTTGCCTGCCTGTTTGGCAAATAGGGCCGACAAGGGGCGGGCAAACGCATCGGTGCCGCCACCTGCAGGGAACGGCACGATGAGTGTGACAGGCTTGCTGGGCCAGGTAGATTGTGCGTAGCTGCTGATATGGCTGCCAAGAGTCAGCATGGCTGAGCCAGCAGCGGCAGTGCGCAACATGGTGCGCCGCGTGGCGGTGAATTGCGAATCAAATGTCATTTTTGTCTCCGTTCATGGTTGTTTAAATATCCAAGTCTTCTATCGCTTTCGACACCGCAATTTTGCCTTGCGCCAGCAGCGCGCGGTGCTTGTCCAGCCGTTTCAGGTCATACAGGTAATTGACCATCAACCCATACGACTGCTTCATGCCCTTGCCAGAGGGGTCTCCTGCCCAGTTCAGCCTTTCGACACGTGCGCCATTGCCCAAATGAAATTTGGCCACAGCGTCTAGCGGCTTGCCACCGGCCATTTCGCGTCCCAAGTAAATGGCAGCCTGCTGTAGCAACGACAGCTTGAGCGGTGATTTGTCGCTCAAGCTCAAAACGTCGGTGTCTTGCAACTGGCTGGCCAGCTCCGGCATGCTTTTTCCGAGCCACGCGCGCAAGCCAGGTATCGGCGACAGCGTGACAAAGGTTTTCAGCTTGGGGAACTCATCCTTCAATGTATCGACGACTCGCTTGATGAGCGAATCGCCAAAGCTGACGCCCCGCAGCCCTGACTGCGTGTTGCTGATGGAGTAAAAAATGGCGGTGGTGGCCAGGTTCAGGTCTTCCAGATCGGCAGACTCGTCCAGCAGTGGTGTGATGCAGCCCGCAATGTCGTGCGCCAAAGCCACCTCGACAAATATCAGCGGGTCGTCTGGCACACGCGGGTGAAAAAATCCGTAGCAACGGCGGTCCGAGTCCAGCCGGTTTTTGACGTCTGACCAGCTCTTGATGTCATGCACTGCCTCGTACTTGATGAGCTTTTCAATCAGCGACGCGGGCGAGTCCCAGCTGATGCGGCGCAGGTCCAGAAAACCCACATCAAACCAGGTGGAAAACATGTATTCCATTTCCACATCCAGCGCGGCCAGGCGTTTGTCGCCTTTGAGGTGCGGCAGCATGTCGGCCCGCACATCGACCAAAAAACGAACGCCGTCGGGGAAGGCGCTAAAGCGCTGCAGCAAGCGCCTGCGAGGCGATACGGTCGCACGGCGATAGCGCACTTCTGCCACCGCTTCATCAGGCGTCCCCACGGCAGCAGCAAACTGGGCCTGTGCGGCCTGAGTCGTTTGCACATCGGCGACAAACTGCTCACTCATCAGTAGCCACATGTCGCGCCGTTCGTTGGCCGCCGCCTGGGCGTACCACAGGGCCACGCCTTTGGCGCGCAAGCCGCCTTCTACCTCGCTGACCTGCGGATCGATGATGGCACGCAGCTCTTGCAGGGTGCGGCGCAAGACGCGCGGCGACAGGGCCTCTTCCTTTTTTCGCAGGGTTGCTTTCAGGCGCTCACGGGTGCTGCGGCCAGCGGGAAAAGCTTCGTCGATTAATATCTCTTTAGGAGCTGGTTGGGCACGTTTTTGTTGGTCTGCAGCCAATTTTGATGCCTTTTTCCCGTCGTTTTCAGCGCTCTTTTTGCCTGAAAGGCGGGAAACACCAAGGTTCAGCCAGTCGGGTGGGCTCATGATGCAAAGCGCGCTTGGTTATCTAGCGTCATTAGAACCAATGATGTTAACTTAGGCCAATGAATCAACCCCAAACACACTCGAGCAAGGGCTAGTGCGACTGGTTTGCAACCGCGCATCAGTCCGTCCGTCAAACTGGCTCAATCGTGATGGTCACGGTCATCGATTCTTCCCCGCCCCCGCGACGCACCCCCTTGGCGGGTGGGCAGGCGCTGTAGTCGCCGCCCATGGCAAGCCGAATGTGGCGCTCGTCTGTCAGGCAGGCGTGGGTCACGTCGATACTGACCCAGCGGCGTGTGGCCACATCCAGGCAAACGTCTGCCCAGGCGTGGCTGGCCAGGTCAGGCTCGTTGGCGGCATAAAAGTAACCACTGACATAGCGCGCCGGGTAGCCCAGGCTACGGCAGATAGCGACCATCACATGGGCCTGGTCCTGGCACACACCCTTTCCGGCGTTGAAGGCCTCCAGTGCCGTCGTGGAGACGTTTGAACTGCCCGTCTTGTAACCAATGGCGTGCATCACGCCTTGGCTCAAGGCCAGCAGCGCCTGCACTTGGGCGGTGCCGTCAACGCTTGGCGCCATGAACTGTTTGCCAAATGCGGCCAGCGTCCAGTGGGGTTCAGCCAGCGGTGTGCCGCGCAGAAAAAAATACGGATGCGGCAGTGATTCAACATCAGTGAACTCGGCCACGCCAAGCGTTTGCACATCGCCAGCCGCATTTACCAGGCTCCAGCGCACGTTGTCTGCCTCGGAGCCGACAAAGGTATACGACTGGATCGTGTTGCCGAATCCGTCGCTTTGTTTGAACAGCTTTTCGGGTGCGCCCAAGCTCCAGAAACTGACCGTTTGCGCGGGGCCAGACTGCGGCGTGAGACACAGCGTTTGCAGGGCGTAGAGGAGCGGCTCCGTGTAACGGTAGTCGGTCGTGTGTGTGACGTGAAGTTTCAAGTCGTTGCAGGCACCAAAAACTCGCGACTCAGGTGGGCGCCCAGTTCATTGACGCGGTCAAGAAACTGGGTCAGAAAAGCGTGCAGGCCATTGGCAAGAATCTCGTCGATGCGGGCAAACTGCAGGTCTGAACGCAGCTTGCCTGCACGGCGACGGGTTTCGCTGTTGGCGTCGCTGGTCACCATCGCCAGGTTGCTCATCACTTCGTTCAGGCAACCCAGCAACGAGCGCGGCATGTCGGGGCGCAGAATCAACAACTCAGCCACCCGCTCGGGTTTGATCACGTCACGGTAGACCTTGCGATAAATCTCAAAGCCCGAGACGCTGCGCAAAATCGAACTCCAGTGATAAAAGTCGAACTCTTGATCCTTGGCTGTGGCCTGGCCCAGAAAGTCGCTTTGCACAGCATGAAACTTCACGTCAATCAGGCGAGCCGTGTTGTCGGCCCTTTCCAAAAAAGTACCCAGCCGCAAAAAGTGAAAAGCCTCGTCTTGCAGCATGGTGCCGGCCGTCACGCCGCGCGACAGGTGCGAGCGAAACTTGACCCACTCAAAAAACTGCGAGGGGTCACGCTCAAAATCACCCGCATTGAGTTTGCGAAACACTTCGAGGTAAGTCTGGTTTTCTGTTTCCCACACTTCAGTCGTCAGCGTGCCGCGCACAGCGCGGGCGTTTTCACGGGCGTTTTTAAGGCACGAGATGATGCTGGACGGATTTTCTTCGTCACGCACCATGAAGTCCATCACGTCGCGCGGCAAGATCGCTTCGCCGTACTTGGCAGTGTAGGCAGGCTTGAGCTCGCTGATCGTCAGCAGGCCTTCCCAGCCAACCAGCGCAGCGCCAGCCGACTGCGGCAACATCGAGGTCTGGTAGTTCACGTCCAGCATGCGTGCGGTGTTTTCGGCACGCTCCGTATAGCGGGACATCCAGAACAAATGATCAGCGGTTCTTGACAACATTGGTTTCTCCTTAGCCTCAAACACCGAAAGCGCTATCGCGCTTTGCGTGTTTTGGTGATGACATCACAAGCGCTTCGCGCCATTGATGAGTCATCCCCGCGAATGCCTGCGGCATATCGCCGGCACGCTCCGTATAGCGGGACATCCAGAACAAATGATCAGCGGTACGCGACAACATGATTACTTGCCTCCCTGAGATTGCGACTGCGATTGGGATTGGGATTGGGATGGCATTGGCGCGTCAGCCTCCAGAATCCAGGTGTCTTTGGTACCGCCGCCTTGCGATGAATTGACCACCAGCGAGCCGTCTTTAAGGGCCACGCGGGTCAGGCCGCCAGGCACCATTTGTACGTCCTTGCCGCTCAATACAAAGGGCCGCAGGTCAATGTGGCGCGGGGCAATACCGCTTTCCACATAAGTTGGGCAGGTGGACAGGCTCAGGGTGGGCTGTGCGATGTAGCCTGACGGGTTGGCCAGCAAAGCCGCCCTAAAGTCCTCGATCTCGGCGTTGGTCGATGCGGGCCCGACCAACATGCCGTAGCCACCCGCGCCATGTACTTCCTTGACGACCAAGTCTTTTAAGTTGGCCAGCGTGTATTTCAGGTCATCGGGGTTGCGGCACATGTAGGTCGGCACGTTTTTCAGAATCGGCTTTTCGCCCAGATAAAACTCGATCATCTTCGGCACGTAGGGGTAGATGGATTTGTCGTCGGCCACACCGGTGCCGATGGCATTGCATAGCGCCACGTTGCCGCTGCGGTACACATTGAGCAAGCCCGCACAACCCAGTGTGGACGTGGGCTTGAAAGCCAGCGGGTCCAGAAAATCGTCGTCGACCCGGCGGTAAATCACATCCACCCGCTTGGGGCCGCGCGTGGTGCGCATGTACACAAAATTGTCTTTGACAAACAGGTCCTGGCCCTCGACCAGCTCGATGCCCATTTGCTGTGCCAAAAAGGCGTGCTCGAAATAGGCGGAGTTGTACATGCCGGGAGTCAAGACAACAACAGTGGGGTCGGCCGTGGCGGGCGGTGCAGACGCACGCAGTGTTTCAAGCAACAAGTCGGGGTAATGAGCCACTGGCGCGACCCTATTCTCACTGAACAGCTCGGGAAACAGCCGCATCATCATTTTGCGGTCTTCCAGCATGTAGCTGACGCCGCTGGGCACGCGCAGGTTGTCTTCCAGCACGTAGTACTCGCCCCTCATGCCCGAAGCATCTTGCGGGTCAGGCGCACGAACAATGTCAATGCCGCTGATATGCGAGTAAATATTGCCCGGCACATCAACGCCCATCATCTCAGGGCGGAACTGGGCGTTTTGAAAGATTTGCTCGGACGGCACGATGCCAGCCTTCAAAATTTCCTGGCCGTGGTAGACGTCATGAATGAAGCGGTTCAGGGCTGTGACGCGCTGCACCAGCCCTTTTTCCATGCTGGCCCACTCGTGCGCAGGGATGATGCGGGGAATCAAGTCAAACGGAATCAGGCGCTCGGTGCCCCCGTTTCCAGTTCCGGCGTCTTCGTCCTTGACGCCATAAACCGCAAAGGTGATGCCGACGCGCCGGAAAATCATTTCGGCTTCTTTACGCCGTGCTTGCATGGAGGCGTTGGGCTGACGCCGCAGCCAGTTGCTGTACAACTGGTAATGCTCTCGCACCTGTTCGGCAGATACATTCATTTCATCAAACATCGGCAACATGGGCTTTATCTCCGTCAGCGTTTATTGTCTTGTCTGCCTAGAGCTTAGCAAGTTATGCGCCAGAAAATAAGCCTGCTGTGCTTTTATTGAGCCTATTTCATGACGGTGTGTTGCCAGTAGCGCCTGGCAAGTTCACGCTGGCACAGCACTTTTTGGGGCTGGCTGCTCTGCCAGGCGGCTGCGCCGCAGCTGGGTGATTTGATGACAGTGATGTTTCGTTCGCGGTAACGCGCCAGCACTGAATCCACCGGGTGGTTGAAGCGGTTTCGGTAACCGGCTTGGGCCAAGGCGAACTGCGGCTGCACGGCATCTAAAAACGCCCCGCTGGACGATGTTTTGCTGCCATGGTGCGGCACCAGCAAAAAATCAGATTTGAGACGCAGTTTTAGATCTGGATTGCCAACCAGCCGCAGCTCTTGCGCGGCCTCCAGATCACCTGCCAGCAAAGCGGTTTGCCGGCCGTTTGAGATGCGCAGCACGCAGCTCATGGCGTTTGATTTTGTGGGGCTGTCGTAGTCAGCAGGCAGCGGATGCAGCACCTCAAAATCAACGCCGTCCCAGCGCCATTGCTGCCCGGCCAGGCAACGTTCGGACTTGCGCACGGCCTGCAGAGAGTGGTCGTCTTCAATCGAGCTGACAAGCCGGGCCTGCGGCTGCATGGCCAGCACAGCCGGTGCGCCGCCAATGTGGTCGCTGTCGCGGTGGCTCAACATCAGAATGTCGATGTTCTCGCCGAGTGCCCTGAGCAGCGGCACCAACACCCGGTTGCCAGCATCGCTTTCGCGCGAAAATCTGGGCCCGGTGTCGTACACCATGCTATGGGTGGCGGTGCGCACGATCAGCGCATTGCCCTGCCCAATATCGGGCCCCAGCACCTCAAACTGCCCGGTGGCTGGCCGCAGCGGCTGCCACAGCAAAACCGGCAGCAACAGCGGCACGCCCAGCGCCCGCCAGTGCAGCGGCAGGCGCATGACCAGCAGCGCACCGCCCAGCACGCCAGCCAGGGCGCACCACAGGGGCGCTGCAGCCACACTGAGGGTGGCCCATGACAGGCTGGCAAGCCACTGCAAACCAAGGCTCAAACCCTGCGTGGCCAGCGCAGCAGCGTCCCACAGTGGCGTCCACAACACGCCTGCCATCGCCAGCGGCGTCACCACCAGCGTGACCCAGGGGATAGCCACAGCATTAGCCAGCAAGCCCACCAGTGAGACCTGGTTGAACAGCAAAAGTGACAGCGGCGTGAGCGCCAGGGTGATCACCCACTGCTCGCGAGCAGCTGTTGTCAAATGGGCAGCGATCCTTGCAGCGCCTGTTCTGAAAACGTCCATTTTGGGTTGCTTGAAGGGGTCATTTTTACCTCCAGGCCAATGATTTCCTGGGCTAACAGCTCCTGAATCAGGAGCATCTTTTTTATCCGCACCAGTTGCAAAATCGCCTCCACGCTGGTTCGCTTCGCGTAACTGCCTGCCCCCCACGGGGGCCTGTTTGCCTTGGGGCGGCCCGGTGGCAAACAGCACACCCACCGCCACAAAAGACAGCCAAAACCCAGCTTGCATCAGCGCCCACGGGCTCAGCGCGACCACCACGGCCATCGCCTGCAGCCACACCATCGGCCAGGGCCACTGCTTGCCGCTTTGTCTTAAAACAACAACGGTGGCCAGCATCCAGATGGTGCGCTGTGCCGGCACACCCCAGCCCGCAAATAGCGCATAGCCAGCGGCCAGCAACAAACCGCCCCAGGCCCCCGCGCTGCTGGCCGGCAGCGCCAGGCAAAGCGCAGGGCTCAAGTGGGCAGAACGTCGCCACAGCCAACCGATCACCAGCGATGCCAACCAGGCAAACATGGTGATGTGAAGGCCTGAAATGCTCATCAAATGCGCCACACCTGTGGCCCTGAAAACATCCCAGTCAGCGCGTTCAATTGCGTTTTGGTCGCCCACCACCAGGGCGGCGAGCACCCCGGCGATTTTGCGGTCATCAATCCGCGCAAAAACAGCCTCGCGCACGGACTGGCGGGCGCGCTCGACCGGGTGTAGCCAGCTCGCCCCCAGCTTTTTGGGCGGCGCGTCGCTTTTGCTGGCGCGTACATAACCGGTGGCCTGAATGCCCTGCTCCCAGAGCCAGAGTTCGTAGTCAAACCCGTGCGGGTTGCTGTTGCCGTGCGGCGCTTTCAGGCGCACCGTCATTTGCCAGCGGTCGCCCGCCCGCAGCGGCTGAGGTTGGCGCTGCAGTTCCAATGAAAATTCTGGCGAAAACTCAGGAGGTTCGGGGTCGCCGTCTGTCGCTGGTTGAACTTTGGCGGGGCGTGTGCCAAAGCCCGAATACCAGCCCAGTGCAATTTGCGGCGGCAAGGTGACGTTTTCGCCCTTCAATCGCGCTGAGCTGACAGCCAGGCGAAACCGCACGCCGTCTTCTGCAAACTGCGGCATGGCCACAACCTGGCCCGTGACATCAATGTCCTGACCTTCGAGCAGAGGGTTCAGTGCAGAGGCGTTGTACACACTGGCGCGCAAGCCCGTCAGGCCAAAACCCAAATTGGCAGAAAGCGCAAAGGCCAGTATCAACCCTGGCCAGAGCAGCCTGAGCCGCCTGAGCCGCCACAACAACACGCCAAGCCCGGTCAGCGAGGCGACCACCCAAGCGGCGTAACGCAGCCATTCAAACAGTTCACCCTGCTGAAGCTGCACCGCCACACCCGCCACAAAGCCCAGCAGCAAGCCAGCCAGCAGCCGGGCTGGCCGAATCTCCGTGTGTGATGTGAATGCGTCTTTCACGAAGCCCTTTTTTGTTGTCATGCGGTGCAAGCATGACCGAATGTTCAACGGGCAAGCCTGTGTCTGGGCCGACAGCGCTGATTTATGACGTATATTGCCTTGGCCCGGGTATTGCTACCGTGTATTGCTAGTATGCAGGGCAGCAGACACCACACAGCATTAAGCGAGAACTTCCTTGTCCCTCCACATTGCCCTCAGCCACATCACGCATTACACGTACGACCGCCTGGTGACGCTCGGTCCGCAAATCATTCGCCTGCGCCCTGCCCCGCACAGCCGTACACAGATTTTGTCGTACGCTTTGAAAGTCGAGCCCGCAGACCATTTCATCAACTGGCAACAAGACCCGTTTGCCAACTACCAGGCCCGCCTGGTGTTCCCCAAGCCGACGCGTGAATTCAAGGTGACGGTGGACATGGTGGTGGACATGGTCACGCTGAACCCGTTTGACTTTTTCCTGGAACCAGAAGCCCAAGAGTTCCCTTTCAAATACGCGCCAGCCATGGCCCAGGAGCTGATGCCGTACCTGGCTGTTGAACCCGCCACGCCGCTGCTACAGGCCTATCTGGACAAGATTGACCGCACGCCGCGCCGCACCAACGACTTTTTGGTCAGCATCAACCAGCAACTGCAGCAGGACATCAAGTACACCATTCGCATGGAGCCGGGCGTGCAAACCCCCGAGGAAACGCTGAAGCGGGCACTCGGCTCGTGCCGCGACACCGGCTGGCTGCTGGTGCAACTGCTGCGCCACATGGGGCTGGCAGCCCGATTTGTGTCGGGGTATTTGATTCAGTTGAAAGCTGATGTCAAGTCGCTTGACGGACCGAGCGGCACGGAAAACGATTTCACCGACCTGCACGCCTGGTGCGAGGTGTTTTTGCCCGGCGCAGGCTGGGTAGGGCTGGACCCAACCTCGGGGCTGATGGCCGGCGAAGGCCACATACCACTGGCCTGCACACCCGAGCCATCCAGCGCCGCGCCGATTGAAGGTGGTGTAGATGAATCTGAAGTCGAGTTTTCCCACCACATGGGTGTGCAGCGCATTTACGAGTCACCGCGGGTGACCAAGCCGTACACAGACGCCCAGTGGGCTGCAGTGCAGGCGCTGGGCGAGGCCGTTGACCGCGACCTGGCCAGTGGCGATGTGCGCCTCACCATGGGCGGCGAGCCGACCTTTGTAGCGGTGAACGACAGGGATGCCGCCGAATGGAACATTGACGCACTCGGCCCGACCAAGCGCGGCTACGCCACCGAGCTGGTGCAAAAGCTGCGCGCTGAATATGGCAAGGGCGGCTTTTTGCATTTTGGCCAGGGCAAGTGGTACCCCGGTGAGCAATTGCCACGCTGGGCGCTCAGCATCTTCTGGCGCAAAGACGGCCAGCCCGTCTGGCAAAACCCGGCGCTGTTTGCCAACGAGAGCGAGCCCTGCAACTACACCGCACAAGACGCCGCGCGATTTACCGCCCTGCTGGCCGATAAATTGGGCTTGCCGCCTGACCACATCACGCCGGGTTTTGAAGACGTCTGGTACTACCTGTGGCGCGAACGCCGCTTGCCTGTCAATGTGGATCCGTTTGAATCGAAACTCGACGACGCGATGGAGCGCGAACGCCTGCGACGTGTTTTCATGCAGGGCTTGGACTCGGTGGTGGGCTACGTGCTGCCTTTGAAGCCGCGCCCTGTTGTACCCGGCTCTACAGCACCGTTGGCTGGCCCAGCGTGGACGACGGGGCCCTGGTTCTTCAGGGATGAGCGCATGTACCTGATGCCGGGCGATTCACCGATGGGTTACCGCCTGCCACTTGACTCGGTGCCCTGGGTATCCAAAACCGATTACCCGTACATGATTGAGGCTGACCCCTTTGCCGACAAAACGGCACTGCCAGACGCCAGCGCCTTTGCCGGGCGCTACAACGCCAGCCTGGATGCCAACCGGCATTTGCTGGGCGGCAAAGATCGCGTCGAGCACTATCTGGCCGGCTTCAAACACGGCCTGCCGCCGCGCTATGAGGCCCGCCGCGTGCTGCAACCCGCCACGGCATCGCAACCCATGATGTCGCAGACCGTGGACAGCACAGCCCGAGCACCGAATGCGTTTGAATCGGCCGCTTGGCTGACCCGCACCGCCCTGTGCGTGGAAGTGCGTGACCCGCAACGCGCCAATGGGCCAAATGTAGAAGCCAAGGCAAAGGCACAAGCCGATGCAAAAGCAGCCGGACGCAAAAGCGCACCGGGCCAGACAGGTGCGCTTTACATCTTTATGCCGCCCATGGAGCGGCTGGAGGACTACCTCGACTTGCTGACGGCCGTTGAGGCCACTGCGGCCAGTCTGGGCTTGAAGATCGTGCTCGAGGGCTACCCGCCGCCACGCGATGCCCGCCTGAAAATGCTGGCCGTCACCCCCGACCCTGGTGTGATTGAAGTCAATATTCACCCGGCTGAAAACTGGGGCCAGCTGGTGGCGCATACCGAGTTTTTGTATCAGGTTGCACACGAGACGCGCCTGTCTGCTGAAAAGTTCATGACCGATGGCCGCCACACCGGCACAGGCGGTGGCAACCACTTTGTGATGGGCGGAGCCACCCCGGCAGACAGCCCGTTTTTGCGCAAGCCTGAAGTGCTGGCCAGCCTGGTGGCTTACTGGCACAACCACCCGTCGCTCAGCTATTTGTTCTCGGGCATGTTCATTGGCCCGACCAGCCAGGCGCCGCGCGTTGACGAAGCCCGCAACGACCAGTTGTACGAGCTGGAAATCGCCATGCGCGAGATTGCGGTGAACCGCGAGAAATACGGCCAGGACATGCCGCCCTGGATTGTTGATAGAACTCTTAGAAATATTTTGGTTGACGTGACCGGCAACACGCACCGCAGCGAGTTTTGCATTGACAAGCTGTACTCGCCAGACTCTGCAACCGGGCGGCTGGGCCTGCTGGAATTGCGCGCTTTTGAAATGCCGCCGCATGCCCGCATGAGCATCGCCCAGCAGTTGCTATTGCGCGCGCTGGTGGCGCGCTTTTGGAACAAGACTTACCTGAACGCCAGCAACCGCCTGACCCGCTGGGGCACTGAGCTGCATGACCGATTTTTGCTGCCCACGCTGGTACGGATGGACTTCATGGATGTACTGACCGAGCTGAACGAGGCCGGCTATGCGTTTGACATGGCCTGGTTTGAACCGCACTTTGAGTTCCGCTTTCCGATGATTGGACAAGTCAAGGTCAACAGCATCGAACTGACGCTGCGCAGCGCGCTCGAGCCCTGGCATGTGATGGGCGAGGAAGGCTCATCCACAGGCACGGCGCGCTATGTGGATTCGTCACTTGAACGCATTGAGGTGCGGGTCACTGGCCTGAACGAGAGCCGCTATGTAGTCACCGTCAATGGCCGCGCTCTGCCGCTGCAAAACACGGGCACCGTAGGCGAGTACGTGGCCGGTGTGCGCTACAAGGCCTGGAACCCGCCATCGTCATTACACCCGTCGATTGGTGTGCATGCACCTTTGACGTTCGATATTGTCGACACCTGGATGGAGCGTTCGCTCGGCGGCTGCCAGTACCACGTGTCGCACCCCGGCGGTTTGAGCTATGCCAGCTTGCCCGTGAATTCTTACGAAGCTGAAAGCCGCCGTTTGAGCCGCTTTTTGCAAATGGGGCACACGCCGGGCAAGATGCGGGTCGCGCCAGCGCAGGCGTCCAAAGAGTTTCCGTTCACGCTTGACTTGAGATCATCAACCCCCGACCTGAAGTGACGACGAGACAACGTGGCGAATAACAACAAACCGCTCTTTTCAGCACATGCGCTGGAAGCGCCCGACACCCTGGCAGACGCACTGGCACCACCGGCCAGCAAAGGCCACTTTGACGAGCTGCGCGGCCATGCGCAGGGTGCGCTGCCCGATGAGATGCCCATTGCACCGACATCGACATTTCAAAGTCAAAGCCAGGGGATGCAAAGTCAATCTCAGGGCGCAAGCAAAATCGGTTCAATCGCTGCAGGCCCCAGCCTCAGCCCCAGCTGGACCACCTTCTTTAACTTTCTTGGCACGGACGGTTTTCACGACCTGAACCACCGCACCACCAACCTGCGCCGGCAGATCAGCGACAACGGCGTGACCTACAACGTTTATGCCGACGCTAACGGGCCACAGCGACCCTGGTCGCTGGACTTGTTTCCCCTGATCATTTCGGGCGACGAATGGGCAGGCATTGAAGCGGGCATCGGGCAGCGCACCCGCCTGCTGAATGCGGTGATGGCCGATGTCTATGGCCCGCAAACCCTTTTGCACCGGGGCTTGCTGCCTGCTGCGCTGGTCCAGGGCCACCCCGGCTACCTGCGCGCCATGCAGGGCGTGCAACCGGCGGGCGGCATGTTTTTGCACATCGCCGCGTTTGACATGGCCAAAGGGCCAGACGGCAAGTGGTGGGTGGTGTCGCAGCGCACCCAGGCGCCATCAGGCTTGGGTTATCTGCTTGAAAACCGCTTGAGCATTTCCATGCTGTTCCCGGAGGCTTTTCGCGGCATGAACGTTGCACGCCTGGCAGACTCTTACGAGTCGCTGGTCAACAGCATGAAAGCCCTCAGCCCGGTGGCTGACAGCCATGACACCGCCCGAATCGTGCTGCTCACACCCGGCCCGTACAACGAAACCTATTTTGAACACGCCTATCTGGCACGCTATTTGGGCCTGACGCTGGTTGAAGGCAGTGACTTGCTGGTGCGCCATGAAAAGCTGTACCTCAAAACTCTGCAAGGGCTGGAGCCCGTACACGGTATCTTGAAGCGTATGGACGACGAGTTTCTGGACCCGTTGGAACTGCGCGCAGACTCCACGCTTGGCGTGCCTGGTTTGCTGCAAGTCATACGTGCTGGCAATGTTCAGGTCGCCAACGCGCCGGGCTCAGCGTTTTTGGAGTCACCGGCCCTGCTGGGCTTTTTGCCTGCCCTGTCTGAACGCCTGCTGGGCGAGACCCTGAGCTTGCCCTCGCTCAGCACCTGGTGGTGCGGTGAGCAGGCAGTGATGCAGGACATGCTGGCGCAGCTCAAAAACTGCGTCATCAAGCCCACCTTTCCGGGCTCGGGGATGGCATCGGTCATCGGTCACACCCTGAGCCAGCGCGGGCTGGACGAATGGGCTGACCGCATGCTGCGTAACGGCGAACACTACACCGTGCAAGCCTACATGCCGCTGGCACAAACACCCACCTGGCAAGGCGAAAAAATCGCGCCGCGCTCGGCCATGCTGCGGGTGTTTGCCCTGCCCGACGGGATAGGTGGCTGGCGTGTGCTGCCCGGCGGCCTGGCACGGCTGGCTGGCAAAAACGAAAACATTGCGTCAATGCAGCGCGGCGGCAGCAGCGCTGATGTGTGGGCCCTGACGCCCCACAACAGCCAAGCTGAACCTGCCAGCACAAGCCTACCCACCCCACACGAGCCAGCACTGCCCCTGCTGCGCAAACAGCCCGTGACCAGTCGCGCGGCTGAAAACCTGTTCTGGTTGGGCCGCTACACCGAGCGCGCTGAAAACTCATTGCGACTGGCGCAAATCACCTTGCAAAGCCTGGCAGGCGAAGACCAGTCGTCGCAGCCCCTGCTGGCCTGGATAGGCCAGATGGCGGCCAAACATGGGCTGGTGCTGCACGATGTGCCCACCGCCACCCAGGCCAAGCGGGTGTTTGAGCGCTCGCTGATTGCCGGCCTGGCTGACGTGGCCACACAAGCCAGTGTGGGCTTTAATTTGCGCGCCCTGAAATCTGCCGCATCAGCGGTGCGCGAGCGCCTGTCGCGAGAGCAGTGGCATGTGATCGTGCAGATGGAGCAGGATTTTTTCAGGCGCTGCGATCTGTTCATGCCCGGGCACCAGGCGCGCCACGACTATTCGTCTATCGAAGCCCTGCGCGCACTGGAAGCCACCAGCCATTACCTGGCGGCCATAACCGGCACACAAACCGACCGCATGATGCGCGACGACGGCTGGCGCCTGATGAGCATCGGTCGCCACATCGAACGTCTGGCCACCCTGTCAGACGCGCTGGCGGCGGGCTTTGAAACCAAAGCCGTGTTTGAAGCCAGCGGCTTTTCAGCCATTGTGGCCCTGTTTGACAGCACCATCACTTTTCATGCGCAGTACCAGCAGCGGCGCGACCTGCCTGCGCTGCTCGATCTGCTGGTGCGCGACCTGGACAACCCCAGGTCGCTCAGTTGGGTGGTCAAAACCTTGCGCGGGCGGCTGCGCAAACTGGCCGATGACCCGCTTGGTCACGAAGCCGACCTGGCAGCCCAACTGATATTGCCAGACCTCGACAACACCGACTGGCCCAGCTGCGACTTTGCAAGCGAGTTTGCGCAGTGCCAGTCCTCAGCATTGGCGCTGTCAGACGCTGTGTCGCGCCGCTACTTCAGCCACGCCAGCAGTGGCAACATCAGCCTGGGGGCCTGACCAAATGCTGCTCAGCCTGACCCATGAAACCCACTACCACTACACGCCGGCAGTTGACAACGCCGACCATATGCTGCGCCTGAAACCGACCAGCAGCCCGGTGCAAACGGTGCTGTCGCACCAGCTCGACATCAGCCCCGCACCGTCCCAGGTGCGCGACATGAGTGACGTGTACGGCAACCGCTGCAGCTTTTTTTCATTGGAGAGCAGCCATGACCGGCTCTGCGTCACGGCGCACAGCACCGTGCTGACCCATGCGTTGCCAGCGGTATTGCCAGCCTGCCAGGTGGCCTGGGAGCAAGTGCGCGAGATGTTTCGCTATCGGGCCGGTGTGCCGTACAACACCGCCTGGGAGTTTTTGTTTGCATCGCCCTACGCGCCACGCGACAAGGCCTTTGCAGAATTTGCCAGCCCCAGCTTTGCACCCGGCGTTCCGCTGCTCGACGCCGCTGCCCAGCTGATGACCCGCATTCACCAGACCATGACCTACGACGACGACAGCACCGACGTCAACACCCCCGCCCTGATGGCCTTGCAACAACGCAAGGGCGTGTGCCAGGACTTTGCCCACATCATGGTCGCCTGCTGCCGCGCCATGGGCCTGCCCGCGCGGTATGTGAGCGGCTACATGCTGACGCAGCCAACGCCCGGCCAGCCGCGCCTGATTGGCTGCGACGCATCGCATGCCTGGGCTTCGGTCTACTGCCCGGGCAACAGCAACGAAGCCGGCCAGTGGTTTGACTTTGACCCGACCAACAACCGCATGCCCGGCGACGACTACATCACCCTGGCCACGGGCCGTGATTTTTTAGACGTGTCGCCCCTGCGCGGCGTGATACGCGGCGGCGCACAACACGAGCTGCGAGTGGCAGTCACCGTGATGCCGCTTGAATCGATGCCATGCCTCGTCTAGATTTTTTAAGGAAGACCCCCATGACAACTGCAAACGACATTTACAAAACACTGGCTGAACTCAACATCACGCTGCCGCCCATCTCGGTGCCAGCGGCAGCTTATGTGCCCTATGTGCAAACAGGACATTTGATTTTTTTAAGCGGCAACATCGCTAAAAAAGACGGCCAGGTCTGGGTTGGCCAGCTGGGCAAAAACATCAGCCTTGAAGAAGGCAAAGCCGCCGCCCGCGTGGTGGCCATCGGCCTGTTAGGAACACTGCACGCAGCGCTGGCCGCCACCGGCAAAGACCTCAACCACGTCAGCCGCATCGTCAAGGTCATGAGTCTGGTCAACTCAACCGCAGACTTCACCGACCAGCATCTGGTGACCAATGGTGCCAGCGAACTGCTGGGCCAGGTGTTTGGCCCGGTGGTGGGCGCACACGCCAGAAGCGCCTTTGGCGTCGCGCAGCTGCCCATGGGCGCTTGTGTCGAGATTGAAATGATTGCTGAAGTCGGTATCTGATTTTTTGAGCGGTGCCCCAACCCAGTGACCCGCAAATCGAAGCCGCCCTGCTGGCCCTGATTGCCCAGCGCGGCCACCAAGCCAGCGCGTGCCCCTCTGAAGTGGCGCGCGCCCTGTCGCCCGACGATTGGCGCACCCTGATGCCGCGCGTCAGGCAGATGGCAGGCCAGTTGGCATTGCGTGGCCTATTGGACATTTCGCAGGGCGGTCAATCGGTTCCCGCCTCCTCACTTCCCAACGGCCCATGGAAAGGGCCGATTCGGGTGCGATTGCCGCGCGCTACATAATTCATAGCTGCTCGCACACGTATCTATTGGGTTTGAGGCACTTTTGACACCCCAAAACGGCTAAAAATCTCTCAATTCGAGCGACTTGGTTCAGTTTGAAGCCAAAATCACCGCATCTTTACTGACCGCCAGTCAATTCAACTGGAGTCTGACCCCAATTGTTCCCTCATCACCTGTTAACTTTTCATGCTTTGGTCTGTTGCGTTGGTCTGTATGTAACGGGTTGGCGGCAGTGCCCAGGCTTGCAGCGGCCGCCGGGCCTGAGATTAATTGGCGACTGACCACGATTGTTCCCCAGGCCAATGAATACGGGTGATAGCAGCTTCTGTATTGATAGCGGCTTGAGATTAATTGGAGTCTGACTCCGACTGTTCCCAGCTCAATGTGCTGTTTGCCTTGAGTAATTTGTACATGGTCAGGGGAGAACTACGCCCATAGAGGGAAAAGGGGCGCGAAAAGCGCCAGGAGAAGCCTCGAAAGAGGTGCAGAAACTGAAAAAAGGCCGCGATTGCAAAAGCCGCCGCGAAATTCGGCGTAGTGTGAACAAAAAAAATACGCTGCGTCATCGATCAGATCAAATTCGATTTGATCCGCGCTTCCTTAAGCTTTTGACGTCCAACGTTCGAGCTAAGCTGCCCGCGTAGGCGTGCAGTGTAAGCCTGGTGTGCGAAAGTGCCGAAGGCGCCGCACACCAGGCTTACGCTGCATGCCGTAGCGGGTCAGCTTGAGCGAGGGGTTAGGCTTCACTGCGCATGGTTGCCACAAAAGCTGTAGATCCTAGGAACATAATTGCTTCTGCGATTCGTTGTATGCCTCCGCGATACGGAAATGCGGATGCAATCGAAAGTCCTGCTAAGCAGAGCACGACAACCACTCCAGCAAGCCCGAAAACAACACCGATTGTTGTTTGGCCCTTCTTCAGCAAGAGGTGGCAAGCCAGTAGCAATCCGCCAGCTGTGCCTGCATACTCAATGAAGCCGAAGAAGTTGTGAATTTGCTGCCGCCACGACCC
>JBKCGU010000140.1:0-6787 GCA_046303055.1 Polaromonas sp.
TCATAAGCTTCTAAAAATCTCATCTTGCGGTTCTCCTGCATGTAGCGGGCCCGGCTTATGGGGGTGTCTTGCATCCCTTCTCCATAAACCGGACAGATTACTTGCTAAAAACCGGACAAATCATTTACTGCTGACAGTTGACTGCGCGGCTGCTGTGCCGTCAACCCAAATCACTACAATAGCGTTAGATAACGGTAACCGAACTTGAAACGAGACACACGAGGACAATCCATGAAACGAATTCTTGTCGCCATTGCTGCTGTAGTCACTTTCCTTGCAGTATCAACACCCGCCCTGGCTGATATGGCTTTGGCCAACTCCAAAAACTGCATGGCCTGCCACGCTGTCGAGAAAAAACTCGTTGGCCCGTCGTATAAAGACATCGCCACCAAATACGCAGGCCAGGCCGATGCTGTCGACAAATTGGCAAGCAAAGTCATCAAAGGTGGGGCAGGTGCATGGGGCCCGGTACCCATGCCAGCCAATGCACAGGTTAATGAGGCCGATGCCAAGAAACTGGTGGCCTGGATCCTTGCAGGCGCCAAATAATTTTTGCCAACCCGCACGCAAAAAGCCCGCTGTCAGCGGGCTTTTTGATGTCTGTAGCGTCGTGATCTTTTACAGATTTTCAGCCAACTGATCGAGGATGGCAGGGTTTTCAAGTGTCGACGTGTCCTGCGTGATCGCCTCGCCCTTGGCAATGCCCCTTAACAGGCGGCGCATGATTTTGCCGCTGCGGGTTTTAGGCAGGTTGTCGCCAAAGCGGATATCTTTGGGCTTGGCAATCGGACCAATTTGCTTACCCACCCAGTCACGCAGCTCTTTTGCAATGGCTTTGGCTTCGTCGCCGGTGGGGCGTGATCGTTTCAGCACCACAAACGCCACAATCGCCTCGCCCGTCAGGTCGTCTGGCCTGCCGACCACCGCGGCCTCCGCCACCAGCGTGCTGTGCGCCACCAGGGCGGACTCGATTTCCATCGTACCCATGCGGTGACCCGACACATTCAGCACGTCGTCAATGCGGCCAGTGATGCGGAAGTAACCGTTGTCTTTGTTGCGCACCGCGCCGTCACCCGCCAGGTAAATCGTGCCGCCCATTTCTGGCGGAAAGTAACTTTTCTTGAAACGCTCGGGGTCGTTCCAGATGGTGCGAATCATCGACGGCCACGGGCGCTTGACGACCAGCATGCCGCCGGCGCCGTTGGGCAAATCATGGCCTGTCTCGTCAACAATCGCAGCCATGATGCCAGGCAGTGGCAGCGTGCAACTGCCGGGCACCAGCGGCGTGGCACCGGGTAGCGGGGTGATCATGTGGCCGCCGGTTTCAGTTTGCCAGAAGGTATCCACCACCGGGCAGCGCTCGCCACCCACGTTTTTGTAGTACCACATCCAGGCTTCAGGATTGATCGGCTCACCGACCGAACCCAGAATGCGCAGGCTGCTTAAATCTGATCGGTCAGGATGAACTTTCTCATCGGCTTCGGCGGCCTTGATGAGGGAGCGAATGGCTGTTGGCGCGGTGTAGAAAATCGATACCTTGTGGCGCTCTATCATTTGCCAGAAGCGACCCGCATTCGGGAAAGTAGGAATGCCCTCAAAAATGACCTGCGTGGCACCAGCGGCCAGAGGGCCATAGGCCACATAGGTGTGCCCGGTAATCCAGCCGATGTCTGCGGTGCACCAGAACACATCAGTCGGCTGCAAATCAAAGGTCCAGTCCATCGTCAGCTTGGCCCACAGCAAATAGCCACCCGTGCTGTGCTGCACGCCTTTGGGTTTGCCGGTGGAGCCTGACGTGTACAGAATGAACAGAGGATGCTCCGCGCCCACAAATTCAGGCACACATTCGGGTGCGGCTTTGGCGGTGACTTCATGCATCAGGCTGTCGCGCCCGGCAACCATGTTGCAAGCCGTGGCCGTACGCTGGTAGACGATGACGTTCTTGATCGACTCGCAGCCGCCCATGGCCAGACCTTCATCCACAATCGCTTTGAGCGGCAGCTCTTTGCCGCCGCGCAACTGGTAATTGGCGGTGATCACGGCCACCGCACCGGCGTCTTGAATGCGCTCTTGCAAACTTTTTGCGGAAAAGCCGCCAAACACCACCGAATGCGTGGCGCCAATGCGGGCACAGGCTTGCATGGCCACCACGCCCTCGACGGTCATCGGCATATAGATGACCACGCGGTCACCTTTTTGAACACCCATCGCCTTCAGCGCGCTGGCAAACTGGCTGACTTTGGCGTGCAGTTCCTTGTAGGTGACATTGACGATAGAGCCATCATCGCCTTCAAAAACAATGGCTTTTTTGTTTTCGATGGGCGTGCCCAAGTGGCGGTCCAGGCAGTTGTAGGACGCATTGAGATGGCCGTCCGCAAACCAGGTGTAAAACGGGGCGTTGGACTCGTTCAGCACTTCGGTGAAGGGCTTTTTCCAGCTCAGGTTGTCACGCGCCAGCTTGGCCCAGAAGCCTTCAAAATCCTTGTCTGCCTCGGCGCACATGGCGTTGTAAGCCGGCATGCCCGAAATGCGGGCTGCCTTGACGGCGGCCGGGCCAGGCGGGAAAACCCGGTTTTCAACCAGTGTGGACTCGATGTTCGAGTTGTTTGTACTCATTGTTTGTCTCCTGTTTGTCACAAGCCAGTCTTGATGACCATGTTACTGTCCAGCATGGCTCTTACAAGTCACTGACTGGCGTGAATCTTACAAAACTCTCCTTGGCTGTCTTTATTTCAGCCTCTACAATTTAGGCTATGTCTGAAGAAACACCAAAAAAACACCCGCCCCTGCGGCCATTGCCAAACTTTATTTTTGCCAGCCGTTGGTTGCAGTTACCCCTGTATTTAGGCCTGATTGCAGCACAAGCCGTGTATGTGGTTCACTTCATGGTGGAGCTCAAACACCTGATTGCCGCCGCCTTCGGCAGCCTGCCCGACTTGCAGGCCCTGGTCTCCAGCATTGGCTACAAAGCTACCGTCCCTATCACCACCCTGAACGAAACCGTCATCATGCTGGTGGTATTGGCACTTATCGACGTAGTGATGATTTCCAACCTGCTCATCATGGTGATCGTCGGCGGCTACGCCACGTTTGTGAGCCGTATGGATCTCGATGGTCATCCAGACCAGCCCGAGTGGTTAAGCCACGTCAATGCCAGCGTGCTGAAGGTCAAGCTGGCCACGGCCATCATCGGCATCAGCTCGATTCATTTGCTGAAGACTTTTATCAACGCAGACAACTACACCGACCGGGTTCTCGTAGCACAAACAGTGATTCACATTGCGTTCTTGCTGTCTGCCATGGCAATTGCCTACACCGATAAATTGATGTCTAGCGTCTCATCGCAAAAGCATTGAAGCGCGCCGCGGATCTTGAACCAATCCTAGACTTTACATGACGATTTTGCTATTTTTGGGTGGTCTGATTGGCCTGATTCTGGGGGCAGAGCTGCTGGTGCGTGGCGCGTCAAAACTCGCGCTGTCGTTCGGGATCTCGCCGCTGGTGGTCGGCTTGACCATCGTCGCCTTCGGCACCAGCGCCCCCGAAGTTGCAGTCTCTGTGGGGGCAGTCCTGGACGGAAAATCGGATATTGCTATTGGCAATGTGGTGGGCAGCAATATCTTTAACGTTCTGTTTATTTTGGGCTTATCAGCCCTTATCGTTCCGCTGGTGGTCAATATTCAATTGATACGCCAGGAAGTGCCCATCATGATTGGGGCTTCGCTGCTGCTGCTGGCCATGACGCTGGATGGCAACCTGAGTGTCTGGAACGGCGCGCTCTTGTTTGCATTGCTGATTTCATACACCATATTCCTGATTGTGCAGTCACGCAAAGAAACCAAGGCAGCCAAAGATGAATATGCGGCAGAAATAAAGCCCGCAGGTGTGGGAAGCTGGGACTCCAAATTGCCCGTACAGCTCATGTTGATCGTTGCAGGCCTTGGCTTTTTGGTGGTGGGTTCCGAATGGCTGGTTGATGCGTCCATCATTTTTGCGAAAGCGTTGGGTGTGAGTGATCTTGTGATTGGGCTGACCATTGTGGCGGCGGGCACTTCAATGCCAGAGGTCGCAACGTCTATCACCGCTGCGGTGAAAGGAGAGCGCGACATTGCCGTTGGCAACGTCGTCGGCAGCAACACCTTCAACATTCTGGGTTGTCTGGGTTTATCAGGTCTGCTTTCAGGTGACATGGGGCTGGTTATGGCGCCGTCGCTGCTGGCTTTTGACATTTGGGTCATGCTGGCTGTAGCGCTGGCCTGCCTGCCCATCTTCATGACCGGGCGAGAGATTGCGCGCTGGGAAGGTGGCGTTTTTGTAGCTTACTACGTCGCCTATGTGGCCTAGCTGATTCTGGCCAGTCAGCAACATGACGCACTTGGCGTGTTTTCGACCGCCATGATGAGTTTCGTGATTCCAATCACAGTTATCACCCTGATCGTCGTGCTGCTCAGGCGCGGAAAATCCCCCAACCAGTCTGCATGACCATCGGTCACCTTCTTCCGTGGCTGGCGGTGCTGCCTTGGCTGGCCGCACTGGTGTTGGCAGGAGTCAATAACGCCAGCCCACGATGGGCGGCGTGGCTGGCGGGTCTGACAGCACTGGCCGGCTGTGCCGGGCTGGCCTTGCTTGCACCAGCGGTTTTTTCTGGCGAAGTCATCCGCTGGTCGGTGGAATGGATGCCCGTGCTGGGCTTGAGGCTTGGCTTTCGGATGGACGGCTTGGCCTGGATGTTTGCACTTCTGGTACTCGGCATCGGCAGCCTGGTGGTGCTGTATGCCGCTTATTACTTGGACCCAAAGGATCCCCCAGCCCGTTTTTTCATGTTCTTCATGTTGTTCATGGGTGCCATGCTGGGCGTGGTGCTGGCCGACAACCTGATTTTGCTGGTCGTGTTTTGGGAGCTGACCAGCCTGTCGTCGTTCCTGCTGATCGGCTTTTGGAACGCCGACCCGCACAAGGGCAAGGACGCGCGGGAGGGTGCGCGAATGGCGCTGTCAGTTACCGGGGCGGGCGGCCTGTGCCTGCTCGCCGGGGCATTATTGATTGGCCATATCGTTGGCGGTACTGATCTGGACAAGGTATTGGCATCAGGCGAGATCATTCGCCAACACGCTCTTTACGAGGTGGCCCTTGTGCTGATTTTGTTAGGCTGCTTTACCAAAAGTGCGCAGTTTCCATTTCACTTCTGGCTGCCTCACGCCATGGCTGCGCCTACGCCAGTGTCCGCTTACCTGCATTCGGCCACCATGGTCAAGGCAGGTGTGTTTTTGCTGGCACGCCTGTACCCGGCGCTGGGTGGCTCGGAGCCCTGGTTCTGGATCGTGTCGCTGGTCGGCCTGACGACTTTGGTCTTCGGTGCTTACATGGCGCTGTTCAGGCATGACCTGAAGAGTTTGCTCGCTTACTCCACCATCAGCCACCTGGGTTTGATCACTCTGCTGTTTGGGCTGGACGAGCCGCTGGCCGTGGTCGCTGGGGTGTTTCACATTCTTAATCATGCGACGTTTAAAGCCTCGCTTTTCATGGCGGCAGGCATCATTGAGCACGAAACTGGCTCGCGCGACATGCGCCAGCTCAGCGGCTTGTGGAAATACATGCCCATTACCGGTGCGCTGGCCACATTGGCGGCAGCAGCGATGGCGGGCGTTCCGTTGCTCAATGGTTTTTTGAGCAAGGAAATGTTTTTTGTTGAGGCTGTCGCCAAGGAAGGTCATTCGGCGATGCAATGGGTGCTGCCCATTGGGGCAACGCTAGCCGGGGCGCTTGGTGTTGCCTACAGCCTGCGTTTTATCCATGACGTGTTCTTTCGCGGTGAAGCATTGGACCTGGATCGTACGCCTCACGAGCCACACCATTTCATGCGGGTTCCGGTTGAATTGCTGGTGCTGTTGTGTCTGGTTGTCGGCTTGATCCCGGCCTTGACAGTGGGGCCTTTATTGGCTGTGGCGGCAAAGGCTGCGCTGTTGGGACCGAACGCCGGCAACCTGCCCGACTACACCCTGGCGCTTTGGCATGGGTTTAATCTGCCGATGTTAATGAGTGCGGTAGCGCTGGTGCTGGGCACAGCAATTTACTTTGGGCTAGAGCGCAGAGTCAACCTGCACAAACTTGACAAGGTGCCGGCAGTTTCCAGCATCGGTGGTCGGGAATTGTTCACCACTGCGCTGCGCCGCGTTACTGACCGGGCAACCAAGCTGTCTGCTGCGTTACAAACCGGCAGCCTGCAAAATTATTTGCTGTTGCTGGTGGTGGTGGCCACGCTGGCGGGCGCATTGCCTTTTTTGCAGGGCGCTGGCCAGGCAGGCCCGACACAGAGTTCACCGCCAGCCGGTTTTGCTTTTGTGGCCATTTGGGTCATTGGCATGGTGGCGATTGCAGCGTGCGTATTCTTTCATCAGCATCGGCTGACAGCGCTGTTGCTTCTGGGTGCGGTTGGGCTGGCAGTCAGCCTGGTTTTTGTGCATTTCTCGGCACCCGACTTGGCGCTGACACAGTTGCTGGTGGAGGTGGTCACCATCATGCTCATGATGCTGGCTTTGAATTGGCTGCCTGATACCTCCGAAGCCGATGCCAAGGACAGCCGCGGGCGCCGTATTCGCGATGCCATTATTGCCTTGGCTACAGGTGTTGGCCTGGCATCCCTTGCCTGGATGGTTTTGGGGCGTCCGTTTGATTCAATCTCACCATTTTTTCTGCAAACCACCCTTGCCGAGGGAGGCGGTGCCAACGCTGTCAACGTCATCATTGTTGACTATCGCGGCTTTGACACCCTGGGCGAAATCACGGT
>JBKCGU010000141.1:0-4406 GCA_046303055.1 Polaromonas sp.
CAAGGTCAAACGCTATGAATCAGGCGTGGTGCGCGATCCGGTGGTCATCACCCCCGAGCACACGGTTTTGCAGGTGCTGGAATTGTCCGAGCAACTCGGCATATCTGGCTTTCCGGTTTGCGACGGCGGCAAGGTGGTCGGCATCGTGACCAGCCGTGATTTGCGCTTTGAAACCCGCTACGACGTCAAGGCCCACCAGATCATGACGCCGCGTGAAAAGCTCATCACCGTCAAAGAAGGCACGTCCGCCCTTGAAGCCAAGGCACTGCTGAACAAATACAAGCTTGAGCGCTTGCTGGTCGTCAACGACGACTTTGAGCTCAAAGGGCTGATCACCGTCAAAGACATCACCAAGCAAACCAATTTCCCCAACGCGGCACGCGACTCGTCAGGCCGCCTTCGGGTTGGCGCAGCTGTTGGCGTGGGCGAGGGCACTGAAGAGCGGGTTGAGGCGCTGGTCAAAGCCGGGGTTGATGCCATCGTGGTGGACACCGCCCACGGCCACAGCAAGGGCGTGATTGACCGGGTGCGCTGGGTCAAACAAAACTACCCGCAGATCGACGTGATTGGCGGCAACATCGCGACCGGCGCGGCAGCACTGGCGCTGGTCGATGCCGGCGCTGATGGCGTCAAAGTCGGCATTGGCCCCGGCAGCATATGCACCACCCGCATCGTGGCAGGCGTAGGCGTGCCGCAAATCATGGCGATTGACAGTGTGGCCACTGCCTTGCGCGGCACCGGTGTGCCCTTGATTGGCGACGGCGGTATCCGCTACTCAGGCGATATTGCCAAGGCCATCGCAGCAGGCGCGAGCACCGTCATGATGGGCGGCATGTTTGCCGGCACCGAAGAAGCGCCCGGCGAAGTCATCTTGTACCAAGGCCGCAGCTACAAAAGCTACCGCGGCATGGGCAGCATCGGCGCGATGCAGCAGGGCAGCGCCGACCGCTATTTTCAAGAATCAAGCACCGGCAACCCCAACGCCGACAAGCTGGTGCCCGAAGGCATTGAAGGCCGCGTCCCGTACAAGGGGTCGATGGTGTCCATCGTTTTTCAAATGGCCGGCGGCCTGCGCGCCAGCATGGGCTACTGCGGCTGCGCCACGATTGAAGACATGCAAAACAAGGCCGAGTTTGTTGAAATCACTTCGGCCGGCATCCGCGAAAGCCATGTGCATGATGTGCAGATCACCAAGGAAGCGCCCAATTACCGGGCAGATTGATGGGCCCTCACGCTTGTCACTGGGTGCACTGCAGTGCCTCCCGAGGGGTTAATCTTTCTAGGGGCTGCCTGTCGAAAAATTCCCAACTTTTAGAGTAAAGTAAGGAATTCTTACTTTGAGAAAATCATCATGCTCGCCAAGATAACCTCGAAAAATCAAATCACGCTGCCCAAAGCGGTGATCTCGAAATTGCCACCCAGCGAGTATTACGAGGTAGAGGCAGTAAATGACTGCATCATGCTGACGCCCGTTCGTGTGCAAAACGGTGATGCTGTTCGTAGAAAACTTGAACTGCTGGGAATCACCGAGCAGGATGTGGCTGATGTTGTCAAACAGGCGCGCAGCACTCGCGCATGATCCGCCCGTCTGATTCGGCTCCACGTGTTGTTTTGGACAGCAATGTTTTACTTTCAGCGCTGGTTTTTGCGGGCGGAACGCTGGGTCGTTTTCGATCACTTTGGACCATCGGCACTGTTGTTCCTTGTGCGTCCAAAGAAACGACTGAAGAGCTAATTCGTTTGTTGGCAAACAAAAAATTCAAACTTGATATGCGTGACCAGCAAAGTCTGCTTGCCGACTACCTGCCGTTCGTACAGGTCACAGACATATCCCCAAAAACGCATCATGCAAATCTGCCCCTTTGCCGCGACCCACACGATCAGATGTTTCTTGAACTCGCGCTTGCCAGCAAAGCCGATTTTTTGGTGACTGGTGACCAAGACTTGTTGATTCTGGCAAGTACCTCCAACCTTCCGTTTCGTATTCTCAAACCCGTTGAGTTTTTGACTCAACAACAGCTTTTGACCTGAGCCTCCAAGCCTCTCATGCAACACCAAAAAATCCTCATCCTAGACTTTGGATTCAAAGACACCCAGCTGATTACCCGCAGAGCGCGCAAGATGCCTAACGCACAGCCATGTTGGTTTTTTGAAATTCCACTCCAGTTTGTCGAGCTTTCAGCGTATCCAAAACAACGCGCAGTCCAAATGAATCATTCATCGCATGCTACACGCCACCATTGAATCCCTTAAGCAGAAATGGCTTGAATCTCCGGCATGTACTGCTAGTGATTTATTAGCGCACATCCGCAAAACTGGCAAGTTGCGCGACACACAAATCGAAGCGATAGAAACTTACCTTTTTCTCAAAATCATAGGCAACAACCAACCTCTTTGGCAATTATTTGCCCAAGGATTTTTTAATGCACGCCCCGATTTAGACAGGCTCAACATCAATCACCACGCCCGCGAATACTTGCGCAAGCATCCGCCCGCATTTGCTTTGTTTGATTTTGTTCGCAAAAAAAACGGAACGCCTGCCCTCGTGCCCGCGTTAGAGGCGCGCATTCTGGACGCCCCTGAGCAAATCGACTACCAAGGAATCATCCAAAGCATCTTTTATGGTGTCAATTACGCCGACTATTTGATGAGCTTGCCGATGGGGGCAGGCAAAACATGGCTGATGGCAGCCTTCATGTATTTGGATTTGTACTTCGCGACCAAAGAGCCTGAAAACAAAGCTTTTGCGCACAATTTTTTGGTGCTTGCGCCGTCGGGGCTCAAGTCTTCCATCATCCCCAGCCTCAAGACAATTCAAAACTTCGATCCTGCTTGGATACTCCCCGAGCCTGATGCCAGCGATCTTCGCAATCTGCTCAAGTTTGAAGTGCTCGACGAAAGCAAAAGCGCTAAAAAAAGCAACCAAACTCGAAATCCGAACGCGCAAAAAATCAGCCAGTGCTTGCCAAACCCGTTTGCCCGCGTGTTTGTTGTTAACGCCGAAAAAGTGATTTTGAACACGGTCGATTTTGAAACCCAGGCCCAGTTAGAAACCGAAGACACTGCACAGCGCAAAACGGGTAACGATTTGCGGGAGCTGATTGGTCAAATTCCGAATCTCTCGATCCTGATTGACGAAGTTCACCACGCCGCTACTGACGACATCAAATTGCGCCAAGCAGTCAATTACTGGAGCAGCACAGGCAATATCACCACCGTGCTGGGTTTCTCGGGCACGCCTTACTTGGCCAAAGCAGAAGAAATAATGGTCAAAACGGGTGATATGCAATTCGCCTTCAAGTTTCGTGAAATCACCAGTACCGTTTACTACTATCCGCTTGTAACTGCGATTGCCACATTCCTCAAAACGCCCAAGGTCAAAATCGCGCAAAACCTCTCTCGCTTAGAAATCATTCGGCAAGGCGTTCAAGACTTTCAACAGCAGTACGGCGGCCATGTTTATGGCAACGGCTGCATTGCCAAACAAGCCATTTATTGCAGCGACATCGCCACGCTTGAAGAGCAGGTATATCCGTTTTTAACGACAACGCTCGGCATCGCTGACACCGAGATATTGAAATTCCATGGCGGCAATGCCCAGTACAACTGTCCCGCGCAAAACGAAGTGGAATTTCGCACGCTTGATCTACCCAGCTCTACCCGCCGTTTCATTTTGCTGGTGCAAGTTGGCAAAGAAGGCTGGGACTGCCCCAGCCTGACCTCTGTCATCCTCTCCCAAAAAGGCGACAGTCCTAAAAACATGGTGCTGCAAACCGCCTGCCGCTGCCTGCGGCAAGTGGATAAAGGTGCAAATAGCATCAAACCAGAGACAGCGCTGATTTGGCTCAACCAAGACAACGCCGATACGCTCAATGCCCAGCTCAAACAAGAGCAAAACAGCTCCATTGAAGCGATTAACAACATCACACGCGGCTCGGATGCTGTGATGATCCAAAGACTATCCCGCGTAGACGTTTTGCAATTGCCGCCGGTCGACTTTTTCCAAATGAAAATTGCCTACGAAGCGCTGCAAGAAGATGCAGACGCAAGAACAGGCGAAAAACTGCAACGCCTTGCCCAAGATGTAAAAAGTCAATCTGCCGCGTACTACCAAGCAGCCCTTGTGCGCACGGGTGAACTCACGCGCATGCAAGACGCTACGCTGCAAACGCAAGGGCATAGCGGTTTTGATGTTGCTAGTTTTAGCGCCTGGCTACGCCTGATTAGCAAAGAATCGTTTGAACTGATTAGCCGCGCAGACTTGGATGCGCACCGAGCGGCTCTGCAAAGCCTCTTTGACTGCATTACGTCACCCAATAGCAAGCAAACAGGTCGCGTCTTTAACAATCAGTACGAGCAAGACCTCATCTGTAGCCGCATTCGCCTGGCCTTTAGCGTGACACGGC
>JBKCGU010000142.1:0-9106 GCA_046303055.1 Polaromonas sp.
CTGGACAGCCAAGAGCCCAAGACCGGGGTGAAGCTGCGGATAGAAAGCGTGATGGACTTTTCCTGTGGCTCGGGCTCGCTGTTGCTGAATGTGCGCAAAAAGACCAAGGAAGCTGGCGGCACTATCGGCAGGATTTACGGGCAAGAGAAGAATATCACCACCTACAACCTGGCGCGCATGAACATGCTGCTGCACGGGGTGAAGGACACCGAGTTTGAAATCTTCCACGGCGACACGCTGACGAATGACTGGGACATATTGCGTGCGCTAAACCCAGCCAAGAAACCCGCGTTCGACGCAATAGTGGCCAACCCGCCGTTCAGCTACCGCTGGGAGCCGACGGAGGCAATGGGCGACGACGTACGCTTTAAAAACCACGGCCTGGCACCCAAGTCGGCTGCGGACTTTGCCTTTTTGCTGCATGGCTTTCACTTCTTAAAGGACGAAGGCGTGATGGCCATCATCCTGCCGCACGGTGTGCTGTTCCGGGGCGGGGCAGAGGAGCGCATTCGCACCAAGCTGCTGAAAGATGGCCATATTGATACGGTGATTGGTCTGCCGTCCAACTTGTTTTATTCCACCGGTATTCCGGTGTGCATCTTGGTGCTGAAGAAGTGCAAGAAGCCGGATGACGTGCTGTTTATCAACGCAGCAGAGCACTTTGACAAAGGCAAGCGCCAGAACCAGCTGACCCAAGGCCACATCGACAAGATCATCAAGACCTACCAATACCGTGGGGAAGAGGCGCGCTATTCACGCCGGGTGGGAATGGCGGAGATTGAGAAGAATGAGTTCAACCTGAATATCTCGCGCTACATCAGCACCGCAGTGGGCGAGGCGGAGATCGATCTGGAGGCGACGCATGGCGAGCTTGTCGAGATTGAAAAAGCTGTTGCGACGGCAAAGCAGAAGCACAACGAGTTCCTTCAAGAGCTTGGTTTAAGCCCGTTACCATAAAAACTGCTATTGAATCGACAGCTGCTCGCGCACGTATCTGTTGGCTTATAGCCCTAAATTAAAGGTAAAAACGGGGCAAAAGAGGTCAAAAACAGCACTTTCAAGGGCTTGTCAGGCTCGGGAGGCCTTACCAGGCGGCAAAAAGTAAAAAACAGGTCGTTTTCACCTATGAAAAGTGCTCCAAACCCAATAAATACTTGGGTAAGAAGCTCCTGAAAATATAGCGGGTTTAGCTGCCCGAAATGCTGGTGTGCAGGGCATGCCGGTAGATCTCGTTGTGGTCATCAAGTGTTGACCGCGATCTTTAGCTGCTGTCACATGCTGTAGCGAACGTACTGAGTTATGTCCCAACTGAAGAAGTCGGCTCGGTCACGGACTTGGTTGACTTCTTTTTAAGCCTGAACGCCATCAACAGCATCACGAGCATGCTTATCGCCACGGCAAGATAGGCGTGGCTAAAGCCGGTCAGCCCGCCGCCTTCAAAGTCAGCAATGGCGCTGATGCAGGTCACCGCCAGCAGCGTTCCCACAGCATTGAAGATATTGACAAGGCCTTGGGCGGTGCCGCGCAGGGCTGGCGGCGCTTCATCAATCGCAATCGAGCGCAGCGCGCCGCTGACCACCACACCCAGGCCAATACCGACCAGGACAGACGCCACCACGAACGCGGTCAGGCCGGTTTGCGGTACTGCGCTTTGCAGGTACCCCAGCGTCAACAGAGAAAAACCAAAGATCACCATGGTGCGGGCACCCAAACGGTTCAGCAGCCGCCCCGCCGCCATCGAGCCCACCATGGAGCACAGCACCAGGGGCAGCAGTGCCAGCCCCGCGTGCTCAACGCTGACGCCATAGGCCAGCGTGGCAATGGTGGTCAAAAACACAATGCCACCCATGGAAAAGCCCACGCCCAGCGTCAGCACATAGGTACAAGCCAGTTGCCGGTTGGCAAACAGCTCAATGGGAATCAGTGCTTGGGTCTGCCGTTTTTCAATGACGACCAGTGCGACCAGCAGCACGCCACTGGCAGCCAGAAACCAGGGCCACAGCAGCATGCCTGTGGCCGAGTCCGGCAGGCGCGAAATACCCATCACCAAACACAGCAGGAACAACAAAGTAACGGCAATGCCTCCGATGTCAATCGGCCCCGGTGCCGCGTCTTTGCGCTGGCGTGGCAGGCTGCGTGCGCCCAAGACCAGCACGGCCAAAGCGACCGGAATATTCACCAAAAACAGCCAGCGCCAGCCCAGCGTGGATGTGAGCACGGTCGCCAGTGGCGGCCCGAGCACAAAGGCCATGCCGTGGGTGGCGCCAATCAGCCCCAAAATACGGCCCCGTCGCTCGGCTGTGAACACATCACCAATCACGGCACTGGCCACTGGCGCAATGCCCCCTGCGCCTATGCCCTGGATGGCGCGGCTGGCCAGCAGCAGGTCAAAGCTGGGAGCGGCGGCGATGCACAGCGAGCCGATGGCGAAAAGCGCGACGCTGACCAGATACACCGGACGACGCCCATGGCGGTCGCTGAAGTAGGCCATGAGTGCCGTGCTGCACATCGAACTCAGGGCAAACACGGTGGTCAGCAGTCCGGCGGTGCGGTTGTCGATACCAAAGGCGGCACGCAATGCAGGCAGAACCGGCCCGACGATGGCTGAATCAAGTGCAGCCATGAAGACGCCGACAAAAAGCACCTGCACCAGGCGGCGTTGTGCCGCGTCAAGAGCCGGCGACGTCGTGCAAGCTTGGGTCTGCTGGGTCATTCAACCTAGAAAAAGCGGTTGGATGCGCCGTCACCCAAGAGGCCAAAGCCAGCGAAGCGCAAAACCGGAGTGTTCATGCGGTCTGTGAGATGTTTACGAGCGGTCAACTGCTTTTTTTAGGTTAAGGTGACTGAATAAGGCGGATCATTTTTTCGCTGTCTGCGCACAGGTGTGACGTATTCCCAGCCCGCAGCCTCGTCAGGCGGTGGCAGTGTATCGACCTATTTTACTTTTCCCTGATGAGCGCCTGGCAGTTGTACGGATTTGCCGCCTGCCGAGAAACAGTTTCTTTGCCCGCCGCTGACCTTCACCGCATGCTTGTATATCTGCCTGTTCTTGAAGACGTGGCGATTGAATCGCCCTTGTTCAGGGCCTGACGCCCGGCGTCTCCATCAGCATGCCTTTGGCGCGCACCGCCAAGTGCAGTTCCAGCTCAACGAGTTCGGGCGCGCCGTAGGCAAATGGCTCGGCGCGCACGCCGCTCATGCAGTTGCGCAGTCGGCGCTGCAGGGAACCCAGGTTTTGCCATTCCAGTCGGTACACCGGGTAGCCTGTGTGGTGAGCCTGCGGAATCTGGCTGCTGCCCAGTCGGCCACCGGCGTTGTCGTCGTGGCATTGGGCGCAGGACAGGTTGAGCTGGCCCATGCGCTGCATGTAGCGCTGCTGACCGCGCTGGCGTGCAGCATCAAGCCTGCCATCAACCGGCGGCGCAACCGGCAAGCCGCGCGACTGATGGGCTACATGGCTTTCCAGGCTCAGCAAGTCCTGGCTTTCCAAGCGCAGCGGCTCGGCCTGCTGGTGCTTTTGCCGGCACTGGTTGATGCGCTGGCTCAAGGTGACGGGTCGCTTGAGCACATCGTCAAAAGCCGGGTAGCGGCTTGCAACGCCTTTCATGCTGCCTGGGGTGTGGCAACTGGCGCAGCTTTTTTGAGCAGCGCCCGGCGGCTTTTGCCACAGCGCTTCACCGTCTTTGACCCACAGCATGCCTGGGTTCAGGGAATCGTCCGCCTGCATGGCCTGGGTTGAAGCAGCCATGAATTCTGTCCCCGAACGGCGCTTGTCTGCGGCTGTACTGCCTTGGCAATAGGCGCTGGTAGCTACAAAACAAATAGCAAAAAAAGGCAAATACCGCATCAAGCCTCAACACGCAAGCGGATCGTCTCCGTCTGGCTAAACCCGTTGTCGCCTTCCCATGTCAGCGCCAGCGTGCCGCTCTCGGTGGCCAGCGTGTGAAACGCCAGATAGGGATTGGCTGACACCGCAGAAAACATATCAGCGCTAAATACAGCTTCGCCGTTGTAACGGCAACTGAACTTTTTGATGATGTTGCGCGGCAGGATTTTTCCGTTCTCATCGGGCCGAAAGCCAGTCTCCATCGGGTGGCCAATGGTGGCGCGTATTTCTATCACCTCGCCGCGCTTGGCTGTTTTAGGCGCGGTAATCAAGGCGCGGGCCATCAGGCTTCCCCCTCAATACATGCCGCCAGCGTGACGATGACCTCGACGGTATGCGACCAGAACGTGCCGTCGCTCAGGTGCGCCACTGCCACCAGTTTTTGGGTGGTGGCCAGGCGGATACGCGTGCTGACCTCAGCTTTGCCGTAACGCGGGCCCAGGTCAAACTTCACTGTTTCGCGTTGCGGGTTTTTTTCGTTGAAGACGGCAATCGCCTTGACGTGGTTGGCTGCCGTCATGGGACTGCTGACCGACACGGTGATGGGCACCACATTGCCGTTGTCGACCAGTTCGGCAATGTCGAGTTTGACCTTGCCTTCGGTGACTTTTTTACCCGCTGCGTACGCGGACACTGCCTGCGCGAGTTCATCGGTGTTGGCCAGGGCCGGGTGCATCAGTGTCAAAGCGCTCAGGCTTGTACTGGCCAGTACAAGGCGCCTGCGCGTCAACAGGGGAGGGGTCGGGTTCATCGTCATGGTTTCAAAGTCATCAGGTAAGCCAACACATCTTCAATCTGCTGGGCGGCCAGCAGCGGCTGGCCCACCAGGGTTTTGGCGACTTGCGTCAAGCCCTCGGTCTGGTAGTAGGCTGGCATGATGGTCCCGGGGTTCAGGCGCCTGCTGTCTGTCAGCCGCAGCCGCAACTGCCCTTCAGACCATCGGCCGCCTGCACCGGCCAGGCTAGGTGCCAGGTTGCCCTGAAAGCGTTCTTCGGGTAGGGGGCCGTTGTGGCACAGCAGGCACAAACCCACCTGGCGATTGGCAACAATGCTGCGGCCTTTGGCGGCATCACCAGCGGCGCCTGTCAGTGAGGCCGGTATCGCATCGCCCACCACTTGGTAAGAACTGGGCTGAGCCCAGGCCAATGCAGGCACGCATAGCACCCAGGGTGCCAGGCTTGCCCACATGGCCGTGCGCACTTTATGCCCGCTTCAGGCTTTGATTTGTGAGCGGCAGGTCGCGGATGCGCTTGCCTGTTGCTGCAAAAATCGCATTCAGCACCGCTGGCGCAGCCACCGCAATGGTGGGCTCGCCCACACCGCCCCAAAAGCCACCGGAGGCCACAATCACCGTCTCGACCCTGGGCATGTCGGCCAGCTTGAGCACCGGGTAGGTGTTGAAGTTTTCCTGCTCGATGCGGCCGTCTTTGACAGTGCATTCACCGTAAAGCGCCGCGCTCAGTCCGTAGGCAAACGAGCCTTCTACCTGCGCTTCAATTTGCTGTGGATTGACCGCATAACCGCAGTCGGTCGCAGCCACAATGCGGTGGACTTTGACCTCGCCCGCAGCGCTGACAGACACCTCGGCACACGCAGCCACATAGCTGCCAAAGCCCATGGTTTGCGCCAGCCCCTTGAAGACTTTTTGACCATTCACATCAGGCGCTGGCTTGCCCCAGCCGCCGCGCTCGGCTGCGGCGTTCAGCACCGCTAAATGCTTGGGGTGGTTGGCCATCAGCTTGCGGCGCAGCGCCAACGGGTCTTGCTGGGTGGCCAAAGCGATTTCGTCGATGAAGGATTCGAGGTAAATCGCATTCTGGTTCAGGTTCACGCCGCGCCAAAAGCCTGGCGGCACATGCGGGTTACGCATTGCGTGGTCAACCAGCAGGTTGGGGAAGCTGTAGCCGATGGATGCCTCGGGGCCAGTTGCATTCAAGCCCTGAAACACCACCGGGTCTTTGCCGTTGACGATGTTTTGCGGTGCCACGCCGGCCAAAATTGACTGGCCCGAAATGCGCATGTGCAGCCCGGTGATATTGCCTTGCGCATCCAGCCCGGCCGTCATTTTGCATTGGGTGATCGGGTGGTATTTGCCGTGCAGCATGTCCTCTTCACGCGACCAGATCATCTTGATCGGCGTGCCAGGCATTTCTTTGGCAATCGCGACGGCCTGACGCACATAGTCGGTCTGGCCACGCCTGCCAAAGCCGCCGCCCAGATGCAGCTTGTACACATCGCACTGCGCAGGGGTCAGGCCAGCGGCTTCAGCGCATGCGGCCAGTGCGGCCTCGCCGTTTTGCGTAGGGCACCACACCTCGCAGCGTGTGGGTGTCCATTTCGCGGTGGCGTTCATGGTTTCCATCGTGGCATGGTTTTGAAACGGGTAGGAGTACACCGCTTCAATTTTGCGGGCGCTGGCGGCAATGGCGGCTTTGGCATCGCCGTTCTCGTTGCCCACCACGGCTTGGGGTGCGTCCAGGCCGGCCTTCAAAATGGCGGCAATGGTTTGGCTCGATACTTTCTCGTTCGGTCCGTTGTCCCAAACAATCGGCAACGCGTCAAGAGCCGACTTGGCGCGCCACCAGGTATCGGCCACAACGGCCACGGCGCTGTCGCCAACGCGCACCACTTTTTTGATGCCGGGGCGTTTTTCAATCGCTGCGGTGTCAAAGCTTTTGAGTTTGCCGCCAAACACCGGGCAGTCCTTGATCGCTGCATTCAACATGCCGGGCAGCACCAGGTCGCTGGCGAAAATTTGTTTGCCGGTGGTTTTGTCAACCGTGTCCAGGCGTGCCAGACGCTTGCCAGCCAACCTCCAGTCTTTGGGGTCTTTGAGGGTGATGGCTGTAGGCGGCGTGACCTTGGCTGCCGCAACAGCGACCTTGCCGTAACTCGTTTTGCGGCCGGTTGGCGTGTGGGTGATCACGCTGCTGGCGGCAACGCATTCAGATGCGGGTACTTTCCAGTCGTCAGCCGCTGCTTGCACCAGCATCATGCGGGCAGCCGCGCCGCCTTTGCGTACATAGTCTTGCGACTGGCGTATGCCCTGGCTGCCGCCGGTGCCAAAGTTGCCCCACACACGGGCGCGTGCCAGGTTCTGGCCGGGGGTGGGGTACTCGGTGGTGACTTTTGCCCAGTTGCCGTCCAGCTCCTCAACCACCAGCTGCGCCAGCCCAGTCAGCGTGCCCTGGCCCATTTCTGACCTGGCGATGCGGATGACGATGCTGTCGTCGGGTTTGACGACGACCCAGGCATTGACTTCGGCAGGGCGGCTGTCTTGGGCCAGGGCGCTGCCCACCAGCGGAATATGAAACGCCACAACAAGCCCGGTAGTGGCAGTAGCTCCCAGAAACCCGCGACGCGAGAGCCTGCCTTTTGGCGTGAGGGCAATGGTGTTGAAATTGGTATCGTTCATGTCGTGCTCCCGTCAGCGTGCAGGATGGACAGCGCAGCGCTCTTGGTGCTGCCTTGGGCCACGGCCTTGATGCCAGCGCGCACCCGGTTGTAGGTGCCGCAGCGGCAGATGTTGGTCATGGCCTCATCGATGTCTTTGTCAGTTGGGTTTGGCTTGGCTTTGAGCAAAGCGCTGGCCGCCATCAGCATGCCGCTTTGGCAGTAGCCACATTGCGGTACGTCCAAGGCCGCCCAAGCTTTTTGCAACGGGTGAGACCCATTTGCCGACAAACCTTCAATGGTGACGATTTTTTCGGTGGCATCCACACTTGACACGGGCCGCACGCAGCTGCGGGTGGGTACGCCGTCGATATGCACGGTGCACGCGCCGCACTGGGCGATGCCACAGCCGTATTTGGTGCCGGTCAGCCCCAGCTGCTCCCGAATAACCCACAGCAGCGGTGTGTCCGCCTCTGCTGTAAAGTTTCGAACGGTTCCATTGACGTTCAGTTTTGCCATCGTTGTCTCCAATGTGATGCAGCGAAAGATAAGTGTAAATATTGTTTGACAACTTGTCCTCAGGTGCAAACCCGATAAGCCCGTGTCCTGGTTTGCCTGAGAATGACTTGACTTACCGGAGATGACATGTCAGTTGCTCAATTCACGCGTCGCCGCTTCAACCTGGCCGTTACGGCCGCAGCCAGTGCAGTCTGTGCCCCCTTGTTGGCACAAAACGCCTGGCCCAACAAACCGATCCGCATCATCGTGCGGGGCGGTCTGCAAAACCGCTTGCAGCAAACAGTCGTGGTCGACAACAAGCCGGGTGCCAACAGCATTATTGGGGTGGACATGCTGGCTAAAGCGCCAGCGGATGGCAGCACCTTTGCGGTGGTGATTGCGGCGTATGCGGCCAACACCACGTTGTACCCCAAGTTACCCTATGACCCCCGCAAAGACCTGACGGGCGTGTCCTTGCCACCATGGGTACGTTCGCCGCCGGTGGCAGCCCAGAAGAGTTTGACGGATTTATCGCCTCTGAGACCAGCAAATGGGCCAAGGTTATCAAGGACGCCGGCGTGAAAGCCGACTGAGCGGCTAGTCGTTGGCAGGCGGCGCAAGAGTTTGCACACGCCGCGCGCCATCAAAGCGGCGCGCCCAGTAGTCCACGCTCATGCTTTCAACCCGCACTTCAGCACCTGGTTTGGGTGAATGAATAAACCGGCCTTCGCCCACATAAATACCCACATGGCTGAAAGCGCGTCGCATGGTGTTGAAAAACACCAGGTCACCCGGTTTAAGCTCGGATTTCTCGATGTTTTGGGTCGCCGCGGCTTGCTGCTCGGCGCGGCGCGGCAAGATCAGGCCAATACTTTGCTCGTACATAGAGCGCACAAAACCACTGCAATCAAAGCCTGTTTCTACCGTGTTGCCACCGAGTTTGTAGGGCACACCCAGAAAACCCATGGCGTTAACGACCAGTTCTGATGCCCGGTTACTGACGTTTTGGCGAACCTGGTCAAACTGGCTGAGCAAGCCTTTTTCAGCCAGTAACTTGTCCAGGTCATCACCGCTTTGACTGGGTGCCGCATGGGCGTTTGCCGCCAAAAGCAAGGCTATGGCGAGGGCGGTCAAAGTAGGTTTAAAACGCATGACCCGCAGGATACTTGAAACACCTTGTGAAAGTCAACCTCAAGCTTTTTCTTGAAAGTGTTGATAAGCCCTTGATTTGTAACAAAAAAGCCATTTTTAGAAGAAACTGTAGGCTCATTCCTTTGGGCGATGGGATCGTCTAGTCAAAAGCCTGATGCCCAAACCCTGAACAATGCG
>JBKCGU010000143.1:0-2697 GCA_046303055.1 Polaromonas sp.
GCCGAACACGGCGCGCGTTAGCGCAACGTCAGGATCGGTGGCAATTTGCGCTGGAGAAAAATCGCCTTTGGCCTCTGCTCTCAACAGCACGCCAGTCAACGGCGAGTCAGAATCGAGTATTGCTTTGTAGAGACCGCCACTTTCGAGCGCCTTGATTGGCCCCTGTGCAACAGCAGGATTAACGATTGAGCGGGTTTGCGAATACGCGTCAGCGAACCCTTTCAAATCACCCAAATCATAAGAGTTGGGATTTTTAGCTTGTACGGTTTGAGTCTGGCCCGTGCGGCCGGGGCTGTTGTCCTTTAAGACGACAGAGCCGTCCTTCAAATAATCCATCAGAGCGGCAAAACCGTTGACGCTACTTGTGCCACGGGCACTTTCTTTGCCCGAGCCGTATTGGTTGAATACCTTCATCGCAAAGGCCGCAAATTCTTCGACATGCACGCCTTGCGCCAATACTGCTTGGCCGTACGGTGTGGCGAAGGCCCGATCTGCTGCTCTAACAGCGGCGTTCATATGCGGTACATCGAGGTTGTCGTGTATCCAACCTATACCAGCGCTCGTACCTCCAAAGCTTTGAGCCGCAGCTTGCATCTGAGGTGTGAGGCCAGCAGTTTTAAGTGCAGCAGCAAATTGTTCGTCGTTAAAGTCTAAATTTTTATTCTCCGAAACACTCCACGCAATGACGGCTTTTGCATATGGTGCAGCGTAACTACTGTTCTGCTTGAAATCGTTTTGAGCCACACCCAAGCTCAAACCGCTAGCACCGCCTGCGTTAACGACGCGGGTGTAGGGCGCTACACCACCTTCAGTTTGTATACCGACACTGTTGTAAGCAATAGATTGAAGACGGCCAGCCGCAACAGTAAGTAAACTGGTGGCTGTCGTATTTGAGGCAGTAGTAGCCATGTTAAAACTTTAGTGAAACAGGTTGATGGATACCAATATTTTTAAGACTGATAAGGTTATCTATCACTTGATTTTTTATGCAAGCATTTAGACTGCGAACTTGTTTTGTACCTCTATCTGCGGGCGCTTGATACTCGTATACGTCAAGCACATAGCTACCAGAGTTTTGCCACCCATTAATACCGTAGTGGAAATCTTCGATTTCAAACCAAATTTGCGCCTCCCTTTTACTTTTCTTACTACTTTCCGTGTAAGAGAATAATGTGAAATGTTGGCTCGGATGCCCTGTTTTGGCCCTCAACTTCTGCGCATCATTCGGAAACTCCAATTCAGGTTTTTTACCTACTACTCCATATCGATATTGCAAAGTACCTGCGTCTTTTGTCAAATCGGCGCTGGCACACAGCGATACCGTTTTTTTATTCTTAAATGGGCAAGAAAAAACAATCTTTTCTTCTTGACTGCAGTGTGTTGCCGCCGCCACTTGCGCCCAAGCTGCTTGGCCAACTATTGCGCTAGACACCATGGCAACATAAGCGAATAAGCGCCAAAAGCCGCAGAGCTTCAAAAAATTGAATTGGAATTTCATACGTGAGCAATCATTCCATCGGCTGGGCGAATAAAACTCGTACCACCCCTGTCAGATCTCGTAGGGGATACAGCCATAAAAGTGAAGTTTTTGTGCATTAGTTCTGGCCTTTAGATTGCCTGCCGGTTTGCAGGTCGCTCGGTATTTGATTTAAGCGGCCCAGGCCGCGATGGTGATTTCGGTTGTGCATGTTTTGCGGGCCTCCGTTTGCAGGTGTTTTTAGTTTTCCAAATTTACGATTCAATACTGGAAAGCCGTGATGCTCTGCAAGCAAGGGTAGTAATCAAAGCTGAATCAGATCGTCAAAGGCTTGTTATGAACACGTGCGTGCACAACACCCACGCTGTAAATGCCGTCACCGCGCCTTTTATTTTTCTCATAGTCGTTGTGCAATGGGCCTGTCGGCCTTGACAAGCCACCGTAGCGCAGCGCATTTTCAGGATATTTGTTGTGGTTAAAAACTCTCTTACATCGTTTGCGGCAATGCAGCTTTTGGTTTTATCCAAACCAACGCCCAATTGATACTGCATCTTGTTGTTGGAGTAATAGTGATGTCGTTCATAGCGGATGGCTGAAATATTGGTTTGCAATGCCTCCAGATCACGCTTACTGAACAGCCAAGTAGTTGATCCAGAGAGTAATGCCATCAACACGGCAGATGGTGGACGCGTTGATTCAACAGGCAGCTCGATTTTTACGCCCAACTTTTCTTCGCTCACTCTCTCCATGTTTTGCGCATCTATCTGCTGCAAAACTAGCCAAAGCCTATTTAGAGTTTCAAAGTTAGCCTGCGTTTGAGCATGCCCAACCGTACAGGCTGACATCAATATGCTGAGGATGACGCGTTTCACAGTTTTATCGTCCAAAATGCGTTGAGGTGTGGATGTTCATGTCCATTGAACTGAAAAACAATTGGAATTTGACCCCGATTTTTCTCGGTCTCACCAGGCTTGATCAAACGCTCTTCGTAGTGAAGGTGTGGGCCGGTGCTTTTACCGGTGTTACCTGATAGGCCTAGTTCGGAACCAGACGAAACCACAGTGCCAGCAATAAACGCGACAGGCTCCTTCAAGTGACCGTACATCGTCAAAGATGTGGGATTGTTCGCATTAGGGTGTGCCACGATGACGAAGTTGCCGTAACCGCCGCTTGAAGAGCCCGTAGCCCAAATTTGACCATCAGCAGGTGTTTTGACTGGC
>JBKCGU010000144.1:0-18379 GCA_046303055.1 Polaromonas sp.
CCCTCATAAGCTTCTAAAAATCTCATCTTGCGGTTCTCCTGCATGTAGCGGGCCCGGCTTATGGGGGTGTCTTGCATCCCTTCTCCATAAACCGGACAGATTACTTGCTAAAAACCGGACAAATCATTTACTGCTGACACAAAACCCGACTTGGGTTGACGCAGAACCTGCAAAAAGTTACATTACTAACCAGTCAGTCAGTAACTATGTCTTTGGTCAAACTCACTTGCCCCATCAAAAAAGCGCTTCACGCCAAACGTGAACGCCGCAAAGAAGCGCGTCCTGGCGAACTGCTGGACGCGGCGCTGGACCTGTTTGTTGAAAAAGGCTTTGCCGCCACCCGCGTTGAAGAAGTCGCGGCCCGGGCAGGTGTGTCCAAAGGCACGCTGTTTTTGTATTTCCAGAGCAAAGAAGAGCTGTTCAAAGCCGTCGTGCGCGAAAACATCTCGAGCCATTTCAAGGAATGGAACGAAACCTTTGACAACTTCAAAGGCACCAGCGCCCAGATGGTCACCCTGTGCATGAACGAATGGTGGCGACGCGTGGGTGCTACCAAAGCATCGGGCATTGAAAAGCTAATGCTGAGCGAAGCGGGCAACTTTCCGGACATTGCGGCTTTTTATCGCCAGGAAGTGGTCGAGCCCGGCCAGTCGCTGATTCGCCGCATCTTGCAGCGCGGTCGAGATAGCGGTGAGTTCAAGGACATGGACCTGGACTATGCGGTTTTCAGCATCATTTCGCCGATGATCTTCATGATGCTGGCCAAACATTCGGCTGCCACTTGCGTGAGCGACCAAGCCAGCATGGACCCTGAAAAATACATCGCCTCTCAACTACAGGTCATCCTGTACGGCATGAGCCAAACGCCCCTACAAAACAAAAGCCTAGAGAAAGAAACGAAAGCATGAATGGGGCCCAAAAAAGCTGGCTGAAATGGCTGCTGATCCTGCTGGTGCTGGGCGCATTAGGCACTGCCATAGCACGCGTGCTGTCGGCCCGAAAAGCACAGCAAGCAGCTTTGGTATCGGCCAGTGCCGCCAAACAAACATCGTCTGTCGAACTGGCAACTACAGACGTGACGCAGGTCAAGGTGCTGGAGATCATGCAAGGCCTGGCGGTGTCTGGCTCGCTCAAGGCAGTCAACTCGGCAGTCATCAAGGCGCGTGTCGCTGGCGAGCTGCAAGGCCTGACAGTGCGCGAAGGCGACTTTGTCAAAGCCGGCCAAGTGATTGCCCGGATTGATGCCAGCGAATACCTGTCGCGCGTGCGCCAGTTCAAAGAGCAGGCAGGCTCTGCCAAGGCGCAGGTTGATCTGGTGCAGCGCCAGTACGACAACAACAAGGCGCTGGTCAACCAGGGTTTCATCTCAAAAACAGCCCTGGACGCATCGCTGGCCAACCTGAATGCCGCGCAGGCCACCTACAAGGCAGCGCAGGCAGCCACTGATGTGGCGACCAAATCAGTGGACGACACGGTGTTGAAGGCGCCGATTTCTGGCCAGGTGTCGCAGCGCCTGGCGCAGCCCGGCGAGCGCGTTGGCATAGATGCGCGGATTGTCGAGATCGTTGACCTGAGCCGCCTGGAGCTTGAGGCGACGCTGAGCGCCGCAGACTCGACCCAGATACAGGTGGGCCAGAACGCTGAACTGCAAATTGAAGGCAGCAACAAAACCGTCGCGGCCAAAGTGGTACGCATCAACCCCAGTGCGCAGGCAGGCAGCCGCAGCGTGCTGGCCTACCTGAGCATTGACAACAGCAAACCCGATGCCTTGCCGCTTCGGCAGGGCCTGTTTGCACAAGGCACGCTGGGCACGGCCCGCACGTCGCTGCCTGCGGTGCCGCTGACCAGCGTGCGCACCGACAAACCAGCGCCGTATGTACAGACCATTGAAAACGGCAAGGTGGCGCACCGCGCAGCAGAACTCGGCGCGCGCGGCAATGCAAATGGCACGGAAGTGGTCGCCGTCAAGGGCCTGCCAGACAGCACGCTGGTGATACTGGGCAACATCGGGGCGCTGCGTGAAGGCACGTCGGTGACCTTCACCCAGATCAGCGCAAAAACCGCACCTTAAAGTACCGCATGTGGTTTACCCAAGTCAGCCTTAAAAATCCGGTGTTCGCCACCATGATGATGCTGGCCATCGTCGTGCTGGGGCTTTTTTCATACCAGCGCATGCAGGTAGACCAGTTCCCGAACATCGACTTTCCGGTGGTGGTCGTGACAGCCGACTACCCCGGTGCGTCGCCCGAAATTGTCGAAAGCGAAGTCACCAAAAAAATCGAGGAAGGCGTCAATTCGATCGCCGGTGTCAGCGCACTGACATCCCGCAGCTACGAAGGCCAGTCGGTTGTCATTATTGAATTTCAGCTTTACGTCGATGGGCGCAAGGCCGCAGAAGATGTGCGCGAAAAGATATCGGCAATTCGGCCGAATTTTCGGGTTGAAGTCAAAGAGCCACGCGTGCTGCGCTTTGACCCGTCCAGTCGCCCCGTCTGGTCGGTAGCCGTCTTGCCCGATGCAGGCAGCAACAAGATGTCGCCCGTTGAACTGACCAACTGGGCAGACCAGGTTTTGAAGAAGCGGCTTGAAAACGTGCGCGGCGCGGGCTCGGTCAGCATCGTCGGCGGCGCCAAGCGCGAGATCAATGTGTACCTGAACCCGCAGGCCATGGAGTCGCTGGGCATCACGGCAGACCAGGTGGTCAACACGGTCAAAAACGAAAACCAGGACCTGCCGATCGGCAGCATTCGCTCGCTGGCGACCGAGCGTGTGGTCAAAATCGATGCCCGCATGAAGCGGCCCGAGGACTTTGGCAAGCTGATCGTGGCGCGCAAAAACAATGTCGCCATCACGCTGGACCAGGTGGCCCGCATTGCCGACGGCGCGCAGGAAGTCGACAGCCTGGCGCTTTATAACGGCCAGCGCACGCTGGTGCTGCAGGTGCAAAAAGCGCAAGACGAAAACACCATTCAAGTCGTCGATGGGCTAAACAAAACCATCGGCGAGATGAAAGCCAGCCTGCCATCCGGCCTGAAGCTGGAGCTGGTCACAGACAGCTCACGCTCGATTCGCGTGGCGGTTGAAAACGTGCGCCGCACCTTGATTGAAGGCGCGTTGCTGACGATCCTGATCGTGTTTTTGTTTTTGAATTCCTGGCGTTCAACCGTGATCACCGGGCTAACGCTGCCGATCTCCATCATCGGCACGTTTTTGTTCATGAACCTGTTTGGATTCACCATCAACAACATCACACTGATGGCGCTGTCGTTGTGTGTTGGCCTGCTGATTGACGATGCGATCGTGGTGCGTGAAAACATTGTGCGGCACGTGCTGATGGGCAAAGCCCCCTTTCAGGCAGCGATGGACGGCACCAAGGAAATTGGCCTGGCCGTGCTGGCCACCACGTTTTCCATCGTCGCTGTGTTTCTGCCGGTGGGTTTCATGGGCGGCATCATTGGCAAGTTCTTTCATGAATTCGGCATCACCATTGTGGCGGCGGTGCTGATCTCGATGTTTGTCAGTTTCACGCTTGACCCGATGCTGTCCAGCATCTGGCATGACCCGGCTATAGACAACCATGCCAAACGTGGCCCACCCACCTCGCTGTACGACAAGACCATCGGCCGCGTGACCGGCTGGGTTGACAGCGCAACAGAGCGTTTGAGCGACGGCTACCAGAGCATCCTGCGTTGGGCACTGGTGCACAAGATCAAAACCCTGGTGCTGGCACTGGCAGTGTTTGTGGTCAGTATCTTCATGGTGCCGCTGCTGGGCACAGAGTTTGTGCCCAAGGCCGATTTTTCAGAAACCTCGCTGAATTTTTATACCCCAGTGGGTTCGTCGCTGGAAGCGACCGAGGCCAAGGCCAAGCAGGTCGAAGCCATCGTGCGCGAATTTCCCGAAGTGCGTTACACGCTGTCGACCATCAACACCGGAAATGCGCAAGGCAAAATTTACGCCAGCATATACATCCGACTGGTGGACCGCAAGGCACGCAGCCGCAGCGTCGACGAGCTGTCTGGCGTGCTGCGTGAGCGGCTCAAGCAGGTGCCGGGCATCACGGTCACGCAAGTCGGTCTGAGCGACTCGGTCGGCGGCAGCAAGCAGGTCGAGTTTTCACTTCAGGGCCCTGACCTCAAAGAGCTGGAGCGCCTGAGCCGTGTGGTGCAGGACAACATTCGCGGCATACCGGGTCTGGTGGACCTGGACTCCAGCGTCAAGGCCGACAAACCGGTGATTCAGGTCGATGTGCGGCGCGATGCCGCCAGTGATTTGGGCTTGTCGGTCTCCGGCATTGCCGCATCGCTGCGCACGCTGGTGGCCGGGCAAACCGTGGGCAACTGGCGCGCACCGGATGACCAGACCTACGACGTGAATGTGCGCTTGAGCCCGGATGCACGCAACGCCCCAGCTGATCTGGAGCGCTTGCCATTTACCAGCACAGCCATTGGCAGCAATGCCGATGGTTCAACCCGCATCGTGCGATTGAACCAGGTAGCCAGCGTAAGCCTGACCACCGGCCCGAACCAGATCAACCGCCGCGACCTGATACGCGAAGTGGCAGTCAACGCCAACGTGTACAACCGATCGGCAGGTGAGGTGTCTGGCGACGTCAAGGCTGCACTTGACAAGACCACCTTCGCGCCGGGCTACAAGTACCAGTTCAGCGGCTCTACCAAAAACATGACCGATTCATTTGGCTACGCTATTTCGGCCCTGGTGATGGCGGTTCTGTTCATCTACATGATTCTGGCCAGCCAGTTCAAAAGCTTTTTCCAGCCTCTGGCCCTGATGACATCGTTGCCGCTCACCCTGATTGGTGTGGTGCTGGCGCTGCTGATGTTTCGCTCCACCTTGTCGATGTTTTCTGTGATCGGGGTGGTCATGCTGATGGGCCTGGTGACAAAAAATGCCATTTTGCTGGTTGACTTTGCGATCAGAATGCGTGAGGAAGGCATGGCGCGTAGCCAAGCGCTGCTGCTGGCAGCCAAAGTGCGTTTGCGTCCGATTTTGATGACCACGCTGGCGATGATTTTCGGCATGATTCCGCTGGCTTTTGCATTGACCGAAGGGTCTGAGCAGCGCGCCCCCATGGGCCAGGCGGTGATTGGCGGCGTGATCACCTCCTCATTGCTGACGCTGGTGGTGGTGCCAGTCACCTATTGCTTTATGGACGATTTGGCCCAGTGGTTCAAACGCAAACTGGGACCGCGCCCGGTCGCCGTCATCGGCAACCCAGACTAAAATTTGACGGTTTCATAAATTCGTTACAAAGCAGTGCTCCAATAAAGACATGAACTACGAACAAGCCCGATTCAACATGATTGAGCAACAAATCCGCCCCTGGGAGGTGCTCGACAGCCAGGTGCTGGCCCTGCTGGCGGTGATCAAGCGCGAAGACTTTGTGCCCACAGCGTATCGTTCGCTGGCCTTTGCCGACATGGAAATCCCGCTGTCATCGCATGTAAAAACGCAACCCGGACAATGCATGTTGTCGCCCAAAGTGGAGGCGCGCATCTTGCAGGACCTGGCGGTGCAAAAGCATGAAAAAGTCCTCGAAATCGGCACTGGCTCCGGCTACATGGCGGCCTTGCTGGGTCACCGCGCACAGCACGTCATCAGCCTGGAAATAGACGCCGATATTGCACAAACAGCCCGGGGCAACTTGCAAAGGGCGGGTATCTACAACGCCGAAGTGCGCACCGGCGACGGCGCGTCCAACTTCACACGCGCCATTTCGGGCAGTGACCCGCTCAAGGGCCCCTTTGACGTGATTGTCATGAGTGGTTCGGTGTCAGAAGTACCCGCATCACTGCTGGCGCTTTTAAAACCCGGCGGTCGTTTGAGCGCCATTACCGGCGATGAGCCCGTCATGCGTGCCACGCTGGTCATGCGCACTGGCGAGGCAGCCTGGCGCACCACGCAGGCGTGGGACACTGTGGCACCGAAGTTGCTGCACTTCCCAGAGCCTTCCAGATTCAGTTTCTGATGATGAGCCACCACTGACATGATGACCCCATTGAACCCCAGCGACTTTGCCGCCTGGCGCGACACCGCCTCGCATGACCTGCCCATCGTGCTGGACGTGCGCGAGCCCTGGGAGGTAGAAACATCATCCGTCAAGCCAGATGGCTTCACGCTGCTGCATATCCCCATGCAGTCGATTCCCGACCGCATTGCCGAGCTGAAAGACAGGCACGGTGAAGACCATCCGATTGCCTGCCTGTGCCACCACGGCATGCGCAGCCAGCAAGTGGCCAGCTATTTAGCGCACAACGGTTTTACGGCCGTGGTCAATCTGCAGGGCGGTATCGCAGCCTGGGCGCAGCAGATTGACAGCAGCGTTCCCCAGTATTGATACCGAATCTTTTTTTCAGGACATTTATAAAGATGCACAACGAGCGTTCCCCCAAAACCCTGGTGCTAGCGGTTGCATCAGCTTTGCTGTCCATGGGCGCACAGGCACAAAACCTCGCTGAACTGTACGACTCCGCACGCGCTTTTGATGCGGCCTATCAATCGGCCAAACTTCAGTACGATGCCAACCTGGCCAGGGCCGAGCAGACACGCGCAGGCATCTTGCCAACGGCAGGTGTTTCTGCAGGCGCATCGCGTACCGGCTTCCAAAACAACAACCCGGTGACGGACCGCACCTTTAGCACCCAAAACGCCTCACTGACCGCCACGCAACCGCTATACCGGCCTGCCAATCTGGCCACTTATCAGCAAGGGCTGCGTCTGGCCGACCTGGCAAAGGCGCAGCTTGATGTGGCCGAACAAGACCTGATCGTGCGAACCAGCCAGGGTTATTTTGATGTGCTGGCCGCGCGGGACACACTGGCTTTTGTGCGCGCACAAAAAGCGGCAGTAGCTGAACAGCTGGCATCTGCCAAACGCAACTTTGAAGTCGGCACCTCCACCATCACCGACACGCGTGAAGCGCAAGCCAGGTATGACCTGGTGATTGCCCAGGAGATCGCTGCCGAAAATGATTTGCGGGCTAAAAAACTGGCACTTGATACGCTGGTGGGCAACACCGACGCAGAGCCCAAAAGCCTGCTGATACCCGTCAACCTGCCTGTCGTCACGCCCCAGGATGTCAATGCCTGGGTGCTGCAATCTGAAGCCGTACACCCCAACATTCGCCAGGCCCAGATCAACCTGGAAATCGCTGAGCTGGAAATAGCCAAAGCCGAGGCAGGCCGCAAACCCACGCTTGACGCCACAGCCAGCTACAACGTGCAGCGCAACCCAAGCGGCACCGTCACCACGCTGCCCGCCACGTTCAGAACCAACACCAGCAACATCGGCCTGACGTTCAACCTGCCTTTGTTTGCCGGGTTTGCCACGCAAAACCGCATCAAGGAAACACTGTCGCTCAAAGACAAAGCACAAAGCGACCTGGAAGGCATCAAGCGCAGTGTGGCCCTGAGCACACGCTCCGCGTATTTTGGCGTCCAGTCTGGTCAGGGTCAGGTCAAGGCGCTGGAGGCAGCAGAACTTTCAAGCCAGAGCGCGCTGGACGCCAACAAGCTCGGCTATCAGGTTGGCGTGCGTATCAACATCGATGTGCTCAACTCACAAAGCCAGCTGTTCCAGACCAAACGCGACCTGGCACAGGCGCGCTACACCGTGCTGCTGGGCGGCCTGCGTTTGCGCCAGGCCAATGGCACCCTGACACCGGCTGACTTGCTGGCGGTCAATTCACTGCTGGCCAAATAGAACACTGCACTGTGGCCATGAGGCTATGGGTATCATCAGGCGATGAAACGTCGTATCGCCCTGCCCCTTTGGTCTTTGCTTGCACCGCTGGCGGGCTGGGCACTGCTGGCGGCCATGTGGCTGGGCAGCACGCAAGGCGCGATTCTGACGGCCTTGCTGACCGCAAGCATGCTGGTCTGCGTACTGGCAGCGGTACACCATGCAGAAGTCATCGCGCACCGGGTTGGCGAGCCCTTTGGCACGCTGCTACTGGCGGTGGCCGTCACAACGATTGAAGTCGCGCTGATTGTTTCGCTCATGCTGTCGGGCGGGCCATCGACCACAGCGCTGGCACGCGACACCGTGTTTGCTGCTGTGATGATTATTTTGAACGGCATGGTGGGTCTGTGCCTGCTGCTGGGCGGCAAACGCCACGGTGAGCAAAACTTCGGCGTGCTCGGCGTCAGCGCCTCGCTGGCCACACTGGCGGCCATTGCCGTGTTGACGATGGTGCTGCCCAACTACACCACCACCGTCCCAGGGCCGTTTTACAGTGTGTCGCAACTGGCTTTTATTGCGGTGGTGTCCATCGTGCTTTACGGCACATTCGTACTTGTTCAAACGGTGCGTCACCGCGACTATTTCTTGCCAGACGAAGCTCCCAGCAGCGAAGAGCAACACGCGCCGCCGCCAGACACCAAAGTGGCGCTGGCCAGCCTCGGCCTGCTGCTGATGGGCCTGGCGGCCGTGGTGCTGCTGGCCAAGTCGCTGGCCCCGGTGATTGAAGTGGCCGTCAAAAATGCGGGGGCACCAAACGCGCTGGTCGGCGTCATCATCGCCGCCGTGGTGCTGCTGCCGGAAGGGCTGGCCGCTTTGCGTGCGGCACGGGTCAATCGCCTGCAAACCAGCCTGAACCTGGCCCTCGGCTCAGCGCTGGCCAGCATTGGCCTGACGATTCCAGCGGTTGCCCTGGTGTCGATTGCCAACGGCTGGACGCTGACCCTGGGGCTGGATGCCAAGTCCAGTGTTTTGCTGCTGCTGTCTCTGCTGGTGGCCACGTTGTCATTGGGCACGGGCCGCACCACCGTGCTGCAAGGCGTGGTGCATCTGGTTATTTTTGCGGTTTACCTGTTCACGACGGTTGTGCCCTGAGGCACAGGCATTGACAACGGGTTTAAAAACGGCTGCAAGGCTGCCAGCGTTTGCGCAGCGGCGCCGCGGTGACTTGCCGCAAATGCCAGCCCAGCAGACGACGCAGCCCGCTGTACCTGCTGGGGGTGGCTGACCAGATTGAGCGCAGTTTGCAGGGCTTCAGGCATGTCCAGTACGCGCATCGCAGCGCCGGCAGCCTCGGCCTGCTCGGCCGCTTCAGCAAAGTTAAAGGTGTGCGGGCCCATCACCACCGGGCAGCCACAGGCGGCTGCTTCAATCAGGTTTTGGCCGCCCAACTTTTCAAAGCTGCCGCCCAGCAGGGCAACGCTGCTCAGTGCATAGTAAAGCGGCATCTCGCCGAGCGTGTCGCCCAGCCAGATGTCCGCCAGCATGGCCGCTTCGTTGTCCAGCGGGCTGGCCAGCCAGCTGGAGCGGCGCGACAGCGAGAGCCCATGCTGCAGCACCAGCGCGGCCACCTCGTCAAAGCGCTGCGGATGGCGCGGCACGATGAGGTATTTGACCGGAGCTGCTCTTGCTCTGGCTCCTGCTCTTGCATTCGCTATTGAATCAGGAGCTGATAGCCCACGTATTTGCTGGCTTCTGGCTACTATTTCTTTCAGAAAAAGGACTTCTTCCCCCTCCCGTGAGCTGGCCAACATGACGACAGGCTGCACCATGGCTTGTCGCCAGACTTGGCCTGTTGTCTGTAGCGCCGGGCTGGGTGCGGCGTCAAACTTGAGGTTGCCAAAAACACCCGCCACATCGGCGCCAAGCTGGCGATAGCGTTTGGCGTCTTCCTGTGTTTGCGCATACACCGCCGTCAAAGCGGCGTAAGCCGGGTAGGCCAACGGCGACATCGTCAAGGCTTGTTGCAGTGACTTTTCAGACAGGCGACCATTGACGAGCAGCAGCGGCAGCTGGCGTGCTTTGGCGCTGGCCACCGCGCAAGGCCAGATTTCAGTTTCCATCAGCAGGCCCAGGCGCGGCTTGAAATGCTCGAAAAACCGCTCCACCACACGATGCGTGTCCCAGGGTTGCCAGACCTGCACATCACCGGGCTGCAGCAGCGCCTTGCCCTCGGCACGCCCCGTGGCCGTGCCATGCGTCAGCAACAGTCGCATCCCCGGATACGTCGCCCGCAAGGCTTTGAGCAAAATTGCCGCAGTGCGCGTTTCACCCAGCGACACGGCGTGCAGCCAGACCAGCATCGGTGCGGTCTCGCGCGGCTGCGTGTAGCGTCCAAAACGCTCCTCGACCGCCTCGCCGTAGCCGGGCTCCTGCACCGCACGCCTGGCCATTTTGCGGCGCAGCAGCGGTTGTGCCAAGCGCATCAAACCTGAATACAGCGTGAGCATGAAGTCACTCATCACGCGGCGCTTTCGCATGCCCGCCAGGCCCGCCACACCGCAAGAGCAGTCGGTCCAGGTTGGGCAAACACACTGACCTGATAAGCGCAAGCCAGCGGCCCGGTGCGCCAGGCCGTGTCGAAGTTATAGATTTGCACATGCGGCAAACCAAGCGCCACAGCGATGTGGCTGACCCCGCTGTCCACGCCAATGGCGCCCTGGCAGGTTGCGAGCTCTTGCGTCAGGGCATCGAGTGACAGCAGGGGCAACACCGTGCTTTGATCGCCCAACTGCGCAGCGATGGCCTGGCTGCTCAACAGCTCGGCCGCGCTGCCATGCACCAGCGTGATGTGATGGCCGCTGGCAATCAAACGCTGGCCCAGTTCGACCCAATTGGCCACGGGCCAGGTTTTGTCCTGGCGCGAGGTACCGTGCATGAAGGCTATTTTTTTTGCTCCATTTTCAGGAGCGCTTCGCGTATTTTCTGATTGGCCTTGGGGCATATCTAGCCCGTAATCTGGCGTATCTTTTAATGATTTCACACCATAGCCCAAGGCCATGGCCGCTACCCGCCTGGCGCGCGCCACCGCATGCACATGCGGCTCCACCTCAATTGCCACAGCCGCTGCCCAGCGGGTTGGTGCCTCGTAGCCCGAGCCATCGGTCTGGTTGGCCATGGCGTAGCGCTTGCCCTGGCGGCTCAGCCGGGCCAGCCGGGACACCAGCGCCGACTTGGTCAAGCCTTGCAGGTCGATGACAGCGTCGTAAGGGTGCGCCTGCAGGTCCGCCTTGAAAGCGCGCCATTCGGTGCGTGTTTGTGCGGTCCACCATGATTTGCGCCAGCGGCGCAGCTCGCACGGAATGATGCGGGCCACGCCTGGCGCCAGCGTGAGCAGCGGCGCAAACGATTTTTCAAGCACCCAGTCGATGTGTGCGTCGGGCATCGCTGCCAGGATGTCGTGCACCACCGGCAGCGTGTGCACCACGTCACCCAGTGAGGAAAGCTTGACCAGCAAAATTTTCACGACGACTAGCCAAGCAAACTGAGCGACGGATGAAGGCAAGTCCTCTTGACCAGCAGGGGCCGCGGAACCGGCTCTGCCGGGCCGCAGGCGCAGCACCCCCTCGGGGGGCAGCGCAGTACGCATGGTGACGAGCGTGGGGGCAACATATCTAGTGAACGGCCGCAGCAAAACTGGCGTCCGGCTTCACGCTGTGCAGCAACGCCAGCATGTCTGCTTGAATGCGGTGGAGCGCCGCTTCTGTATGCCCCTCAAAGCGAAGCACCAATACCGGCGTCGTGTTGGATGCGCGAATCAACCCAAAACCGTCTGGCCAATCAACACGAACGCCGTCAATGGTGTTGACCGTTGCCGCAGACGCAAAGTCAACCGCCTTTATCAACGCGTCAACCACCGCATGCGGCTCCCCCTCCTGGCAAGGCACATTGAGTTCAGGTGTGCTGAAACTGGTGGGCAAGGCATTGAGCACCGCGCTTGCGTCTTTGCACCGGCTCACAATTTCCAGCAGGCGCGCACCAGCGTACGTGCCGTCGTCAAAGCCATACCAGCGTTCCTTGAAAAAGATATGCCCGCTCATCTCGCCACCCAAGGGCGAGTTGAGTTCTTTCATCTTCGCCTTGATCAGTGAATGGCCGGTTTTGTACATCAGCGGCGTGCCGCCAGCTGCTGCAATCTCAGGGGCCAGACGCTGTGAACATTTCACGTCATACACAATCGTGCCGCCCGGCACACGGCTGAGGACATCGCGCGCAAACAGCATCATCTGGCGGTCGGGGTAAATGTTTTGGCCGTCTTTGGTGACGATCCCCAGGCGGTCACCATCGCCGTCAAATGCCAGGCCGAGTTCAGCGCCTGAGGTTTTCAGGGCGTTGATCAAATCGCGCAGGTTCTCGGGCTTGCTTGGGTCGGGGTGATGGTTGGGAAAGTTGCCGTCCACTTCACTGAAAAGCTCAATCACCTCGCAGCCCAGGGCGCGAAAAATCGCCGGGGCAGACGCACCTGCGACACCGTTGCCCGAATCGATCACGATCTTCATCGGTCGGGCCAGCTTGACATCGTCAACGATGCGCTGGGTATAAGACGCAGAGATATCGTGCTGCGCCACCTTGCCATCGGCGACCTGCGGCTTCGCATCTGCCGCAGGCTGGACAGCCGCCCTATCAGCAACCATCGCCTGGTGCAGCGCCTGAATCTCATCGCCATAAATGGCCCGGCCTGCCAGCACCATTTTGAAACCGTTGTAGTCCTTGGGGTTGTGACTGCCGGTGACCTGAATGCCTGAGCTGCACAGCGTGCTGGCCGCAAAGTACAGCATGGGCGTGGTGACCATGCCGACGTCAATCACATCAACACCGCTGGCCGTCAGGCCGCGCATCAGGGCGGCGGCCAGGGCTGGGCCACTCAAACGGCCATCACGGCCCACAGCCACGGTTTTTTCATTCGCCGCCACAGCAGCAGCGCCGAAAGCCTTGCCCAGCGCAAACGCCACGTCTTCATTGATGGTGGATGGAACCACGCCACGGATGTCGTAGGCTTTGAAAATCGATGCGTTAAGGAGCATGGGTTATCAGCAATTAATTTTTGACCAAAGGGGGTAATTGTAGGTTGCTGGCTCGCCTTGACTGCGGGTTCAGGGTGTCCGAAAACGGCCAGTCAAAACCGACAGCACGGGTAAGATAAATGCCATGCCCGCACAACACATGTCCGTTTCGGCCGATGCATGCTACGCCGCCATGAAGGCGCGGGACGCACGCTTTGACGGCATTTTTTTCACCGCGGTCACGTCTACCGGCATTTACTGCCGCCCGGCGTGCAGCGTCAAACCGCCCAAGCGCGAGAACTGCCGCTTTTTGGGCCTGGCAGCGCAGGCTGAAAGCGCGCAAGGCATCACAGTACGGCCGGGCTACAGGCCGCCGTATGACGTAGCGGCCATGCTGGCGTTCATGGAAACGCGGCGCATCAAAGCTATTGAATCGATAGCTGCTGGCCTAGACAAATACGAGGCCAGGCGCACATTTGGCATTAACGCGGTGCTGCATGAAGACTTTCCTGCGGGCGACGGCTTGCGTGTGCCCGGCGCGCTCGACGGGTTTGAACTGGCTGTGCGTGCAGTGCTGGGCCAGCTCGGCATCGTCAGGCAGCGGCAGGCAGGCAGCCATCGTCGGACTGACCAAAGCCGTGGCTGGCGGTTTGCCATTGCATGGCGGTGCTGATGTGCAGCGCACCATCGACGCCCTCAAAGACCTGCCCGGCATTGGCGACTGGACGGCGCAGCACATCGCCATGCGCGCTGCGCTGGCCTGATGCCTTTGTGGCAGGCGACGTGGCGCTGCACAAAATACTGAAAGCACAGGGGCTTAAAAACCCGGCGCGCCTGGCAGACGCCGCGTCACTGACCTGCAAGCCCTGGCGCAGCTACGCGGTGATCCGCACCTGGTCAGGCACATGGCGTGAAGCAGCCCTGTAGTTGCTATTTATTCAGGAGCTAGTAACCCATGTTAAATAATGGCTACAGCCATAAATGATGTTGCAAACACCTCAAAACACCTCAAAAAACTATCCATCATGAAATTCGACCCCTCCATCGTTCAAACCAGCTTTCAAAGCCCCTTCGGCCCCATGACGCTGGCCGCCACGCAGGCCGGGCTGGCAGGCGTGTGGTTTGACGGGCAGCGGCATTGGCCGGCCGAGCTGACATCACCCACCCGCTGGCCAGCCCATCCCACGCATCCGGTACTCGTCAAGGCGGCAACACAACTGACCGAATACTTTGCAGGCCAGCGCCGTGACTTTGATATGCCGCTCGACCTGTCAGGCGGCACCGCCTTTCAGCAAGCGGTGTGGCGCGCACTGCTGACCCTTCAGACCGGCCAGACCACCAGCTACGGCCGCATCAGCCAAAGCATGGGCAACGCAGCTGCGGTGCGGGCGGTAGGCGCAGCGGTGGGGCGCAACCCGATCAGCATCATCGTGCCTTGCCACCGGGTGTTGGGTGCTGATGGCTCACTGACAGGCTATGCTGGCGGGCTTGACCGTAAAACCGCACTGCTCAAACTGGAGGGTGCACTTGATGAGAACCTGCTTTGACGATTGCTAAAAAACCCTGGATTGCGGACTATCTGGCGCTGGGCGCGCTGTGGGGCTCTTCTTTTTTGTTCATGCGTTTTAGCGCCTTTGAGTTTGGTGCCCTGGCAACCGCTGCCGGGCGGGTGGCCATAGCGGCGGCGTTTTTGCTGCCCATCGTGGTCATCAAAGGCAAGCTGGGCGAACTCAAAACCCACTGGAAGAAGATTTTCTTCATGGGTATTTTCAACTCCGCCATTCCGTTTGCGTGCTTTGCGTTTTCGCTGCTGTCCATCACCACCAGTTTGTCGTCTATTTTGAATGCGACGGTACCGATGTTTGGTGCCCTGGTGGCGTGGGTCTGGCTCAAAGACAAGCCCGCCTTGTCGCGCATCGCGGGCATGGTGATTGGCTTTACCGGCATTGCCCTGCTGACCTGGGACAAAGCCAGCTTCAAACCCGATGCCGCTGGCGCATCGCCCGGCCTGGCCATGCTGGCGTGTCTGCTGGCCTGCCTGTGCTACGGCATTGCCGCCAGCTTTGCCAAAAAGTACATGGGCGGCGTTCACCCCATGGTGACCGCCGCAGGCAGCCAGATCGGCGCAACGCTGGGCCTGCTGGCGCCTGCCATCTGGCTGTGGCCAGCGCGCACCCCCAGCAGCACCGCCTGGCTGGCCCTGCTGGTGTTGGGCGTGGCCTGTACCGGCGTGGCCTACATCTTGTACTTCAGGCTGATTGAAAAAGCCGGCCCACAGCGCACCCTGACGGTGACGTTTTTGATCCCGGTGTTTGCCGTGTTTTATGGTGCTGTGTTTTTAAGTGAAACCATCACGCCGTGGATGCTGCTGTGCGCGGCAGTGATTGTGTGCGGCACCGCGCTGGCAACAGGCCTGGTGTCGTTTAAAGCAAGCCCGCGACCACATTGATACTGAGCGCCAGTATCAGCATATTGAAGCCAAACGACAGCACGCCATGCACCAGCGTCAAGCGGCGCATCTCACGCGACGTGACCTGCACGTCAGATACTTGCGACGTCATGCCGACAACAAAGGCGTAGTACAAAAAGTCAAAATAATCCGGGTCCAGCCCGCCGGGGAACTGCAAGCCTGGGCCGTCTGGCTCGCCTTGTTTTTCTTCAAAGTAATAACGGTGCGCATAGCGAAAGGTAAAAACCGTCTGGATAAACAGCCAAGACAAAGCCAGCGCCATCACCGACAAACCAATGTGCAAGCCGCGCAGCAAGCCGGCCAGGTCACGGCCTTGCTGCATCAGCGCCGTGATGGCCGCTACGCAGGCCGCAGTTGCCAGCAGCAACACCAACAGCAGCACCATGCTGGGTTCGTCCTGCGCCTGGGCACGTTCACGGGTGCGCTTGGCATCAAAACTGACGCACAGCCACCAGGCCAAGCAAAGGTAAACCGTCAGCCCCACGCACCACGCCAACAAAACCCGAAGCTCAAGCCCCATCGGCAAAGGCAGCGCCGCCACCACCAACGCAGTCGCCAGGCCAGACCAAAGACGCTGCGGGCCGGTGCTTTCTGACAAGTGTTTTTTCATGATTGTGATTGTGCGGCACAACAAGAATTTCAAACTCAAAGCAAAAAGCCCTGCGGCGCCATAAGCAAGAGGGCTTTTAAATCGGCGAGCGCATGACTTGCTCCCCTTAAGGACGGATGACGTTAAAAGTTCAAATAGTACTATTGAAACATATATTGCTTTAATAGTATGCGCGAGTTATCATCTCTTTCATCAGATCAAATGCCACACAGGAGCGCAAAAATGACAGCCGTACTTGAGCATCAGCCCCCCGTATCGCAAGACCGAGGCGCACTCGCCAAAATGGTGATGACCTTGCTAGATCACTGGAAGCTGCCCACGGAGGACCAAGCCGCGCTCCTGGGTATTGCCACTGGCAACCGCGCTGCACTAGCGCGCTACCGCAAGGGCGAGGCCATCGGAACAAGCCGCGACCAGTTTGAGCGTGTCGGGCATCTACTGGGTATTCACAAAAATCTGCGTCTGTTGTTCCCGCAAAACCGGGACTTGGCATACCGCTGGATGTCCACCCGCAACAAGGCATTTGACAACCTGACCCCAGTGGACATCGTTAAGGAATGGGGTTTCGCTGGCTTGTTGATGGTGCGCGCTTATCTGGATCGGGCGCGTGGCGTTTGATGGAACAGGTGTTCTCTCACCTCACGCTGACGGATGTTCACTGCAACGTCATTCGCAATATTGTTTCTCTCAGATCGTCACAAGACCTGTTCGATGACTTGTCGAGCAGCCCAGAAGAGTGGGTACTTGCGCAACAAGTTGAAGACGACGTGAAGCCGCGGCTGTATCAGTCCAGAACCCCCGTCATCCACAGGCCGTTTGAGGACACCAAATGGTTCAATGCGATTGGGTGGCCCTTCAAGCACTGGCAAACCAGCCGATTTTCTGATGGGTCATTTGGGGTCTGGTACGGCTGCGACACGGTGGAAACCTCAGTGCATGAAACCGCCTACCACTGGTTCAGCGGGCTCTTGACCGATGCAGGGTTTGAAAGAGAGAAGGTCATTGGTGAACGCAAGCTGTATCAGGTTGCCTGCGATGCAGCGCTGGTGGACTTGCGGCCATTGACCACCACACATTCAGGCCTGGTGCACAAGACCGACTACAGCACTGCCCAGTCGGTAGGCGCAAGACTTCACCGCGAAGGGCATCCAGGACTGGTGACGGCATCCGTACGCTATTCGGCAGGGCAGAACTATGTCGTCTTGAACCCCGATGTTCTGTCCAACCCACAACACCATTGCCAATTGACCTATCGGCTTGAAGGCCAACACATCGTCATTGAAAAACAGCCCGGCGTTGCTTGGATGGACATCGACGCTGCGGCACTTTGAACCGTGAGGCCGATGCAACCGCGTACAAACTGTGATGATTTAATCGTTTGCTGCAGTGCGCGGATGGAAAATCGAAACCAGCCTGCGCAATTCACGGTCTGGCGAAACGGCACCTTTGTACAGCGGACTGCACGGCGTTTCAGACAACCTGAGCGACAACGCCAGCAAGTCTTTCGCTGGAGCCAATGGCATCAGCACGGGCAATAGCGTTTTCTCGTTAACCAGCAGGGCAACTTGCGGCTTCCACAGCAGCACCGTCGCGTACCAACTCCCGAGCATTGTGGGTTGATGACAGTTTTGCGCTAGAAGGGAAGGCTTGATTCGATCAAGTAGCTTCTTGGTACCCCGAATACAGTAGCCCATGGTGACGCTTAGCCCCAGGGATTTAAAAGCGCCACACCGGCACGTTCAAAGTCACGCAGGTTTCTGGTGGCGACAGAAAAGTTGTTGACCTGCGCAATGGCTGCAATTGCACAATCGGCAAAGCTGATCGCCACCCCCTGTGATTGGACTTTGGCATTGATTTGAGCGAATACGGCGGCTGACTTGGCATCAAACGGCAATATGCGCCCGTCAAACAGCGGCATGATCTGGCTGTCAAACGCGGACTTGAGCGCTGTGCGTTTGCGACCAGCGGGCATTAACGCAATGCCTGCCAGTAACTCGGCGAGGTTAATGGTGGTGATGTAAAGCGTTTGCGGGTCTTGCGCATCCAGCCAACGAAGGACCGCCGCATCAGGCTTGGGCTTTAAAGGCTCCGAGACAACGTTGGTGTCGAGAACGATCATTTAAAAGCCGCGGCTTTAACGGGTGTGGCATCGCGCGTCATCTTGATGTCCGCCCCGCCCAAGCTTCGGCCAATAGCTGCTAGCGCCGTACCCATACCCAACTTGGGGCGAACGGCGGCTTCAAGAATGTCGCGAATCTCCGCCTCGGTGCTGCGGCCATGCTGAACCGCACGCCGCTTGAGCGCGCGGTGCGTTTCTTCGGGCAAGTTTCTGACGGTGACGGCTGACATGTGAGAGTTCCTTGGGGTCAAGCTCTTATGATATCAAATATATATTTCGATATCAACTCAATCAGTCACCCCTGTCAGCAGTAAATGATTTGTCCGGTTTATAGCAAGTAATCTGTCCGGTTTATGGAGAAGGGATGCAAGACACCCCCATAAGCCGGGCCCGCTACATGCAGGAGAACCGCAAGATGA
>JBKCGU010000145.1:0-22173 GCA_046303055.1 Polaromonas sp.
CAATAAATCCGCGCGATGGCTGCAAAGCCGCTTCGGGCTACGCCCTACGCAGCTTTGCAGTCATCGCAAACAAAATAGAAAAAGCGGACAATCTATTTGCTCTAAAACCGGACAGTTCTATTTACTGCTGACAGCAGACCAGATCTTTCAGTTAATACCTGCGAAGATCGATACGAAAATCGGGATCAGACTCCGATCAACCGGTATCCGCTATCAATAAAAGAGCTGCTAGCCCATATTTTAATTAGGCTACAGCAGATTTAAAGCCTAAAAATGCTTTTTCAGCAGTTCTTGGGCATTTCGACGGCTACTTTGCATGCTCAGCCTCTTGCAGCGCCCGCCACATGACTTTGCCAGCGCCGCTTTTGGGCAGCGCGTCGACAAACTGCACCACGCGTGGGTACTTGTAGGCGGCCATGTTGTCTTTGCACCAACTGATGATCTCGTCTTCAGTCACCTGCCCCTTGAAGGCGGCGCGCAGCACCACCACCGCCTTGACGGACTCGCCCCGGTACGCGTCCACCGTTGAAATGATGCAGGCTTCCTGTATGGCGGGGTGCTTGAACATCAGCGCCTCGACTTCGGCCGGCCAGACCTTGAAGCCCGAGGCGTTGATCATGCGTTTGAGGCGGTCGGTGATGAAAAAGTAGCCCTCCTCGTCCACCCGGCCCAAATCACCGGACCGGAAAAACCGCTTGCCGTCCAGCTCGATGAAGGCGTCCGCCGTGGCGTCAGGCCGCTTCCAGTAGCCCTGGAAGATTTGTGGCCCGTTCATGATGATTTCGCCCTGCTCGCCTTGCGGCACTTCCTTGAGTGTGGTGGGGTCGATGATGCGCGCGTCAACGCTGATGAAAGGCACGCCCAGGCACTGCTGCTTGGTTCTGTCGTGCGGGTTGCTGTGGGACGGCGCGGCGGTCTCCGTCAGGCCGTAGCCTTCTGCGTAGTGCAGGCCGTAGTTGTCGAGCAGGCGCTGCGCCACCGCTTGCGGCATGGCGGCGCCGCCACCGCCGATGTACACCAGGCTGCTGACGTCGAATTTGTTGAAGTTGGGGCTGGCCAACAGGTCAATCACCATGGTTGGGATGTTCGTCCAGTGCGTGACGCGCCAGCGGCTGATCAGGTGGCCGGCCAGCTCGCGGTCCCAGCGCGGCATGATGACCAGCGTGGTGCCGCCATACATCGACGCATGCATGACCGACACCATGCCGGTGATGTGAAACATCGGCACGACCGACAAGATGACGTTTTCAAAGTTGCTGCTGCCCCACAGCGTCGTGGCCACCGCGTTGTGCATGATGCTGGCGTGCGTGTGCATGCAGCCCTTGGGCAAACCGGTGGTGCCGCTGGTGTAGGGCAGCACCGCCAGGTCATGGGGCGCGATTGTGTGGTCTGGCAGGTCGGCCGCCCCGCCGGCGAGCGCATCAGCCCAAGCCATCACCTGTCCGCCCTCCATAGCAGGCAGCGCATGCTGGGTGCCCAGCCAGTCACGCCACATTTCAGGCATGGCGGCATCGGGGGCTGACAGGTCAAAGGCATCGCTGTAGTGCGTCACGATCATGTGGCTCAAGCGCTCAGCGGGGGCAAGTTGGGCATTGGCCTTGGCCAGCTCGGCCGCCAGGTCGCCGCAGGTGATGGCGACTTTGGCATCCGGGTCGAGGATGTAATGCTTCAGCTCCTCAGCCCGGTTCATGGGGTTGACGGGCACCACCACCGCGTTGACCCGCAAAATCGCAAAGTGCGCAATGACCCATTGCGGGCAGTTTTGCAGGTTCAGCAGCACCCGGTCGCCTTTTTGAACCCCCAGGCGTGCCAGCGTGGCGGCGAGTGCCTCGGCTTGGGTCAGCACATCACGGTACGTGAGGGTGCGGTCGAAAAAGACCAATGCCGGCTTGTCCGGAAAGCGCAGCGCATTGATGGCCAGGTTGTGCCACAGCGAGGTGGCGGGCGGCGTGATGCGGCGCGGCAGGCGCGGGGGCCAGATGGCGTCATGACGCTGGTGGGGTGGGAATGACAAGAGCAGCTCCAGAAGTTGCCACTAGCCTAACCGGACTTGGGCGCTGACACATCGGGGAAGCTCCTGATAAGCGGCTGTCGCGTCAGTGACGCCGGATGACGTGTGCGCTAGGCGTACAACCGCGTGATCTTCATGCACCAGGGCCGGGTCGATGAAATGGGGCCACCGGCAGCGCTGTTTGGTGACCCGCAAACCCCAGAGCTCACGCAGTTTTTATCATCGCTACACGACCAGGACTAGCGCAAATTCCCGGTGTGCCCGAATGAAAAGCGCCCTGGCTGTGGCCACACCGTCAGGCCGTGGGGTTCACGCCCGACCTTGATTTTGTCCACCGCACCGCTGTCGGTATGAAAGCGGTATACCTCGTTGTCGTAGCGCCCACCCAGCCACAAGTATTTGCCATCCGCACTGACGTTGCCCATGTCGGGGCTGCCGCCGCCGGGTACTGGCCAGGTTTTGGTCACTTTGCGGGTCGCAAAGTCAATCACCGACACACCGCCCTTGCCGTTGGGCGTGCCACGAATTTTATTGCTGCCGCGATTGGCCACGTACATGCTTTTGCCGTCCCGGCTGGGGTAAAGGCCGTGTGCGCCCACGCCTGTCGGAATAAAACCAATTTGCTTGAACGACTCGCCATCGACCACATGCACGCCGTCGACCATCATGTCGGCGACGTAAAAAATCTTGCCATCTGGCGATATACGCACGTCTTGCGGCATGCCGGGTGTGGTGCAAATGTCTGCGCCTGCCGGGTTGGCCGGATCAGGAATGTAGCGTGGTTTTTTGCCCGGCGCGGCGATCAGTGCCTGGGCATCAGGCCGGTCAAAATACGCGCTGAGCTTGATGGTGTCCACCACTTTTCGGTTGACCAGATCAATCTTGGTGAGCGAACCATTGAACTCGCAGGTAAACAACGCAAATTTGCCATCGACTGAAAAGTCTGCATGGTTGATGCCTGCGCATTTGGGGGTCGGCAGGGTGAACTTCATCGCCATGGTTTTGGCGTCCCTGAAGTCCAGTCGTTTGTAGGCCTCTGCCACCACAATGGCGAATTGACCATCAGGCGACCAGTACAGGTTGTACGGGTCATCGACCGGCACCGACTTGCCGGGTTTGCCGGTTTTAGGGTCAATCGGCGTCAGGCTACCGTCAAGCCGGCCTTCAGCGTTGTTGGCGACCCAGAGCGTTTTCAAGTCCCAGCTTGGCACGATGTGCTGCGGATGAACGCCCACCTTGAAGTTGTCGATGACTTTCAGGGTGCTCGGGTCAATGACCGACACGGTATTTTCACCCCGGTTGGGCACGTAGATACGCTCCAGCGCACCTGCTGTGTTGGGGCTGAGTTTGCTCGATGCGATTTCGCTGTACAGATTGTTTTTGTCAACCGCTGGCGGCATGCCTGAATACATATCGACCACACCTGATGGCATGGGGCCGGGTGGCGGAATGACGGGTTTGCTGTTCGTCGTTTGGGCCAGGCTCATCGACGCCACTGCCGTACAAGCCAAGACAGTGACCAGGCCAGCTTTCCAATAATTTTTACGCATGTGAGTAACTTTTAGACTTGAAGTGTCAATATGGGTTGAACAGAAGAAAAATGTGGGGAAATGTCTGGCATGGCGCTAGCGCGATGCAGTCTTTGCCTTTTTGATGGCATCTGACGTGATTTTAACAACGGCATCCACACCCAACTGACCGTTGGCGGCGCTTGAGGCCCGCGGGTCGCCCAAAGTTCCTGTTGCCCAGCCGCCGCGTGCAGCCTCTGCAAAGCGCTCGGGCCTGACCATGCTGGGGTCAATCGCCATCAACAACGACGTGTCTGCTGAACCGGCATGGGTGCCAATGTCGTTGCTGGTGAGGCCCTTGGCCTTGAGCGCATCAATGTAAACGCCCTGGGTGCTGCGGTAGTAGTCGGCAACGTAGTGCAGGCGCACACTGGTTTTGGCAGCTTCACGGTTGAACTGCGCCGCTACCGTAGCCAGTGCTTTTTGGTAATTACCGCTGTCGCCCAGTAGAACGATGTCGGTAAAGCCATGCTTTTTAAAGCTGCGGGCTGTGCCCAGCAAGATGTTTTTAAACGTCTCTTCTGAAATGGAAATCGTGCCGGCAAAACCCATGTGCTCGGTTGGCGGGTCGATGTTGCCCTCTGGGGTGTAGCTCAGCACCGGGGCCACCAGCGCGTTACCCAAAGAGGCGGCGATCTTGCCGGCCAGTGCCTTGGCCCGCACATTGTGCTTGCCAATGGCCATGTGCGGGCCATTTTGTTCAGTACCGCCTATGGGAATCAGGACAGTTGTCTTGCCTGCCTTAAGCGCGGCGCTAACTTCCTGTGTGGTGAGTTCTTCAACATAAACGCTGTTTTGGGCCAATGCTGTGCCCTGCACACACAAAGCCAACATCCCCAGCATCCCCAACATCAATTTCCCAGCGACTAACCAACGACTTTTTGACATGCCTGCTCCGACCCAAAACAACCATTGTCGCTGGCGACTGCATCGCTCAGCGCTTCCCGGCACAATCAGCAACTCTTTTTGCTGATGCTGACATGCCCCGTATCCTTTATTTTTTTGCCCTGTGTAACCTGGTTATCGGTAGCGGTGCGTTTGTCCTGACCGGTATCTTGCAGCCGATGGCGAATGAACTGGGCATCAGTGTTGCGTCCGCCGGTCAGGTCATGACGGCCTATGCCGTTGCCACTGCTGTGCTGGCACCGGTGCTGATCTTGCTCACCGCCAGGTGGCCGCGCAAACGCGCCATTCAACTGGGTTTGTGCCTGTTTGCGGCCGGCAATCTGGTGTCTGCCCTGTCTGCCAGCCTGGGGGTGCTGCTGATGGGTCGGGTGCTGATGGGTGCCGGTGCGATGTTTACCGCAGCCGTATCGGCCTATGCCGTGACGCTGGTCGCGCCGGCCTTGCGCGGCCGAGCACTGTCGACCGTCTTTTTGGGGATGAGCATCAGTTACGCAGTGGCTTTGCCTATTGGTGCCTGGCTGGGTTTTGAATACGGCTGGCACACCCCCGTGTGGCTGTGTGCGTTGGCAAGTCTGGCCGCGTTGCTGGCTGCTTCGGTGCTGCTGCCCAAGGGCGTGGTCACCGAAAGCGCCAGTCTTGCAGGCTTTAGGTCTGCCGCCGGTCAAGGCGCCGTGCTCCGCGTGTGGTTGCGTACCCTGCTGTTTTTTATCGCCATCTTCAGTGTGTTTGCCTATGTGGGCCCGGTGCTGCTGGCATTGAATGCCATGAGCCCAACGCTGCTGTCGGCGGTGCTGGCCATTTTTGGCCTGGCAGGCATTGCGGGCACCTTGCTAGGTGGCTGGGCCACCGATCGGTTTAGCTCGCTGCAGACCATCGCCGTCCAACTCGTGGTGCTGTTCCTCATGATGTGCATGCTGCCTCTGACGCAGGGCTATCTGACGGCCACCATCGCGGCGCTGGTGGTGTGGGGTCTGGCAGGTTTTGGGTTGACTGCCCCGCAGCAAGGCCGCCTGGTTCATCTGTCCCCTGCCCAGGCTCCTTTGTTGATCAGCCTGAACAGCTCGATGCTTTACCTGGGCACGGCGCTCGGCTCGGTTGTCAGTGGCGCACTCATCGACAGTGTGGGCCTGGCCCAGCTGGGCTGGGTAGGCGCCCCCTTTGCACTGGCGGCTTTGCTGACTTTGCCATTTGACCGTGCACGCAATTAATGCGGGTGGCGGTGGTGCTCGTCATGTGTGGGCGTGCTCGTGCATCTCAGCGTTCAGCAGTAACGAGGCATGGCTTGCCGGCATGCCAGAAAGCCCAAACCTCAAGAGCACGGGCTGACCTGGCCCAAAGGGCTTTTGGCCAGCGGTGTGCCTGCACAAAACAAAAAGGCAGATGCCAGCGCCGACCACAGCCCGATGTTGCCGGCACTTAAAAATGTCATTTTCACGGCGCATGGCCTTCAAGTGGGTTTAAAGTTTCCAAACATGCTATCGATTGACAATGAAAGAAGATATGTCAACACATTGCGACCACACTCATGAGCCGGATGACCAACGCGCCCGCAGCCCGCGCTACCGCAAGACGTTGTGGGCGGCGCTCATCATCAACCTGGCGATGTTCGGCATTGAAGTTGGCGCGGGTTTCAAGTCAGGCTCCGTTTCTTTGCTGGCGGATGCGATTGATTTTTTTGGCGATGCAGCCAACTATGGCGTGTCGCTGGCCGTGCTGTCTGCCGGACTGGCGCTGCGGGCCAGGGCTGCGCTGCTCAAGGGCGCTTGCATGGTCGCCTTCGGGCTGGTTGTTCTTGGGCGGGCGGCCTGGATGTTCGGTCAGGGCGGCACGCCTGAAGCCTTCGCCATGGGCAGCATTGGCCTGCTGGCGCTGATCGCCAACGTGACGGTCGCCGCCATGCTGTATGCCTACCGCGAGGGCGATGCCAATATGCGCAGCGTCTGGCTGTGCTCCCGCAACGACGCGATCGGCAACATCGCCGTCATGCTGGCAGCGCTGGGTGTGCTGGGTACCAGCAGCGCCTGGCCTGATCTGCTGGTGGCCGTGGGGATGGCTGTGCTGGCACTGAGCGGCGGCGTGTCGGTGGTCAAACAGGCCCGAAGCGAGCTCAGGCACACGGATTGAACTGCACGCGGACTGAACTTTTTCCGCAGCGAACGATCATTCACGCATGCGCCATCTGGTTCTTGCCCTCATGATCCTCCTGCTGCCCTTGCGCGGCTGGGCTGGTGACGCGATGGCAACGCAGATGGCGAGCGCAGCAGTCGCTATTGAATCAGGAGCTGCTCGCAACCATCAAATAAAGGCTACAGCCACTTTTGACCATCAACACCCGGGGTCTGAGTCGGCTCAGGCCATTCCTGATTGCCATGGTCAAATGGCCAGTCATTCAGACGCTCATGACAATGCTGCCAACGATCACGCCGGGACTTGCCAAGCCTGCCAAGCCTGCCAAGCGTGCCACACCGTTGCCTTGTCCCCATCACCAGTTGTCGTTACAAACGTTTTCGCCTCACCCCCGCTGCCCCCAACTCCGGGCGCCGCCTTTACCAGCGCAGCGGCAGCGCTGACCCAAAAACCACCGATTTCCTGAACCGCAGGCCCAAGCTGGGTCTGTACTTTCCTTTTCTGATGAATGCCTGGACAGGCTGACAGCAGACTATTGAGATTGTTTCAGGAGATGTTCATGGTTTTACGTATTCGACTCACCCGCCATTTTTTAGCCGCCTTTGTTACCTGCATGGTGCTGGCCAGCGCGCCGCACGCGCAAATAGCAACGCAAGTAGCAGAGCCTCCCAGCATCGCCAAACCATCAGCGCCCGCGCCAATCAAATCTGCGTTTGACGGCTATCGCCCCTACACAGACGATGCCGTGGCGAACTGGAAGGCAGCGAACGAGAACGTGGCACGCATCGGCGGCTGGCGTGAATATGCCAGGCAAGCACAGAGCAGCGATGACACATCGACACGCCCATCGCAACCACAAACCCAACCAGCCACGAAAGTCGCCCCATGAAAACACCCGTCAAGACGGCTATCTGTGCGGCGTTCATCCTGACGCTCACCGGCTGCGCATCGGTCAATTTTGATCAAGCCATTAGCGATACCAATCGGGATACCAGCAGCTTCACAGGTGGCAAGATAGAGCTCAGCCGCAATTCTGAGCAAACCGCTGCTAGAGCCAAGCTGGCGGGCGAGTTGCTGGAAAAACCGCTCAACTCTGACGACGCGGTGCAACTGGCTCTTAGCAACAGCCCAGCAGTGCAAACCCTGCTGGCACAAAGCTGGGCCAACATGTCTGCCGCCAACCAGGCGGGGCGCATCGCCAACCCGATCTTCAGATTTGAACGCCTGACTTTCAAGGACGAGTTGGAGCTTGGACGAATTCTGTCGTTTGGCTTGCTCGACTTGCTCACGCTGCCGCGCAGGCAGGCCATTGCGCAAACCCAGTTAGCGCTCGCCCAAGTTCAGCTGACTGCCAGCGTGATAGATCAGGTGACGCAGGTGCGCCAGGCCTGGGTTCGCGCCGTCGCAGCCAGCCAAATGCTGCAATACGCGGATCAAATCAACAGCACCGCCGAAGCCAGCGCCGAGCTGGCCAGGCGGATGCAGCAGGTCGGTAACTTCAACAAACTGCAACGCGCGCGGCAACAGGTTTTTTACGCGGACAGCACAGGCCGGCTGGCGTCGGCACAACACGCTGCGCTGGCATCACGGGAAGACTTGGTGCGGCAGCTGGGTTTGACCGATGGGCAGGCAGCACAAATGAAGTTGCCCGACAGACTGCCCGACCTGCCCCAAGACGCGCGATCGGCAAGTTTGGTGAGCAGCACAGCTGCCGAGCAGCGCCTGGACGTGCAGATGGCACGCGCACAGCTCGATCTTGCGGGTAAAACCCAGGGCTTGAACCTGTTGACCAGCCTGGTCGATGTTGAGCTGGACCTGAACCGAAGCACCACGTTTGACAATGGCAGCGGCGCAGGCCGAGCCTTCGCCAAACGCGGCTATGAGCTGGGCATCAGGCTGCCTGTTTTTGACTGGGGCAATGCCAGACGCGATGCGATGAATGCCCGGTCACTGGCGGCCGCCAATCGCTACGAAGGCACGGTGCGCAGCGCCACATCACAGCTGCGGGAAAGCTATTCGGCCTATCGCACGGCCTACAACGTGGCCCGCCACTACCGCGACGAGGTGGTTCCCCTGCGCAAGATAATGGCTGAAGAAAACCTGCTGCGCTACAACGGTATGCTGATTGGCGTGTTTGAACTGCTGGCCGACACACGCGACCAGATCAGCAGCGTGGTGACCGCCATCAACGCTTATCAGCAGTTCTGGCTGGCCGATGCGGCGCTCAGCGCATCCATGACAGGCAAACCCACCGCCATGATGATGACCGCCCCTGCCGCCGCTGGCATGCAAGCGCCTGCCCATTAAACCCACCAAGGTCACAGCATGAACAACAGAAGAAATTTTTTAGCCAACGCGGGCGTGATAACCGCCGCTGTCAGCGCAGCGGCAGTCAGCCGCGTGGCGATGGCCGCCCTGCCCGAGCCTGTCATGCAGACCAAGCCCGACACCATGGCGCCGCTGGTACCCAACACCGGCCGGCCCTACAACCCGGTCGTGACACTGAATGGCTGGACCCTTCCCTGGCGCATGAACAACGGCGTCAAAGAATTCCATTTGGTCGCCGAGCCTGTCGTTCGCGAGCTGGCGCCAGGGTTTAAGGGTCACTTGTGGGGCTACAACGGTCAGTCGCCTGGCCCGACGATTGAAGTGGTCGAAGGCGACCGCGTTCGGATATTTGTGACCAACAAACTGCCCGAACATACCAGCGTGCACTGGCACGGCCAGCGCCTGCCCAACGGCATGGACGGCGTGTCTGGTTTGAACCAACCCGCCATTCCCGTGGGTAAGACCTTTGTTTATGAGTTTGTGGCGCGCCGCCCCGGTACCTTCATGTACCACCCGCACGCCGATGAGATGACACAAATGGCCATGGGCATGATGGGTTTCTGGATCACCCACCCCAAAGCCAAACACCCGCTGATTGACGAAGTCGACCGCGACTTTGTGTTTCTGCTCAACGCATACGACATTGACCCCGGTGCCTACACACCCAAAATCATGACCATGCTGGACTTCAACATCTGGAGCTGGAACAGCCGCGTCTTTCCTGGCATTGACCCGCTGGTGGTGCGTAAAAATGACAAGGTGCGTATCCGTTTCGGCAACCTGACCATGACAAACCACCCGATTCACATTCACGGTCACGAATTTACCGTGACGGGTACCGACGGCGGGCCCACACCCAAAACCGGACGCTGGCCTGAAGTCACCACTGACGTGGCCGTAGGCCAGATGCGGCAAATCGAATTTATGGCCGATGAAGAAGGCGACTGGGCTTTTCATTGCCACAAGAGCCACCACACCATGAACGCTATGGGCCACGATGTGCCCACCTTGATCGGCGTTGACCACCGCGAAATTGTCAACAAGATCAACCGCGTCATCCCTGACTACATGGTGATGGGCGAGCGCGGCATGGCCGACATGGCTGAGATGGACATGCCCCTGCCCGACAACACCGCCAAAATGATGACGGGCGAAGGACCGTTTGGCAGCGTCGAGATGGGTGGCATGTTCAGCATGCTCAAGGTGCGCAAGGACCAAAAACCTGGCGACTACAAAGACCCCGGCTGGTACAAGCACCCCCCAGGCACAGTCGCCTACGAGTGGACAGGTTCATTGCCCAACCCGGCGCGTTTTGCTTCTGAAGGCGGCCAGTCCATGAAAGCGCAAAATATGCCGGCCAAAGAGGTCGAAGTGCAAATCAGAAAGCCCGTGATGGGCGGCAAAGATGCGCACAGCGGCATGAAGCACTGATTGTTTTACTCTCAATACTTATCGGACACCCTGTATGAAGACGTTGTTTACTCTTAAATTAATAGCTGTAAGCCTTTGTATTTATTGGTCTACAGCCTCTTTTGCTCATGAAAATACGCCTCATAAGACGACCAGCAGTGCCGCGGCCAAAGAACAGAAAGACTGGGGCATTGCCGGCGACGCCAAGTCCGTCCAGCGAACGATCACGCTCACCATGGGCGACAACATGCGCTTCACACCCGACAAGCTCGAGGTCAAACAGGGCGACACGATACGTTTTGTGGTTAAAAACCAAGGCAAGCAGTTGCATGAAATGGTGATTGGCACCAAGAAAGAACTAGACGAACATGCCGCAATGATGGCGAGGTTTCCGACCATGGCGCATGACGAGCCCTACATGGCGCACGTCGCGGCGGGCAAGTCACAAAACCTGATCTGGACATTTAACCGCCCAGGCGAATTTGAGTTTGCCTGCCTGATTGCTGGCCACTACCGAGCCGGTATGGTCGGAAAAATTACCGTGCTGGCCTCGCGATAACTCCTGGCTGTTGTCATGTTTTCACCATCGTCAACTTTGAAAGAAAACCATGAAAAACTTTAAACTGATGTTGATTTTGACTGGCTTGATCACGGCAAGCGTTGCGTCGTTCGCTGCATCACACGCAGGCGCGCCAATGGCAAAAGACGACGCCAAAAAAACCATGCCAACGGCTGCGGCAGTCGACATGGCAGAAGGCGAAGTGCGCAAGGTCGACAAGGAAAACAAAAAAATCACACTTAAACACGGGGCGATCAGAAATCTGGATATGCCGGGCATGACCATGGTCTTCGGCATAAAAGATGCTGCCATGCTGGACAATCTCAAAGCGGGTGACAAGGTCAAGTTCAAGGCCGAGCAAGCTGGCGGCGCCATCGTTGTCACAGACATCCGAATGGCAAAGTAGCCCCACTACTTGCCGGTCTTGGCAAGAAACCTGTCAAAAGTAGCCACCTCTTTTTTCTGGGCGCGGATGATGTCTTTGGCCATCACACGCATTTGAGGGTCTTTTCCATTTTGCAGTTCTGCTTCAGCCATCATGATCGCTGCCTGGTGATGAACCCGCATCATCATGGCGAAGTCCACATCGGTGTCGCCGCTCGGCTTCATGGCCGAGAGCTTGTCATGCACAGCCATCATCATGGGTTTTATGTCCATGCCCTGCTTTAAATCCACGCCTTGCTTCACGTCCATCTTCGGCATGGGCTTGACGATGTCAGCGGGCATGGGCCTGACGACATCGGTGGGCAATGGCAAGACAGGCTGGGCAATGGCTGTGGACAACACCGTGCCCAGCGCGATGGTTATCAATACAACACGTGATCTTCTGAAGATTGGCCTGCTGGTCATGGTGAAGCGTCCTTGCTAGATATCAAAATTGGATGGTTGCTGTGAGAGCAACCAATTTGCGCTCTTTCAGGGTTTTGCAATGTCAGAGAGCAACTCGCTTATCTGCGGGACATAGTGAACTTTTTTATCATTTTTTAACCGGTCGACAGACTGATGTTGTCTGTCGTCAATTTTCTGGTTTCCAGCCAAAGCTTGTCCTACGATGAACAGCACAGTGTGAGTCAGATTGCGTAGCGTCTACATCGATCTGAAACAAGTGCAGCCACTGGTTTTCGACCAGTTGCCGCACCACAGGGTGTTTGGCCAGGATGCTGTCAATCGCAGTTTGCGGCGCTTCGATAAAGACACTCAGACGTAGTGGTGTGTGTTGCCACTGCTGGCCATCGTGCAGCGACTGCATGGGCAAACCAATTCGCAAATCACCACCATTGCCTTCAAACACCCCCAACTTGAGTCCCACCACGTTGTGCAGCACCTTGTTGCCGCTGCCGTATCGGGTGTTGTCCACCACACTGGCGTAATACTGCATGTTGATCCAGTGGGTGACGATCATGGGTGCCGTCATGATCAGTTCGAGCACGCCAAAACCAGCATCACTTTGCCAGCCGTAGTCATGCAAAAATGCCCGTCCCTCATGGTTCAAATGCTGGCTGCGCGCACGCGGCGCGACGATGAAAGCGGCATTGTTGGCAAGGCCCCATTCAGGTCGCACCTGCGCCCAGTCATTGGCTCGGGCCTTGATGGTTTTCTTGAGCGTTTCAACATCCTGGGACAGGTGCGCCAGACCGAGCCTGGGCGCGCGCTCAGCCCGTGCACACTCTGCGGCCCGGGCCAAAGTGATCTGCAATTGCAGCAAGTCACTGGCATGGCTGGCGGGCATCAAGTCCGTGTCAAACAGCGTCAGCTCGTCCGTTGTGGTGTTGTGCAAGCCGCTCAAAAACCAGGTGGTGTCTGGGATGTGATTGTCTTTTTCGGCCAGCGCAGCGCGCACGGCTGCATCGTTGAGCAGTGCAGCCAGTGCCCGCGCATTGACCTCTCCCGTCTGGCCGCCGCAGGCGCCACAGTCCAGCCCTGCCGCGTGCGGGTTGTTGGCCGTCTGGCTACCGTGGCCTGCCAGCAGCACGATACGGGCGAAGTTCTTTGTTAGCCCCATTGCCCCCAAAATGCCAGTCGCCAGGTCTGCTCGCGATTGCAGTTCAGCCTGCGGTGTTGCGCCGGGCATGTTTTGCAATCGCGGACGGCTGGCACTGGCCTCGTCGGCCGACAAACCAGTTTGTTCAACCGTGCGCGCCTTGGTGCTGTTGGGAATTGTGTTTGTGAGCAGCTTGCCTGCATAGAGCAAACCGCAACTCTCTACAAAGCTGAACCCGCTACTGGCCGCGCTGCGAAAGCTTTGCCAGGTGCTGCGCCACTGCAAATCCTGCCTGCGCCGTCCGGCAATGGCCTGGCCGAGAGACAGGGCTTCACGGTCGTCCCATTCGTCGGTGACCGAGCGGCTCGGCGCAAGCAGGCCTGGCAGTTGTGGCCGCGTCATGGCCGTGCCGATGGGTGAGTACGATACAGCCAAGCCAAAAAACCCGGCAAAGCCGCGCGTTTGAACGGTGGGGCCGCTGGCCTCCAGCGCACGGCGAAAGACTTCAGAGCGCACGTCAATGCAAAAAATGGCTTGTACAGTCGGCGTTACAGAACCGCCCGGAGCACTCACCTGGCTTTGGCACAAGCCACGCACCAAGGGCTGCTGGTAAACGCGCTCCAAAGCATCCTGAAACAGCCAATCATGCCTGTTTTTGGTATCAAATGCGCCGGCAGACCAATAAATACGAGGGCGAACAGCTATCCATTGATGAGCAAGCTGCGGCTTGCCCGGGTCTTGCAGCAGCAGCCATTCCCAGCCCAGCCTCATCGCGAGCAGCTCAATGATGTCGTCATCATCGGTCTTGCCTGGCACCGAACCCAGCCGCGCCTGCCAGCGCTCGTAGGCGCACCATGAGGCCCAGCCGTTGATGCTCATCAGCAGTGCGGTGTAGTAGTCAGCGCATTGCCCGAGCTTCAAACCAAGTGCATGTGTGGCCTCGGCAATCAGCTGGCGCGGATCGCGGGGCAAGCGGGCGGCTTGTTGCCTGATCCCGGTGTAGCCCATCAGCAAGGCCGTGCTGTGGTCTTTGGCCAGCTGGCTGGCCCAGCTGGCATACAGACCCACACGCTCGGGGTTCCATGCAGCCTGGTTCACATCAAAATACGCCGCGCAATGCTGGCTGATCTGGTGCGTGACAAAGTCAACCCAAGCCATGCCATGGCTCAGGTCGCGCTGGCTGTCAGCAAGCGTGGTGACCAGGAACTGAGGCTGCACGACGTTGTTTTCAGTGCCCAGACGCTCAATCAGGTCCTCGACCTTGCAATCAGCCTGAGCAGCATCGATGGCGCTTTGCAAATGCGCTTGCGTCAAGCGCCCGGCCTGCCATTGCGCCCGGTAAAAAGAACGCGGCATGACCAGCGGTGCGCCAGACAGCTGAGCCAGCTGCTTGGCAGCCTGCGCAATTGGCTGCTCGACAAAGCCCCAGTAGGGGTTGACGGCAATCAACTGGTCCAGCGGCCAGGTGGGCGCAATGCGCTGGCAGGCCTGCGTCACGCCGGGCTCAAGCTGCGCAAAATCAAGTGTTGGCGTGACGGTTTTTTCAGCAATAGCAATCATTTTGAAACTCCGGTACGAGCAATAGGTCTGGCAATTGATAGCTTGACAGGCCAAACGCGAAAGGTCGTGCGGGTGAACCATTCGTCCAGGTACAGCCCGGCGTAGAACCAGGGGTAAAAACGGCTGGCGACTGCGCCGTGTGGTCGTGCGCGTATCAAGCACTGCATGACGAACAGCAGCGTGAAGCACACCATGACCCAGAGCAGATCAAACATATTGGCGTGAATGGATTTAGGCACATCCACAAACCAGCCAAACACATGGTGCAGACCGAAATAGGCAAACGCCACACCAAACGCGCCCAGCATCATGCCCAGCGGCCACAGCCCGCCAAGCTTTAAGGCCTGAGCTGTGAGCAAGGGCGCAATCGCCAATGACACGATAGCAGCCAACACCCACATCGCCGTCAACGGCTCAAGTGCCATGCCCCACACCATGCCAGAGGCAGCCACCATGACCAGGCCACTGACAGCACCCACCGCCAGCATGGACAAGCTTGGGTCCGGTTGCAGTACTGTCATGGCTTTGAGCCGCGCTTGTTCCACCGCACCACCGGCAGCCAGAAATGCATGCGCCTTGTAGAGTGAATGCGCGACCAGATGGAGCAGCGCCAGGTCGTAAGCACCCAGGCCGCATTGCATCAACATGAAACCCATTTGCGCGCAGGTCGACCAGGCCAGCATCACCTTTACGCTGATCCGCGTCATCATCACCAGCGCCGCCAATGCCGCTGTCAGGCTGCCCACCACCACCAGCAGGGTTTGCGCACCCCCGACCTCACTGACCAACGGGCTCAAGCGAATCAGCAGAAAACCGCCCAAATTGACAATGCCCGCGTGCAGCAAGGCTGACACCGGCGTAGGCGCCTCCATCACCTGAATCAGCCAGCCATGCACTGGCAGTTGCGCGCACTTGAGCAGTGCGCTGATGACGATTAAAAACACCGCAGCTTTGAGCGCAATCGGGTAGACCGATAACGTCTGCGCTTTTTGGATGACTTGATCTATCTCCAGGCTGCCCAGACTTGTCGCTATCAATGCGGCACCAGCAAACAAGCACAGATCACCGAGCCGACTCGCCAAAAACTTTTTATGCGCAGCTATCACGGCCGCTGGCCTGTGACTGAAAAACATCAGCAATTGATGCAGGCACAGGGAAGTAGCCAACCAGCTAAGCGCCAAGACGGCCAGGTTGTTGGTGACCACCACGCCACTGACAGCCGCCAAAGTGGCCATCAGCCAGCGGACATAGCGCGCCTGACTCGCATCACCGCCCATGTAGGTTTGTGAATACCGGGCGATGACCCAACCAATGAACGTCACCAACAGCAGCACGATACAGCCTAACGCATCTGCGCGCAGACTATAGCCAATCAAAGCCCCGCCCCCTGCCAACAAGGCCAGCGAAGCAGCCGAAACGCCGACCGCCAACGCTGTACAGGCGCGCGCAACACGCCAGTTTGCAAGGCAAGATGCCAACACATAAAGCAACGGAACAGCCAACAGCAAAGTGATTCGCAGAGGCTCAAGGTATTCAAGTGATGCAAGCAAAATACGCTCCTTATTCATCCAGTAGCGCAACTATGCCGATTTACATTAATTCTGTAAAATTCATATAAATCTATAAAACGTTCTTTTTTAAAGATGTATAAACCAGCATGGCGCGACTCAACTACCATCATCTGCATTACTTTTGGGCCGTGGCCAAAGACGGCAACCTGACCCGCACCGCCGCGCAACTGCATGTGTCTCAGTCAGCGCTTTCGACTCAAATCAAGCAACTTGAAGACCAGCTGGGCCAGGCACTGTTCAGCCGCGAAGGCCGCGCATTACAACTGACAGAAGCCGGACGCGTAGCGCTGACCTATGCCGACACCATTTTTGAAACCGGCAATGAGCTGACCGCCCTGCTGCGTGACGGCCAGCGGCAGATGCGGCAGATACTGCGTATCGGTGGCGTGGCCACTTTGTCGCGCAACTTCCAGGAGAACTTTGTCAAGCCCCTGATCAAACGCGACGACATTGAACTGGTGATCCAGTCGGCAAGCCTGGACGAATTGCTGACCCTGCTGGCGGTACATCGGCTTGATGTGGTGCTGTCAAACCGAAAAGTCCACGCGGACAGCCAACACCCTTGGCGCTGCAGACGCGTTGCACGCCAACCCGTGAGCTTGGTGGGCAAGCCCCGCAGCAAGTCAAAAGCGTTTCGCTTTCCTGAAGAGCTCACTGAACAGCCCTTGCTGTTGCCGGGGCGTGACAGCGATATTCGCGCGGGTTTTGATGTGCTGTGCGAGCAACTCGGGCTGCGCTATCAGGTGCTGGCTGAGGTCGACGACATGGCCATGCTGCGACTGCTGGCGCGTGACTCAGGCAATGTGGCACTGTTGCCAACGGTGGTGGTGCAAGACGAGCTGCGCAGCGGCAAACTCCAAGAGTATTGCGTGGTGCCGCAGCTGTATGAAAACTTTTATGCGATCACTGTACAGCGGCATTTTGAACCACCCCTGCTGAAAACACTGCTCAGGCGTTCAGAAGCTGAGGTTTTGGGCTCAGCTTAAAGCCCTAGCGATTTCCAGCCTGCATGACCGAGCTTTTCAAGCGTGGCAATATTCACTTCAAAAATCGCATCGGCTTGAGGGAAAGCCTCAACCGCACGTTCAACACTGCCCTCACGCAGCAAATGCAATATGGCAAACGGCGCACGGTTGGTGTAGTTGCTGATCTCGTCAAGCTCGGTGCCGTCAAACTGGAACTGCGGGTGAAAGCTGGCCAGCTGGATCACACCTTCCAGCTCGTGCTCATCGACCACGCCTTCGGCTACTTCAAGAAAGTCATTGAAGTCCAAAAAGTCTTCAAACAGCGTGGGGTGAATCAGCAGCGTGGTGTCAATCTCGCTGGCGGGTGTGGCCACCAGCAGGTCAAGCTCACGGTCCAGTTCTTGCAACAAGTCATCGGCGTGACGTGCCTTGCTGACGACGAGGCGCACCTGATTTTTGACGTAGACGGCCTTGGCAAATGGGCAAAGGTTCAGGCCAATCACGGCGGCCTCTAACCAGTGCCTCGTTTTTTCGAGAACTTCGTCGTCAGTCATTGGGCACCAGGCTATTTCAGGGCTTTGTAGCGCATGCGCTTTGGTTTTGCGCCCTCTTCACCGAGTCGCTTCTTCTTGTCCGCCTCATATTCCTGATAGTTGCCATCAAAGAACGTCCACTGGCTATCGCCTTCTGCCGCCAGAATGTGCGTGGCAATGCGGTCAAGAAACCATCGGTCGTGACTGATGACCATCACCGAACCGGCAAACTCCAGCAGCGCATCTTCGAGCGCGCGCAGGGTTTCAACGTCCAGGTCGTTTGATGGCTCGTCAAGCATCAGCACATTGCCGCCGGCAATCAGTGTTTTAGCCAGGTGCAAGCGCCCGCGCTCGCCACCTGACAGGGTGCCGACGCGCTTTTGCTGGTCACCGCCGTTGAAGTTGAAGCGGCCTGCATACGCACGGCTAGGCATCTGAAACTTGCCGACATTCAAAATATCCAAACCGCCCGAGATGTCTTCCCACACCGTCTTTTCATTCGCCAAATCGTCACGGTTCTGGTCAACGAAGGCCATGCGCACGGTCGAGCCCTTGATGACTTCGCCGCTGTCTGGCAACTCTTTGCCAGCGATGAGCTTGAAGAGCGTTGACTTGCCGGCACCGTTCGGGCCGATGATGCCGACAATCGCGCCTGCTGGCACGGTAAAGCTCAAATCATCAATCAGCACCCGGTCGCCGAATGATTTGGTGACGTTTTTAAATTCAATGACCTGGGCACCCAGACGCTCGGCCACCGGGATGAAAATTTCGTTGGTTTCAACACGCTTTTGGTATTCAAAATCGCTGAGTTCCTCAAACCGTGCCAGGCGGGACTTGCTCTTGGCTTGGCGCGCTTTCGGGTTTTGACGTGACCATTCCAGCTCTTTTTTCAGGGCCTTGGCTCGGGCTTCTTCGCCCTTTTGCTCTTGCGCCAGGCGTTCGCCCTTTTGGTCGAGCCAGCTGCTGTAATTGCCTTTCCACGGGATGCCGTGGCCACGGTCGAGTTCCAGAATCCACTCTGCTGCGTTGTCCAGAAAGTAGCGGTCGTGGGTAATAGCCACCACGGTGCCGCTAAAGCGCTGTAAAAACTGCTCCAGCCAATCGACTGATTCAGCGTCCAAGTGGTTGGTGGGTTCGTCAAGCAGCAACATGTCAGGCTTGCTCAGCAGCAGGCGGCACAGTGCCACACGGCGCTTTTCACCACCCGACAGCAGGCCGATTTTGGCGTCCCATGGCGGCAGACGCAAAGCGTCGGCAGCAATTTCCAGCTGGTGTTCAGAATCGGTGCCTGCGGTGGCAATGATGGCTTCAAGCCTGGCTTGCTCGGCGGCCAGCGCATCAAAGTCGGCGTCGGGTTCGCCATAAGCGGTGTACACGGCTTCCAGCAAACCTTTGGCAGCAAACACCGCACCCATGCCGTCCTCGACGCTTTCACGCACGGTGTGCTCGTCGTTCAGCTTGGGTTCTTGCGGCAGGTAGCCGATGTTCAGGCCCGGCATCGGGGTGGCTTCGCCTTCGATTTCCTTGTCAATACCCGCCATGATCTTGAGCAGCGTCGACTTGCCAGAGCCGTTCAAGCCCAGCATGCCGATCTTGGCACCAGGAAAGAAGCTGAGCGAAACGTCTTTCAGAATGTGGCGTTTGGGCGGCACAATTTTGCCAACCTTGTTCATGGTAAATACGTACTGGGCCATTTGTAATCGTCTTTAAAAGTGTAAAAAAGCGGGGCTTGGACGGCGGGCGTTTGATCGCCCGTTTTTGCTCATAACCCTCTATTATCGTTCCGTGAGACAATCTTTCGGTTGCAGGCTTCAGTTACTCGCAACACTTGGGCACTTTTCGGGTTTGTTATTCCAGACATCCCGCACAAGTTTTCTGGCCCGATTTTTTGACCCCATCTGCCTATCACTGGCGGGTTGCTCTTGAAACAGAGCGCCCAACAGGCCGATCAAAAGCGCTTTGACGCGCAATACCATGACCTTTGAAGAATTGAATTTGGCCCCGGCCATTCTGAAAGCCGTGCTTGAGCAAGGCTACGACACCCCCACTCCCATCCAGGCACAAGCCATTCCCGCTGTTTTGGCCGGTGGTGACTTGCTGGGCGGTGCGCAAACCGGCACGGGAAAAACAGCGGCCTTTGTGCTGCCCATGCTGCAACGCCTGAGCACCGAGCCTAGACTGACGAACCGCCGTGGCGTCAATGCCGTGCGCTGCCTGATCATGACGCCGACCCGCGAATTGGCTGCGCAGGTTGAAGAAAGCGTACGTCTGTACGGCAAATATCTGGAGCTGACATCGATGGTGATGTTTGGCGGCGTTGGCATGGGCGCGCAAATTGAAAAGTTGCGCCGCGGTGTTGACATTCTGGTCGCCACCCCCGGCCGCCTGCTGGACCATGCCGGTCAGGGCACGCTGGACCTGGGCCAGGTGCAGATGCTGGTGCTGGACGAAGCCGACCGCATGCTGGATATGGGCTTTATCCATGACATCAAAAAAGTGCTGGCCCTGGTGCCCAAACAAAAGCAGGTGCTGCTGTTCTCGGCCACCTTCAGCGATGACATTCGCGACCTGGCCAACGGCCTGCTGCGAGACCCGCTGCACATCCAGGTCACGCCGCGCAACACCACGGTCCAGCGCATCACGCAAACCATTCACCCAGTGGGCCGCACGAAAAAGAAAGCGCTGCTGACGCACATCATCAACGAGCACAAATGGAGCCAGGTGCTGGTCTTCACGCGTACCAAGTTTGGCGCCAACAACGTAGCCGAGCACCTGACCAAAAACGGCATTGAGGCCTTGGCCCTGCACGGCAACAAGAGCCAAACCGCTCGTACCCAGGCGCTGCACGGCTTTAAAGACGGCACGATACGTGCGTTGGTTGCTACAGATATTGCAGCACGCGGCATTGACATTGACGAGCTGCCGCACGTGGTGAACTACGAGATTCCGAACGTCAGCGAAGACTACGTGCACCGGATTGGCCGCACGGGCCGCGCCGGCAACAGTGGTGAAGCCGTGAGTTTGGTGTGCCTGGATGAAGAAGGCTTCATGCAGGACATTGAGCGCTTTACAAAGCAGAACATTGAAGTTGTGAAAGTGCCAGGCTTTGAAGCGGACCCAGACGAGCGCGCCGAGCCGCTGGCCATGGGCCGCCAGACCATTTGGGGCGGCCTGGGCAAACCGCCAAGCCGAGACGTGATGCAGGCTGCGGCCAAGGCAGCACGCAGCGAGATGATGTCGCGCATCCGTGACACCCGCGCAGGCCAGCCAGCCCGAGGCAACCCGGGCGCTGGTGGCGGACGAGGCGGCAATTCTGCCGGTGGCCGGGGTCGTGCGCCTGCCGAAGGCGGTGGTGATAACCGGGAAAACGCCGGTGGTGGTGGCAACTATGGCCGTGGCCCACGCACACCCAACCCGGGCCAGCCAAGGCAAAACTCGGGTTACGGCAACAGCGGTGGCCCACCACGGGGCGATCAGCGCAGGCCACAAGCGCCGCGCCCGCCAAGAGACGACCAACCACGCCAGCCGCGTGATGAAGTGCAGCGCCAGGACCCACGCGGCCCCCGTGTTGACATGGGCGAGCAGCGCAACGACTTCGACGAACGTCAACCGACCAGCCATGTATCAGCCGGATTCCCCTCATCCGGCCTGCCCACGCGCGGCGGTGGTGGTGGCGGCCGAGGCGGCAATCGTGGTGGCGGCGGCGGTGGCAATCGCAGCGGAGGAGCCGGTAACTGGGGTGGTGGCGCGCGATCGGGCGGTGGTGGCCGAGGTAACTCCGGTGGCGGATTTCAACGCTGATCGGGTTGCAAAGTAGTTTCCAAAGAACAACTTTGGGCTACTTTTTGCTGGCTCAACTCATGTTTGCGTTGGTGTATCTACCCATGGTGAGGTTTGGTAATCTTTTTGATGTCCCAGCTGGACGTGATTCAAGCCGCGGTCATCAAATACCAGCAGCCTCTGAGTCAAGCGCAGTTACTCGGATGGTATGCGTTTTTGTTTCCCAGGCGACATGCGCGTGACATCAGGCTGGACCCAGGCGATGGCCTGCTGCGCGAAAAATTCGGTAGGCGCATCGGTGGTGTGCAGCTGCTCACCCAAGGCCACGGGGATAGATGTGGCGCGAGCTGGGCGTGGCCTTTGACGTGGTCGTACCACAATGGCTCTTCCAACCAGCACATATCAAACGCTTCAACGGCGCGGCAAAAGCGCTGGCAAGTTGCCAGGCTCCATTTTCCGTTGCCGTCAATGGCCAGCGCCACGTCAATGGCCGCATGCGCCAGCGTGGTGATGCCTGAACGGCCAACCCACTTCAAAGCCCGGTTGCGTGCCAGCGTGTGCCACAGGCGGTTGATGTCACTGGCATCCTCACCTATCAGCAGCGGCGCATGGCAGGTTTAAATGCAGCGGGAAATCAGCTGGTCGCCTGGCAAGTGCGCGCGGGTGCCGGTAAAGCCGCAGCCAGCTTTGCCGCTTTCTGTTTAAACCTGTAAAAAGCAGTTGACCGCTGGTAAACAACTCACAGACCGCATGAACACTCAGGTTTTGCGCTTCGCTGGCTTTGGCCTCTTGGGTGACGGCGCTATGCGCCCGCCTGCGACGGGCACATGCAAAACGAAAGGAGTGACTGATTTTGTTTTCATGACCCTACTCT
>JBKCGU010000146.1:0-8688 GCA_046303055.1 Polaromonas sp.
GGGAGGATCAGTTGCTGGCCGCTTGAGGATCAGCCGATAAATCCGCGCGATGGCTGCAAAGCCGCTTCGGGCTACGCCCTACGCAGCTTTGCAGTCATCGCAAACAAAATAGAAAAAGCGGACAATCTATTTGCTCTAAAAACGGACAGTTCTATTTACTGCTGACAGATAGGATGCCTGTACAAGCGGTTTAGAGGCGAAAATGGCACGATGTTCTCTTACCGTCACGCCTTTCACGCCGGCAACCATGCCGACGTCCTCAAACACACCACGCTGATTGCGCTGTGCAAGTACCTGTGCGGCAAAGACGCCGCCCTGAGTGTCATCGACACCCACGCGGGTGCCGGCCTGTACCGGCTCGACGGCGACTATACCGAGACCAGTGGCGAGGCAAAAGACGGCGTTTTCAGGCTTTTTCAGGCATTAAATACGCCTCCAGGCCAACAAATACATGGGCTGGCAGCTCCTAAAAAAGGAGCATCCAAGACACTCGCGCCACACGACTTCTGCCCTGCCCTGCAAGACTACGTCGATGTTCTGCGCGGCCTGAACCCGAAGTTTGCCGAGAACAGCGATGTCAGCCAGCTCAAAATCTACCCCGGCTCCCCCTTCATCACCCAGCAGTTCCTTGAAGGCCGCGACAAGCTCAAGCTGTTTGAATTGCACCCGACTGACTTCAAGTCGCTGTCTGGCAACATTGCGCAACTGGGCGCAGGCCGGCAGGTGAGTGTGGCCCGCGAAGACGGTTTTGAGTCCCTGAAAACCTTTTTACCACCGCCATCACGCCGCGCCATGGTGTTTTGTGACCCGAGTTACGAAATGAAAAGCGACTACGCCCGCGTCAGCGCCTGCATGGCAGATGCCGTCAAGCGCTTTGCAACGGGGACGTACGTCGTCTGGTACCCAGTGATTCCCCGGCCAGAAGCACATGATTTGCCGCGCAAGCTGAAAACGCTGGCGGTGAAAGCATCCAGACCGTGGTTGAACGCTGTTTTGACTGTCAAGTCGAGCAAGTTGACCACCGATGATGAAGGCGATGTGGTCAGACCCGGCTTGCCAGCCAGCGGCATGTTTATCATCAACCCGCCGCACACGCTCAAAGCGCAGCTGCAACTGGCGTTGCCGCAGCTGGTGGCGCTGCTGGCGCAAGACCGCAATGCGGGCTTCATTGTGGACAGCGGCGGATAGAGCGCGGCGCCTGCGCAGCGTTTTTACGACTTGTGCGCTGTTGTGACGTCGCGGTCTGACTCGCTTTTTTCCTGGCAGCCGATACACCGCCGCGCCTCGGGTGCGACCCTCAGACGCGTTACGGCAATGGCGCCCGTACTCAATACTTCAGCGCCACGCTTTTGCCCCAAAACACCCGGTAAGCAAACACGGTGTAGCCAACAATCACCGGCAACACAATGACCGCGCCGATCAAGATAACTTTCAGCGCTTCAGGTGAGCTGGCAGCTTGCCAAATGGTGATTTTGTCAATCACCAGCCAAGGGAACAAGCTGTAGGCCAAGCCATAAAACGCCAGCAAAAACACGCCAACCGTGGCACCAAAGGGAACCCAAGCACCGTATTCATTGCCTTGTGCCAGGCGCACAGGCAGACGGCTCAGGCTGCGGTACATCACGGCAAACAAGACGGCGGTTGCAGCCGGAATGGGCAGCAACAGAACCATGTTGGGAAATGAAAACCACTTGTCGAAAATCCGCGAGCTGACCAGTGGCGTGGCAATCGATATGGCCGCCACACCGAGCACCACAAACAGCAAGCTGCGCTGCGCCCAGCGCACCGCCTGCAACTGCAAATCGCCCACGGTTTTCATGATCAGCCAGCCAGCGCCTATCAGGCAATAAGCTGCAATCAGCGCGCAGCCGATCACTGCATTAAAGGCAACCGCCCACAGCGATGGATCAAACCCGGTGATGAGCGAGCCCAGCATGTAACCCTGCGAGAACCCGGCCAACAACGAGCCTGCGTAAAAGGCCTTGTTCCACAGCGGCTTGAGCGCAGCTCTTGCCTTGACCCGAAAGTCAAAAGCCACACCGCGCAGCGTCAGGCCGATCAGCATGAAGGCCACCGGCAAGTACAGCGAGCCCAATATCACGCCATGCGCCATGGGGAACACCGTCAGCAAGATACCCACGCCCAACACCAGCCAGGTTTCATTGGCGTCCCAAAACGGCCCGATGCTCGCGATCATGGTGTCCTTGTCATCGTCGTTGGCGCTGTGCATGAGCACGCCCACGCCCAGGTCGTAGCCATCCAGAATCACATAGGCCAGCATGGCCAAACCCATCACAACCAGAAAAACAATCGGCATCCAGCCTGCCGCCTGCGTCAGGTCAGGGATCAGTCCACTGGCGGTATCAAGCATGAGGAGCACCTGCTTTTTCTGGGTAGTTCACGACATTGAGCTGGTTTTCCAGCGGTGCGTCGTCACCAAACGGCTTGTCGGCATGCTTTTTGTGCCTGGCCAGGTAAAACACCACAGAAATGTAGGCCGCCGTGAGAGCAACATACATCGTCAGGTACAGCGCCAGGCTCAATGCAATCTTGGGCGCAGGCACAGCTGAAGCAGCCTCCAGCGTCGTCATCACACCTGTCACCAGCCAGGGCTGGCGGCCAATTTCAGTCACATACCAGCCCGCGACCAGCGCGACCCAGCCGACAAACGTCATGCCGACCAGAACGCGGGCGTGCCAGACCGTCAACTCGCGCTTTTCATCTTTCTTCCACGGTTTGAGCTGATAAACACTCGCCCAGCCGACAAACAGCATCAACATGCCGACCCCCACCATGATGCGAAACGCCCAAAACACAGGTGCCACTGGCGGGTGCTTGCCTTTGAAGTCATTCAGCCCCTTGACCTCTCCGTCCAGGTCATGGGTCAGGTAAAGCGACGCGAGTTTTGGAATCGCAATTTCATACCTGTTCGTACGGGTTTTTTCATCAGGCAGCGCAAACAGCACCGCAGGTACGCCCTTTTGCGTCTCCCAAATACCTTCCATGGCGGCCAGCTTGGCAGGCTGATGTTCCATGGTGTTCAGGCCGTGCAAGTCACCCGCGACGATTTGCAACGGTATGAGAAAGGCCGCCAGGTACACCCCTGTTTTGACACCGGCCACCACTTCGGCACCGCGCTCGCTGCGCAGCCAGCGGTAACTGGAAACACCGGCGATCAAAAAAGCCGTGGTCAAGCCAGACGCCAACATCATGTGTGTGAAACGGTAGGGAAAAGAGGGGTTGAAAATCACCTCCAGCCAGCTGGTGACATGCGCCTTGCCGTCAATCATTTCAAACCCGGCAGGCGTGTGCATCCAGGAGTTGAGTGCCAATATCCAGAATGCCGACAGCGTGGTACCGCCCGCTACCAGCAGGGTGGCTATGGTGTGCATGCGCTCACTGACACGCTCACGGCCGAACAACATCACGCCCAGCATGGTGGCCTCTAGAAAGAAAGCGGTCATCACCTCATAAGCCAGCAGCGGCCCGGCAATGTTGCCCACTTTCTCCATGTAGCCCGGCCAGTTGGTTCCGAACTGAAAGCTCATGGTGATGCCGCTGACCACTCCGAGTGCAAACGTCAGCGCGAAAATCTTGACCCAGAACTGATAGGCATCCATCCAGTGCTGCTGGCCCGTTTTAACAAAGCGCAGTTTGAAAAACAGCAGCACCCAGCCAAGCGAAATGCTGATGGTCGGAAACAGGATGTGAAAAGTGATGTTGGCTGCAAACTGGATACGGGCGAGCAGCAGTGCGTCGAGGTTTTCCATGGTGTCTTTGGTGGTGTGTTGGCCTGAGTCAGACTTGGTTCAATCAGTTGGGAGACTTTTCAACACGAGCCTGTTCAGCGGGTGCTTTAAAGCCCAGGCTGACAGCCATCTTGTCTTTGACCTCCAGCAGCTTGGCCACTTTGGCACCCATCTTCATCAGGCTGGCCAGGGTGGCCGAATCCATCTTTTGCATATCGGCCAGCCAGCCAGTCATCAGTTCGATGAGCTCATGCATTTGCCGCATGCGCGCCTGGGCGTGTACGTCGTCCCCCAGCACGCCTTCTTCCATCAGCGCCTCGCGCAGCATGGACAAGGTGGGGTCTATCTCGCGCTTACGGCGTTCTTCTGCCAGTGTCCTGAAGATGACCCACACGTCTTCCGGGGCCTGGAAGTACTCGCGTCTGTCGTTTGGCAGGTGCTGAAGGCGCACCAGATTCCAAGATTGCAGCTCTTTCAGACCCATGCTGACGTTGGAGCGAGAAAAAGCCAGCGCCTCGCCAATGTCGTCAGCGTTCAGCGCCTTGGGGGCGATATACAGCAGCGCATATATCTGCCCGACGGTGCGGTTGATACCCCAGCGGCTGCCCATTTCACCGAAGTGCAGGACAAACCGCTGGGTCAAGGGGGGTAGATTCATGGCAACTTCTTTAATTTTCAGTAATTGCTGAAATTATAGTAAACATAGGACTTTCTTGCAGGGGTTTGTTGATTGTGGGCTTTGAGACCACCCTGTTTTTAGGTGTCATTTAGGACGCCAAGCCAATAGATACGGGGGCAAAAAGCTCCTGAATTTATAGCAAATTGAACATCCGCGAGGCCGCCCGGACACGTCGCCGCGTTCAAACTCGCGTGCGCAGTCAATGCCATGGCCTGCTTGAAACGCAGCTTGAAGCAAGGCCTGTTCAATCTGCGCGCCAATGCAGTCTCAAGCAGGTTCAAGCAGATTCAACCTAAAAAAAGCAGTTGACCGCTCGTAAACATCTCACAGACCTCATGAACACTCAGGCTTTGCGCTTCGCTGGCTTTGGCCTCTTGGGTGACGGCGCATCCAACTGCTTTTTCCAGGTTCAAACCAGCCGCAGTCGCTCGCAAATTTCAACCGTGGGGCCGGCCTGATTCATCGAGTAAAAATGAATCCCCGGGACACCGCCATGGCGCAACTGCTCGCACAGGTCGGTTGTCACGTCCAGACCAAAACTCTTGATGGAGGCGGTGTCGTCACCAAAGCCCTGCAGACGCAGGCGTATCCAGCGTGGAATTTCTGCACCGCAGGCATCTGAGAAGCGCATCAATTGGGTAGAACTGGTGATCGGCATGATGCCGGGCACGACAGGCACATCAATGCCGAGCTTGTAAGCATCGTCAACAAATCGGAAATACGCGTCACTGTTGAAAAAATACTGGGTTATGGCTGAATTGGCACCGGCTTTGATCTTGGTGACGTAAGCCTTCAGGTCGTCATCGGCCGACTTGGCCTGTGGATGCACCTCAGGGTAAGCGGCCACTTCGATATGAAAGGCATCCCCCGTCTCGGCGCGGATGAAGGCCACCAGGTCACTGGCGTAATGAAACTCACCGCCGGCACCATAGCCGCTGGGCAAGTCGCCACGCAGCGCCACCAGGCGCTTGACGCCCATCGCCTGCAGGGTCTCAAGTTGCGTGCGTACCGTGGCTTTGGTGGCGCCAATGCATGAAAAGTGGCAGGCAGCAGTGAAGCCTTCGGCCAGAATTTCACTGACGGTGGCAAAGGTGCCCTGTTGCGTCGACCCGCCTGCGCCGAAGGTGACGGAACAAAACTCGGGCTTCAAGGCGTAAAGCGCCTGCCGCGTCGCGCGCAGCTTTTGCGCACCTTCAGGCGTTTTGGGCGGGAAGAATTCAACACTGATGGGAAGCTTGGCGTGGGTCATAAAAAGCTCTTCTTCAATCGTGCGTGGCCGCATTCAGTCACGCTGTTCAGTCACGCTGTTTGCGCCGCGCCGGACCGTGCTGGCCAGCGTGGGCGTCTTCAGAATCTTCGTGTGCAGCATGCAGGGCACGCGTTTGGGCACGTGGTGTGCGTTTCACGGCTTTGCGCGGCGGCGCAGCAGGCAGTGGTTTGTCATCCACACCCACATCACTGCCTTTTTTGCCGTGAATGAAAAACTCGCGGTTGCCGTCGCCGCCTTCGATGCTGGACGCCATCCAGCCGAGCACGTCAACACCTAGCTCAGCACAGCAGTCACGCAAGCGTTTTTCAACAAACTCAAAATGCGCAGGATCCCGAACAATGCCGCCCTTGCCGATCTGGCCGGGCTGCAACTCAAATTGGGGTTTGACCAGCATCAGCAGATGACCGTTGGCCTTGAGCAGGCGCACCACGGCAGGCAGCACCAGCGTGAGGGAAATAAAGGACAGGTCACCCGTCAGAAAATCGAAAATGGGGTCAATGTCGGGTTCATTGTCTGCGTCGCGATCGGCATCTGTATCGTCGCCAGACGAATACGCCTGAGCGTAAGCAGACACCAGGTCAGCAGCGGTCAATGACCGTGCATTGATGCCTTCCAGGCACGCCACCCGGTCGTCGTCGCGCATGCTGACGTGCAACTGGCCATGACCCACGTCCACACCCACGACCTGGACAGCGCCGTGCTGCAACAGGCAGTCGGTAAAGCCGCCAGTAGATTGGCCGACATCAAGGCAGCGCAAGCCGGTCACATCAAGCCCGGTGGCTTTCAATGCACCTTCGAGCTTCAAGCCACCACGCGAGATGTACTTGGCCTCGGTGTTGTCGAGCACTTGAACTTCTGCCGCATCCGCAATCTCGTCACCGTTCTTGGCCACCCGTTTCCATGGCGCAGCGACTTCTGCCTCGTCAACCACCACGCGCCACTGCACACCCGAGCCAATCAGACGCTGGGCCTGGGAGCGGGTGGTGGCAAAGCCGTGTTCGACAAGAAAGAGGTCAGCGCGCATGGATTTCTTTGGAGGTAGCAGGCTAAAAGCGTAGCGAGCGCCCGTCAGACAAGGCGCGGGTGGCTGCGAACCGGAGCGTACTGAAGGTACGTGAGGATTCGCAGACGGGACCCGCAACGCAGGATCACGGGAGCGCAGTGGCTTTTAATAGCGGTAAGCGTTGGCTTTGTACGGGCCAGACTTGCTGACACCGATGTAATCAGCTTGTTCCTGGCTCAGTTCGCTCAGCACAGCACCGACTTTCTTCAGGTGCAAGCGGGCCACTTTTTCGTCCAGATGTTTTGGCAACACATAGACCTTGCCCACTTCGTAGTCAGCCTGCTTGGTGAATAGCTCGATTTGTGCAATCGTCTGGTTCGCAAAGCTCGATGACATCACAAAGCTGGGGTGGCCGGTGCCGCAGCCCAGGTTCACAAGGCGGCCTTTGGCCAACAAAATGATGCGCTTGCCGTCCGGGAAAATCACGTGGTCGACTTGCGGCTTGATCTCTTCCCAGGTGCATTTTTCGAGTGATACCACGTCGATTTCGTTGTCGAAGTGACCGATGTTGCAAACGATGGCCTGGTCTTTCATGGCGGCCATGTGCTCATAAGTGATGACGTTTTTGTTGCCGGTGGCAGACACAAAAATGTCGCACTTGTCGGCAGCGTATTCCATCGTGACAACTTTGTAGCCTTCCATCGCGGCTTGCAGCGCGTTGATCGGGTCGATCTCGGTCACCCACACCTGGGCGCTCAAGGCGCGCAATGCCTGGGCCGAGCCCTTGCCCACATCGCCGTAGCCTGCGACCACGCAAACCTTGCCGGCAATCATCACGTCGGTAGCGCGCTTGACAGCATCAACCAGCGATTCGCGGCAACCGTACAGGTTGTCGAACTTGGACTTGGTCACCGAGTCGTTCACGTTGATGGCGCGAATGGCCAGCGTGCCCTTGGCGGACATTTCGTTCAAACGCAGCACGCCGGTGGTGGTTTCTTCGGTCACGCCGATGATGTTTTTCAAGCGGCGGCTGTACCAGGTCGGGTCGATGGCCAGCTTGGCCTTGATGGCGTTGAACAAGCAGATTTCTTCTTCGCTGCCAGGGTTGGCCAGCAGGGAGATGTCTTTTTCCGCCTTGGTGCCCAGGTGCATCAGCAAGGTGGCATCGCCGCCGTCGTCCAGAATCATGTTCGGACCTTCTTCGGGGGCGCCCTTGACGACATCTTTGCCGCCAAACTCAAAAATGCGGTGGGTGTAATCCCAGTAGTCGGCCAGGGTTTCACCCTTGATCGCAAACACAGGGGTGCCAACCGCCGCCAGCGCGGCTGCGGCGTGGTCTTGCGTCGAGAAAATATTGCACGATGCCCAGCGCACCTCGGCGCCCAGGGCTTGCAGCGTTTCAACCAGCACGCCGGTTTGAATCGTCATGTGCAGCGAGCCAGTGATGCGGGCACCTTTGAGGGGCTGAGCCTTGGCGAATTCTTCGCGAATAGCCATCAGTCCCGGCATTTCGGTTTCGGCAATTTTGAATTCTTTGCGGCCCCAAGCGGCCAAAGAAAGATCGGCAATCACGTAATCAGTGAAAGCGGCAACAGGTTTAAGGACAGCGTTCATACGGTTCTCCAACATCAAAAAATGAGATCAAACATCAATTGGGCAAAATGACCACGGGCGCAATGCTGAAAAGTACGGAGAGTTTGGAAACTCACCCGGCGAAAAAGCATTGCGGGTGAGCGTGGTTGCAAGTTAAATCTTGAGCCTAATCCACATGCCGTGGGTTGCAACGCTCCTCAAGAACCCCTCATTGTACAGACATGCGACACTTTCGTCATGCAGCCCTTTAATTCTGTGTCAGCAGTAAATGATTTGTCCGGTTTTTAGCAAGTAATCTGTCCGGTTTATGGAGAAGGGATGCAAGACACCCCCATAAGCCGGGCCCGCTACATGCAGGAGAACCGCAAGATGAGATTTTTAGAAGCTTATGAGG
>JBKCGU010000147.1:0-34177 GCA_046303055.1 Polaromonas sp.
GGAGTGGCTTTAAACCGATCGACCTCAACCGGTGCCGCACTGCCGACGATACGACCGGTTGTGCCAGGCCCCGTGCCGTAAGCGCCCATGGCCAGCGGCAAAAAATCAAGAACGCGGCCTGTGTTCACGATAGGCATGGGCTTGTTCCGAACGGCTCTTTAAATCAGGGTTTGCCGGGCGCGACTGGTGCGGCCGGACCGGTTGCAGGACCAAACGCATCTTTGAGCAATGCCTTCATATTCGTGCCACGAGTTCGGTCCGCTTCTGCGACTTGGTTGGTGAATGCCTCGGGTAGCTCGATGTAGTGGGCCATCTCTGAAAGCGGTTGACCTGTCAGCGGCTTTGATTTGTCGCGATCAGGCCTTTGAAAGTCGATGAAGAAGCGTGTGACATTGTTTTGCTTGATGCCTGGGTTCTCAAAAAACCCCGTAGAACCTTCAAAGGAGTAGTAATCAATGTCGCCAAACACCCCTCCGAAATGAGATTCTTCGTTCAGCGACACAATCGGCCACGCCACTTTTCCATCCTTAACACCTACTAGCCCAACCTGCTGCCCCGGAAAGTGAGGCAGCCAAGCGGAACTTGTATCGCGCCGAGCTATTTCACCGGTAAGTTTTCTCTCGGCAGGTGTTTTGGAAATTAATTTTGAGCTAGGTAAATTGATGCCTTCGTATCGTCGGCCTTCATGCGCTTTCGGCAACTTCACGTCACGCTTGATATACACCTCAAAGCGAAGTGCCACCGGGATAGCACACGCTTCTGCGTTCCCACCAAAACCACAGTACTCGTCATCAGGTTTTTTGACAATGCGAAAAGCCACGGCCTCTGCACCTTTAAGGTCTGTGCTCACAAACTCGGGCGGCATGCAAAAGCGCTTGGCAAACTCTGGCGTCACAACCCAAAGAAAAGGGTCTTTGGCATAACGTGCCTTGCCGGGCCGTGGGCCGCTGTACCAGCCGCCTTCGCAGTTCTGGTATTTGGCTTTGACTTCGGTGTCGCTCAAGAGTTTGGGCGCTGCTGTCGGGTTGGGCGCAAGCTGCGCCACAACCGTGCCAGAGGCCATGCACAGGGCGATGCCAACCAGCGCAATGCGTTTTAAAAAATGATTCATGTGAATTTCATCCGTTCAATAGCTGTTGTCCTATCTTTTCTGGTCTGTCGCCCGCTCAGCTTTTGAAATTTGCGGCATTTTTTGCAACGCCGCATTGTGCGCAAGACCGCGTACGAATGCAGACGTTATCTTGAAAGATCAGCAGAGGGGTCAAAAGGTCACGCGTGCACCTTATTGCTTGACCGGTGTGTCATTGACCTGCGTTTCGGCTTTGGGCGGCTGTGCGTTCTTCAGCTTCTTTTCCAGCGCATCCAGAATTTCCTTGCTCCAGTCGGGGGCAAAAATGTTGGTGGCCATCGCCTTCTTGGAGACGACTTCGACTTTGGTCATGACTGTGTTGGCGACAGAGTCAATGAATATCGCCACGTTTTCGCCGTAGCTCAGCATGGACAGCCCGCGTTGCGCAAGGATGTAACCCTGCTGCCTGTCCGCTGTGACCAGTGGCAGCGAAATTTCTTTCAGCACCTCTGGCACTGCTGTCCACGTCGCATCGGCGGTGGCTGCGTATTCGCGGGATACGCCTGTTCCTTTTGCCGCCCTCGCGTCGGCGAGATTGGAGCACCCCGATGTGAACAATGCTGCGGCAAAAAGCGTGAAAGAAGCGAACGTTTTGTTGATCATGTGATTTCCTTTGTTAAGTGACTCGTTGTTGTTAACCCGTATGTCGCACAGTTCTGAGATTTGCGGCATTTTTTGCAAGGCCGCAGTGTGCGCAAGACCGCGCTGGAATACAAGCGTTATTTTGAAAGTCTCACCGAGGGGGGGTAAAAGTTCGATTTTTGATACTTTTGGTTTTTTCTTGCTTTTGTGGGGCGCCCAACTGGCTGTCGTTTCGCATCAGATCACGCAAAAATTGAGGCACCCATGCACGTACGGCAATGCAGATAGACAGCGGGGGCCGCTCATCGAGTGGCAGGTAGGAGTCGGCAACGACCTGGTCCGAATATTCCCTGGCTATTTGCTCAAGCCGGGCCTTGAGAGACTCTTGCACGTGCGGGGATATACGTACGTTGATGATTTTGAGCATCTCTCCTGGCGCATCAAAGCGGTGGTTAAAGTAATCGCCTGAAACGGTTTTGACCAGACGCATGATGGGGCCGTCCGCTATCCAAGAGAAGTGCCTGGCCACCAGCAAGCGGTAGCGGTAGCCCGCCTGGATTTCAACAAACCCGATTTCGTCAAGGCGGTGCAACAGCGCGGTGCATTTGGGCGCGGGAATGTTCAGGTGCGTCAGCATGTCGTCAAACGTCCACAGGCCCATGACACAGATAGCGACCATGAACAGCGGTTTGTTATGTGCCAGTTCCGCTTCTTGTTCGCTGGTGAGCTGCTCAATCAGCTTGCGCTTTTTAGGCGCGCACTTTACAAGATCGGCGAGCTCGATTTGCAGAAAGTGGCAAATCTGGTCAAGTCGCTTTGTGGAGCAATCGTTGTTGGCGAAGACTCTTTTGATGGTGCCCTCAGACACACCAAGCCCGTCAGACAGTTGTTTGTAATTCATGTCGCGTGCGTTCATGTGCGCGCGCAGGGATTCAAACAGGAAATTTCTTGGCATACGATTTTTCTTTCATTCATTCACATTCTTCGCAGTGCGGTGTGTCGGCAATCAAACGGTGCGCATGGGATGTGTCTCTGGCAAACATTGAACGCCTTGCGCTTGCACGTAACACACAGGCGTGGCGGCTTGTTCGTCCCCGCGTGTAAGTGACGCGATCCGCGAGTTACTCGGCCCTTGCCATCCGCCACGTAATCAAACCATGCCGCACCAACGTCATCGTGCATAAGTCCGCAAGCCAATCACCTTTGCGCCACGACCCACTGTGATGCGACCCCACCAACGCTGCGTCTTGTACATACCCAAGTGGTATTGAGCCACCTCAACATTCGCAAAATCCTCTTTGCTCTGAGAAATCCCAAAACCATAAAACTGCGCATCGCCCGGCATGGGCTGGGCTGTGGCAACTGGGCTTGCCGCGGCGTTGCTGCCGGGAGCTACAGGCGCGCTGGCGCAGCTGGCCAATACCAATACCAATACCGTCGCCAGCCATGAAGTGGCTAGCAATCGTTTCACCACGGTGGATTTACAGTGCGTCATCAATTCCCGGCGTCACTACGTGGTGGTGGTAGTGGTAGCTACTGGTTTTGCGAAAGCTTTTAAGTGCATGCAAAAATTCGTATCGACTGTATCGCTTCAAGTTGCTTTTGTGGCGCGTTTCATTCAACAGAATTTGCATATGCTTATATCGTTTTTGCGTGCAAGCGGCGGTCGTGAATTGCACCGGGCTGGCAGAAAGAGTGATCAAAGCCAGCGGTTCAAATTCATTGCCCGCTATTAAATCTGGAGCTGCTTGTGCACGTATCCATTGCCTCGGATGCATTGCAGACGCTACCACCCCGCCACGGATATGCGCGGCCTGGGCGGCGTCTGCTGCCTTTTGGTGGCCGGCCTGGTTCTGGGCCTGGTTCTGGGCTGGGCCTTGGGGGGGGGCGATGTAGCTGCGGGGGGGTCGTTTGCAGGGCGCAGCTCTGGGTTGGTTCCTGTATCTATTCCTGCCTCAATAGAAATTCATTTTCAAGCCGAGGTCAAGTTCAGCAAATCGGATTTGGCTGGCATTGAGGCAAAGATTTGTCGCAATTGATGGCCCATTCGCGCCACACCGGTGGCCTTTAGCAGGCGCGAAAAAAAGGCCGGTGCCCTTTTTCACGATCATGCACAGCAGCCAGCGGATGTTAATGCCCGCAGCGCACAGCACCGCGTGCACACTGTCGCCGTTTGAACCCTTGAAGTGGCACCGGTTCATTCGGTGATGCGCTGTCAGGTGGCCGATGATCGGCTCGATCGCCTGTCGTCGTTTGAGTGACTTCTTTTCTTCATCCGTCAGACTCCTGAATTTGCCCCGGTGCTTGATGTGTAGAACTCTGGTAAGGCCGACGTGCCAACCCATAGGCTTTTGCCGTGCCCACGTTGGCGGATTGACTGCGCGGCATGCAGACCATCCATGCGGTAATACATTGCAGCGGTGCCTGCAGGCGCTGGACCCTGCTCGAATAGCCGCGCGTCTGTTACATGCCCCAGCGCAGCGCGGCGGTATGCACGGGTGCATCCCACAACGCCAGAAATTCGGGTGTGACCGCCGTCACGGTAATGGAGCAGCCGGCCATTTCCAGGGATGTGACATACGAGCCGGTAAGAAATCGAACCGCCTTGACACCGCTTTTCTCCAGCACGGCACGTGCTGCGTTGACCATCAGATACAGCTCCAGCAATGGGGTGCCGCCAAAACCATTGACCAGCAGAATGACTTCCTGGCCTGCGCTCAATGCTAGGTCCTTGAGCACTGCGCCGGTCAGTTCCTGCGCAATCTCGTCGGCTGTCGCCAGCGGCACCCTGCGGCGCCCCGGCTCGCCATGAATACCCACGCCGACCTCCATCTCGTGCATGCCAATCTGAAAAGTGGGTTTGCCCGCTGCGGGCACAGTGCAGGAAGTCAGGGCCACGCCCATCGAGGCGGTGGCCTTGTTGACAGCATTGCCCAGCGCCAGTAGTTGGGCCAGGTTGTCGCCACGCTCTGCTGCCGCACCGAGTATTTTTTCGATGATGACTGTACCGGCCACGCCGCGCCGGCCGGTGGTATAGGTGGAGTCCTCCACCGCCACGTCATCGTTGACGACGACCACTGCATTTTCCTGGTCAAGCATCTCCGATGCCATCTGGAAATTCATCCGGTCACCTGAGTAATTCTTGACGATAAACAGCACTCCCGCACCACCATCGACCGCCTGCGCAGCGTCTAGCATCTGGTTCGGCGTGGGCGAGGTAAATATCTGCCCCGGGCAGGCTGCATCGAGCATGCCGTATCCGACAAAGCCAGCATGCAACGGTTCATGCCCAGTGCCACCGCCAGAAATCAGCGCAACTTTGCCGGGCTTGGTGCGCTTGCGGCGTACGAATTCACGGCCGACCCCTAACGTCACGATGTCTGCGTGTGCAGCAGCGAAGCCGTCCAGCGATTCAGCCAGTACGGTATCCACGTCGTTCATCAAATTTTTCATAAGGTACCCCAAGTTTTGTTAAGCGTTGATTGGTAGAACCGGCTCAGGCCCGGTTCAGGCTGTCGCAAATCGAGCTGATGATCAGGGCCATAGAGCGCGAGCCCGGGTCTACATGCCCCTTGGCGCGGTCACCCAAAAAAGAGGAGCGCCCACGTGTGGCCTCCATATCGGCGGTAGCCTGAGCGCTATCGTGTGCGCATTGGCCGACGCGTGCCAGCAAGTCTGGGCCACCGGCTGCCAGCATTTTTTGTACCGGGTCCAGAACATCCAGCAAGGTCTTCTGGCCCACTTCGGCCTTGCCCAGGCGGGTCAGTGCCGCTATGCCCAGGCGCAGCGCTTTGGCCACGCTGTCCGCTGAAGCCTCCTCGGGGAGTTCTTTGCCAAGCGTCACCAACAAGGTGCCAAAAACCGGACCAGAGGAGCCGCCTATGACGGCAACACAGGTCTTGCCCATGGATTTCAGGGCTTCGTTCAGCGTCATCGCTTGCAGCTCCGGCAACTTGGCCTGGATCGCCTGCGCGCCGCGCTTCATATTGAGCCCGTGGTCGCCGTCGCCAATGGCTTGATCGAGGGCGGTCAATTCTTCCAGATGGTCGACCAGGGTTTGTGTAGCGTTTTTAATGAGGGTGTTCAATGGCATGGTGTGTTACTGGTTGAAGGGGTCATGGTCTGAGCCGTTGGTCTGCTGCATCAAACCAGAGGCACTGCGTAATTTGTAGTAGCACATCCTGCTCGGCCTGGGCGCTGTGGCCGGGGCCGCACGATGCAATAAGGTCTTGCATGCTGCCCGGCAAGCGCAGGTGCAGCAGGTGCTGGTCGCTAAGGCGCTCCTGGCGCAGCACACGGGCTGGCACGCCATCCGTCACGCCAGAGTCGGCCGCGTGAACTTGCAGATGCTCGGCGCGCACGCCAAGAGTCTGCACAGCGGCGGGCAAGCGCAATTGCGGCAGGGCGGACCGCGGCAGCAGGTTGATGCGCGGGGAGCCCAGACGGCTGGCCACGGCCACGGTGTCGGGGTCCTGGTAGACCTGCTGCGGCGTGCCCAACTGCACCAGACGGCCGTGGTCGAGCACACCGATACGATTGGCCAGGGTGAGTGCCTCGACTTGGTCGTGGGTGACATACAGCATGGTGGCGCCTGTGTCTTGCTGGATGCGCTTGAGCTCCAGTCGCAGGTCATTGCGCAGCCTGGCGTCGAGTGATGACAGCGGTTCATCCATCAAATACACAGAAGGGTTGCGCACGAGCGCCCGGCCGATTGCCACCCGCTGCATTTGCCCCCCCGAGAGCTGGGTAGCCGGGTTTTTCAGCTTGTCTTCCATGCGCAGTATGCGTGCCACCTCCAGCACTTTGGTACGGACCAAATCCTCGCTCATCTTGCGCAACGGCGAGCGCAAGGGGAAGGCCAGGTTGTCGTACACATTGAGGTGCGGGTAGAGAGAATACTGCTGGAAAACAAAGGTCACGTCCCGCAGCGCCGGTGCCATGGCCGTGACATCGCGGCCATCGATCCATACCGCACCGGTGTCAGGCTTTTCGAGGCCGGCCACCAGCCGCAAGGTGGTCGTTTTGCCAGCACCGCTGGGGCCCAGCAGCACCACGAATTCGCCACTGGCAATGTCGATATTCAAGTCGCTGAGCGCAGTCTGCGCACCAAAGCTTTTACTGACACCTGCAAGTTTCAGGTCAGCCATACGCAGCCTTTCGGGTTCCGGCGGAATTGATCGCCAGATCGTCGCGCGCAGTGCGAATGGCTCGCCCGCTGGCCTGGTCAAACAGGGTTATTTCGCAGGCATCCAGTTCCAGTCCGACCTGATCGCCGCGCGTCGCTTTGACGTTGACATTGACCTTGGCACGCACGACGCAATTGAGCGCGGTGTTGAGGGTGATGATTTGGCAATTTCCCAGGTATTCCACACCCACGACTTCGGCGCGCAAGGGCGCATCGCCTGAGAGGCGAATGTGCTCAGGCCGCACGCCGTACAGCAGCGGGCGTTGACTGACTTCATCGCGTACGGCGGGCATGCCCACCGCGACCGGACCCAGGTTGATGCTGGTGGCGCCACATGCCAAAGCGGTGTTGGCAGGAATGAAGTTCATGGAGGGTGAGCCCATAAAGTCAGCCACGAAAACACTGGCTGGGCGCTCATAAATCTCCTGCGGGGTGCCGAGTTGCTCAATCACGCCCTGATTCATGATGGCGATCTTGTCGGCCATGGACATGGCCTCGCGCTGATCGTGTGTGACATAGACGGTGGTGGCACCCAGCCTGTCGTGCAGGGCGCGCAGTTCCTGGCACATCAGTTCGCGGAATTCGGCATCCAGCGCGCCCAGCGGCTCGTCCATCATGAAGGCCATAGGCTGACGCACAATGGCCCGCCCCAAGGCAACGCGCTGGCGGTCACCGCTGGTCAGACCAGAGACCGACATCTTCAGCAGGTGGCCGATATGCAGGGTGTTGGCAGCCTGGGCTACGCGCTCGTCAATCTCGGCGCGTGGCATGCCTTGGGAAACCAGCGGGAAAGCAATGTTCTGCCGCACCGACATGTGCGGATAGAGCGCAAACATCTGGAACACAAAGGCAATGTCACGGGCCGAGGCGCGCTTGAACGTCACATCCTCATTGCCCAGAAAAATCTGGCCAGAGGTCGGCAGTTCCAGCCCGGCGATCATGCGCAAGGTCGTGGTCTTGCCGCAGCCGGAAGGGCCCAACAGGCAGAAGAATTCGCCGTCATTCACCACAAAGGAGGAGTCCTTGACGGCAGTGAAATCGGCAAATGCCTTGTGCAGATTTTGAATTCGTATTGCAGCCATCGTGTTAATCGGGAAACTTGGAGACCACCATAAACATGACGGTACCCGCCAGCATGGTGACAAAAGACCAGGTGTAGAGCATCAACGCAAAAGGCTGCAGCAGCATCAGGATGCCCAGGCCGATGATGACGCAGGCCACCAGTTCCAGCGTGTTGCGGCGCAGCCAGCGGGGCCAGTTTTTTGTTTGTTTATGACAAGGGTTTGGGGGGTGGGACATGGGGAGGCTTTCGCTTTATTTGCGCACGGCACCAAAGGTAATGCCTCGCAAGAGGTGTTTGCGCAACAGTACAGTGAAGACCAAAATTGGCACCAGAAACAGCGTGGTACCAGCAGCGACTGCGGGCCAGTCCATGCCACCCTCGCCGATGATGATGGGAATGAAGGGCGGCGCGGTCTGCGCCTCGCCCGAGGTCAGCAGCACCGCAAAGGCGTATTCGTTCCAGGCAAAAATCAGGCAGAAGATGGCGGTGGCCACGATGCCGGTGGTAGCCTGCGGCAGCACGACTTTGCGGAACGCTTGCAGGCGGGTGTAGCCATCGACCATCGCGGCCTCTTCATACTCACGCGGGATTTCGTCAATAAAGCCCTTGAGTAACCAGACAGAGAGCGACACGTTGACTGCGCTGTAAAGCAAGATCATTCCCAGCCGGGTGTCGGACAAGCCCAGCTCGCGATACATCAGATAGATAGGAATGGCAACAGCAATCGGCGGCATCATGCGCGTGGACAAAATGAAGAACAACAGGTCGTCCTTGAGCGGCACTTTGAAGCGTGAAAATGCGTAGGCGGCCATCACACCAAAGCCGACCGACAGCACGGTGGAGCCAAAAGCAATAATCAGTGAGTTGGTGAAGCGCGGCGCGAAGTTAGAGGGCCCAGCCACCACCATCTGTTGGCTGCGCGCAATTTCCTCGCAGTTGCTGGCTGGGGGCGGCAGGCTGGCAATGTACTCTGGGGTCTGGCGGGAGCGCGTGGTGAACAGATTGCAGTAACCCTCCACCGAGGGGCTGAAGATCACTTTGGGCGGGTAGCTGATCGCATCAGCCGGTGTTTTGAAGCCGGTCATGATGATCCATGCCAGCGGAATAATCGTCACCACTGCGTAGAGCACCACCAGCACGCCAGCCAGCCAGCGGGTTTGAGATGAGGGTTCTACGACCGAGTGGGCGGTGCTGATGCCTTTGCGCATGGTGCGTTACCGGTTCTTGATGTGGTTAAGTGCTTTGACGTAGATATTTGCCAATCCAAATACGGCAACAAACAAAATGATGGCAAAGGCCGATGAGTAGCCGGTGCGCCATTTTTCAAACGCCTCGCGTTTTAGCGTGATCGATGCCACCTCGGTGGTGGAGCCCGGGCCACCAGAGGTCAGCAGGTTCACCATGTCAAACATCTTGAAATTCTCAATACCGCGAAACAGCACGGCCAGCATGATGAAGGGCAGAACCATCGGCAAGGTGATAGACCAGAACTGGCGCCACTTGGAGGCACGGTCGACTTCGGCGGCCTCATAGATGTAGTCCGGAATCGAGCGCAAGCCAGCCAGGCAAATCAACATCACATACGGTGTCCACATCCAGGTGTCCACCAAAATAATGGCCCAAGGCGCCAGAGGCACTTCTCCCAGCATCGAGAAGGAAGAAGGCGAAACGCCGGTCAGGGCGGCCGCGACAGCGTTGAACAAGCCGGTTTGCGGCTGGTACAAAAACGCCCAGAAGTTGCCTACCACGGCGGGCGACAGCATCATGGGGATCAGAATGAGCGTGGTCCAGAAACCATGACCACGGAACTTGCGGTCAATCAGGAAAGCCAGGGTAAAGCCGATCAAGGTTTGCAAGGCAATCGTCCAGAACACAAAGTGAGCGGTGGTTTGCATGGCAGCCCAGATATCGGGGTCGGTCAATATCGTGACGTAGTTTTCAATACCCAGATCGCTCACCGGGGCGTTGGGCCGATTAGCCCGGTAGTTGGTGAAGGAAAGTTTGATAGTCCAGATCAGCGGGAAGATGTTGATGGCCAGCAGTAACAGCATGGTCGGGCCAATAAAAATCCAGGCGATGGAGCGGTCAGACAGGCCGCGCAGTTGACTGGCCACCGGCATCGGTGTGGCGCGGGCGAGGCGGTCAACCAAAGGTGTTTGAACTGACATAGCGCTCCAGCCAATCAGGAATCGGGTTGATGAACCCGCTCTGCACCACCGGCGCAGAGCGGGAACACTTTCGGATGCAGGAGGACAGACCGGGTCTTATTTGACCTTGCCGTCGTCCTTGAAGACCTTCTTCCAGTCAGCGACAAGGCCGTCGAGAGCTTCTTTGGCGGTGCCTTTGTCGGCTACCACGAAGTCATGCACGCGCTTTTGCTGAGCCAGCATCAGTTGCGCATACGACGGCTCGGCCCAGAAGTCCACCACTTGGTTCATGGATTCCTGGAAGGCAGCCGCATAGGGCGCGCTCTTCAGATAGCCAGGGTCTTTGAGCACTGCGTTGTGGGCCGATGAGCCGCCAATGGCCTGCCATTTTTTCTGTACTTCGGGATTCGCAAACCACTTGATGTAGGCCAGTGCTTCATTGCGATTGGGTGAGTAAGAAACCACCGAGATGCCCTGACCCCCGAGTTGCACGCCCTTGGTTTTGTCCGATGGGTTCACAAAGTAGCCGATCTTGGCGCCGCCCACATTGGGGTCTTTGTCCAGACCCGGGAAGAAGGCAAACCAGTTCATCATCATGGCCACCTGCCCGGACTTGAACGCGTCCAGGCCTTCGCCCATATAGGCGTTGGTCAGCCCCGGGGGCGTGCTGCCTTTGTGCAGCGACTTATAGAACTCCAGCGCCCTGATTGAATCCGCGGAGTTGACGAATCCGTCCAGTGCATACGGTTTTTTGGGGTCTTGGTATTTGAAGCCGAAGGGGTACAGCACATTGCTCACGCCCATGGTGATGCCTTCGGAGCCACGCTCAGTAAAAATATAGGCGCCGTAGACTTTCTTGCCATCGATCATGCGACCCTGGAAAAACTCGGACACTTGCTTGAACTCTGTCCAGGTCTTGGGTGGTGCCAAATCACGGTTGAACTTCTTCTTAAATTCAGCCTGAATCTCAGGCTTGGCAAACCAGTCTTTGCGGTAGGTCCAGCCGAGCGCATCGGCCATCGCAGGCAGGGCCCAGTAATTGGGTGAGTTCTTGGGCCACTCGGCGTAGCCAACCACGGTGGCCGGCGCAAAGTCGGTCATCTTGATGCCTTCCTTGGCGAAGAAGTCATTGAGCTTGACGTAGTGGCCGCTCTCGGCAGCGCCGCCAATCCACTGGCTGTCACCGATGATCAGATCACACAGTTTGCCTTTGGAGTTAAGCTCATTGAGCATACGGTCCGCAAAGTTGGGCCATGGCACGAATTCGAACTTCATCTTGACCTTGCTCTGCGCAGTAAAGTCCTTGGACAGTTCGACCAGGGCATTGGCCGGGTCCCATGCAGCCCAGCACAGAGTAATGGTCTTTTCCTGGGCCTGAGCGGCCGTGCTTCCCAGACCCAGCGCTGCGGCCAGTGCTACTGACGCCAGCGACGGCAACCTCTTGAAAATCTTCTTCATGTAATGTTCTCCTAGAAAGTATTAAACAAAGTCACGCACACCAACACACACCCGGCTACCGTTTCAATGCAGGTTTTCGGCAGTCAAGATTTCTACGCGCGGCTGCGCCACGCTTTGCACCCCACGCACGTTTTCACACAGCCCGCGTAGGACGCGCGCAGCGGTGAGAACGCAATAATGAACGTCCTGGTGCAGCACATAAGCCAGACTTCCATTGATCAACATGGACTGGTGTGCCGCAGTTAAATCGTGCGCAATGAACGGTACGCATTGGGTTAGCCCTGCTTGTTCAAGCGCCCCAGCCAGGCCCTCACTGGCCAGGCCAACGCAATACAGCCCGCTCAAACGCGACAGGTCAATGCCGCTTTCCAGATAGTCGGCCAATGCCTTGCAAGCGCCTTCGTTATCGGACGGAATATCTGCCAGACGAACCACGGACAGGTCATGGAACCGCTCCTCAATCACTTGAGAAAAACCGATGCGCCGTTCGATCTCGCTCGACATCCGGGTGGTCTGGGATACCAGCAAAAGCTGTGTGCGTTGCTGTTGGCGCGCCATTCGCCCCAACAGCAGCCCGGCCGTTCGACCGGCGGCGCGGTTGTCAGCACCGATAAAGGCCTGGCGCATGGAGCCCGCCACGTCAGTAAACAGTGTTGCGACATGCACGCCGGCACGAACGTGGTCATTGATCGCCAGTTTGATAGCGGGTACATCCGGCGCAATGAGCACGATCGCATCACAGTCGGTTACGCGGGATAGTTCGAATGCAAAATGTGCTGGGTCTTCGGCCGAAAATCGGTAGGTCAGTTCGGTGATGTGCTGGTGACGAAAATCACCAGCAGTTTGCGCAATGTGCCGCTCCAAGTCATCCAGAAATGGCGAGCTGCAGGCCGGCAAGACGTAAGCGAATTTGAAGTTTCCTTTGCTGCGCGGCCTGCCGCGGATGGCCGGCGGGGCACCTAATGCATTAATGACATCCAGAACCTTGCGCTCTGTATCGGCATTCACGCCCGATCGCCCGTTGAGCACGCGGTCAACAGTGGCGGTGCCGACCCCTGCACTTCGGGCAATTTCAGCAATAGTGACAGGAGATGACATGACGACTTGATGTTTTGTTGATGCGAATGTTATGTACATCAATAAATAAATCAATCAGGGTTTTTGCTAGTTTTCAAAATGAGACCGCGCCAAGCAAACACGTTTTGTGTTGCTTCCGGGTTCATGCTGAACAGGCGACGAGTTGTCGTCATTGCGGTGGCGGTGGACTCTGTACGAAATCGCCCTGCGGAATCGAATGTCGGCTTGTCTTGTTCTGCCGTTGAGTTGAGGGCACTCCTGGAAATTCAGATTTTTGGGATGAAGTGCAAGACGCACGGCGCGCAGGACAACGCAATGCACTTGTGTGCATGAGGATTGCGAGCACCGATGAGTGCCACGCGTTCGCTGACGCTCAGTGCCGCAGGTCGCCCAAAAAGTGAATTTCTAGAAGTGCCCTTGAGCAAATGCACTACTTTGTCAGAACAAGCCTGGCCCCGACACTTTCACAGGTCGCGATGCGCGCAACTTGGCGGACAAAGCAGTGAGCAAGCGACGCGTCGATTTCTTGCCAGGGCATGCGGGTTGGCCAAAACAGCCATCAGTTGGCGCAAATCGATCATCTGATTGAGGCGGATGCGCAAAAAGTCCGCAATCATGCCGCGCGCGGCTTCACCATCCCGGCCGCCTTTTTCGCGTTCACCCGCGCCACTTGCACATCGGCATCAAACGCCAGCGCCACGCCCATGCGGCGTTTGGCAAAGCTTTCGGGTTTGCCGAACAAACGGATGTCACTGTTCGGCACGCGCAGGGCGTCGGCCACGCCGTCAAACACAATGCCTTTGGCCTCGACGCCGCCGTAGATGACGGCGCTGGCGCCGGGGGTGCGCAGGGCGGTGTTGACGCTCAAGCCCAGGATGGCTCTGGCGTGCAGTTCAAACTGGGTTTGTACCTGCGTGCACATCGTGACCATGCCGGTGTCGTGGGGGCGGGGGCTGACTTCGCTGAACCAGACGTCGTCGCCTTTGACGAACAGTTCAACACCAAATACGCCCAGCCCGGAGGGCTTGCCGTCAAAGCCAACGCCAAGGTTGTCGGTCACGGCCTTGGCTATCTCGCGACTGCGCTTTAATGCCGCACCTGCCATGGGGTGCGGCTGCCAGCTTTCTACATAGTCGCCGCCGACCTGGATGTGGCCGATCGGGTCACAAAAATGGGTTTCGACTTGGCCATCTGCGCCCAGGGCGCGCACCGTCAGTTGTGTGATTTCGTAGTCAAAGTCGATAAAGCCTTCAACAATCACGCGGCCTCCCTGGATGCGGCCACCGGCCATGGCGTAGTCCCAAGCGGTTTTGACATCTGCCGGCCCGACGATTTTGCTTTGGCCTTTGCCGGACGAACTCATCACCGGCTTGACGATGCAGGGGTAGCCAATTTTGCCGTCGATGGCAGCTTGCAGTTCGGCCAGCGAGTCACAAAACACATAGGGGCTGGTGGGCAGGCCAAGGGTTTCAGCGGCCAGGCGGCGAATGCCTTCGCGGTCCATCGTCAGGCGGGCGGCGCGGGCTGTAGGTATGACGCGAAAATCTGGGTGAACAGTGCCAGCGGCCTGCAGCTCTTCAAGCATGGCGGTGGCGATGGCTTCAATTTCTGGCACCACCAGGTGCGGCTTTTCTTGTTCGATCAGCGCTTTGATTTGCGCGGGGTTGCTCATGGTGATGGTGCGGGCATGGTGGGCTACCTGCTGGCCGGGCGCGTTGTCGTAGCGGTCAACCGCGATGGTCTCTACCCCCAGGCGCTGCAAGGCAATCAAGACTTCTTTACCCAGCTCGCCAGAGCCGAGCAGCATGACTTTGGTGGCGTGGGGGGACAAAGGCGTGCCGATGGTGGTCATATTGAACATGTAAGAAGCAAGGTGAAAGGGCAAAATCTTGAAGGCAGTTTACCTGCTGCCATGTGGGGGAAATCTGAGGGCGCGCCATGGCCGCAAGGCACAATGAGCACATGAATTCAGCCAGCAAAATTCCGATTTCTCCGATGTTTTCTATTCAAGGTTTGACCAAAAAATACGGTGACGCCACCGTCGTTAATGACCTGTCATTCGACATCAAGCCTGGCGAATGCCTGGGCGTGATTGGGCCGAACGGTGCGGGCAAGACCACGACCATTCGCATGTGCCTTGGGCTGGTGGCGCCTGATTCGGGCAGCGTGTCGTTTCATCAGCCGGGGCAAAGTGCTTTGCACATGCCGGCAGATTCGCTGGCCATCAAAGACAAACTGGGCATCGTCAGCCAGTTTGACAGCCTGGACCCTGACTTTTCCTGCGCTGAAAATCTGTTGGTGTTTGGCCGCTACTTTGGTTTGAAAGACGCGGTGATCAAGGAGCGCATCCCCAAACTGCTGGAGTTTGCCGCCTTGACCAGCAAGGCCGATGCCAAGCTGAGTGAGCTTTCAGGCGGGATGAAGCGGCGTTTAAGTTTGGCGCGCGCTTTGGTCAACGACCCGCAGTTGCTGCTGCTCGATGAACCGACCACCGGACTGGACCCGCAAGCCCGACACCTGATGTGGGAACGCTTGCAGCGACTGGTACAGCAGGGCAAGTCGATTTTGCTGACGACCCACTTCATGGACGAAGCCGAGCGCCTGTGCAACCGCCTGCTGGTGCTGGACCATGGCAAAAAGATGGTGGAAGGCACGCCGCGCCAACTGATCAATGACAACCTGGAACCCGACGTGGTGGAGGTGTATGGCGTGGGCGCTTTGGCACTGCTGGAGTCACCACTCAAGTCAATGGCGGCAAGGACTGAGGTCAGCGGCGAGACGATGTTTTTCTACACACAGGACTCAAAACGGTTGCTGCAAGCGCTCGCAGATTACCCACAATTGCGCACCCTGCACCGCCCCGCCAATCTGGAGGATTTGTTCCTCAAACTCACGGGCCGCCAGATCAGGGAGGACGCGTGATGACTTTGCCTACGACATCAAATTGGGCCGCCCCGCGCCTGAGCATCCGCTGGGTGCCGGTGTTTCGCCGCAATTTTCTGGTTTGGCGCAAGCTGGCGATTCCGAGTCTGGTCGGCAATATTGCTGAACCGCTGATCACGCTGGTGGCTTTCGGGTACGGGCTGGGTGTGTTGATTGGCGCGGTCAATTTGAACGGCACCGCCATACCCTACATTTTGTTTTTGGCCAGCGGCTCCATATGCACCAGCGCCATGAACGCTGCGTCGTTTGAAGCGCTGTACTCGGCGTTTTCGCGCATGCATGTGCAGCGCACCTGGGACGGCATCATGAACGCGCCAGTGCGGCTTGACGATGTGGTGTTTGCTGAAATGCTGTGGGCGGCCTTCAAGTCGCTGTTTACCAGTGTGGTGATCTTGCTGGTCATGCTGGCCCTGGGCATCAGCAGCAGCCCGATGCTGTTGCTGGCATTGCCATTGCTGGGCCTGGTGGGCATGACCTTTTCATGCATCGCGTTGATCTTCAATGCGCTGGCCAAGGGTTACGACTTTTTTACCTACTACTTCACCCTGTTTTTGACGCCGACGATGTTTTTGAGCGGTGTGTTCTTTCCGCGCGACCAGTTGCCGGCAGTGATGCGCCATATTTCTGACTGGCTACCGCTGACGGCAGCGGTGGAGCTGATACGCCCGCTTTTTTTAGGCCAATGGCCTGCGCAAGGTTTGCTGCACCTTGCGGTGCTGGTCGCTTATTCGGTGATCGGGTTTTGGGTGGCGCTGGCGTTGACGCGGAAAAGATTTCGCAGTTGAGGTGAAAACTGCTTTTTTTAGTCGCTTTTAGGTATCAAATTAGCATCTAAACCAATGAATACGTGCGCAAGCAGCTAGTAAATCTATAGCGCTTGATTTACGCAAAAGCAAACCGCTGTTGCAACTCCGTCAACCCCAGCTCAGCCAGTACCTGTTGCAAACGCACTTGGGCGCTGGCGGTTTTCGCCGCTGCGGAAACTTTGGGCTTGCTCGCCAGAATCAACTCGTTCTTCATCGAATGCTCCCACCCGACCAGTTCCGTCACGGTGACCTCATAGCCGTTGGCTTCTAGTTGCAGGCAGCGCAGCACGTTGGTGATCTGGCTGCCAAACTCACGCGCGTGCAGCGGGTGCCGCCAAAGCTCAGCCAATGGCGTGCGGCTTAGATTCAAGGCTTTGCTTTTCTTCAATACCCCTGCCACCTCAGCCTGGCAGCAAGGCACCAACACCATGTGCTGCGCCTGCTTGGCCAGACCAAAGGCAATGGCATCGTCAGTGGCGGTGTCGCACGCGTGCAGCGCGGTGACGATGCTGATGCGACCGGGCAAGTCGGTTGCCGTGGTGGCGTCTTTGACGGACAGGTTCAAAAACGACATGCGTTCAAAGCCCAAACGTTCAGCCAGGCTACGAGATTTTTCAACCAGCTCGGGGCGGGTCTCTATCCCGTAAACATGACCACGCAGTGGTTGCCCCGCGTGCGCGACGTTAAAAAACAAGTCATACAAAATAAAACCGAGGTAGGACTTGCCGGCGCCATGGTCTGCCAGCGTGAAGGCGGCATCATCCTTCAGGGCATCATTGATCAGCGGCTCAATAAACTGGTACAGGTGGTACACCTGCTTGAGCTTGCGGCGTGTGTCCTGGTTCAGCTTGCCTTCGCGTGTCAGGATGTGCAGCTCTTTGAGCAGCTCGATGGACTGGCCGGGGCGCAGCTCTTCAATCACTTGCGATTGGGTTTTGGCTTGTTTTTGCATGCGCTTGCAGTTTAGCGGTAAGCTCACCACACACGCCGCCAAAGTACCTGCGTGCATTTTGAGCGCGAGCCAATGCGCTGTACCCGAGCTGATGCACCCGACCCGTCTGGCGCAGGCTCTGCGCAAGCAAGTCGTTGCCTGATTTTGTTTTTTCAACTCGATCTTTACCCGCCTCGGAACTGAGGCATTTCAACCCAAGAAGGAAATAGCATGACCAAACCCGCAAAAATCGTTTACACAGCCCACGCCAGCGCGACTGGCGGCCGGGAAGGTCAAGCCAAGTCAGACGACGGCCTGCTCGACGTGAAACTGATCACGCCGAAAGAAATGGGCGGCGCTGGCGGCGGCGTGAACCCGGAGCAGCTGTTTGCGGCGGGCTACTCAGCCTGCTTTCTTGGCGCGATGAAGTTCGTTGCCGGCCTGGCAAAAATCGCCATTCCGGCGGATACCAAAATTGAAGGTGCAGTCGGCATCGGTCCGTTTGGTGCGGGCGCCACACCGGACGGCTTCAACATCGCGGTTGAACTGAAAATCAGCGTTCCCGGCATGGACAAAGCCGCCGTGCAGGCACTGGTTGAAAAAACCCACAAGGTGTGCCCCTATTCAAACGCGACGCGCGGCAACATTGATGTGACGCTGACCGTCGTTTAACCACGCCACGCGAATAAAAAGCGATGCAGCCTGTCAGCTTGCGTCGCTTTTTTTATGGGCGCTTATCAATGAGCCGACAATGACCGGATGATTCCGACCACGCCCGCCTCACTACAGCCAACTCCTTCCCAGCCCACCATACATGCCTACGAGTCCCTGACGCCCGATGTGGTGCTTGATGCGCTGGCCAGCATCGGGCTTGTGGGTGATGGCCGATTGATGGCATTGTCGAGCTATGAAAACCGTGTTTATCAGATTCACCTTGAAAACAGTGTCGGCAAGGCGGATGCGTCCGGCGACTTGGTCGTGGCCAAGTTTTACCGGCCTGATCGCTGGACAGATGCGCAGATCATTGAAGAGCACGCCTTTGCCAACGAGTTGATGGCCGCAGAGGTGCCGGTGGTGGGGGCGCTGGAGCTGCACAGCCAGACGCTGCACCATTTCAACGGCTTTGCCTTCAGTGTGTCACCTAGCCGCGGTGGCCGCAGGCCTGAGCTTGAAAACTTTGAGGTATTGGAATGGATTGGCCGCTTTTTGGCGCGCATCCACACCGTGGGCAGTGCCAAGCCCTTTGTGCAGCGGCCAGCGCTTGATTTGCAAACCTTTGGCTATGCATCGCGCGCCGTGCTGCTGAGCAAAAATTATTTGCCGCTCGACATGGAGTCGCGTTGGTTAAAAGCGTTTGAAGTCGCGATGCAAACCGCCACTGCCGTGTTCGAAAGTGTGGGTGGCATTAAAAACATCCGCCTGCACGGCGACTGCCACCCGGGCAATATCTTGTGGACGCCCGAAGGCTTGCCGGGCGCGGGCCCGCACTTTGTTGACCTTGACGACGCACGCAGCGGCCCGGCCGTGCAAGACCTGTGGATGCTGTTGTCGGGTGACCGCCCGCAATGCCTGCAGCAATTGGGCGCACTGGTGGATGGCTATGAAGAGTTTCGCGAGTTTGATCGCCGCGAGCTGGCCTTGATAGAGCCGCTACGCACACTCAGGCTGATTCACTACAGTGCCTGGCTAGCCCAGCGCTGGCACGACCCGATCTTTCCGATCAACTTTCCGTGGTTTGGCAGCAGTGACTACTGGAAAGGCCAGGTCGATATGCTGCAAGAGCAGACCGAAGCGATGCAGGCTGCGCCGCTGGTTGTCTGACGCTTTGAAAATGCCCTAGCGTACGGGGTTTTCCAGTGCGCCAATGCCGTCAATTGACTCGCTCCGTGTTTTGAGGAGGCTCAAATCTCTGAGAGGATTGAGTCATGAACAAGTCAAACCAGTTTTCACCCGAAGTTCCGGAACACGCAGTGCGCATGGTCCAGGAGCACCGAGGCGAGTACCCCTTGCTTTGGGCCGCCATTGAATCCATCGCCCCCAAGATTGGCTGCGTGCCCGAGCAAAGACATACGGGCCAAGACAAAGGGATTTTGCGAAAGCGCAAGGAAGTTTATGAAGCGCCCAAGTGCGGCAAGCCAGGCCGATGGAAGTCAAGGCAGACGCGCAACTGGGAGCACATCAAAGAGGTGTGGCTCAACCCTCCGCGGGAGCATCTGAGGTCGCCAGAAAAAGTGACGATGGCCGTTTAGAAAAGCGGACAACTTTGTTGACAAACACCGTGTCAGCACTACGATGATTTATTCGCATGTGCCGAAGGTGGCACCTGGCGGCGCGTCCCGTCCGTTGGATTCGTTATCTAGCCTGCTTGTTTGAACGGGTGTCATCGCCGCAAAACGGCCGGCGTCCAACACAATCATGAAGCGATAGCCAACGTCCGCCTTCAAGCACCTTGTTTGAAGTCCTGTAATTCCGCGTTGTCGTCGGAAGCAGTAGTCCGCGGTATATGGTCAACAGGAGTTTGCGGTCGAAGGCGACTCAATTGCATGGCCGCCAATCGATTTCTGTGGCTACATTTTCTGGATCGTTGGCGTTGGATGTGCTTAAAAAGCACGAACACCTTCACGCCAGGCACTGCGCACAATCGGCATATCACCGCTCATCCTGACGCGAATCAGGTCGGCACGCAGTCCAAGCGCAATCTCACCACGGTCAAGCAAACCAATGGCGCGGGCCGGATTGCGGGTCACCGTGTTGACGGCCTTGGGCAAGCTCCAGCCGGCCGTGTCGCGCAACAGGAAAGCCGATTGCAGCAGACTGGCCGGAACGTAGTCAGAAGAAAAAATATCCAGCAGATCAAGTTGCGCCAATTCAGCGGCAGAGACGTTGCCTGAGTGCGAGCCGCCTTTGACCAAATTGGGCCCACCCATCACAATGGCGATGCCTGCTGCGCGTGCCGATCTGGCGGCGGCAACTGTCGTCGGAAACTCGGAAATCGCCATCCGCTCATCGCTGGCCTGTTCAACATGCTCGACTTCGGTATCGTCATGGCTGGCCAGCGGTAACGCACGCTGGTGACAGCCTGCAATGATGGCCGCCCGGTTAGATGTTGCATACAGCTCTTGAAAGCCCCTTAACTCCACCATTTTTGCTTCATAGTCAGCATCGCTGAAGCTGCCGTTGCGCTCTGCATAGCGGCGGTACTTGCTCAGGTCACGCCACTGCCTTTGGCCGGGTGTGTGGTCCATCACGCTGACCAGTTCGACCAGTGAGTCGTCTGCATAACGCTCAAAAACGTCAATGATGTCGGGCGCCGACACCTCGCAACGCAAGTGCAGTAGGTGCTCTACACGCAGCAGACCTTCATCGCGGCACTCGTGCAGGGCTTGAATGGCAACGTGTTGCGTCTGGCTGCGGGAACCGCCTCTTTCTAGGTCACCAATGACGATGGAGTCGAGTACCGTGACGATGCCAGCTGCCGCGCAAACCGCGTCATGCGTGACTGTTGCTGAATGGGCGTTCCAGATCACGCCCGGACGCGGTACCAGGTGTTTTTCGAGATTGTCAGTGTGCAGTTCGACGAGGCCCGGCAACAGCCAGTCACCGTTCCAGTCCTCTGCACTGCTTGCCGACGTGGAGCCGCGTTCAATCGAGCGAATGCGTCCGCCTTCGACCACCATACAGCCGGTGAACTCTTCAGTCGGCGTGACAATTTGTGCGTTTTTGATGATGCGTTGCTTCATGGGTTTCTCGCTTGAATACGGCTTAAACGATGGGGTGATGATGTTCGACATCGAACGTGCGGCTGGCAACCGCGCTGCGGACTTCATCGTCATGAAAGATGCCGACGATGGCAGCCCCGCGCTCGCGGGCCGCATGAATCAGCTCCACCACAACCCGGCGGTTGTCGGCGTCGAGTGAAGCCGTCGGCTCGTCCAGCAACAAAACCGGCTGGCCCGCAATCAGGCCGTGCGCAATATTCACGCGCTGCTGTTCGCCGCCCGAAAAAGTCGCTGGCGGCAAGGACCACAGACGCTCATGCAAGTGCAGTCGCTCGAGCAAGGTTTGAGCCTGCTTGCGCGCATCTTGTGCAGCCACGCCGAGCCGCCGCAAGGGCTCGGCCACAATGTCCAAGGTAGAGACACGCGGTATCACACGCAGGAACTGCGAGACATATCCCATCGTGCTTCGCCTGACCTCCACCACTTCACGTGGCTCGGCAGTCGACAGGTTGACCCAGCGCTCCTGATGCCGGACGCGCACCTCGCCGAGGGTGGCGCTGTAATTGCCGTACAGGCAACGCAGCAGCGAGCTTTTTCCGCTTCCGGAATGTCCGGTCAGCGCCAGGCACTCGCCCGCTTTGACTTGCAGGTTGATGCCTGCAAACACGGGCAACTGCAGGCCGCCCCGGCCATGCAGGGTGAAGGTTTTTGAAAGTTGTGCGGTTTCGAGCAATAAGGTCATGACAGGATGGCTTTGGGAATGATGAGTTTCAAGGCTTGACGTCAAGGTGTCAGTACAGAGGAAACCAGAAGTTGGGTATAGGCATGTTGTGGGTCGTCCAGCACGCGGTCGGTGAGGCCTTGTTCGACCACTAACCCGTCTTTCATCACCAGCATCCGATGCGCCAGCAGTCTTGCAACCGCCAGATCATGGGTCACAATGACCGCGGCCAGCTTGAGCTGGTCCACCAGTTCGCGCAGCAGGTCAAGCAGCCTGGCCTGAACCGACACATCCAGCCCGGTGGTCGGCTCGTCCATAAACACCAGCCGCGGATGCGTGACCAGGTTGCGCGCAATCTGCAGACGCTGCTGCATCCCGCCAGAGTAGGTTGCGGGCAGGTCATCAATACGGCCAGTGTCGAGCTCGACGCGCTGCATCCAGTCCAGCGCCTGGGCTCGCAAATTGGCGTAGTGCCTCGAACCCAAGGCCATCATTCGCTCGCCCACGTTGGCACCGCCCGACACATTCATGCGCAAACCATCGCGCGCATGCTGTTCGACAAACCCCCAGTCGGTGCGGGCCAGCCAGCGTAAACGTGCCTCAGACAAGCCCGCCAGGTCGGACAGGCCAGCGCCGTGCGAGTCGGTCGGTGCTGCGGCTGATTCAGTCCCCGCCTCGCTGCGAACGTTGTAGTGCACCGAACCCTCATCGCAGGCCAGGCGGGCAGCCAGCAGCTTGAGCAAGGTGGACTTGCCAGAACCGGACTCACCCACCACCGCGAGTACTTCGCCCGGATAAAGGTCAAACGACACGTCGCGGCAAGCCCAGTGCAAGCGGTTGCCCTGCATGAAATGCTTGCCTGCTGAGCGCACTGACAAAAGGAGATCGGCGTTCATTGTGCTGCTCCTGTCTGCTCAGCGGCGGGCGACAGCGCATCTCGCAGGTGGACAGCCTGCTGCGCGCCTGCGTGGCCTGCAGCCCGCCGTTCGCCACAAAAGTCACTGTCTGAACACACAAACAGGCGGCCACCGTCATCGTCCACAATCATTTCATCGAGAAAGCTTTGTGTGGCGCCACACAGCGCGCACGCGTGCTCCCACCGCTGTACTTCAAATGGATGGTCTTCAAAGTCCAGACTGCGTACCGAGGTGTAGGGCGGTATGGCATAGATGCGCTTTTCACGACCGGCACCAAACAGCTGCAGCGCCGGGTTCATATGCATCTTCGGATTGTCAAACTTGGGTATTGGCGAGGGCGAGGTGAGGTACCGCTCATTGACCAGCACTGGGTAGTCATAGGTTTTTGAAATGGCGCCGAGTTGCGCAATGTCTTCATACAGCTTGACATTCATCAGTCCATATTCGGCCAGCGCGTGCATGGTGATGGTTTCGCGCCGGCGCGGCTCCAGCCGAAACAGCGGCTCGGGCATGGGCACCTGATACACAATGATTTGCGCCTCTGTCAGGGGACGCTCCGGGATACGGTGGCGCGTCTGGATGATGGTGGCGTCCGCCGTTTTTTCAGTCGTCTGCACGCCCGTTGTGCGTGCGAAGAACCGGCGGATGTTGACGGCGTTGGTGGTGTCGTCTGCGCCCTGGTCAATGACTTTCAGGACGTCCGCGCGGCCCACAATGCTGGCCGTGACCTGCACGCCACCGGTCCCCCAACCATAGGCAAAAGGCATCTCGCGCGAACCAAACGGCACCTGGTAACCGGGAATCGCAACGGCTTTGAGCATGGCCCGCCGGATGGATTTTTTGGTGCGCTCGTCCAAAAAACCGAAGTTGTAGTGTTCATCCATGATCAGGCTGCCTTCCTGCTTGCAGGGTCGGCTGGCTGCCCACCCACACTGTTTTTGTTCTCGGTTTTTTGGCTTTCAGGCTGCTGTGCATGGCTTGCGCGCAGCTTGCGCACCAGTTCGAGTTCTGATTGAAAGTCAACATAGTGAGGCAGCTTGAGGTGCTGCACAAAGCCTGAAGCCTCCAGGCTGTCGGCATGTGACAAGACAAATTCTTCGTCCTGACCGGGCGCCACCACGTCTTCGCCCAGTTCACGTGCGCGCAAAGAGCGGTCTACCAATGCCATGGCCATGCTCTTGCGCTCGGCACCCCCAAAGGCCAGGCCGTAACCCTGGGTGAACTGGGGAGGCACTTCCAGGTTGCCCGCAAACTGGTTGACCATCTGACACTCGGTGATTTCAATATCACCAATATCGATGGCAAAGCCAAGTTCGTCCGGCACGATGTCAACCGAGACCTTGCCGCGCCTAATTTCGCCTGCAAACGGGTGGGCGTTGGCATAACCGCGCTGGCTGGAATACCCCAGCGCCAGCAGCCAGCCTTCATCGCCGCGCGCCAAGGCTTGCAGCCTCAAGCGGCGATCTGCAGGAAACATCAGCGGCTGCCGGGTCAGGTCGCCAGGCTCAGTAGCAGCAGCCGGGCCAGGCGTCTCCATCAGGCCTTCTTTGGCCATCAGTTCGTTGATCCGCGGCAGCTCGCAGCCGGCAGTTGCGGGACCTGTTGGGAAGGGTTCAGGCGGGTCGTTAGCATCGCCATCGGCCAGCAGTGCAAAGTCCAGCAGTCGCTGCGTGTAGTCATAGGTCGCGCCCAGAATCTGCCCTCCCGGGACATCCTTGAACGTCGCTGAAATGCGCCGCATGACCTGCATCTTTGCGGTGTCGATCGGCAGGCTGTAGCCAAAGCGGGGCAAGGTGGTTCGGTAGGCGCGCAGCAAGAAAATCGCCTCGACAAGATCCCCGCTTGACTGCTTGATAGCCAGTGCTGCGAGTTCTGCGTCATACAGGGAGCCTTCCGACATCACCCTGTCGACGGCCAGCGACATCTGCTCGCGGATCTGGCCCACCGTCAGCTCGGGCAACGCGGTATCGCCGCGCCGTTGTCTGGCCAACAGGTGCCAGGAGTTTTCTATCGCGGCTGTGCCGCCTTTGACTGCAACATACATCTGTGGGGCTCCTTAAACGCCTTCAAGTCTTCTGACACGTGTGGTGCGCGGTAAGCCAAGCACTGCATTGGCACAGGTAAAAACAATATCCACCCCTTGGGGAAAGGCGGCGTGGTTGGCTTGCCACTGCATCCAGAATCCGTCGGGTAGGCCGGCAATGCGAGCCATCTGCACATCGGCAATGCCGGGCCCGCGCCACGCCACACAAGGGCCAGTCTCCAGCGAAGGCACTTCAATCAACAAGGTCGTTGAATGCTCCGGTGCATCAGCGGTTCCGGCGGCAAACTTGTCAAGCGCTGGCAAGTCGGCAGTGCAGCATGACACCGCAAACGCGGCCGCAGCCGGGTTTTCGGAAATGGGAGCACCGGTATGAAAACGCAGCCATTGGGCGGCCGCCGTGTCTGGCTTTTGCCACCATACCGGCGTGTCGTCGTCAGTCAAGGCAAGCAACACCTGCGCCATGGCTTGCCCCACGCTACCAGCGCCGGCATGGGCACCCAAATTGAAGACACGACCGGGCCTTGACAATGCGTCCAGCACGCGCCGAAAGACGCCTTGCGCGTCGTGCACAGGGTCTGCAAAGCCAGCATTCAGAAGGGTACTGTCGTTCAAGCGGCACCTCGCACAAAGGTAAAAAACTCAACCTTGGAGGACTCAGCAGCATGGCGGGCGGCCTGTGCTTGCGACGACTGCCTTTGCGCCAGGACATCGATCACCTCGCTGCGTATGAATGCACTGCGCCCAAGATCCTGAAGCAGCGAGTCAAACAGCGCGATCAGCTCCGCCTTGCGCCGCTCGCGCCCTAGCGTGTAGCCCACCCCCAGGGGAGAGCGACCCACACGCAGCGCACAACGCGTCACGGTAGCTTCGCCCAGGTTAAATGCATCGCCGGTACCGCCAATCCGGCCGCGCAACATGCTCATGCCGACTTCTGCCGGCCTGACATAGTGCACATCGTCAAGCTCACCCAGCAACAGCTTGGCCGCTTCGAGCTCAGCGTTTGTCGCCCGAGCCAGAATCGCCAGGTAACGTTGACGGGCCACTACGCCAGCGGGGTTTTCAGTTGTTGCGTCTTTTGTCATACAGATGTCTAAATCACTCAGTAAAGTTGGTTTACGCCACAGTCGGTTCAGCTTGCGCCGACAACATTCATAGTTCAACCGGACAACATGACAAAACGATGACAACTGAACAACGACAACCTGTTTTTTCAGGACGCCCCAGCGGGGTATCGGTGTGGAAGCAAATTGCCCAGACCCTGAGCACTGAAATCAGGGACCGGGCTTTCTCATTGACTGGCCGCCTTCCCAGTGAAACCGAATTGGCAGCCCGGTTTCGCGTTAACCGCCATACCTTGCGCCAGGCGGTGGGGGCGTTGCAACTCGATGGGCTGGTCAGAATCGAAAAAGGCCGCGGCACCTTTGTCCAGCATGAACTGCTTGACTACACACTGTCGCGCCGCACCCGCTTTAGTGAAAATCTTTTGCGTCAAGGCCTGTTGCCAAGCAAGCAGCTTTTGACCGCGCATGAAATGGCGGCGCCCCTTCGCATGGCCAAGGAGCTTGGGCTGGAGCTGGGTGCACGGGTACTCATGGTGCAGACGCTTGATGAAGCCAACGGTCAACCCGTCAGTATGGCAACGGCGTATTACCCCGCCGGGCGTTTTAATGGCTTGCTGGACATGCTCAGTGACGGCAGCAGCAGCCGAACCGACATCCTGCGCCACTTCGGCGTAGAAGACTATCTCAGGGCAAAAAGCCAGATCACGACCCAGATGCCATCGGATGAAACGGCCAGGCTCCTCAAACAGCCGGCGACACGGCCAGTCATGTGTGTTGAATGTCTGGATGTTGATATGCAGGGGCGACCCATCAAGTACGGTGAAACCGTGTTTTGTGGTGACCGGGTACAACTGGTCGTGACACCTGATTGCGGGGCTTGAGCATCAACATGACTATTCGTTACGCGGTTTATTTTGCTCCTGGCAAGGCGTCGGGCTGGCAACGCTTTGGCACGCACTGGCTGGGTCGAAGCGAGTTTGATCATCAGCTATTGCCTCTGAGTGCCCTTGAGGACATCACATCAAACCAGCTAAAAGAGCTGACACGGGTGCCACGGCGTTACGGCTTTCATGCCACGCTGAAAGCACCCTTTCATCTTGCAACTGGCATCGAAGCGTCTGAACTGACAGATCGCATGGCCAAACTGGCCCGCAAACTGCGGCCACTGCCGCTTGGCGAGATGAAAGTCGCGACATTGGGAAACTTCGTTGCACTGGTTCCAGGCACAACTGTGGACGGCTTACACGCCCTGGCTGAAGCCTGCGTGACCGAGCTTGACGATCTGCGCGCACCGCTTGCAGACCACGAGCTCAGCCGGCGACTGAAAGAGCCACTCGATGCGCGGGCCACAGAACTGCTCAACCGCTTTGGCTACCCGCATGTTCTGGAGCGATATCAAATGCATTTCACCCTGACGGGCCAGGTAACTGCACAAGAGGCAGCCAGTGTCACGCGCGCCGTGACTGCGCCCATCGAACAGCTGAACAGACAGAACCCGTTGGTGTTGGACCGACTTTGCCTGTTCATGGAGCCAGCCGCTGACAGCCCTTTCTTGCGCATTGCCGACTTTGCGCTGGGAGCGAACACATGACCGGAAAATGGGTTTTCATATGTGGCCCCTCAGGCGTTGGCAAAGACAGCGTAATAGCCTGGGCCGTCAAGGCACTGGCCAGTCAATCGGACATTGTTTTTGCGCGCCGCCTTATCACCCGCGCCGCACAGCCAGCGTCCGACCATGACGCTATTGACGAGCATGATTTTTTACGGCTGCAACAATCCGGCGGCCTGCGCTGGTGCTGGCAGGCGCACGGTTTTCACTATGGCATTTCCCAGCACTACGCAAGCCACGTCGGCGCAGGCGCGATTGTGGTGATCAACGGCTCGCGCAGCCATGTCGATGGTTTGCCAGCCTCACCAGATGTAAAACGGGTGGAGATCACGGCCAGCCCTGAGGCGATCGCCTCCCGCCTGACTGAGCGGGGCCGTGACACCCAACAGGAGGTGCAGCAGCGGCTGGCACGAAATTCCAGCCTTGAAGAAACTGCCCCCAAAAGGCTTGACCTGCACATTAACAACGACGGCGAACTTGCCGATGCAGGTTCAATACTCGCCACCTACCTGGCAGCTCTGGCAGTTCAGGCAGGCATCAGCGTGCCGCTGACTCGCCCCAGAAGCGCTGCATAGTGTTCCCATCCAGGGGTGATGACGACGGGGTCCTTGGCAAGATCATCCCAGCGCCGCAGGGCCACCGCATCGCTTGCGAATGGCTTGGCCATAAACGCCTGGGCACCGGCCTGATCAAAGGGGCCACCCTGCAAGACCAGACTGCGCTGGGATGCTGGCGACAAGGTCGAGTGGTAGACAGTGTCCACAAAACACAGGTAGCGCTTGGCATCTACATGCATGACAATTGGTTCCAGAACCGCTGCCGGAAAAACACCGCGCAAAAATGGAATGGCCACAAACTGATGCAGTCCATCAACGCGGTCAGCGCGGCTATCTGCGGCACTTTTTATCAAATGCCCCAAGTCGTGCAATAACGCTGCTGCCACCAATTCATCAGTCGCGCCAGATACTTCTGCCAGATGGGCGCATTGCAGGGCGTGCTGCAGCTGGGTCACTGCTTCTTTGCCGTACTGCGCCGCGCCCTCATTCAAATACAAGCCGGTAATGTCGTCAAGTTTTAATGCCATGCTGACTCCTAAACCAGTGCGTTGCGAATTCGTGCAGAAACCAGATCAATCATCACTACGGTGATGACAATGATGATCATGACCGCACATGTTTGGGCGTATTGAAATCCGCGAATGATTTCCCACAAAATCACGCCGATGCCGCCTGCCCCCACCATGCCGACGACCGAGGCCGAGCGGACATTGGACTCAAAGCGGTACAGAGAATAAGAAATCCAGAGCGGCAGAACCTGCGGAATGATGCCGTAAACAATTTCCTCCAGTGCATTGGCACCAGTGGCTCGAATACCTTCGACAGGCTGCGCGTCGATGGATTCAACCGCCTCGGAAAAAAGTTTGGCAAGGACGCCCGTGGTGTGAACAAACAGCGCCAGGACACCGGCAAAGGGGCCAAGCCCCACCGCGACGATAAACAGCATCGCAAAAACCATCTCGTTGATGGCTCTGGCAGCGTCCATGAAGCGCCTGACGATCTGGCAAACCCAGGCAGGCGCGATGTTTGCCGACGACAACAAGCCCAACGGCACCGCAAAAATGACAGCCAGGACAGTTCCCCACAAGGCAATCTGCAATGTGACGACCATTTCCTGCAAATAGAACTTCCAGTCCTTGAAGTTGGGCGGAAAAAAGTCCGCCGCATATTTGGCCATGTTGCCTGAATCGCGCAACAGATCGAAGGGGCGCATCTCTGCGCCGCGCCAAGACCAAGCCAGCAATGCCAGAAATACCCCCCAAGCCAGCAGACTCAGCCAGCTTGATTTGGCTGGGCCCATCTGCGGCGGCTTGACCGCTGATTGAATCGTCGTCATACCGTTTGATGCACGCAGTGACAAAGCAGCCAGCACATTCACTTGCTCAACTCTGCAAGCTTTTTGTCGATCTCGGCGATTTTCGTTTGCTTGTCCGCTGCCGGCATGGCAGCGTCTGCTTCAAACTTATTACGGTCCTTGAACAATTCAAGCTGACGAATAGGAACCAACTGCGCATTGGTGGACGGCTTGAAAGCTGACAGCTTGGACAACTTCATCAGGTTATCTTTTTCATTCTGCCCGCCCTTGCCGTAGTTGTAAAAGAACTCACGCAAGGTCTTTTTCGTGGCTTCCGGCAAATCCTTGCGCATCACGATCGGATCAAGAGGAATCAGCGGTGATGTCCAGACAATCCGGAGATCCTTGAACTTCTCGGGCTGACGCTCTTGCACCTTCTCCAGCGTTTCGCTGTTGGTCACAGCCACGTCAAGTTGCTTGTTGGCAACCGCCAGAGCGTTGGTCTCGTGATTGGCACTGCGCGTGACCTTGAAATAGGTCTTGGCGTCAATCTTGTTTTGGGCAAAGACATAAAAGCCCGGCACCAAAAAGCCTGACGTCGAGTTAGGGTCACCATTGCCGAAGGACAAATTTTTGCCGTTCTTGAGAACATCGTCGAGCGACCTGATCTGGCTGTCCTTGTGAGCCACAAAATGCGAGTAGTACCCTTGGCTTCCATCCGCGTTGACCATCTGTGCAAAGACTTCACCATTTGAACGGTCTACGGCTTCCATGGCGGACTTATTGCCAAACCAGGCCACCTGAACCTTGTTAAAGCGCATGCCTTCAATGATGCCGGCGTAATCCGTAGCAAAAAACGCGTTGATCTTCAGGCCGGTTTTTTTGGCCATGTCATCCAAAATGGGTTGCCAGTCCGACTTCAGGGTTTGGGACGATTCGGTCGAAATAATGCCGAAGTTCAGCTCCTTGGTTTCCTGGGCCTGAACCGGCGCAAATGCTGCGAGGGCCGCTACCGCAAGCCCGACTATCAGTTTTTTGATCATGATGCTTCCTAAAGTTGGTTTGTCGACAAAAAGTTAGGCGGCCTGGGCAAGAGGCGCGGGCCATCCCAGATGCTGAACGGTTTTGACCTTGTCCTGCAGGCTGGAAATGTGGTCTCCAAGGGAAAGAATGTCGTCTGCTTCTGCGCCATACAGATCACGCAGCAAAGCCGGTGTCAGCCCCGAGGACGCGCCGTCGTACACCACCTTGCCCTCGTGCAAGGCAATCACGCGCTGGCAGTACTTCAAGGCAACATTGACCTGGTGGAGCGAAACCACCACAGTGCACTTGTCTTCCTGGTTCACTCGGGCCAGGATGTCCATGACCTTTCGCGATGATTCAGGGTCAAGCGAGGCGATAGGTTCGTCTGCGAGGATGACCTTGGCACCCTGCACCATGGCGCGCGCAATGGCCGCGCGCTGCTGCTGTCCGCCAGACAAAGTCGATGCGCGCTGGCCCCAACATTCGCCAATGCCGACACGCTGCAAGGCGTCAATGCCCCTGGCCTTTTCCTCAAGGGTAAACCAGCGTAGCAGGCTACGCCACAGGGGCACCTTGTGCAGCGTGCCTGCCAAAACATTGGTGATGACGCTTAATCGGCCCACCAGATTGAACTGCTGAAAGACAAAGCCGATGTCAGAGCGCACGGAGCGGATGTTGCGGGCGATCTTGCCGTTCTTCTGAACCGTTCTGCCGTGGATTTCGATAGAACCTTGAGAATCGTTGTTGCCCGCCATCAGCCCGGCCATATGACGCAACAAGGTTGATTTGCCAGAGCCTGAAGCACCAATCAGGGCGACCATTTCGCCACTGGCGATATGAAGATCTACGCCTTGCAGGGCCTTGCGGCCACTGCTGAACGTTTTGCTCAAGGCGTTAATACGAATTGCAGCGTCCATAAAGTAATTCTCCAGTTAATACCGTGAGAATTTAGGACCGCAATGTGTCTATTTGATGACGTGGCAGCGTGAACACAAACTCGCCGGAACTGCACTGGCAAGCGCCTGTAAGGGGCCGCAGGAATGCCCTGCCTGCGGCCTTAGCTCTTGAACAAGAACTGAAAACTAGGCCAGCAGCGCGTTGACCCGCTTCACATAGGCCGCAGGGTCAGCCGGCATACCGCCTTCGGCCAGCAGGGCCTGGTCAAAAACAATGTGGGCCAGGTCATCAAAGTTGCTTGATTCCACCAGTTTTTTGACCAGCGGGTGCTCGGCATTGATTTCAAGAATGGGCTTGACTTGCGGCACAGCCTGGCCGGCCTGCTTGAGCATTCGGGCCAACTGTGTCGACATGTCACCGTCTTGCACAACCAGGCAGGCCGGTGAATCCACCAGACGGCTGGTGGCGCGCACGTCGCTGGCTTTGTCTTTGAGGGCCTCCTTTAATCTGTCCAGCGTGGGTTTGAACTCGGTTTGCGCCAACTCGGCCGCCTTTTTTTCGTCCTCATCTTGCAGCTTGCCCAGGTCAACCGCACCCTTGGCAACCGACTGCAGCGGCGTGCCGTCAAACTCGTGCAGGTAGTTCAGCGCCCACTCGTCCACGCGGTCGGCCATCAGCAGTACTTCAATGCCCTTTTTGCGGAATATCTCCAGTTGCGGGCTGCTTTTTGCGGCGGCCAGCGTGTCGGCGGTGATGTAGTAAATCGCGTCCTGACCGTCTTTCATGCGGGCTTTGTAGTCGGCAAAACTGACGGTCGTTGTGTCGTTGGTGCTGGACGCAAAACGCAACAGTTTGGCAATGCGGTCACGATTGGCAAAATCTTCACCGAGGCCTTCTTTCAACACGGCGCCAAACTCGGTTTGAAAAGTAGCAAACTTGTCGGCCTCGTTGGTAGCCAAATCTTCAATCATGCCGAGCACGCGCTTGGTGCAGCCCTCACGAATGGCTTTGACGGCGCGGCTTTCCTGCAGCAGCTCGCGAGACACGTTCAAGGGCAAATCGGCTGAATCGACCACGCCTTTGACAAAGCGCAAATACACCGGCATCAGCGCCTGCGCGTCGTCCATGATGAAGACGCGCTTGACATACAGCTTGACACCGGCCGCCTTGTCGCGGTTAAACATGTCCATCGGTGCCTTGCTGGGGATGAACAACAATTGCGTGTATTCGGTCGAGCCTTCAACCCGGTTGTGGGTGCTGGCCAGCGGCGCGTTTTGGTCGTAGCTGATCTGCTTGTAAAACTCGTCGTATTGTTCGGGCGTGATGTCTTTTTTGGACCGAGTCCACAGCGCTGCGGCCTGGTTCACGGTTTCCCATTCTCCGGTTTTAGCCATGCCGCCGGGCTGCCTGCCGCCTTCAGGGTCGGTACTGGAGATCAATTCACCGTCTTTCCACTCTTCTTTTTCCATCAGGATGGGCAGCGAGATGTGGTCTGAATACTTGTTGATCACACCTTTGAGTTTGTAGGCGTTCAAGTAGTCTTGCGCGTCATCTTTCAGGTGCAGGGTAATGCGGGTGCCGCGATCAGCCCGTTCAATCTGCGCCACCTCAAACTCGCCCGTGCCTTCGCTGGACCAGCGAACGCCTTGCTCAGGCGCCAGGCCGGCGCGCCGGCTTTCGACCGTGATGCGGTCGGCCACGATGAAGCCTGAATAAAAACCAACGCCAAACTGGCCGATGAGTTGCGCGTCATTTTTCTGGTCGCCCGACAGGCTGGCCATGAAGTCGCGCGTGCCGCTTTTGGCAATCGTGCCCAGGTTGTCAATCGCTTCCTGCTCGGACAGGCCAATGCCGTTGTCGGTGATGGACAAGGTTTTGGCGTCCTTGTCAAAGCTGATGCGTACTTTCAGCTCCGGGTCAGATTCGAGCAGCGCCGCGTTGTTGAGCGATTCAAAGCGCAGCTTGTCGCAGGCGTCCGATGCGTTGGACACCAGCTCGCGCAGGAAAATTTCGGGATTGGAATACAGCGAGTGCGTGACCAACTTGAGCAGCTGGGCAACTTCAGCCTGAAAGGCCATGGTTTGTTTGGGTGGGGTGGCAGTAGTTGTCATGGTCTGAAAAGAAATGGGGAAAAAGAAATCGGGAACCAAGGGATGGCAATTGAACAAATCAACCGATCACTCGTTTACTTAAGGCTTTGCAGCCTGTTTTCAAGCGAGGATTTTACAAACCCCGGCCGTCGCCTCTCAGCGCGTCTTTCATGGGCTTGGCAATTTGTTCAACCGGTTGAACAGCGCGGGTTTGGACGGGCCTTTACTGTGGCCCTGTCGACTGCCATCCACCCGTTTCTGACCCGTGCTTCTTGCTTTTGGCGACGGCCAGACGTTCGGCCTCCTGAACCGAGAACTTTTTGTGCTCCTCTGTCTGCTTGACGCAATAAGCCAGCAACTCGTCAATCTCGCTCGATTTGTCAAAGACGGCATCGGCGCCCAGCAGTAAGGCCCGTTTACGAATATCGGGCGTCGCGTAATTGGTCAGTAGCACCACTTTTTGGTAGGGCTCCCGATGGCGGCAATTGGTGAGCACACCCAGGCCGCTGCCCTCCTTCAGAAAAAGGTCAACAATGGCCAGGTGCCAGTGGCCGTCGTTGACCAGCAACCAGTGTTCGGCTTCAGTTTGGGTTGCGCCGGAACCCATGACCCTGACTTCTGTGATCTCCTGAAGCGTTTGAATCAGGTTGGTGAGGATGGTGTCGTTGTCTTCTGCGAGGTAGGTGATGAGTGCCATGGGCCGCTTCCGGTGGTTGAGGGTGAGCGAACGGGGTAGCCGCGAGTTCGGCACCCCCCCCCCACAGTCACGTCCACTTTAATCCGGCAACAGTCAAGGCTTGCCAGCCTTTGGCGCGCTTTGCCGTCGGACAGACGGCATAGAAGGTGTTGAGTCAAAACCCTGTCTACTATCAATTCAGGAGCTAATAGCCCTTGTATTCATGGGGCTACAGGCCTGAAATACAC
>JBKCGU010000148.1:0-7185 GCA_046303055.1 Polaromonas sp.
AGCTGCGCGGACGAGACATAGCCTCATATGTCTACGAGCTTGAAGCGACCCATCAGAAGTTCATGGTGCTACAACAAGACATTACCGAGTTAGACGTCATCAATGGTGGAACTATTGAGATAGCGATCTACTCCGCAGTGCTTGCCGACGAGAAGGTAAAACAGGACGCGATGTCTCGTGTTCAAAAGGTTTTAGCCGAGTATGGTGCTACGCTCAAAGAGCGGCCTGCTGAGCCAGAAAAGAAACCGTCCAATTGATTTGAAAAACATCCGCAGTCTTCTTTTACTTCTTTTAAAACCCCTCTCCACTGCCCGCATTGCGGGCAGTGCTGTTTGGTTGCCGATCTTTTTTAGCCGCCGCTGTTGCGATTGACTGCTATCGCTTACGCCTTACCCGAGCACCTGCCTCAGCACCTCGCGCAGCGCGCTGGTATCGGTTGCCGATAGTGTCCCCAACGGCCTGATGATGAGCCGCTGCTCGATGGTCGTGAAAACTGGTTTCAGCACCGACGGCTTGATCAGTCCCGCCGCCTGCCAATCGGTGAGCGATGCTTCTCCGAACGCCAATGCCGCGTTGGGGTTGCGCAGAACGCTGGTTATGGCCATGATCAACACATCCGACCGCCTCGCGTTGTAGGGGTTGCTCGACACCACCACCGCAGGGCGTTGTTTTGAACCCTGCTGGTCGGTGAACGGAAACGACACCAGCAGCACATCGCCGACGTTAAGCGCGGGTTTCATCGCGATCCATCGCTATAGCCGATCATAGGCCGCATCCTCATCGTTATCCCACACTTGGGCGAACGAGGGTTCACTCGCGCGCGCCGCCTCGGTGACCAACCTTGCATCACGCTGAGTCGTCTGTGCATCATCGCGTGCCCGCAAGAAATCCACGAAGTCTTCCACTTCGGCTAGGCGTTGCGGCGGTAATGCCGCGATCTTCTCGATCAGTACCTGCTGAGACGGTTGTGCTTGGGTCATCTGGTCATCCTTCCGGCTCTGGGTTGAACGGCATCGGCGGCCATGGAGGCTTGTGCGATCACGGTATCGAGCATTTCCATCACAAAACGCTGCTTGGGCTTTGGCAGCAGGCTAATGCGATCAATCTGCTGCTGTAAGCGTGGAGTGGGGCCGCGCTTACTGCCGCGCTTCTCTGTGTGCTGGCCCAGCAGCTCTTCCACTGTCATGCCCAGTTGCTGCGCCAGTATTGGCAGCATTGAGACCGGTAGGCGCAAGCGACCGCCTTCGTAATGCGCCAGCGTTTGCTGCGCCACGCCGAGAAATTCAGCCAGATCGGTTTGGGTCAGGTTCTGCGCCTTGCGCGCCACCGCGATACGTGCGCCCAAGTCCTTAAAAAAGAGTTCTTCCTTCATGCCAAGGCATCCATTGGAGAGTGCGAATGAAGTCATGAGCATAAGGGCGGAAATGGGGATGAGCCTTGACAATACTCTAAAAACGAGTATTCTGCAATCGAGTTATTTTTACTCCAAACCCCTTGACACGTTTTTAGCCGGAGCACAAAAACCATGGCGCGCATCCCACAGGCAGACATCGAGCGGCTAAAGAATGAAGTCAGTGTCGAGCGCTTGGTGGAGTCCGCCGGGATTGGTTTGACGAAGGCGGGCCGCGACAGAATGGGTCGCTGCCCGTTTCATGCTGATGAAACCGCGAGCCTAGTGGTGACACCGGCGAAGAACCTGTGGCACTGCTTTGGCTGTGGGGCGGGTGGTGGCCCTATTGACTGGGTGATAAAAAAACACGGCATCTCGTTTCGGCATGCGGTGGAGTTGCTCAAGGCCGATCCTTCTTTAGCTGCTGAGGCGCTGGTCGCTGGTGGTGACAGCGGTGTGGTGAAGCGCTCGACCGTGCGCGCCTTGCCTGCACCGGTGGCGCTGGACGCTGATGACCGCACACTATTGGCACAGGTGATTGACTATTACCACGCCACGTTAAAGCAGAGCCCGGAAGCGCTGGCCTATCTCGAGTCGCGCGGCTTTACTGGGGCGGTGGCGATGGAGGCCATTGACACCTTCAAGCTGGGTTATGCCAATCGCACGCTGGGGCTGCGTTTACCGACCAAGACCCGCGTGGCCGGTGCTGAGTTGCGTGCCCGTTTACAGAAGGTCGGTATTTACCGCGAGAGTGGTCACGAGCATTTCAATGGTTCGCTGGTGATACCGATCTTCGACGGTAGTAATAAAAAGGATGCGGGCAATGGCGGTGGTAGTGGTGGTGGCCATGTTGTCGAAGTCTATGGCCGCAAGTTGCGTGATGATTTACGACCCGGCACACCCGCACATCTGTATCTGCCTGGCCCACATGCGGGCGTGTGGAACGGTGCGGCGCTGACACCGGGTGTTTGCGAAGAATTGATCGTCTGCGAAGCCTTGATCGATGCGCTGACTTTCTGGTGCGCCGGATTCAGGAACGTCACCAGTGCTTATGGGGTGGAAGGCGTGACCGAGGAATTGATTGAGGCGATCCAGGCGGCGGGCATCAAGCGTGTACTGATTGCCTTTGATCGGGACGAGGCCGGTGAGCGTGGTGCGGTGAAACTTGCCGCGCGGCTGATGGCGAAGAATGTGGACTGCTATCGGGTGATGTTTCCCAAGGGCATGGATGCGAATGATTACGCACGCAAATTGCAACCGGCGGCGAAGTCGCTGGGGTTACTCATTCGCAAGGCTGAATGGATGGGAAAGGGCGTTGCGCCGACGCGCGGCAACTGCGCCCCGCCTGAAGTCGTTGATGGCGAGATCAAGATAGTGGCGCGGCCGGTCATTCCTTTAGCCGCTGCTTCTCTGGCCGCTGCGACCGAACCGATTTCAGTCAGCGCGTCAGCGGTTAAAGAAAAATTCCCCATCTCGCCACCGCTCCCGGCTGCGGTGGTACCGAGCGCGCCGTTAGCTGATGCACCCGCACAGGTGAGCGAGCGCGAAGTGGTGCTGTCCTTTGGTGAAGGTACGCAGTTGCCAAACCCGGCGCGTCGCTGGCGCGTTCGCGGCCTGCCTAAAAATCTCTCGGTTGGCGTGCTCAAGGTCAATGTGATGGTGAGTCGCGACGATGGTCGTTTCCACGTCGATACGCTTGATCTGTATGCCGCGCGTTCGCGTGCCGTGTATCTGCAACAGGCCGCGCTCGAACTGGCGATGGCGGACGGTATCTTGAAGACCGATCTCGGTCGTGTGTTGTTGGCGCTCGAAGGCATGCAGGACGAGGCCATACAGGCCGCGCTGATGCCCCAAACGCCCACAATCCCGGCCATGACCGAAGCCGAACATGTGGACGCCATGACACTGCTGCAATCGCCTGATCTGCTCACGCGCATTGTTGCTGACTTTGATGCTTGCGGTGTGGTCGGTGAGACCACCAACAAGCAAGTCGCATATCTGGCGGCGGTATCGCGCCTGCTGGAGCGACCGCTAGCCGTGGTGATCCAGTCATCGAGCGCGGCGGGCAAGTCGTCTTTGATGGATGCGGTGTTGGCCTTTGTGCCGGAGGAAGCACGCACGCAATACAGCGCCATGACCGGGCAAAGTCTGTTCTACATGGGGCAGACCAATCTGAAACACAAGATTCTGGCCATTGCCGAGGAAGCTGGTGCCAGTCGCGCCAGCTATGCGCTCAAGCTGTTGCAATCCGAAGGTGAACTCACTATCGCCTCGACCGGCAGTGATCCTGTTACCGGCAATCTCATCACCCAAGAATACCGGGTTGAAGGTCCGACCATGTTGATGATGACCACCACCGCCATTGATTTGGATGAAGAGTTGATGAATCGCTGTCTGGTGCTCAGCGTCGATGAAAACCGCGAGCAGACCCGCGCCATTCACCGTCAGCAACGTGAACGTCGCACGCTCGCGGGCATGATCCGGCGCGAAGCCAAAGCCGCCATTCTCGCCACCCACCAGAACGCGCAGCGGTTATTGCGGCCCTTGGTGGTGGTCAATCCCTATGCCGATCAACTGACCTTCCTAGACGACCGTACCCGTACCCGCCGCGATCATGAAAAGTACCTCACCCTGATCGATACGATCGCACTCTTGCACCAGCATCAACGCGCGGTGAAGAAGGCCACGGTGCAGGGCAGATCAGTGGAATACATCGAAGCCAATCTCACCGACATCGACACGGCCAACCGCATTGCCCATGAAGTGCTGGGGCGCAGTCTGGATGAACTCCCGCCTCAGACGCGGCGAGTGCTGGCCGCGTTGGGGCCACTGGTCACAACACTCGCACAGACACAGAGCGCGACACGCACTGAAGTCCGTTTTACCCGCGCTCAGGTGCGGGCCGAGACGGGGCTATCGGATACCCAATGCCGCTTGCATCTGGAGCGCCTGACCGCATTGGAGTATTTGTTGGTGCATCGCGGCAGGCGTGGGCAATCCTACGAATACGAGTTGCTGCACGATGTGCCGGTCGAGGTTGATGGTGGGGTGGCGGAGCCACGGTTGGCGGGGCTGATCGATGTGGCGGCGCTGTGCGCGAGTATGCCGACTGACACTACGACAGCAAGTTCGCGGGGTAAAAACACGCCGTTCGCGGGGTCATCGCGCCCCCAACGCGGGGTCAACGCGGGGGCGGTGCGGAGTAGAGAAATGTCTGAAGAAGCGCATGGATTGGGCGTTTCCAGCACATTGCCCATTGGCAGCGCCGATCCAAGAACGGCAGGGTCTACACGTTCGGCGGTCGTATCGTCGTCCTTGTCGCCATCCCAGCCTCGTTCTTCCTTAGCCGCCATCGCCTGATGGTCGGCGCCGCTCGCACCACACGCACCAAGCGTGTCCAGACACCCCGCAAACGTCGCGTCAGCGTCGCCCCCGAATCGCTTGCGCACAACACACTCACGCAATATCAGGCCGCGTTTCACGAATGGGAGGCGGTCACGGCCTATTCACTGCGCACCATCGAAGCGCAGCGCTACGCCATCAACCGCTTCATCACCTGGGCCGATGAACGTGGCCTTAACCGACCGCAAGACATCACCCGTCCGATTCTGGAGCGCTATCAGCGCCATCTTTACCACGCCCGCAAACATAACGGCGAGCCACTGTCGATCTCGGCACAACTGGGGCTATTGCTGCCCTTGCAGGCGTGGTTCAAGTGGCTCACTAAACAAAACCACATCCTCTACAACCCGGCGGCGGATCTCGATTTACCGAGCCGCCCAAAAACCTTGCCCAAGGGCTTGCTGACCATCGAGCAGATCGAGACACTGCTGAATCATTGCGATGTCAACACCGCCGATGGCATACGGATGCGCGCGATCATGGAAGTGTTTTACTCGACCGGCATCCGCCGTTTCGAGCTGGCCCGTCTCAAGCATTACGACGTGGACACTGTACGCGGTTCGTTGATGGTGCGTCTGGGCAAAGGCGCGCGCGATCGACTGGTGCCGATCGGTGAGCGCGCCTGCGCCTGGCTCAGAAAATATCTCGATGAAGTCCGCGACCAGCTCGCCACACCACCCGATGACGGCACCCTGTTTCTCGATGACGATGGACGCGCGTATGAGCCCGGTCGGCTGGGCGATCAAGTTAAACGGGTCATGCTCGCTGCCGGTATCGATGAGTCGGGCGCATGCCACCTGTTTCGCGTGGCCTGCGCCACGCACATGCTGGAGAACGGTGCTGATATTCGCTTCATTCAATCGCTGCTCGGCCACGCCAAGTTGGACACCACGCAGATTTACACGCAGGTGACATTGGGCAAACTCAAGGAGGTGCATAACGCCACGCATCCGGCGAAGCTGTTTCATCAATCGTCTGGCCAACCGCGCGAGCAATCGCGTTCGCAGACGCATCAGACGAGCACAGAAGGCGTTGCGCGGTGCGCGGACAATGCGAACCTCATCGATGCATCGATGAACACGCCAGAAGCGTTATTGGCAGCTTTGGCGGTGGAGGCGGAGGCCGACGAGTAGATGCCGCCTGTCACGCGGCTTGCAAGCGTGCGAGAAAAGTTAGTCAGGGCACAGCAAGCTACGTGCCAGGCTCCACCGTGCCAATTGAACCATCACACTACGTGGACAGACCGAACAGCACACAACAGGCGTCGAGCCTGTTGTGTGCTGGCACGCGTTCGGGGTAAATGCCTGCGGCATTTAACATAACTGCGTCTTTGGCAACGTTGCGCCAGTCGCTCGCATAGCTCGCTTGGTGTCGCAACCGCTGCGCGCCCTGCGGGGTCGCCAAAGTGCAGTTATGTCTTGCGCCCCTCTCTTGTGCCGCGTGGCAAGCTTCGCAAGCCACGCTAAGACCGAAAGTCAGTGTGCTCGCGCAAGAAGCCGCGCCAGCACAGTTGTTTAGCTAGGCGCTGCGCGCTGGTGTGGATGTACGAGGCCCGCCCACCCGCCGGCCTGTTCGTCAGCCGGTGCGGGGTCGCGCCGCTATGCGTCGCTCCTTTCCCGCCCCGGCTGCCTGGCCTCCCTATGCCTCGCGCGCTGCGCGCGCGAGGCGGGTAAAGGAAAATAGGAAACCACTAGCATTCATGGGCATCTTCAGCACAAATGCCGCCAAGGTACCCGCCCTGATTGCACTTTGCAGATTTAACAAAAGCGCGTGTCATCATGCGGTGCAAGGGATACACCCGCCTTGCACCGCATGACTGAGCGTGCTCTCTCAGTGGCCGTCAAGGGATCGCTGCGCTCGAGCCCAAGTGCGGGCGCGCCCTTGACGGAATCGACAGCGGGGCAACACGACCAACAGACAAGCGGCTAAAGAAAAAATAGCTTCACGCTGCTAAGATGTTCGCCATGTACCTGCATGCTCACATCTCAAAAACCGCGTCTACGCAAAATTTGCGTCGATGCGCACGTGCGCCAAGAGCTTATCGCCTAGAAACCCGCACCACGCCTAGGGTTTGGTGGCTGCGGCGCACAGAACGCGTGTCGGGAAACGTTCAGTATCTTTTTAATGATGTGGCAGGTAAGGGGAGCCGAGTAGCCAAAGCTGGTGAGAGTATTCTGCGGTCGCTGGCCGCTACCACCGATGCAGATGTTTCCTATGCGCCTCGATTGACATATGATCGTACCCAAGTTGGAGAAATCGCATATGCATTGAGCACTTTGGCTTCATCGCAGGGAGAAAACTTTCTGTATTCAGATATGTTTGCGCCAGAACGCGCGATGCTCGCTAGAGTGGTTGCAGGGTCAAGTGACAGGTATACCGTTTCCTGGTTTCGG
>JBKCGU010000149.1:0-7880 GCA_046303055.1 Polaromonas sp.
CGCCATGCCGCCGCCCAAGATCTTGCCGTAAAAACAAAAATAGGGGCAGACACTCATGGCACTACCTTAAGTCTGTCGTCCCGGCGAACAACCACAGGTGTTGTGCCGAGCCGGGGTTCAAGTTCGTTAGGTTATCTAAAAATGCAACTTGGATCCCGGCCTTCGCCGGGACGACAGACTTAAGGTAGTGCCATGAGTGTCTGCCCCTATTTTTGTTTTTACGGCAAGATCTTGGGCGGCGGCATGGCGGCAGAAGTGGCGCACCGTAGCTGCACGGACTTGCCGCCTACAAAAAAGTAAGCCAGCCACCAAGCACCCCAAACAAAGCCCGAACCGGCAACGGATCGGGCTTTGTTTCTATAAAGGCCAGCGCATGGGGTGGCCAATTCACCCTCTACCCCGTGTAATACTTGTGGGCTATCAGGTTGAAACCCCAACCCCTCGTTCGTAAAAAATGACCCAAGAAACCAACAACCTTGCCGCCGACCTGTGGGCGCTGGCCGACCTGCTGCGCGGTGACTTCAAACAGAGCCAATATGGCCGCGTCATCCTGCCTTTTGCCCTGCTGCGCCGTCTGGAATGTGTGTTGGAAAGCAGCAAGTCTGCTGTGCTGGCCGAAGCCGCCAAGGTGGAGAAGATGGCCATTGCCGAGGAGGCCAAGGAAAAGCTGCTGCTGCGTGCGACCGGGGGCTTAAGCTTTTTCAACACCTCACCCATGGACCTGAGCACCTTGGGCGAGTCGGGCATCAAGGCCAATCTGGAACGCTACATTCAGTGCTTTTCCAAAGACGCCCGCGAGATTTTTGACCACTTCAAGTTCGCCGAATTCATTGGCCTGCTGAACGATGCCAACTTGCTCTACAAGGTGGTGCAAAAGGTCCGCACCATGGACCTGCACCCCAAAGCCGTATCCAACTACGAAATGGGCCTGGTGTTTGAAGAGCTGATCCGCAAATTTGCCGAAAGCTCGAACGACACGGCTGGCGAACACTTCACCCCGCGCGACATCGTGCGCCTCACCACCTCGCTGGTGTTTATGGAGGACGACGAAGCCCTCACCAAGCCCGGCATCATCCGCACCATTTACGACCCCACGGCAGGCACGGGTGGCTTTCTGTCGGCGGGCATGGAGTATGTGCACGAGCTGAACCCCCAAGCCGTCATGCGCGCCTTTGGTCAGGAGCTGAACCCCGAAAGCTACGCCATCTGCAAGGCCGACATGCTCATCAAGGGGCAGGATGTCAGCCACATCAAGCTCGGCAACACGCTCTCCAACGACCACCTCTACACCAGCAAGTTCGACTACATGCTCTCCAATCCGCCCTTTGGCGTGGACTGGAAAAAGATCGAAGGCGACATCACCGACGAACACACCCTCAAAGGCTTTGATGGCCGCTTTGGCCCTGGCCTGCCGCGTGTGTCCGACGGCTCGCTGCTGTTTTTGCTGCACCTCATCAGCAAGATGCGCGATGTCACGGACGGTGGCTCAAACGGCGGCTCACGTATAGGCATCATCCTCAATGGCTCGCCGCTGTTCACCGGCGGTGCAGGCTCGGGCGAATCCGAAATCCGCCGCCATATTCTGGAAAGCGATTTGCTCGAAGCCATCGTCGCCCTGCCCACCGACATGTTCTACAACACGGGCATTGCCACTTATGTGTGGGTGCTCTCGAACAAAAAGCCGACCGAGCGCAAAGGCCGGGTGCAGCTCATCAACGGCGTCAACCTCTGCGGCAAGATGCGCAAATCGCTGGGCAGCAAGCGCCATGTGATGATTGATGACGACATCGCCACCATCACCCGCTGCTTTGGCAATTTTGAGGTGGTCGAAGCGCAGGCGCTCGATAAACCTGCTGAAGTCAAAAGCAACCGTGGCCGCCAAGCCACCAACTCCAAGCTCACCCCCAAGCCCGAAGCCGTCAAAACCTTCGCCAGCAAAATTTTTGCCACGCACGAGTTCGGCTACCGCCGCATCACCATCGAGCGGCCACTGCGTTTGTCGTGGCAGTTCAGTGATGAACGCATCGCCAGCCTGCGCTTTGAGTCCGGCGCACTCGGCAGCGCCATGCAGTGGATATATGCCGAATATGGCGAAGAGCATTGGAAAGACGACGCAGACTGCCCGCACTACGGCCAGCTAGGCGAGCACCACGTCGAAATTCGCGCCTATCTCAAAAGCCACTTTGCCGACCTCAAGGAAAAGCAGATCAAAGACTTGCTCGATGCCAGCACCTGGCTGGCACAAAAGGCCGTGCTGCTCAAAGCCCGCGCCCTGCAAGGCGAGATCGGCAGCGCCCAGTTTGATGACTTCAATGGCTATGACGACGCCATCAAAGCCGCGAGCAAGCGGGCAGGCCATGGTGACAAATTCGCGCTGGACGCCAAAGAGCAAAAGCAGATCGCCGATGCCGTGAGCTGGAAGAACCCCGCCGCCGCAAAGGTGATCAAGAAGGTTCACAAAGGCAAAGCCAAGCCACTGTATGGCCTGTTTGCGGTGAACAAGGAAGTCATCGAATACCAAGCGGATGGCGAGCTGCGCGACTTTGAGAACGTGGCGCTAGACCCCAGCCGCACCGTGAGCGCCAGCGTGGAGGCCTACTTCATCGCCGAAGTGCAGCCGCATGTTGCGGACGCGTGGATAGACGCCAGCAAGCGAGACGCCAAAGATGGCGAGATTGGCATCGTCGGCTATGAAATCCCGTTCAACCGCCACTTCTACCAATACCAGCCGCCACGGCCATTGGCAGAAATTGACTCCGATCTGGATGCCGTGAGCACCGAGATCATGGCGCTGCTGCGCGAGGTGCATTCATGAGTGATTTGACACCAACCCCAACCCCAACTCCAACATCACCCACGAATGCTCCCGATTTCGCCGAAATCTCCCGTCTCATCGAAAGCGCCCGCCAGCGGGCCTATCAGGCGGTCAACACCGCGCTGATCGAGCTGTACTGGCAGGTGGGCGCCTATCTCAGTGCCAAGATCAAAGCCGCCGAATGGGGCGAGGGTGTCGTTGAACAACTGGCCCAGCACCTGGCCAGCACGCAGCCGGGGCTGAAAGGCTTTACCCGCCGCAACCTGTTTCGCATGCGGCAGTTTTACGAGGCTTACCAGGCCCAGGAAAAAGTCGCAACACTGTTGAGAGAATTGCCGTGGACCCACAACCTCATCATCCTCAGCCGCAGCCAGCGCCCGGAAGAACGCGAGTTCTACCTCAAGATGGCGGCGCAGCAAAAATGGAGTAAGCGCGAGCTGGAGCGGCAATACGACACAGCCCTTTTTGAGCGGGTCGTCCTCAGCCCGGCAAAAGTGTCACCACTGGTGACACAAATTCACCCCGACGCTTCCAGCGTGTTCAAGGACAGCTACTTGGTCGAATTTCTCGACCTGCCCGCCGCCCACCTGGAGAGCGACTTGCAACGCGGTCTGCTGGCGCAACTGCGGCAGTTTCTGCTCGAACTCGGCCGCGACTTCTGTTTCGTCGGCAGCGAATACCCGCTGCAAGTGGGCCAGCAAGATTTCGCCCTCGACCTGCTGTTCTTCCACCGTGGCCTCAACTGCCTGGTGGCTATCGAACTCAAAACCACCCGCTTCTCGCCCGAACACCTGGGCCAGCTCAACTTCTACCTGGAAGCGCTGGACCGCGACCACAAAAAGCCCCACGAAAACCCCGCCATCGGCCTGCTGCTGTGCGCCAGCAAAGACGACGAAGTGGTGGAGTACGCCCTCAGCCGCAGCCTGTCCCCAGCCCTGGTTGCCCAGTACCAAAACCAGTTGCCAGACAAGAAGCTGCTGCAGGCCAAACTGCATGAGTTCTATTTGGCGAACGTGGGCGAGGGGGATGCGGAATGAGTCGGTACAAGGCTTATCCGGAGTACAAGGATTCTGGTGAGGAGTGGCTAGGTTTCGTACCGACTCATTGGAGTGTTATTCAAGTAAAACACCTGAGCATCGTGAAGCGTGGCGCATCGCCAAGGCCGATTGATGATCAAAAATATTTTGACGAAGAAGGGGAATATGCGTGGACAAGAATTGCGGATGTAACCGCCTCTGACGTTTATTTGACGCAAGCCCCGCAGAGACTGTCTAATTTGGGAAGCTCCTTGAGTGTGAAGTTGGAGCCAGGTGCTCTATTTTTGAGTATTGCCGGAACTGTTGGAAAGCCCTGCATCGCAGCGATTAAGGCGTGCATTCACGATGGCTTCGTGTATTTCCCTGACCTGAAGATACCCAGTAAATTTCTCTTTTACATTTTTGCTGCGGAACAGGCATATAAAGGTTTAGGTAAGTTTGGAACCCAATTAAATCTAAATACGGATACCGTCGGCGGTATCAAGATTGGTTGTACTCGGAATGAGGAATTGGAAACAATCGTTGCCTTCCTCGACCACGAAACCGCAAAGATTGATGACTTGATCGAGAAGCAGCAGCGGCTGATTGAGTTGCTCAAGGAAAAGCGCCAAGCCGTCATCAGCCACGCCGTCACCAAAGGCCTCAACCCCAACGCCCCGATGAAAGACTCCGGGGTGGAGTGGCTAGGCGAAGTGCCTGCGCATTGGGCAATCCGAAAGTTTGGCTACATCTCGATGGTAGTCCGTGGTGGCTCACCGAGACCAGCTGGCGATCCAGCTTTGTTCAATGGCGATTATTCGCCTTGGGTTACGGTGGCAGAAATTACCAAGGACGACGACATTTATTTGACTGAAACAGAAACCTTCCTTACCAAGAAGGGCAGTGAACAATGTCGGGTTTTTTCAAAGGGTGCGCTGTTGCTTTCAAATAGCGGTGCGACCCTAGGTGTACCAAAAATTCTTTCTATCGATGCCAATGCAAACGATGGAGTCGTTGGCTTTGAAGACTTAACCTTAAACCATGAATTCGCGTACTTCTACTTGTCAACGCTGACCGATGATCTAAGGGAGCGAATTAAGCAGGGTTCTGGACAGCCAAATTTGAACACTGACATTGTCAAAGCAATCACAGTTCCCGTACCACCTGATCAAGAGGTAGAGGCGATTGTTGAATCAATAAAGAAATCCAGAGAACAATTCAACGCCCTAGTCGAAAAAGCAAAGAGCGGCATCGAACTTCTCCAAGAACGCCGCACCGCCCTGATCTCCGCCGCCGTCACCGGCAAGATCGACGTACGCGATTGGCAAGCCGCCGCCTGACGGCCTTCACCCACACAGCTAAATTTCAATTCGACCATGAGCGACCAAGCCACCGAACGCATCTTCCAAGACGACATCATTCGCCAGTTGCTGGCCAATGGCTGGCTGCTCGGCTCGCCAGACAAGTACGACCGCGAACTGGCCTTGTACCCCGAGGATGCGCTGGGTTTTGTGCAGGAAACACAAGACGCGCAGTGGCAAAAGTTTTGCGCCAACCACCCCAAGGATGCGGAGCAGAAGTTTTTGCAACTGCTTGCCGCGCAACTGGGCAAGGCCGACCCGAATGCCACGCACAAGGACAGCCGCACCTTTGGCACGCTGGGCGTGCTGCGCCACGAGCTGCGCGACCGCAATGCGCGCTTGTCGCTGTGCCAGTTCAAGCCCGAGCACGACCTGAACCCGGACACGCTGGCCCGCTACGCCAAAAACCGCCTGCGTGTGGTGCCGGAGCTGGTGTACAGCCCGTGGGCGACGGATGCTCACCTGGCCGAATCAGGAAACAGTGACGCAAAAAAGGCCAAGGCGTGGCGCATTGACCTGGTGCTGTTTGTGAATGGTGTGCCGGTGGCCACGTTGGAACTGAAGAGTGAATTCAAACAGGCGGTGGATCGCGCCATTCGGCAGTACAAGACCACGCGCCTGCCTGTCGACCCGGTGGCCAAGAAAGCCGAGCCGCTGCTGACCTTCAAGCGCGGTGCGCTGGTGCACTTTGCGGTGAGCCAGTACGAGGTGCACATGGCCACACGCTTGGAGGGGGAGGGCACCACCTTTTTGCCCTTCAACAAAGGCACACACGACGGCGGCGCGGGCAATGAGGTGCCGTATGACATCAACCGCTACGCCACGGATTACCTGTGGAATGAGGTGCTGCTGCCGGACAACCTGCTCAACATCCTGGCCCGCTTTGTGCACCTGCAGATTGAGGACAAGGAAGACTGGGAAGGCCGCAAGTACAAGAAGGAAAGCCTGATTTTCCCGCGCTACCGCCAGTGGGACGTGGTGGGCAAGCTGCTGGCGGCGGCGCGCATCGAGGGGCCGGGGCAGAAGTACCTGATTCAGCACAGCGCGGGTTCGGGCAAGTCCAACTCCATTGCCTGGGTGGCGCATCAGCTCTCGTCGCTGTACAAGCTTGACGGCAAAAAGCAGTTTGACTCAGTGATTGTGGTGACCGACCGCACCGTGCTGGACGCGCAGTTGCAAGACACGATTTACCAGTTTGAACACACCGATGGCGTGGTGGGGCGCATCAACAACAAGGAAGGCGATGGCTCCAAGTCAGAGAAGCTGGCAGAAGCCTTGGAGTCGGCCCAGCCCATCATCATCGTCACCATCCAGACCTTTCCCCATGTGTTGAAGGCGATTGAAAACAGCGTGAGCCTGAAGGAGCGCAGCTACGCCATCATTGCCGATGAGGCGCACTCCTCGCAAAGCGGCTCCACGGCGCGGCAGCTCAAAGAGGTGCTGATGAAGGAAGCAGGGGAGGCGGGAGAAGAAGCCGAGGAGCTGGACAGCGACGACATCATCGCCGCTACGGTGGCGGCGCGCCGCGCCTCGGGCAACCTGAGCTACTTTGCCTTTACCGCCACGCCCAAGGCCAAGACGCTGGAATTGTTTGGCCGCCTGCCGCGCCCGGACGAGGTGGCGTCCGTCACCAATAAGCCCGCGGCGTTTCATGTGTACAGCATGCGCCAAGCGATTGAGGAGGGCTTCATCCTCGATGTGCTGAAGAACTACACCAACTACAAGGTGGCTTACAAGCTGGCCCTGAAGGTGCAAGATGCCGACGCGGAAGTGGAAAGCAAGCGGGCGAAGGTGAAGCTGAACCAATGGGTGCGCCTGCACGACCACAACATTGCCCAGAAGGTGATGGTGATCGTGGAGCACTTCAAGGACAACGTGATGGGCTTGCTCGGTGGGCAGGCCAAGGCCATGGTGGTCACCAGCTCGCGCAAGGAGGCGGTGCGCTACAAGCAGTGCTTTGACAAGTACATCGCAGACCAAGGTGAAAAACCTGGCTACCAAAAGATTCACGCTATGGTGGCGTTTTCGGGTGAGGTGGAGTTCACCGACAAAGATCCGGCCATGGTGGGACAGAGCACGGCGAGCCTGATCGGCACGGTCGGCGAGAAGTTCACCGAAAGCAATATGAACCCGAACCTCAAGGGCCGCGATATGCGCAAGGCTTTTGATTCGGACGACTACCAAGTGATGATCGTCGCCAACAAGTTCCAGACCGGCTTTGACCAGCCCAAGCTGTGCGCCATGTATGTGGACAAGAAGCTGGCCGGGGTGGAGTGCGTGCAAACGCTGTCGCGCCTGAACCGCACTTACCCCAACAAGGCCGAGACGGGCACTTTTGTGCTGGACTTCTTCAACGAACCAGATGAAATTCTGGAAGCGTTTCAGCCGTATTTTCAGACGGCTGAGCTGCTGGATGTGTCTGACCCGAACCTGATCTTTGCGCTGCAGGACAAACTGCGCGCCGCTGGCATCTTTACTTGGACGGAAGTGGAGCAGTTCTGTACCGCGTTTTTCATGAAGAACAAGAGCAACGCAGCGATTGCCAACATCTGCAAACCGGCGGTGCAACGCTGGCAGTTGCGCTACAAGTCGGCGGTGGAGGCTTTCAAGATCGCCAAGGAGATGTTTGAGCGCACCCAGAAGACGGGCGATGCGGTGCTGATCGCGAACGCCGAGAAAAGCCTGAAG
>JBKCGU010000150.1:0-4159 GCA_046303055.1 Polaromonas sp.
AGCGCGGCGCTTCTTCGAGCATCCGTTGGCGCAAGCGGCCGTACAGGCCGGGCAGCCCACGGTGGCCATCGACGTGAGTGCCGAGCCGTTCTTGTTTGACGACTACCTCGTCAAGAAGCCTGCCGACACCGTGGTGGTGCCAGTGCAAGGTGACTCGATGATCGAGGCGGGCATCTTCGAGGGCGATCTCGCGGTGGTGGAACGCACGGCCTCGGCCAAGCTGGGCAGCTTTGTGGTGGCACAGGTGGAAGATCGTTTCACCCTCAAAGAACTGGTCAAGGTCGACGGCGCGCATGCGCTTAAGGCACACAACAGGCGCTATCCGCTGATCCGCCCGGAGGGGGTGTGGCACATCTTCGGTGTGATGGTCGGTTTGGTACGGCGGTATTGAAACTCGGGGTGTCGCGTAACTGCGGTGCGAGGACAAACAAGGAATGTCAATGTGACGATATGAAGAAGTGAGGTGATGAAGGTTTTCAATGCAAGGCATTTTCTGCGGCACATCTCGATGCCGACGCTCAAACAGTTCACCGCCGGCCATGTGCTGGGCGCGCGGTTGAACGTGGACTGGGGCCTATCAGCCGATAGCCTGCCCGCAGCCGTTGGTGATGCCGTGCATGACTTGGAAGCCAGCCTGACCGCTCCGGAGTTTGACGCCACTGAACGCCCGGCTGTTGAACATGACTTGCGCCTGTGGGTCGACGACTTACGTCGCGCGCACCTGATGTCCAACGGACTGGCGCTCGCTGAATTCCGCAGTGCCTGCCAATTGGATGCCGAAGCCCTGGCTGCGTTCGCCGACCGCGACGAACGCGAGATCGCTTTGTGGATGCTGACCATGCGCGACAAAGCGTTCCGCGATGTCGAACTGCATCTGGCGTTTCAGGCCAAGACCAATGGCAAGTACTGGAAGAAGCATCGCATCCAATGCGGCCTCGACCCCTGCCGCGACCGGGCGCAACTGGAGCTGTTCTGCCATGACGTGGCCAAGCTCTACAAAAAAGCGGGTGCGGGCGACGGCGTGCATGTGGAGTTCAGCGAACGAACCGGCACTGACTCCAGCGACGCGGCCAGCATCCAGCTCACGATCTACGTTGAAGGGCCGGTGACCGCGCTGGCGCATTTCACGCAAAGTGCGAGAGAGCCGGAATTATTGGGAAAAAGTCACTTTGCAGGCTTTGTTTTGTTCTGAATACGTGGGAAAAAATATCGAATTTCATACGAATGAGTTGGAGAATAAATTGACGATTTGGATGCGTCGAAAAATTCCCATCATTTGCAGAACTTTCCCATTTTTTACGGGTAATTCACAGCCCCACGAGCCTATGTGCGCATTCCACTGATGGCGGACACTGATTCCACGTTCATCGCGGACAGCATTCCATTTGATGGCGGACACCCTGCGCAGGTGTCCTGAGTGACGGTGTCAATCCTATCCGAGATGTCCGCGATGGCCATGGAATGACAAGTTTGAGCCCTGCCTCAGGCGGCCTTGGCCAGCTTTCTCATGGACTCGCCTTTCAAGGCTATCTTGTGCGAGCCATGCACGATGCGGTCCAAGATGGCGTCGGCCAGGGTTGGCTCGTCCAGCCAGGCATGCCAGGCCGTCACCGGCAACTGGCTGGTGATCAGCGTGGCACGGCTGCCTACCCGGTCATCGAGCAGCTCGAGCAGGTCACGGCGCTCGTGCGCGGCAATGGGGGCGATGGCGAAGTCGTCCAGTATCAACAGGTCCAGCTTGGCCAGTTGGGTCAAGCGCCGCGCAAAGCTGCCGTCACCGTGGGCCACATGCAACTCTTCGAGCAAGCGAGGAGCGCGGGCGTAGAGCACGGAAAAGCCCAGCCTGGCCGCTTGCTGGCCGAGGGCACATGCGAGCCAGGTCTTGCCGCAGCCGGTGGCTCCGGTCAACAGCACGTTGTGGCCATGGCGCAGCCAGTCACCGCTGGCCAAAGCGCCAATGATTTCTCGGCTGAGCCCACGGTTGGCGCTCCAGTCGATGGCCTCCAGGCAGGCCGAGGAGACCTTCAGGCGGGCGACTTTGAGCAGGCGCGCCAGGCGCCGGTTGTCGCGCCAATCGATTTCCCGCTGCACCAGCAAAGCCAGGCGTTGATCAAAGGGCAGTTCAGCCACTGCGATGACGCTGGCTGGGTCTGACAAGGCGCAGGCCATGCCGTCAAGGCGCAGCGCGCGCAGCTGTAGCAAGGTGTGTTCGTTGAGCATGTTTGATTCTTTGTAGAGGTGTCGGTTGTGGTGTCTGGGCTCGCTTCAAGGGCATCCATAGAGCCACAGAGGCGTCAGTGGTGTCAGTGGTAGTAGTGCGGGCCCCGCAGGTTCTCGTGCAGCGGCATGCTCGACTCGGTGGGTATGGGTGCCTCCACGCTGTGCTGGTCCAGGCCGCCGCTGAGGATGGACTCAATGCTCTTGAGAGTCGGTGAGCGATACGCCTGCGCGCGGGTGCAAGCGGCCTCCAAGCGCTCGCCGCCGTACTTGCGCGCCAAGCGCATGAGGCCCAGACAGGACCGGTAGCCTTGCTCGGGGTGGTCGCGGTGCTCCATCTGCCAGCGCACCACGGCGGCTGTGGCCGAGCCTATGCGCTCGCCCCAGGCAATCAGCTTGCTTGGCGTCCACTGCAGGTGCTCCCGGTGCGAGGCGGGCATGTGCTCGGGCGTGGTGCTGTGCGCACCGCGGCGCGGGTTCAAGGCGTGCGCGGCCACGCGGCTTTGGCCGTGCAAGACCTCGACCGTGGTGGCGGTGATGCGCAACTCCACCCGCTCGCCCACCAAGCGATGGGGCACCGAGTAATAGTGGCCATCGAGCTCGACGTGGTAGTCAATACTGACCCGTGCGGGCTTGAAGCGGGCGATGGCCATGCGCGTGGCCGGCAAGGGCTTGAGGGCCGGCTGATCGAGCTGGGCAAAGGAGCTGGCGCGGCAGCCTGGCAGCTTCTTGAACGGGCGCTGGTTCAACTCCTGCAGCAGTCCTGCGATGGCCTTGTTCAGCGCGGCCAGGCTGAAAAAGCGCTGGTGACGCAACCTGGCCAAAATCCATCGCTCGACCACCTGCACGGCCACCTCCACCTTGGGCTTGTCGCGTGGCTTGCCCGGGCGTGCAGGCAAGACGGGCAGGTTGTAGTGCTGCGAGAGCTCTTGGAGTAGGCGGTGGCTGGTGGGCTCATAGCGGTCAGGCCGAGCCATGAGCGCACGCGGCTGGTCGGGCACCAGCAGGCGCGGCACGCCGCCTATGAATTCGAGCGCGGCAATGATGCTGGCCACCCAATCAACGGCCTTCTGGCCGGGTGTGGCACAGGCGTAGGTGTAGTTGGAGGCGCCCAGTACTGCCACGAACACCTGGGCCTGGCTGATCTCCCCCGTGCTGGCGTCCACCACCGGCACTGTCTGGCCGGCGTAGTCCACAAAGAGCTTGTCACCTGCCTCATGGGTCTGGCGCATGGATCGCTTCAGGCGCTTGGCCCATTGCTGGTACTTCTCGCAAAAGGCGCTGTACTTATAGGCCGCGCCCTGGTGCTGCTTCTGGTACTCCTCCCACAGCAGCTGCAGGGTGACGCCAGCTCGCTTGAGTTCGCTGTGCAGGTGGGCGTAGTCGGGCTCAAGGTGGCGCGACTGTCGTGCCACGGCGGGCCGGTACAGCCGCGCTTGTAGCTCTTGGTCGCTCAGCAGCTGGGCCTGCGCCCAGTCCAGCCCGGCAGCGCGGGTGTAGCTGGCGATCTCGCTGACCGTCGATTTGGAAATACCCAGTGCGACGCCAATCTGGCGCTGGCTGAGTTGGCCGCTGTGCAGCAGCTGCAGTGTTTGTCGTATCTTGCTCATGGTGACCCTTGGTGTGGGCATAGCTGGACTCCGGTTAAAAAACCGGGCAGCCTACGCCTCGTTGGGTCACTCAGAAAACCGCTGGGGTGTCCGCCTTCAAAATGGAACGCTGTCCGCCATCACCGTGGAACGGTGTCCGCGATGACGGTGGAACGATGTCCGCCATCACCGTGGAATGGTGTCCGCCATCGCGTGGAATACGCATTTGACCAAGGCGCGGGTATTTCACCTCCAATGCGTCAGGCACCTGTACCCCGGCGCGCTGGGCTTGGCGATCGGCTTGCCATACTGCGCGGGCTGCCATCATCTGCTGCCGCAAAGCTGGAGCCAAC
>JBKCGU010000151.1:0-22524 GCA_046303055.1 Polaromonas sp.
GACGGCCGACCTCGACGAAGGCCCGATCATTGAGCAGGACGTGACGCGGGTAGACCACAAGGACACGGTAGAAAACCTGACCGCACGCGGTAAAGACACGGAAAGCCGCGTGCTGGCCCGGGCGGTGAAGTGGCACAGCGAACACCGGGTGTTGCTAAATGGGCATAAGACCGTGATTTTTAAGTGAGTGCCAATGACGGCGAGCCAAGTTGCCACTGTGTATACTGTTTTTAATAACAGCCCACACTTTTATGCAATCCATCACACAAACTCTTTTTCGTCCCATTGGCATAGACCTGTTTGCTGGAGCTGGAGGTCTGTCGTTAGGCTTCGAGCAAGCGGGGTTTGATATTGCCGCCGCAGTTGAAATAGACCCAATTCATTGCGCAACGCATGAGTTTAATTTCCCATACTCCAAGGTTATTTGCGCCTCTGTTGTAGATCTGTCTGGAGCTGAGATCCGCCGTATTGCCGGTATTGGCCAAGCGCAAGTCGATGTAGTGTTTGGTGGCGCACCTTGCCAAGGATTTTCGATGATGGGTAAACGAGCATTGGACGACCCTCGCAATCAGCTTGTGTTTCATTACGTGCGACTGGTTGCCGAGCTGCAGCCTAAGTATTTTGTTTTTGAGAACGTTAAGGGGCTTACTCTCGGGAAGCATGCGCGCTTTCTAAACGAACTGATACATGCTTTGCGTGAGTCAGGATACCAAGTGCTGCTCCCTTACGAAGTGCTCAATGCGGCTGATTTTGGCGTACCGCAAGATCGACGCCGTCTGTTTCTCATGGGCGCGCGTGCTGATCAAAGGCTGCCGACGTATCCCGTCACAATGGACCCTAGGATATCCGTTTGGGATGCTATTGGTGATCTGCCTGATGCAGACGTTTTTTCTGAGTTGCTGGATTCCGACGCAGCACATGCAAATTGGAAAACCAGCAACCAATACGCAAAAATTATGCGGGGATTGGTGAACGACCCTCTAGATTTCAGTTACGCCCGCCGATTTGACAAAAATCTATTGACAAGTAGCCTTCGTACCAATCACTCCGATATTTCACAAGCTCGTTTCTTAAAAACACTTAACGGTCAAGTCGAACCGATTAGCCGTTTCAAAAAACTGCATCCAGAGGGCTTGTGCAATACCCTCCGTGCCGGGACTGACAGTGCACGCGGCGCTTTCACCTCCCCTCGACCTATTCATCCCCACCTGCCGCGAGTTATCACTGTCAGGGAGGCTGCTCGCTTGCACTCTTACCCAGATTGGTTTCGCTTCCATGCCACCAAGTGGCATGGGTTTCGGCAAATTGGCAATAGCGTTCCACCAAAGTTGGGCCGTGCGGTCGGCAGACAGATCATTAATGCGTTGGATATTCGGCCTGTGAAACCGGCAGACGCTATGCATCTCGGTAGCGTTTCATTGTTAAATTATCATATGTTGAATGCGTCGCGCTATTTCGGTGTGGCAGGAAATGTCATAGCGCAGCGCACTCGACCGACAGTCCGGGACGTGCTTGCCCAAGACATCGAAGAAGCCTATGCCTAGGCAAACGATTGTTCCCGTAAAGGAAGACACCGATAGGGGTCTAAACAGATACGCGGCCATCATCGAAAAGGTATTTCAGAACCACTACTTGCCAGGTAATGACTCCTTCGATTTCACACGAGAGGAATTGGTTACCGTTGCAATCGAACTTGGATTGCAGCTTCCCAAGAATATCGGGGACTTAATCTATTCCTTCCGATATCGAAACGAATTACCGGCAAGTGTCGTGCAAGCAGCCAAGCCTGGGCTGGAATGGATCATTGAAGGTGCGGGTCGTTCAAAGTACCGCTTTCGTCTCGCTCAGCTCAACCGCATCCTGCCAAGGAGTGAACTGCTCACAATCAAGATTCCTGATTCAACTCCAGAAATCATTTCTGCATACGCGCTGGGCGATGAACAGGCTTTGCTGGCCAAAGTGCGCTACAACCGCTTGATCGATGTCTTTCTTGGCATTGCCGCCTATTCATTGCAGAACCACCTGCGTACGACCGTCAAAGGTGTAGGTCAAATCGAGATAGATGAAATTTATGTGGGCATGGATCGTCATGGTCGCCAATTTGTAGTTCCCGTACAAGCCAAGGGCGGCTCTGACAAACATGGAGTAGTGCAGACGCAGCAAGACGTTGCTTTGTGCGCACAAGCGTTTCCGGGCCTGATTTGTCGGCCCGTCTCAGCGCAGTTCATGACTGATGAGCGCATTGCAATGTTTGCGTTGACCGTCGTTGATGGAAGCGTGAAGGTGGTCGATGAAAAGCACTATAAGTTGGTTGGCGCCAACGCTATTACAGAATCGGACCTGACCCGATACGCGGTAGGCTGAGTATTCATCCAAACTGTCGGAATATGTCCACACGCATCCCGCCCATCCATTGCCTGCTGACGTTTGAAACGCTGGCGCGGCTGCGCAGCGTGACGCAGGCGGCTGAAGAGCTGTGCGTCACGCCCAGCGCGGTAAGCCACCGCGTCAAGCAGCTGGAACAAATCATTGGCACCAAGCTGTTTGGGCGGGCCGATTTTTCATTGACCACCGAGGGCAGCGAGTACCTGGCGCATGTGCGCGACGGGCTGGCCACGCTGCAAAAATTTCCGGGTCCGGCGGGGCAAAGCGCCAACCCTGGCAAACGCAAGCTGCGGCTGGCCGTCACGCCCACATTTGCCCGATCGATACTGATACCGCGCCTGCGCCAGTTCACCGAAGCCTATCCCGAGATTGACCTGACACTGCAGGTGTCCATCCCCCTGCTGGACGTGGTGGCAGAAGACGCCGACCTGACCATCCGTTTTGGTACCGGGCGCTACGCCGACGTCGAGCATATTTGCCTGATGAAGGACGAGGTGACACTGCTCGCATCGCCTGCCTTTGTGCGCGACCACGGCCCGTTTGAAACAGCGCAGGACATCGAGGGCGAAAACCTGCTGCGCTCGCCGCTGGAGCCTTGGCGCACCTGGTTTGCCGCCCAGCACCTGGACTGGCCCGAGCCCATGGAAGGCTCGCAATTCAATGACATTGGCCTGATGTGCGATGCCGCCGCTGCGGGCATGGGCATTGCGCTGATCCGCCTGAAGCTAGGCGCGCCCTGGCTAGAAAATGGCGCACTGGTCAGGCTAGGCAACAACGGGGTTTATTCAAGCAATATTGCGAGCCCCCACGCCCACTACCTGTGCTGGCGCACCGGCGCCATGGACCGATGGGAGTGCGCCGCGTTTGTGGAATGGCTGCGTAAAAGTCTGGGGTCTTGAGGCCGGGTTTCATGCCCGGCGTTAAATTTGTTCAACTCTAAAAGTCAGTGATGCACTAAAGTCAGGGTTCAACAGGAATCTGACCATGAATTCACCCCTGACAGCAGAGCAGCAGTTTTCAATGGCGCGCGCCGAGCGGCAGGCACTGGTGGTGCGCCAGCTGCAAGCCATCGTGCCGGCCCATGCGCTGCTATGGAACGTTGAGGACACCACCCCTTATGAATGCGATGGCCTGACGGCCTACCGTCAGCGCCCGCTGGTGGTGGTGCTGCCAGAGACCTATGCGCAAATCCAAGCCGTCCTCAAAGCCTGCCACGCGCTGGATGTACCTGTGGTGGCGCGCGGTGCAGGCACCGGGCTGTCCGGCGGAGCCATGCCGCACAAGCTGGGCGTGACGCTGTCGCTCGCCAAATTCAACAAAATTCTGAAGCTGGACCCCTTGAGCCGCACCGCCGTGGTGCAAGGCGGCGTGCGTAACCTGGCCATCTCTGAAGCCGCCGCGCCTTATGGCTTGTACTACGCCCCCGACCCATCAAGCCAGATTGCCTGCACCATTGGCGGCAATGTGGCCGAGAACTCAGGCGGGGTGCATTGCCTGAAATATGGCCTGACGGTGCACAACGTCATCAAGGTCAAGGGCTTCACGATTGAGGGCGAAGACATTGAGTTTGGCAGCGATGCGCTGGACGCGCCGGGCTATGACTTGCTCAGCGTCGTCATTGGCAGCGAAGGCATGCTGGCCATCACGACGGAGGTCACCGTCAAGCTGATCCCCAAGCCGCAACTGGCGCGCTGCATCATGGCCAGCTTTGACGACTTGCGCAAAGCCGGCGATGCAGTAGCTGCGGTAATTGCAGCAGGCATCATTCCGGCCGGGCTGGAGATGATGGACAAGCCCATGACAGCGGCGGTTGAAGACTTTGTACACGCCGGCTACGACCTGACGGCCGAAGCGATTTTGCTGTGCGAGAGCGACGGCACGGCAGAAGAAGTGCAAGAAGAAATTGGCCGCATGAGCGAGGTGCTCACGCGTTGCGGTGCAACCGCGATTGCCGTCAGCCGAAATGAAGCCGAGCGCCTGAAGTTCTGGTCAGGCCGCAAAAATGCTTTTCCGGCCAGCGGCCGCATGAGCCCCGACTACATGTGCATGGACTCGACCATTCCGCGCAAGCGCCTGGCCGATATTTTGCTGGCCATTGCCGAGATGGAAAAGAAGTATCAGCTGCGCTGCGCCAACGTGTTTCATGCGGGTGATGGCAACCTGCACCCGCTGATCTTGTTTGACGCCAATGATGCAGACCAATTGCACCGATGCGAGCTGTTTGGGGCAGAGATTCTGGAAACCAGCGTAGCCATGGGCGGCACCGTGACGGGCGAGCACGGTGTGGGCGTGGAAAAGCTCAACTCCATGTGCGTGCAGTTTTCAAATGAAGAAAACGAGCAGATGTTTGGGGTCAAACGCGCGTTCGACAGCAAGAGCTTGCTCAACCCCGGCAAGGTGATACCCACGCTGAACCGCTGTGCTGAGTACGGAAAAATGCTGGTGCGTGGCGGCAAGATGTCTCATCCTGATCTGCCGCGATTCTGAGCATGAACGCCCTGCGCGGCCTCGCCTGCTTGCTGGTTTGCCAGTCCGTCGGTGAGCTGTTGGCGCGCGGCTTGAAACTGCCTTTTCCCGGGCCCGTGGTGGGCATGCTTTTGCTGTTGCTGGTATTGCGTTGGCCCGTGGTTCGTGCGTCCGTCGGCCCGTGTGCAGACTTTTTGCTGTCGCACCTGTCTTTGCTCTTTGTACCTGTGGGCGTGGGGGTGATGACCCATTTATCGCTCGTCAACCAGTATGGCTTTCGCATGCTGCTGGTGATTGTGCTGTCGACACTGGTCGGTTTGGCGGTCACGGTGCTGAGCTTGCATGGACTCAGCAGGGCCAAAGACAACAAAAAAGGGCCCAGCGATGCCTAAGTTTGTCGAGCTTTGGGTTTACCTGTCGGCCACGCCCCTGTTTGGTTTGACGGCAACGCTGGTCGTTTATGTTTTGGCCCAAACCATGTACACGCGGCTTCATCAAGCGCCCTGGGCCAACCCGGTGCTCTGGACGGTGTTGGTGCTGGCCGCAGCCTTGTTGCTCTCTAGCGTGCCCTACCCCAGCTACTTTGCGGGCGCGCAGTTCATTCACTTTTTGCTCGGCCCCGCCGTGGTGGCACTGGCCTGGCCGCTGTGGCAACGCCGCGCCGAATTGCGTCAGCGCTGGCCCGGCTTGCTCACAGCCGCCATGGCAGGCGGCCTGGCCGCGAGTGCTTCTGCTTTGCTGCTGGCCTGGGCTGTCGGCTTGCCAGCCGAGGTGATGCTGTCGCTGGTGCCCAAGTCCGTTACCGCGCCTGTGGCCATGGGCATTGCTGAAAAAATCGGCGGCATTCCTGCGCTGGCGGCGGTGTTTGCGGTCATCACCGGACTGGTCGGAGCGCTGGCAGGCAAATATCTGTTTGATGCCCTGAGCATCCCCACGACCCCCGCCGGCTGGGCCGCGCGCGGGTTTGCACTGGGCACTGCGGCCCACGGCATCGGTGCTGCCCGCGCCCTGCAGGTCAACGCCGACGCAGGTGCTTACGCAGCGCTGGCGCTTGGCTTGCAGGTGTTACTGGCATCGCTGTTGATGCCGTTTTTGGTGCCGCTTCTTTTGAAGCTGTTTTGAACCGGGCCATGACTTACCTGCTCAAGATTTTTTCTGCTGACGACGTGACCGAGACCGAACGCGCGCTTGCCGTCCAGCGGTTCCGCTCGGCGCTGGAAGAAGCGCTAGGTGACGCTTGTCTGGTGCTGCCCTGCTACCAAGCGTATCAAAAACTTTTTCTGCAATACGCCGATCACCCAAGGCCCTGGCCTATCACGCCTGCAGAGCAACTGCTGGCCGAGCAGTGGGAGGCCGCCGAGCTGGTAGCGACACATGCTGCCTTTGGTGTCAACCGTTATCTGGGCGATGCGGATTTTGAAATTCAGCCCGCCCTTGACGCTTGACACGACACCCCGACGCTGGATCAGGTCTCGTGTTCGACAGCCAGTGGCGGTTTGCGACATCCGCTACTGAGAAAAACCTTCCTATGTCGTTGCGTTGGCAGGCGCATTACTGGCTGCCCATGAATACAAGGCGACAAAAGCCAGCGCATCAAAAACCGCACCAAAACAGAGGTACAAAACCGGCATGAACAGCACAGACAGGTGCTGCATGATGAAGGCTTGGGCGAGTACCTGGTGCGGCACCATGATGGTGAAAAACCCCAGAATAAGCGCTGTGTTGAGCAGCTTGATGATCAGGCTCTGATTCAGGATGTAGTAACCCATGGCCAGCATGACAGGTGTGCCCAACATCACCACATAACCAATCGTCATCAGTTCTTCGCTGTGGCGTGCCACGTTGTACGGAAACCCCTCGGGCGACCACCAGAAATAGAGCACCGCGACCAGTTGCACCACACAAACGATGCGCAGCGGATACTTCAGGGGTAGCGTCGCTCCCTTCATCTTGAGCGACAGCGCAAGACTCGCCAACACGCCAAGGGTCGTGATGCCCAGAGTGAGCCCGCTGGGCATTGGGGTGCCGACACCGCCGGTAGAAAGCAGCGAGGCGTAAAGACCCGCCTCGTTGAGCTCAGTCACGCGGTCAAACGGCAGGCCCAGACCACTCGACCAAAAAACAATACAGGCGCGCCAAAACGCCAGCAAGAAAGGCTTTCCCCAGTAGAGCAGGCCACACAAAATCAACGGCAACACAAGCGCCTGCGCCAACAGGTAAGGCGTTACCCTCAAATGCGTGATGGCCCGGTGAGGCCGCACTTTAACGTTCAGGCGCCTGGCCTGTTTGACGGCCACAAACGCATCGTGAAAGCTGCGATCATGCTCTTTGGCTTCGGCTGCGACTGATATTTTCTTGGTCGGCATGGCGTGATCAAAAATCGTGAAACACGCCGACGTTCAAACCAGACCGGGTGTAGGACGGATTGGTGTACTGATTGGCCGCAATCAAGAAGCCCGTGCGGGGAGCGAACCAGTGACGCCACGACAGACTGGCTTCACGGCTTTTGAAGTTCACCAGTTGGGCGTTGGTTGCAATGGTTTGATACCCCTCACCACCCGACGCATAGCGCACGGTGACGAGATCTTGCTTGACACGACCATACGTCAACGCAGCGAATTGCTGCTGCGTTCTGATCGCGCCTGGGTTGCTGCTGTTAAAACGAACACCGCCTTCAGCAATCCAGGGAGACGCAAAATAATACACAGCCCCCAAAGACACAGAACTGTCAGTATGACCATCTGGCGCCTTGTAGTAGCCCAGACCCACCGAACTGACCAAGCTACGGTCAGTCAACAATTTTCTGTACAGCGTGGCATCAACGCGGTAACGCGGCAGATAAAAAGCGCCGTCACCAAAACCCACAGCAAGATTGGAATACCAATCTTCGTTCAACGTATAGGTGTCACTCAGGCCAAGAAATGAGCCATCTTTGTTGAATCTGCGCGTGGCTGACAGCTCCCCCTGCAAAAGGTGCGACGGCAAACCGTAGGCCCCTCGCAGGCTCACATCACGCCAGCTTCCGAATCCGCCGCTGAGATTTTGAACGCCCGAGCTGAGCTCAAGACTGCGCTGCAGATCCGCACCAGAAAGCACGGGTGCTTGCTGCACGGTTGCAGGCGCCGGTGAGATCAGCCCCTGGTTGGATGTTTGGGCAAAGGACATGCTGCCACAAAGCAGACTGAAAGCAGTGGAAAAAATTAACGCTTGCTTGTGAAAAAAATGCTTGAGCATATGGCTCACCCTCCTTGTTGTTGTAAAAACTGACTCACTATGTGCAGCTTGTGTTTTTGTCCGCCGCTTGAATACGTCTGCTGGCCAATATCAGGAACGAAGCTTCATCGGTCACTGCCCACCGGGTTGAACGGCGCATGGTGGCGGTTTCACGCAGCCAGCAACGCGCGCTTGCCTCATCGCCCTGTCGTAACGCGAGCACCGCCAGAACGCCCCAGGGGTAGTCGGTCTCGCCGTGGCCGAGCCACTCCGCGCGGTGCAGGCGCATCCAATTTCGGTAGTAGGCCTTTGCGGTCTGGGGCACCAGCGGGAAGTCGACCAGCAGGGGAAATATCTGGGCCACATGATCAGGATAAAACTGCGGCTTCTGGGTTTGCTGCTCGAGTTGGGTAGACACCAGAAATCGTTGATTGGCCGCTTGCCAAAAGGTCGCGTAAATATCTTTTGCCAGCTTGTCCAGCTCCGCAGGTTTGGTGTTTTTTGAATGCGCCTTGAGCGACCAGACTTCCAGGTTGTCCATGAACAAGCCATGCAGATAAACCGGCGACACCATATAAACGCCTCGGGATGGCTGATACAGATGGTCGAGTGATTTTTTGCTGCTCATGTAACTTTTCAGCCACGCTGGATTTGCGCCGAGCTGTTTGGGCATGGTGTCAAGCAAGCGCATCCACAGGGCCAGCAAAGAGTCGTCGGCGTCGGCCGTCTTGCACGACACCCAGGTTTTGTTGGCACCCTGACAGAAGCGGTCAAAGGTACCGTCTGGCTTTTGACGACCCACCAGCCAGTTGGCAAACTTTTCAGCGGGCACAGATATGTCCAGCCCGTTGTCATGGGCCAGCAGCAAAGCCTGCATGGCGAAGTAGGGGTCGCTGGTGTCGCCCTTGTGCAAAATCGTGATGGCGCCGCTGTCACTCATGAAGCCCTCCAGCTCAAGAGCAGGCCGGGCCGCCACCAGGCCGCCTTGCAACATCAGCCCAAGCACCAGAAGGCCGCGCAAAAAATGTTTGAAGCTCATTCGGACTTCACCATGCCAATGTCGTGTGCCCAGACTTCACCATGCACAGTTGCGCCTTCTTCGACAATGATGTTGCTCGCCGTAACCGTGGTCAAAGCATCGGGCAAGCCGATCACGGCGCGGGCGCCCAGCAGGATGTCGCTTTCAGAAACGACCGGACCAAAAGCAATGGCGTCCTTAAAAACATAGATTCGCTTTTCGCAGGTAATGGCTCCCTCGACACGGCCTCGTCGGTCAATGCTGACGCCTTCGCGCGCCTTGATATCGCCGACGACCGTGGTGTCTTTGCCAATGATCAAAAATCCGGTCACTACCAAAGAGCCGACGTAGCGATGTCCCTCCGGCAAGATACAGTCACCGCGAATCAAAAAAAGCAACGGCGTTTGTTCAATCGCGTGAGGCAGGTCTGCGTAACTGGCGGCGGTTTGGGCGATCTGACTGGGCGAACTCACACGGTTTGAGCTCAAGCCAAAACTTACCGTCGGTGCCTGCAGCCGTTCAAACCACACTTCATGGCCCAGCTCGATGGCCATGCCCGCCGAAACGCGGCGCAAGGCCACGCCGTTTTCACGCAGGCGAAGCATGCCGTCTGCATGCGCCCAGTCATGTATCTGGCTGCTGCTGCCCAGATCAATGTTGCCGCTGGCGTAAAGCGAAGAAAACGAGGAGTCGGGGCCAGTCCGTATGTCGCCTTGAACGTAAAGCTGGCGCTTGCTCTGGATACCCGTTTCGACGTCAATGGAGCGCCTGGCAATCAACCGGGTGTTGGCATCGTCCCAGCGCATCGTCGCCACAGGTGCAGTCACAAAATCAAACTGTTCAAAACCGGTGGACGGACCCCAACCCAACTTGGCCATCGCGTCGGCCTGAAAGCGTCTTGCAAAGTGGTCAATGTCACTGCTGTAGTTGGCAGACACAGGCAGCGCATCAACATCACTGGGGTAGCGCCACTCACGGTAGGCCGGTAAAAATGGCAAGGTCAGCAGCAGCATGCAGACAAGTGCAAAGAGCACGAGTGTCAGTGCAGTATCAGCCATTATTCAGCCACCTTATGTGTGATTTCAGGAGCTGCTGGCGCTCGATAGCGAATGGTTTTGTCCCACACCATTTCACGTTTGAAAATGCGGTCCAGCATAGAGCTCCAGACGGCACCGGAGATGGTAAACAGGCTGACCAGAAAGCCCAGCATGTTGAACGGCAGCAAGCGCAAACGACTGCGATTGCCATCTAACAGCACGGCCACTACGATTTCAAAAAAAGCCGCAAAGTTACCCAGGGTTCCGTACACCATCAAGGCAAAGACAGGAATCAATTGGGACAGCAGCGAACCGGCATTGAGGAAATACAAGCCCAGCGCCAGCCCCCAGCCCATAAGCATCATGACCGGGATGACAAACACAAACAGCAACAAGAGACCGTCCACACGCTGGGCCGTGGTCAGATAAGAGCTGGTAGCAAACTGCCACCAGTAACGCGCCATCACCTGGTTGTGTCCTTTGGCCCAGCGCCTGACCTGCTTGATACGCACCTTCCAGTCCTCGGGCACTTCTTCGTAGCACTCTGACCGGTTGGTGTAGACGGTTTTCCAGCCATTGAACATGAGCCGGAAAGTGATGTCGGTGTCCTCGGCGAGCGTGTCGTCATGCCAGCCGCCCACCGCCTTGACGGCAGACAGGCGCACACCGCCCACGGTGCCGCCATATTGGGGCAACAAGTTCATGTTCATTCGGGCCTGCTGGTCTACCTGATAGCCTGCCGAGCGCTCCAGGTCGAGCAGGCGCGTCAAAAGATTGGCACCGCTGTTCATGGGCACCACCCGGCCCATCACGGCGCCCACCTCGGGGTCAAAAAACGGCGCTGCCAGTTGCTTGAGCAGGCCGCGGCCAGGCACGTAGTCCGCATCAAAAATAATGGCGATGTCGCCTACCGCAAATTGCAGCGCGTCCTTCAGGGCGGCGGACTTTCCCGCTTTACCTTCAGTGCGGTGAAACGGGCAAATTCGGGTTGGGTAACGCCGTGCAAAATCATCAATGATGGACCGGGTCTCGTCACTTGAGCGGTCGTTGACCGGAATGATCTTCAGGCGGTCTGCGGGGTAGTCTGTATTGAGCAGTGCTGCCATGCAGCCAGCAACGACTTTTTCTTCGTTGTGGGCTGCAATGAACACCGTGATCATGGGCCAGTGCGCGACTGAAATATCAATGTACGGATGGCGCTGTACGCCCGTCAGGCGGTTCATGGTGAACAGGAAATGCCTCACGCCGTAAAGCATCATGACCAGCACGATCAAAAACAGCAGCCATGCCATGACTGACGCGACTGGGTAGGCATAAAATGAGGGCAGCATGGCCATATCGCTCATGTTGTGAGTCGAAAATCAAGCAGCCTCGGCCAGCATGGCTGGCTGGGTTTTGAAATGCCTGGCCAAGGCCGCGACCGTTTGGGCAGAGGCCGTGCCGTCGCCAAAGGGGTTGCCGGCTTGCGACATGCGCGCGTAAGCTATCTCGTCGCTGGACAGGCGCATGACCTGATTGACGATGGTGTGTCGCTCGGCGCCTATCAGCAGCGCGCAACCGGCTTCCACCGCCTCCGGCCGTTCGGTTTCGTCGCGCAATACCAGTACCGGCACGCCAAAAGTAGGCGCTTCTTCTTGCAGGCCACCAGAGTCGGTCAGCACCAGCCAGGCGTCGGCCAAGGCCTGCTGCATCTGCGTGTAATCAAGCGGCTCCGTCAGTTTGACGTTGGCGATCCCCTTGAGGATGCTGTTGACGGGGCCCTGAACAACCGGATTCAGGTGTACCGGAAAGAGTATTTGCAAATCGGGTTGCAGGGCAGCAATGCCAGCAATGGCGTGGCAAATTTCGGCCAGGTCGTGGCCCCAGTTTTCGCGGCGGTGTACCGTCACCAGCAAATGCCCCCTGCCTTTGGTGCTGCGTTTGACACCACGGTGCGCGCATGTCCATTGCTGCGCGTCGATGACAGTGTTGCCTGTCATGTGGATGAACTCATCAGCAATGCCTTCGCTTTGCAGGGCGGCACGGGCGCGCTCGGTGGGGGCGAAGTGAAAACGTGTCAGTCTGCTGATCATTTGGCGCAGACCTTCCTCGGGAAACGGGCGGTTCAGGTTGTAGGTTCTCAGGCCGGCCTCAACGTGGGCCAGGGGAACGCGGTTGTAAAACGCAGCCAGGGCGCCCTGAAAGGCGCTTTCGGTGTCGCCTTGCACAAGCACCAAAGACCATTGCTTTCGTGTCAGCTCCAGCTCAAGCTGCTGCCTGCAGCCGGTGCTGAACTCCAGCAGGCTGCTGCCCGCGCGTGTCAGCACGATGTCCGGCACCACGTCAAAGCAAGCCAGTATGCTGGTTGCCATGTCGGCATGCTGGCCCGTATGCAGCCATTGCACATTGGCCCACGGGGCATTGCGCAGCGCGTGATACAGGGGTGCGAGTTTGATGATTTCTGGGCGGGTGCCAGAGACAAAAAGAATGTTGTGCATGGTGTGAGGGCGTATGAATTCGGTGAGTCAACAGATTTGATGCGGCTCTCGTTTCGGGGTGCATCAGGCGAAGGCCTCGCACGATGTAGGACGAAACCTTCAGTAACTTGCGTCAATGCCTTGATGACCCCTGCTTGGACTGGCGGTAAGCTCAAAGACATGCAGTTCTCACTTTTTGGCCGCCATTTTTTTTGTTCGTGGTTGCCCCCAGTTCAGCCCCGCAGTAAGGAACTCGGGGTTTTGCAGGCCGGCTTGGACAAGCTCCATGACCTGGTGGTGATCACTGAGCTTGTGCCTTTAGCTACGCCTATCCACAGGATCATTTACGTCAACGAAGCTTTCGAAAACCATACTGGTTACAGCCGGCGTGAAGTCATTGGGCGCTCGCCTGGCTTGTTGCAGGGGCAAGGCACCCAGCAAACTGAATTGAGTCGTATCCGCCTGGCGCTGCGCGAGTCCAAGCCCGTCCATGCCGAGCTGATCAATTACAAAAAAGACGGCACGCTGTTCTGGTTAGAGCTGGACATCACGCCGATCAAAGACACGCAGGATGTCGCGACTCACTGGGTGTCGGTCGCCCGGGACGTTACCCTGCGCAAGAGCAGCGAAGAGGAGATTGAATACCTTGCTTTTTACGACCCATTGACCCAACTGCCCAATCGCCAGATGCTGATGGAGCGGCTCGAGCGCGCGTTGACGCAAAGCAAAACCCGCAGCAGAGGCGAACCAGCCGACATCTATGGCGCGCTGATGTTCATCGATCTGGACAATTTCAAGGCCCTTAACGACACGCTGGGTCACGCGACGGGGGACCTTTTGTTGCGCAAGGTGGCTTCACGCCTGGGTGCCTGCGTCAGGCTGAGCGACACGGTGGCACGGCTGGGGGGCGACGAGTTTGTGGTGATGCTTGAGGGCCTGCCCGACGACATACTTGAAGCATCAGACTACAGCCGAGATGTCGCCCAGAGAATTTTGCTTGCATTGAGCGAGCCATACGATCTTGCAGGGCTTCAGCACGAGAGTACCTGCAGCATCGGTGTGACGATATTCAGCAAGCGCCGACAGAACTTGAGCGACTTGCTCAAGCAGGCAGACCTGGCGATGTACCATGCGAAAGCTTCGGGGCGCAACGCCGTGTGTTTTTTTTATCCGGCCATGCAGGCTGTGGCCACGGCCAATGCAGCCTTGAACCTGGAGTTGCGAAAAAGCCTGCGCCAGGGTGATTTTGTGCTGTACTACCAGCCCCAGGTCGGGCGCGAAGGCCGCATGTTTGGTGTGGAGGCACTCTTACGCTGGGAGCACCCGACGCGAGGGTTGGTGTGTCCCGACGAATTCATCGGGCAGGCAGAAGAAAGCGGTTTGATTTTGCAGTTGGGTCAGTGGGCGTTGCAGAGCGCCTGCGCGCAACTGGCGCATTGGGCGCTGCGGGAGCAGACCCGTCACCTCAGTATTGCGGTCAACGTCAGCGTGCGCCAGTTCAGGCACCCTGAATTTGTGGAACTCGTGATGATGACCATCAAAAATGCGGGAGTCGACGCCAATCTGCTCAGGCTGGAGCTGACCGAAAGCCTTCTGGCCAATGGGATGGATATCACCATCGCCAAAATGGGCGTGCTGAAGGATGCCGGTGTGACTTTGTCGATTGACGATTTCGGCATTGGTTATTCGGCCCTGTCGCACCTGAAGCGTCTGCCACTCAACCAACTCAAGATCGACCGGGCTTTCGTCAAAGACATACTGACAGACCCGAACGACGCAGCCATTGCCCGCACCATCATTGGCCTGGCGCAAAGCCTGGGTTTGGGTGTGGTGGCAGAGGGCGTGGAAACGGTTGCCCAGCGTGACATGCTCAGACGCTTTGGCTGCGATTGCTATCAAGATCACCTGTTCTGTCGGGCGCTGCCGATCGCCGAGCTGGAGGTTTTCATGGCGCAGCTTGCACCGAGCCCTTTAGCAGCCTGAGGCTCATGGCGGCGCAGCGTTGACGCAGCCTCCTTGAGTTTTGACCTTGCCGCACGCGCGGGGCCGCGAGATGCTGGCTTTACTTGAGACCGGCTGCTGACTGGCTGGCCGCTCAACTCAAGTGCTTGCCCACAATCCCCGCCAGCTCAAACATCGTCACCTGCGGCTTGCCAAACACGGCCAACAACTTGGCGTCGGCGTTGATGTTGCGCTTGTTGCTTGCATCTTGCAGGTTTTCGGCCTTGATGTAGTCCCACAGCTTTTTGATGACCTGGGTCCGCGCAACGGCTTCAGCGCCGATGACAGCAGCCAGCGCGTCGCTGGGCGTCAATCCGGAGCCTGGTTTGGCGACTCTGGCGACCTTAGGCTTGGCGACTTTTACAGCGGGCGCTTTTTTAGCCGCGCCTTTTTTGGCAGCGGCTTTTTTGACCGCCGGAACAGCGGCCGATTTCACTGCAACGGTTTTGCCGAACGGTGTTTTGATGGTGGCCGTACCGGTCTTTGCCGCAGCCGGTTTGCGCGGCGGGAACTTTGAAGGTGCAAACTCAAAATTGACTTTGCCCGCGGTTGCGTCCCATGCCAGCATGGCCTTGAACGCGCGGCGGGTTCGCATCGATACAAACTTGTCGAGCAAATCGGTTTTACCGGTGTCCAGCAATTTCACCATCTGCTCGCGCTCAATCGGCTGCTGCAAGATGACCTGGCCGGTTTTGAAGTCGCAGCTCGGGGTGGGCTGCTCAAGTGTTGGCACCGATTTGTCGCAGACGTAGTTTTTGCCGTGTTCAAACACCATGCCGCCATGCTCGGTGCCGCACTTGGGGCACTTGCCAAGTGGTTGCTGGGCGCTGAAGTCCACAATCTCGCCGGTCTCGGCATTTTTGTCGTCGCCAAAATCAAACTCAAGCTTGTAGTTTTTCGTTTCTTCGTCAAACTTGATGACCATCTCTGCCGTGAAAGGCCAACCCGCTTTGGACCTGAAGCCATCGAGCGGGCCAATTTTTTTGTCGCGCAAAAACTGTTCGACCTCGGCGTTTTCAAAGGTGCGGCCCGCAGGCGTTTTACCGAATGAAAAGCCGCAACCAGAAGATTCGCCACCCCCCTCACCCCGCCCTCTCCCACCAGGAGAGAGGGTTCCAGCAACACCAGTGCAGGTGTAGCGGCGGTAGTTTTCCTTGACCACACCGCCGCAGTTCGGGCAGGGCGTGGTCAGTGTGGCGTAGTCGCCGGGGATGCTGTCTTTGTCGTAGCCCTTGGCTTTGGCCACCATGCGCTCGGTCATGGCGGTAATCTCGGCCATGAAGGTTTCGCGGCTCAGTTTGCCGTGCTCCATTTGCGCGAGCTTGAACTCCCACTCACCCGTCAGCTCGGCTTTGGACAGCTCCTGCACATCCAGCCCGCGCAGCAGGGTCATCAATTGAAACGCCTTGGCGGTAGGGATCAGTTCGCGGCCTTCGCGCAGCATGTATTTCTCGGCGATCAAGCCTTCAATCGTGGCGGCGCGGGTGGCGGGGGTGCCCAGGCCTTTTTCCTGCATGGCTTCGCGCAGCTCGTCGTCGTCGATGGTTTTGCCGGCGCCTTCCATCGCGCCCAGCAGGGTGGCCTCGCTGTAGCGGGCGGGGGGTCGGGTTTTCAGGCCTTTGGCGTCGACACTTTCGGCGCGCACCATTTCACCCGGCCTGACGGCCACCAGCGTTTTGCTGTCTTTCTCGTCGGTGTTTTCGTCCTCGGCTTCCTTGCCGTAAATGGCCAGCCAGCCCGGCTTGACGAGCACCTTGCCCTCCGTTTTAAAGCTGTGGCTGACGACTGCCGCAGCGACGGGCGTGGGGGTCACAGTACTTATGCGCGTCGTCACCAGGTATTCAGCCGACGGGTAAAAAACCGCCATGAAGCGCTTGACCACCAGGTCGTAAAGCTTTTGCTCGGCTTCGCTCAAACCACTCGGCGCTTGCAGCGTGGGGATGATGGCAAAGTGGTCGCTGACTTTGGCGTTGTCAAAAATGCGTTTGTTGGGCTTGATGTAGTTGCCGTTCAACGCCACCAGCGCGTGCGGTGCCAGGTGCTTCATGCCAGAGTCGGCCAGCATTTCAAAGGTCTTTTTAACGACCGGCAAATAGTCTTCCGGCAGCGCGCGCGAGTCGGTCCGTGGGTAGGTCAGCGCCTTGTGGCGCTCGTACAGGCTTTGCGCAATTTGCAGCGTGGTTTTGGCTGAAAAGCCGAATTTGCCGTTGGCCTCGCGCTGCAGCGATGTCAGGTCAAACAACTGGCCAGCAGCTTGGGTGGTGGGCTTGCTTTCTTCGGTCACGGTGGCGGACTTGCCGCGCACGGCCTCAGCAATTGCCAGCGCCTCGCGCTGCGACCAGACGCGGTCGGCTTTTAGCTCGGCGTCGGGCTCGGCGTTGTCGGCGCTTGCCGCGCTTTTCTTCCACTTCGGGTCAAACCACTTGGCCGGGTATTGGCCTGCTTCAGCCAAAAATGAGGCGTGAATTTCCCAGTAATCCCGCGACACAAACTTGCGGATTTTTTCTTCCCGCTCCACCACCACGCTCAGCGTGGGCGTTTGCACGCGGCCCACAGTGGTCAAAAAGAAGCCGCCGTCGCGCGAGTTGAAGGCCGTCATGGCGCGCGTGCCATTGATGCCGACCATCCAGTCGGCCTCCGAGCGTGACCGTGCCGCGTCGGCCAGGCCCTGCATCTGCTTTTCAGTGCGCAAACTGTCAAAACCATCGCGAATCGCGGCGGGCGTCATTGACTGCAGCCACAGGCGTTTGACCGGGTGCTTGGATTTGGCGTACTGCTGGATGAGCCTGAAAATCAGCTCGCCCTCGCGGCCCGCGTCGCAGGCGTTCACGATGCTGCCCACGTCCTTGCGCTTGGTCAGCTTGACGATGGCATTGAGCCGCGTCTTGGTTTTGTCCATTGGCTTTAAGTCAAAGTAGGGCGGCAACACCGGCAAATTGGCAAAGCTCCACTTGCCGCGCTTGACGTCAAACTCTTCCGGTGCCTGAATCTCGACCAAATGCCCAACCGCAGACGTGACCAGCCAGTCGTCACTTTCAAAATACTCGTCGTGCTTTTCAAACTTGCCGGCGGTGGGCGTGATGGCGCGCACGATGTCTTGCGCGACCGATGGCTTTTCTGCGATGACGAGAGTTTTCATATTCATATGTACTTCTTCAAACCTTCAATATCCTCGGGGAACATTTCCCCGCCTTCGGCAAAAACGACTTTGCCTTCGCGGCCCTTGGCCTGTTCCGGCTTCAGCATCTTCAGCACCACCACCACAGGCAGCCCCTTGGGTTTTGGCAGCATCTTAGCCACATCGCCCACCAGCATGCCGGCCGGGAAGCTGTAGCCTTTGCTTTTCATATAGCCGCTGGCGGCACTTTCCTGCTTGTCAATCGACAGCGCCAGCACACCCAGGCCGTTGGCTTTGTGGGCGCGCCACAGCGCTTCTATGTGGGGCGATTGCACCGCACAAAAAGGGCACCAGCTGGCCCACCAGTAAACCACAAGCGTGCTGACAGACTGATTTTGCGGCGTCCAGACATCACCACCGAGCAGCGTCACATCAGGCACGCTCAACACACTGCCCAGCTTGGGCAGGGGGCTTTGCGCGGTCTTGGCCCAGGCAGGTGTCAGCCATGCCAGGGCGCTGATCTTGAGCAGGTTTCTGCGGCTAGCTACGGCAATGCTCATGACTGACTCCTTGAAAAATCGCATCACTACAATACGGGCTTGTCGCGCACGCACACACGTGCGGGCGCGGACAGGCGCACACGCACACGCGCGCACCTGCATGAATTAACCATACCTCAAAAATTTTCGGAAGTGTTTTGCCGTGCTAAAAAGTCAAGCCTCCAGCGCCTCCACCACTTCAGACAACGGCTCTTCAACCGACGCCCGCCGCATTCAAACCCGCCGCTCGGGGGTGCACGGCAAGGGCGTGTTTGCCCTGACCGATCTGGCCGAGGGCGAGACCATCATTGAGTATGTGGGCGAGGTCATCAGCTGGAAAGAAGCGCTGCGCCGCCACCCGCACGACCCGAAAGACCCCAACCACACGTTTTACTTTCACATGGACGAAAAGCATGTGATTGACGCCAAACATGGCGGCAACTCGTCGCGCTGGATCAACCACGCCTGCAAGCCCAACTGCGAAGCCGACGAGGATGGCGGCCGCGTGTTTATCAAGGCCCTGCGCAACATCACCGCCGGTGAAGAGCTGTTTTATGACTACGGCCTGATCATTGACGCCAAGTACACCAAAAAACTGCTGGCTGAATACCCCTGCTGGTGTGGCGCCAAAAAGTGCCGCGGCACGCTGCTCGCACCCAAAGACAAAGACGACAAGAAAAAGAAGAAAAAGAAAGACAAGAAAAAAGACTGAGACGGCTGACCTTGCCGAGCGTTGATCCCATCCGTTGGCCCTTGGAGGCCATCTGGCAGGCGGTACAGCCCCATCTGGCGGGCTTTACCTGCGAGGCATTGCCGACGATTGACTCCACCAACACCGAGCTGATGCGGCGCTTCAAGGCGGGGCAGCCCGAGCCCACGCTGCTGGTGGCCGAGCAGCAAAGCGCCGGGCGCGGCCGGCTGGGCCGCCAGTGGCATAGCCAGCGTGGTGACAGCTTGACGTTTTCATTGGGCTTGCCGCTGGCCCCCGCCGATTGGTCGGGCCTGTCGCTGGCGGTTGGCGTCAGTCTGGCGGACACTCTGGACGCCGCCAACGCGCCCGAACACCACGTCGGCCTGAAATGGCCCAACGACTTGTGGCTGGTGACAGAACGCCAGCACGCCAGGGACGAGCACAAGCTGGGCGGTATTTTGGTGGAAACCGCCACATTTGAAGGCAAGCGCTACCTGGTCATTGGGGTGGGCATCAATGTGCGTGCCTTTGATGTGACGCTGCAAGAGTCAACCGCCGTTGCCCCCAACTGCCTGCAAACTTTGCAGCCCGATGCTGACGTGGCAACCACCTTGCTGCGTGTGCTGCCGCCTTTGGTGCAAACCGTTCAGGCTTTTGAGCAGTTCGGATTTGCCCCTTATCAAGCCCGCTTTGCCCGGCGCGACGTGCTGGCAGGGCGCGACGTACAACTGTCAGATGGCACCCGGGGCCAGGCCCACGGCGTGACCGAATCTGGCGCCTTGCTGGTGCATACTTCTGGCGGTATGAAAGAAATCACCAGCTCTGAAGTTTCTGTGCGGCCAGTGACCAGCCGCGCGCCCAGCGGGGACTTGCGGCCATGCTGAGACTGACGGTTTTGCTGCTGGTGCTGGCCAACGTTGGCTACTACGCCTGGTCGCACGGCCTGCTGGCAGCCTACGGCTTTGCCCCCACCAGCCAGAGCGAGCCGCAGCGCCTGACGCAGCAGATCGAGCCAGATGCCATGCGCATCCTGAGCCCGACAGAGGCGCGTCAGTTTGAAAACGCGCTGCCGCCTGCATCCGCCGCCCTGGTATCAAACGCCGCCGAATGCCTGCAAGTGGGCCTGTTTAACGAAGAACAAAGCCTGGTGCTTCGCGAGCGCTTGGCCCGCGCGCTGCCGGCTGGCAGCTGGGCGCTGGAAAGCGCAGCAGGCCCGGCCCGCTGGCTGGTGTACATGGGCAAGTTCAGTTCGGCTGAGGCATTGGACAAAAAGAAGGCCGAGCTGCGCGGCTTGGGGGTGACGTTTGATGCCCCGAACAACACCGCGCTGGGGCCTGGGCTGTCACTGGGTAGCTTCAAGACGCAAGCCGAGGCCGACACCGAACTTGCCCGCATCGCCAAAAAAGGCGTTAAAACCGCCCGAGTGATTCAGGAGCGGGCCGACCAGCCCGGCCAAACGCTCAAGCTGCCGAAGGTCAATGCCGCCCTGCGCGCCAAGCTCGACGCCATCAAGCCGCAATTGGCCGGCAAAGATTTTCAACCCTGTTCATAGCCGGCACCTGAACTCTAAAGCGCTATTAAATTCGGAGCGACTTGTGCATATTTTCATTGGCCTGAAGCCCGACTTAATACTCTAAACTATGCTTTTTTGAGCATCACACCATGAAAATCGACAAAAACACCGCCGTGACCCTGCAATTCAAAGTCACCGACCTGCAAGGCACGCTGATCGAAGACGGCAAGGAACCCAGCGTGTACCTGCATGGTGGCTACGGCAACACCTTGCCCAAAATTGAAGAGGCCCTGACCGGCCAGGAAAGTGGCCACCAGGTCACGCTCGACTTGCAGCCGCAGGACGCCTTTGGCGTGCGCGACGAAAGCCTGCTGCGCACGCTGCCGAAAAAACAGTTTCCACCCGGCGTGAAGGTCGGCGGCCAGCTCGAAGGGCGCGGTGAAGACGGGCAGATGACGGTCTTCAACGTCATGAAGATCAAGGGCGACACCGTGCTGCTGGACGGCAACCACCCGCTGGCAGGCAAGGCACTGCGCTTTGCCATCAAGGTGCTGGACGTGCGCCAGGCCAGCGAAGAAGAAATTGCGCATCAGCATGTGCATGGGGCGCACGGCCACCAGCATTGACACTTTGCAAAGGCGCTACAGCCCCATCAGCGCACAACTGGCCCTGAACAGCGCGCTTTGCTCTTTTGCCCTGACACCCATACCCCGCCTTGACCGCCCGCATTTACACCGACCAGCAGCTTGTACCCGGCATTCGCATCAGTTTGCCGCCCGTGGCCGCCCGGCATGTGCAGGTGCTGCGCTTTCAGCCCGGCCAGGCTGTGATGTTGTTCAATGGCCTGGGGCCTGAAGAAGGCGAATTTACCGCCACGATTGACAGCATGGGCCGCAGCGATGTGCAGGTCACGGTGGGCGCGTTTAGCCCCACGCAGCGCGAGGCCCCTCGCACCGTGCACCTGGCCGTCGGCATGCCGGCCAACGAGCGCATGGACTGGCTGGTTGAAAAAGCCACCGAACTCGGCGTGGCCAGCATTCAGCCGCTGATGACCGAACGCAGCGTGCTGCGCCTGAGCGGCGAGCGCGCCGACAAAAAGCGCGCGCACTGGCAAGGCATTGCGGTGGCCGCCTGCGAGCAATGTGGCCGCAACCGCGTGCCGCTGATCCACGCGCCCGCCACTTTGAGCGACTGGCTCAAAACACGGGGCCAGACTGAAAGCACCCGCCTGCTGCTGTCGCTGCAAGACGGCTCGCAGCCGCTGGTTAGCGCCGTGGTTAACGCAGTGGTTAACGCCGTGGGCACGGCCAGTGCCCTGACATTTTTAAGCGGCCCCGAAGGCGGCTTGAGCGCTACCGAAGAAGCATTGGCTGCGGCCAAGGGTTTTGCGGCTGTCACACTTGGCCCACGGGTGCTGCGTGCTGAAACCGCGCCGCTGGCCTGCCTGGCCTTGGTCGCGCTGACTGGACCTACATGAACCGAAATCTGTGGCTCCTCACGATCTGCCAAGGTCTTTTCCTGACCAACAACGTGACCTTCATGGCGATCAACGGGCTGGTCGGCTTGAGTCTGGCGCCCTTTGGCTGGATGGCCACGCTGCCGCTGATGGCCTATGTGGTGGGCGGGGCCATGTCTACCGCGCTGGTCACACAAACCCAAAGCCGCTACGGCCGCCAGGTGTCGTTTCAGTTGGGGCTGCTGGTGGCGGTGCTGTCGGCGCTGCTGTGCTGCTATGCCGCTTATAGCAAGAACTTTTGGCTGCTGGTGGCGGCAACGGTGGTGGCGGGCTACTACAACGCCAACGCGCAGCTGTACCGTTTTGCGGCGGCTGAACTGGCCGCGCCCGGCTTTAAAGAAAAAGCCATTTCACTGGTGATGGCGGGCGGCTTGCTGGGCGCGGTGTTGGGGCCCAACCTGGCGGCCAAAACCCGCAACTTGACCGATGTGCCGTTTGCCGGGGCTTACCTGGCGCTGGCCGGGGTGGCGCTGCTGGCGATGGCCTTGCTGGCGGGCATCAAGTTTGCGCCCGCGCCAGCTAAAAACTTATCCAGGAGCACCGCGAAAAACGGCAGCGACAGCGGCAGGCC
>JBKCGU010000152.1:0-12755 GCA_046303055.1 Polaromonas sp.
ACTGGATGGAGCGCCTAACGTCGATCCATCCCGCTTGGTGGTCGAGGTGGCTAACTGGCATCGAGCATGAGCAGCGCCACAGACCAACGCTATTAAAAGATCTCGGTGCCGACGCGGGCGGTCGCCATCGCCTCGCCGCCGTGACGCTTCGGATCAAAGGCTTCCAGCTTCGCATCCAAGGTGTTCATGTCGGCGGGCGCTGGCGCGCCGGCATCGCAGAGCGGTATCGGTTGCTTTGGGCCGTCGCGCCGTTGCGCTGACTTGAGCAAAACACCCTCTTTTCGGGTTTTCAAGGCCTTGGAACTGGGCATGGTAGATCCTTCCATTAATCATCTTTGACCAGCCGGGCCGGTCGCATGAATTCGGAAAATAGCCCTCCCAGGCTGCTTGTCGTGACGAAAAAATGAATGCCATGCCGGGCTTTCCCCGGCAAGGAGAAATTAATGTCGTCCCCAAAGATCCAATTCTTACTCGCGCTATTTGATTTGCTGAGAGCTGCTGCCGATGTGGTGGATCTGCTTTTCAGGCATTTTCCCACTTCATGAGCCTGCAGCATTGTCGCGTATGACGCCCGCGTGCAGGGCACGCAACAGCAGGCAACGCCTGCACCTGGCCAGCTGCACGGTTTTCCTTGTCGCAGGGCGACATGGCAACAACGCCAGGAGCAGAGCGTTGCAAAACACCCCACATCAGCTTGCCTGTGCTTGACAGATAGCAATATATATTTATACTTATATTTATTGCCATATTTTAAGGGTTTATAAGATGCTATACGCAGTTGTGAACACGAAGGGCGGTGTCGGAAAAACCACCACCGCCGTACACCTTGCGGCCATGTTGGCGCGCAAAGGCTCGACCCTGCTAATTGACGGCGACCCGCAGGCCAGCGCTGCGAGCTGGGCCGCTTGGCGGCGAGAGGCCGAGCGCGGGCCGAGCCCAACGACAACAGTTCTCGCCGGCAAGGCGATTTTCACCGAGGGCAAGAGCCTTGCGGCCAATTACAAGCATGCCGTAGTGGATGCGGGAGGCCGAGATTCGCCAGGAATGCGTGCCGCCTTGCTGCTCGCCGACCAAGCAATCATCCCGATCGGAGCATCGAATCTCGATGCGGCCGCGATGGATGATTTACTCACCATCGTGGACGACGCCAAGCAGTTCAACGAAAAGCTGAACGTCCGCGTTTTACTGACCCGCATTGACCCGCGCACTAAGGACACTGGCGAAATGCTGGTCTACCTGGAGGAAAAGGGCTTGCTGGTTCTCAAGTCGAGAGTTTGCGAGCGCGTAGCCGTACGGCGGGCCGTAGGCGAAGGGGCCACCGTCCAGGAAGTTGGCAAAGATGGCCAGGCAGCGGCCGAGATGGAAGCATTTTTTGAGGAAATAACGCGATGATTATCCGAGGCAAACCGAACGTCGATGCTTTCCTTGATGGCGGCTCAGAAGCCGCAAAAGCGCCGGTAGCCGCGCCGGCCGCGCCGAAGAAGGTAAAGGCAGCACAGATCGCGGCCGAGCCCGCCAGGCGCACCAAGAAGCTCTTTGAACTGCCTGAGGCCATGATTGCCGACCTCGAACAGCGCTGCGTGGATGAACGCCGCCAATTGGGGCGGCGCGTCACTCAAACGGAGATTGTCGAGCGCGCTCTAGGAACTTATCTTTATGGCAAAACATAAATATATATCTATATACATCCCCAGTTGGGCCGCCTGGCGCGCTGCTGCTGGGCCATGTCATTTAATGGCTGCGCCGGGGAAGGCCCTTTGATGAGCGCCGGCGACATTCCTGAAACCCCTGCCGGTGCTGAACCACCGCCCAAGATCAAGGGTGCGCTGACGACTGAGCGCCTTCGAGAAATCGGAGAACGTGGCCAGAAGTCGGCACGCGAGCGCAAGCGGCAGAACCTACTTTCGGACAAGCAGCTCACCCTTTGGGCTGACGCGATGCGGGGGGCGCCCAATGAAATTGTTCGCTCTGCATTGTTCACGGCCAAGAATCGGAAGCAAGCGCGAGAGAACCTCAAGCGAGCAGTTGTTGCCGTGATCGGCGACGGGCAAATCAATTACACGGGGGAAGAGCTTCGCCAGGACGACGAGACGGTTTGGCTGCAGCTAATCCACCTTGCCCGAGAAAATGGGCTTGCTACGCCCTTTCAGTTCACGCCTTACAGCTTCTGCAAGTCGATTCATTGGCCGCTGACCGGGCAAAGCTACGACCGTTTAGACAAGTGCATGACGCGCCTGCAGGCCACGTCGTTGAAGATTGTTAGCCAGAGGCTTGGCGACGAAATCTCCCTCTCCATGCTCCCGGGATTTAAGGCTAAACGCCGCAAAGACGGCGACGGCGGTTTGTGGGAGGTGCGCATGCACGATGAGCTGGTGTTTTTGTTCTCAGAATTCCAATACACGCGGGTTGAGTGGCAGCAAAGGCTTGCGCTTCCCGAGGGGTTGGCCACCTGGTTGCATGCCTACTACGCTTCCAGTAGGGAGCCGTACGACGTGAAGATTGAGACGCTGGCCGTCGGGGCAGGGCTCATGATGGAGGCGGCCGCGGATGCTCAGCTCGACGAGGCCGCACGCAAGGAACGGCTGCGCGAGGCCAAAAAACAAATCGTGAAGGCTTTGGAGGCCTTGAAGGAATCGGGATTTTTGCTTGACTTTGAAGTCAGCCGCAAAGGTCTGGTGAAGGTTCGCCGCGTCGGTGATGCTCGCCCGCTCTATTGATTTATGACTCCCGTTTTGGGCCTTGTTGCTGATTCCCTTGCCTCTTTTGGGTTCGGCCGGTGGCTTGTTTAACTCTGTTTTTGCTGTTTTGCCCTGTTGTATGCCCTCGCGGTTCTGCTCGCGTCGCTATTGATTTTTGACTCCCGGACTATTGATTTATGACTCCCGGAAACCTGATTTATGACTCCCGGAGCGATCGCGCTAAGCTGTTGATTTACATATAAAAATTACAGTTACGCACAGCCCTTTAACCATTCTTTCACCTTTCTTTTTAACCATTCTTTCACCCCGCCGCTGTGGATAACTCGATCTCAGGGCGTGCCCTGCGGGCCAGGCTCTATGGCTTCGCCACTGGGCCGGGGTACGTCCCAGCCCTACGGGCGACGATCCTTCACGCGATGCGGGAGCAGGGGATTGATTGGTCCCCCCAAGGGGGGAAAAGAAAGGGGCGGCAAGCCGCCTTACCCCCCTCAGGGGCGACAAGCGCCCCTCAAACACGCTTAGGCGTGTTTTCACCCCAGGAAGACAATTCACCAGGCCCCCCAAAGGGGGGCAAAGTCAGGAGGCGTTCCGGCATCGCCGGACGCACCCCCCCAGGGCTTCGCCCTCGACACAAGGTCTCACCCAACAGCCAGGCTTTTCAGAAGGGGGGTCGGGGTCAGCTTCGCTTCGCTACATCAGGGCTTCGCCCCGATACCCCGGCTGGCAAAAACAACAACAACTGTGGATGCGCGTGATCCTGATCTACAAAAGATGGCGCTGGGCCGTGTTTTTGAGGCTGTGGCGGCGTTTTTCCGGATTGCGGCATGGTGATCCCTCACCCCAGGGTAAAAAACGCCTCTGAGGGCCTTTTGCGCGGCTGCGTGTACAAACTTATCGGCTGGCCAATCAACTTTGACGAAAAACAACAGTTAATTTATTTGTTTATTTGTTAGTTTCTTTGTTTGTTGCTATAATATAAACATCAACTCAAGGAGATACACCATGCGCCCAGTCGAATTTGCCCCCGAAGCGATCATCCAGGCCGGCCAGGACCTGAAAACTGCTGGCCGTAACATCACCGGCTTCGCTTTGCGCCAGAAGGTCGGCGGAGGCAATCCGAGCCGGCTTAAGCAGGTTTGGGATGAGCACTTGGCCGGCCAGTCGGTGACGCCGGCCGAGCCCGTGGCTGAGTTGCCCGTTGAGGTTGCCGAAGAGGTGGCCACCGTGACCAAGGCGCTGACTGAGCGGCTGGCAGCGCTGGCAATCAAGCTGAACGATAAGGCTGTGAAGGCTGCGGATCGTCGGGTTCATGAAGTGGTGCGATCTGCCGGCGAACAGCGCGAGCAGGCAGAGCGTGAACTGGCTGATGCGTCACAGACCGTTGAGGATCTGGAAAACAAGCTGGACGAGGCAAGGGCTGAGGTTGAAGGGCTGGAAATCAAGCTGGCCGATGTTCAGAAAGTTAGCCAGGCACGGGCCGCGTGTTAGTACTTTGGCGGCACCCAGGAGCTTGCCGAACTCTTTCTGTTCGACATGTCTTTTCTGTCCTGCTCACGTTGCTGCTGGGCGATCAGCTTGTCTTCCGAGTCGGCCATCATCTTGAACATCATTAGCTTTGTCTGTTCGTTTTGAATCATGGCGTTTTCAGCCTGCATCCGCGCTTGTAGCTCAAAAATTTGCTTGGCGTCGGTCGTATTGTCGATCTGGCCCATCAGTCCCTGGATGTTGTCGAGTCGCCTTTGCGCTGAGGCGTAGGCATCGCTCGCAAAGGCCTTGTCCTGGGCGGCTTTGTTCGATTCCCGGTTGCATCGAGCGACAGTGCTCGCAGCGCCTGTACTGCAGTCGTATATGGCATTGGCATCCCTTATGGCTTTTGCGGCGCCCGTCAGCCCTGCATAGCCACCCGACTGAATCGACGAGTAGACCTTTTGCCAATCAGCAGGCAAGGCGTTTTTGAGTTCTGGATTGTTCAGAAGCTGGCCAATTCCTCGCGCACCGTTCATCGAGTTGAATAGTTGCTGCTGTTGGGTCAGCTGATCCTTCATTCCTTGAATTTGCTGGGCCCAAGCTGCGACTTGTTGAATTTGCTGCGTGAGACTCGCAAGGTCGGTCACTGGGATCTGCGCGTGCGCGCCAGAGAGGCAGCCGAAGATTGCCAGCGCGGCGAGGAAATTTTTAAAAATGTTGCGCATGATCATTTACCTTTATTTGCGAGGTTGTCCATCGTCGCCCTGCGATATGCCGGCTTCCGGCCGCCTGGAGCGCTATTTGATGATGAGGAGGGAGCGGCGGTCGACCCGCCGCCAGCTCCTGAGCTGGCATTTCCTACGGAGCCGCCACCACTGCCGCCGCCGCTGAACTTGCCGGCAGAGGCCAGTTTTCCGACAACGGCAGACTGCGCGAGGTTACCCAAACCAACACCAGACAGCGATGAGCCACCGGCCAGGCCGGAGGCGAGGTGCGGTGCTTGGTAAATCAGAATGATCAATGTCCCATACAACGCGATCAAGCTGAAAGCGTCGATTAAAGAATTTGTGGCGCTGGCCTGCGCGGAAACCAACATGTTCTGCATGTAGGTGTCGCTCACTGAAATAGACAGGCCGATGGCAAACGCAAGAATCACTATGAGAAAAACGTAGTTCAGGACCATTCCCGCCCAGGCGTCGAAAAACTTGGCAACGGGCGGAAACGCTAGGCATGCAATGAACATCGGGCCAACCCCAAGTACAAACGCCATGGCGACCTTCGTGATCAAGACAAATCCGCCGCAAACGAGCAGTAGAACGATGTTGGCGGCGAGGACCAGAACGCCGGCCAGTAGATCAAGATATCCGCCCATCGGGAATTTAGACATGCCGGCGCCAATCATGACAAGCGCCAGATCGTTGCCTTTTTCAAGCAATCCGTCCAACACTTGATAGATGTTGTTGCCGGAGACAGAGGTGATGCCAGAGGGTTGCGTCACCAAGGACACGAGGCCATCTTGAAATGCATTCACGGAGCCAATAATTTCGCTTTGGTAGAGGCCACCGCTCAGGGCGAAGCCCATGATGAGGCTGAATTTAAGAACGTTTTTTCCAAACACTCCTATTGGGTCCGAGACTTCGTTCCGCATGACCGCGTAGCCATACATCATGATCCAAATGGTCAATCCGGAGAGTACAAGCGGCGTAATTGCGGTTGCAATGCTGCTTGATACCGTGGTAACGAAGACATTGAGGAAGCTGTCAATGGAGCTGCCCAGGCCAGAAAAAAGGCCCCCGCTCACTGCTTTTCCCCTTTGTCGGTCTTTTTCTTGCTCAGGTCGGGCGCTTTCCAGGTCGCGGCGGACGAGGGTTTTTTCAGGTCGGCCAATTCTTGCTTTTTGATTGCTTCCGCTTGGAGTTCCTTTTCGCTTTTGCAGCCGCTAAGCGTGGCGGCAGCTAAAACGATGCAGATGAGCGTGAGTGTTTTTTTCATGATTGGCCTTCAGATTTTTGATTGATATTTTTGGTTTGCTTTGAGCGATAAATTGTCCAAAGGCACAGCATGGCAGTCCAACCGTAAAAAAGAAAAAGCAGTTGTGGGACGGACTGCGCCCATGCGAAAAGGTGAAACATAAACAGAACGACAGCCGAAGAGTCCCCCACAAAACGCCCGAACCCCCATGCCTTGTCCGTGATGTAGTCGTTCCATCGTCCGGATCTGAACGCCTCCACATAAGGGCTGGCGAGGCAAGCCAAACATGCTATTTGCAGGCACAAAATAAAAAAATGCTGCAGCGTGGCGCTGGAGGACTCGTCCATAAACTCTTTCAATGATTTGGGAGGTGCTGGGCTGTTTACACTGCTAGCGGGCTTTGGAGGCCCTTCTACTGCAGATACCGAGTGCTTACGTTTAGAAGCGCGGCTGTCAGTTTATTGCGTTTTGGCATGCGGATCAACCTACTTTGGTCAACTCATGAATGACCAGGCAATCAGCGGAACTGACCCCCCGATTAGGCCGGCAAGAAGACAAAGCCCAAGGTTTGTCCAGACGCTTTGCTGCAGTGTCCGCACAACCTCCTCCACGGGCGCGATCATTGACGCGCGTACCGTGGAGTTCACGGTTCTTTCGACTTCCGAAAGAGTCGCTTCGACCGCCTGAACCATGCGCGCCCTTGCGGTAGCCGCGTCTTTTTCCATCTGCTCCTGAATGCTTCGCAGCTTGGAGTTGGCATAGGCTTCCATCTGCCCCTGGTACGCGTCGCCGGCTTTGCGGAGATGGCCGATCAAACCGGTTATGCGGTTTGCGGTCGCCTCGGTTTCGCGGGGTAATACCTCTTTTAGCGATTCGACGGCATCATGCAATTTGCCGATGTCGCCCAGCATTTCCGCTACCAGAGCGTCCCGAACTGTAGATTCTGCCGGCATGCTTGCGCCCCTTTATTTGAGCAAAACCTTGAACACCGCGTCCAGCTCTTCCGTGACGCCCGCAGCCAGGCGCTTGACCCCGATGAGTCGGCTGATGCGCAGCTTTTCATCGGAATCCTTCGCCGCCTTGAGTTGCTCTTTGAGATCGGCCGGATCGTTGAGAATGTCGGCGATGCCGTTCTCCGTGCCTTTGAGCTTGCCGTAAATGTCATTGATGTGAATGACGGCCTCTGGCTTCAATGTGAAGTTTTTCGCGCTGGCGTGGTACTCAAAAAGTCCCGAGAAAACACGCTCAGGCGTTTCGTCCAGCTCAACCATATTGAAGACCAGGCGGATTTTCTTGGCGGGGATGCCAATCTCCGCGAGAGCGTCGATTGTCGAAATGGTGTCGCGCTGCTGCTTGGCCTTTGAAACTGTCGGCACCACATAGAAATCGAAGTCTTCGTGACTTCCGCGATATTGCTTCATCAGGTTCACGAAGTCCTCGACGTTCGACGCGCCAATGTCCACCACGGCATCATCCATCAGCGCCAGGGCTTCCAGCAATTCACCGAATTGCTTGCCGCGAATAGCTTCATCCTGAGAGCCGTCCGAGTTAATGCTTTCGACGGCGATCACCTGCGCATTTTTCAAACGCGGGGCCAGAAGGTGGCGGGCGACGGTCGATTTGCCGACATTGCCGGAGAAGTTGATTACTGCGATTTTCATTTCTTTTGTTCCTGGAGTCGCTTCAAAAGCGGGTTAGTGGGTTCGTTCTTGATGAACTGATCGCCGAGGCGTTCCCGCCTCTGCTTCTTATCCAGGCTCGACAGGTCATCGTCGCCCTGGCTGGTTTTCTCTGATCCTTCTGGGGCCGCCCCCACCGTCGCCGTGGCCGGCTTTCCCCCCGAGCTGGTTGCCTGGTTCTTGCTGCGTTCCTTTCTGATCCGTTTCAGCGCGCTTTTAAAGCTCGCCATCGTCATCGTGTAGCCAGACTTGTGAAGCTCGGCTAATACGTCTGCTTGCGAAATCCCGGCCGTCAACGCCGCTTCCACGTCGTTGAAAACATCCCGCAGCCGGGCGGTTTCCGGGCGCCGTTTGTCATCTGTTGCCAGGGCGCGGAGGCGTTCTGAGACGTCGTTTTGTTTCATCGGGGTACCGTCCTTGTGTAAATGCATCTGTTTGGCATTCTACACAGCCTCGTAAACGTCCTTATTGCATTCTGCATGAGTCTATTATGCACCCTATTTGCATCCTTTGCAACTCTTATAGAGTTCATTTTGCAATTTAACTGCATCCCGGCCTATTTATAGTAGCCTACAATAGGCACGTCGGATATGTTTACAGACCGCTACGCGTTCTTTAACATATCCCGTGCCAAAGGGTCCCCCTTTGAAACCCGGCGCTACGCGCCAGTCAGCGGCCAGGAGCCGCCGAAACCTACGGAGGCCAGCTCATGAGCGGCAAGAAGAAAACAGCGGCCACGACTGGCAAACGATCCGGCCTTGCACGTGCCCGGCTGACCGCCGAGCAGCAGGCCGAGTACGACGCCAAGGTCGGACTAAAGAAGGTGGTCAGCTTCCGCCTGACCACAACCGACCATGCCGCCTACCTTGCGAAAGTCGCGGCATCCGGCATGAAGCCGTCGCCTTTTTTCCGTGATTGCGTTCTGACCAACAAGACGCAGATCCTCGCCCGCCCGAAACCGAGCAAGGAGCTAGGCCGCCTGGTCTACCTCATGAACAAGGCCAGCAACAACGTCAATCAACTGGCGCACCGGGCCAACGCTGACCACCTGGCCGGCACAGTCTCTGAGGGCACCTATACGCGCCTCCTGGGCGAGCTTCAAGCCCTCACCCAATTTATGAAAGCGGCTGTCAAAAATGCTGATTAGGGTCACTGGAGGCAGCGCGGGGATTGCCGAATATCTGGTGCACGGCCAAAAGCAGGACCGTGAATTAGCCCGTGACGAGCTGGACGAGCGGGTCATTTTGGACGGTGATTTAGAGCTGACCGATACCGTTATCAAAGGGATGGAGAAAGAGGGTGAGCGGTATTTGCACATCACGTTAGCCTTCAAAGAGGACGCGCTAGCGACCGAAACCTTGAAGAGCATCACCGCCGATTTCAAGCAGTTCGCTATGAGCGCCTTCGACGCGGATGAATTCAACTTTTACGCCGAGGCGCATTTACCAAAAACCAGAAGCTACATCGACCGGCGAACTGGCAAGCTCATCGAGCGTAAGCCGCACATTCATATCGTCATCCCGGAAAAAAACCTTTTGAGCGGGCAGAACCTCAACCCGTTTGGCAAGGTGGACCAGCAAATCAAATTCCTTGAAGCGTTCCAGGAGCACGCAAATGCAAAGTACGGCCTGGCCAGCCCGAAAGATCATCGACGCGATCAATTCACCAGCGAAAGCGAAATGATCAGCCGCTACAAGGGCGACCTGTTCCAGGGCACCGCCAAGGCGTTGAAAGGGCGCATCTTGTCGGATGTGCTGGACCGAAAAATTAGCGATTACGGCAGCTTTAAAGCCCTGTTGGCCAAGCATGGCGCAACGCGCACCCGCAACGCTGGCCAGGATGCCGAATATCAGAACGTCAAGCCCGCCGAGCTGGCCAAGGGTGTGAACTTAAAGGACTACGTTTTCAGCCGGGAATTCATTGAGAAGACCGACGCCGATAAACGGCAGTTTCTGGCCAATGAAGGCCGCAAGCAGTACGAGAGCCAGCAGCCTGGGCGTGTGACCGACCAGGAGCTGGCCGCCAGGCTGAAAGAGTGGCACGCGGTTCGCGCCCCAGAAATTAAATACCTCAACAGCGGCAACCGCAAGCTGTACGCCGCCTACCGGAGCGCCGAGCGCGACGAAAAGCGGGCCATTCTGGCCGAACGCGCGGACAAGTTTTACATCAAGCACCGAAAGGAACCCAGCCATGACCGAGCCGACCAACTTATTGCCGATATTGCTGACAATCTCAGAGCAGCAGGCCGCAATATCGAATCAACTAGCGGAGCTTTTGGAGATCCTGAACAAGCCATCCGAAACGTCGCTGATAGACGAGCTAGCCGAGCTATTGCAGCCCTTGGCAAAAGACTTGGCCACGATCAAGCAGAAGATCGGCAAGTAAGCCAGGCGGCACCGCAACCACGCGACCGCAGAAGCGCCGACAACGTGGTGGGCCAATTTGCCGCCGAACACCGGGAGCGCACGGCCGAGGCCAAGGCCGCGACCGTGCCCGAGTTCGCGCAGATCAAGCGCGAGTTGGACGCCCGCCGCCTGTTGGCGCACCTGAGCAAGACCCACGGCGTCATCCCTGAGAAGTACGAAGTCACCAAGGGCAAGGACGGTGCCGACCGCATCAAGGCCGGCAACCGCAATTTGAACGTGTCCGATTTCCTCACCCAAGAAATGCGGCTTTCCTTCGCCGAGGCCGCGCCGATCTTGCGAGAGGTGCATGCCGCCCAGGCAGGCCGTGAAGTCGCGGAGTCCCGGCCGGAGCCGCGCCGGGAGCTTTGGGACGCTTTCCGCCAGTCTCAGCCCAACCAGGCCGAGCAACGGGCCCGCGATTGGGACCTGCAGCGTCAAAGCGAGCGCGAACGGCGTGCGGAGATCCGCGCCGCTTACCAGTCCGAGCGCCGTGCCATCCAGATCCACAAGCGCAAATCGCCGGTCGAGCGCAAAGCCGCCTTATCGATTGTTCAAATGGAGCGGGTCAGCAAGGACCTGGTTTTGCGCGAAACCGTGAGCCTCGAGCGGCAACAACTCAAAGCCCAGCACCGGCAGCCGCTGCAGGGGCGTTACCGGGCGTTCCTTGCCGAGCTGGCGAACCATGGCAATGAACCCGCTTTGGCCGAACTGCGCCGGCAGCGTGACACGGTTGAGGCTCCTACAGAAAAAAATACCATCGAGGGCCTCGACGTGTTGAAGCGCGGCGAGCCGGCCGCGCCGCTTGCGCGGGACCTGGCCTACTCCATCGACCGGCGAGGGCATGTCACCTACTACGCCGACGCGACCAGGCAGCGCGCCTTGGTCATCGATGCTGGCCAGTATGTGAGTGTTGCATCCGTCCAGGACCGCGAAGCGGTAGAGGTTGGCTTGCGCCTGGCACTGCAGAAGTTCGGTCCCCGTTTGAAGATCGATGGAAGCGACGAATTCAAGCGCGAGATTATTGAGGTTGCCTTGAAGACCGGTCTTCGCGTGGAGTTCGACAACAAAGCAATGAACGACGAATTGACACGCCGCCGCAACGAGCACGACGAGCTGCAGGCACGCGGCAAAGCATTCATTGATGGGGAGCGCGCAAAGGACCGGAGCGCAAGAGGTATGCCGGCGCCCGCTGCACCGGCACCGGACAAAAAGCCGACGCCCAAGAAAGAACAGGAACGCAGCCGAACCAAAACGCCGCAGCAGCCAGGCAAGAAGCACGGCATGGATCGATGAGGCGCTCCGCAGAAGAACTACCGGCCCGGACCACACGACGGGCGTTATGTTCAAAGAAATGGTTTATTTATCTGCTGGAGGTTCCCGCTCTTCTTTTGTTTGGGTATAGTGTTAACTATTAATCCATATCCCAAGAGGTAAAGAAATGGCAATCACTGCTGACACGATCGACCATGTAACCCTTGAACACCTCGTTGAAGCGGGCGCCATTCGCGGGGCCAACATTGTTGGCCAGCCTGGCGGCTGGGGTGTGGTCATCCAGATCGGAATGACCGACCGCGCACTGGCGGCCAAACGTGGCGCAGTTCGTATCTTCCGCAAATTTGAAACGCTTGTCGGTTATCTCAAGGGCATTGGCATTGCCTCCTACCAGGTGGACGCCTCCCAGTTTGACCCGGTGTCGCTCAAGACCGAGCGCACGCGCACGGATTCCGCCGAACGTTTAAAAAACGCCCACAAAGCCGCCAGCTACAAAGGTTGGCTTACGCAACAGGTGCAAGAGGCCATCGACGACCCCCGGCCGAGCATTCCCCATGATGCAGTCGTGGCGGAATGGAATACCGAGCGCGCCGCGCTTCTCAAGCGGGCCGGTAACTGATCGTGCCGGTATGGAAGCCTACTGCCATTGCCGACCGCAAGAGCATCACCGCCTATATCGCCCAGGACAACCCAATGGCGGCAATTGAAATGGGTGACATGCTGATGCAAAAAGCCGCACAGCTGGACCAGCACCCGAAGTTGGGGCGCACTGGGCGCGTGACTGGGACGCGGGAGCTTGTGGTGCACCCCAACTACATCTTGATTTACAGAATTGTTGGAGAGTCCGTCGAAGTGCTGCGCGTTAAACACGCAGCGCAGAAATGGCCTTGAGACAAAAGCGAACGGCAAGGGACTAGCCCTTGCCGTTCTACCGCACGAAACCACCAGCAAAGGATACTTTCATGGGCCATGCAATTTTAAACCTTGAACGCCGCGAACTCCACGGCTTCTGCGACGATCTGCCGGAACCAATCGTTGCCCTCCCGGTCGTGACGGCCAGCCGCGGCCGTGGCATGACGCTGGCGCTCAAATATCCTGGTGCGCTTGCTACGCTGACTGAGCGCGGCAGGCCGTGCAGGTTTAGCTCTATTGACGACATCATGCTTGAACTGGATGGAGCGCCTAACGTCGATCCATCCCGCTTGGTGGTCGAGGTGGCTAACTGGCATCGAGCATGAGCAGCGCCACAGACCAACGCTATT
>JBKCGU010000153.1:0-2912 GCA_046303055.1 Polaromonas sp.
GCACAACCTTCACCTTCAACATTTCATTCTCTCCCAATCCCACAGCATGCCACTATTGCCCATACACCACCACTGGGGCAGACATCAAAATCACCGGGCCCCCGTCTACCCCAAAGACCTACCAACCTGATGCTGAAGACATTCTCAACACTATCACTGCCAATGCAGACAACAACCTTCAACGCCATGAACGTGGTAAACTTGGACGTACGCACAAGCCCTCCACACCCAATACACCTTTAATCCACAAACTTCTTGCTGGAGGTCCGAGAGGTCACTACAATTACACACACAACTATAGCAATGAATCAACTAAAATGAATTAATTCGAACATAATAAGCTGAGAGAATAGATTTTAATCATCTCTCTAGCTTGGAAATGCATTATTCCTGTAGCCCTTTTTAACAGCTTTACCACTATTGGCGCATATATGTGCCATCTTATAAATCGAGCTTTGTGATCGCTTAACAGCTTAACAGCTAGGGGCGCTCATGAGCGCCCACTTTTCGACAAGCTTCTTTGACCATTGGTAACTTCAACGATTTTTGTCCGTTGTTAGCGTTTGATAGCTAGAAAGTTAGCTGTGCTCTCCGGCTTTAATCGTGGCGTCCGACCTTTCTACGCAGCTTGTTGCTTCGATGAGCTGAGTAGAGGGTCATTTCATGCCTTTTTAATGCTAGCTTCGAAAAGCGATTTCACAACGCCACAACTCGATTTTTTATGCCGAAATCAATGACCATGGCGTCCGCTGGGGCGATACGGGGCGAATAATTGCCCGATGGCGGCATCCAGTGGCATCTCGGGTAGCCCTAGACCTGCCTCACTGGGCGATGTGCTCGGCACCATACCGCCTGATCTGCATGGCCATCAAAATGGCCAGCGAAGCAGCTGCATTTTTTTCTTTTGTTAATTATTTGTCGTGCATAGTAATCGTAGCTAAATAACATAATTCTAGTCATTATAAAACAAAGCCGCGCTACACTATTGTTCGTTAATATGTTATTAGTTAGTTTGTATATTATGGCAGCCTGCCGACGGCAATTAATGCCGTTTTGGCTATCATTACCGGTGGCAGGTGAGTGATTGTTGTAATTTACAGAGTGGGAGTAGAAATAAATTATTTTCTCCTTTATTTTATGGGGAAACTGTCAGAAAACCCTCATAAAAAGAAACAATTCACCAGTGGACCCAAGCAGTGATGACCCCTATTAGAAAACCCAAAAATACCTCACCAAAAAAGTCAATTCCTGTGTCCTCACAAAACCTTTTTTTTTGCACCCGGCACAGTACCTGAGGAAGCTCCCCGAAACGTTTTTTTACTGTGACAGCTAATTTTGAGATGCAAGTCTGTGTTTTTGTGCATCTTTTAACCTCACAAATTGCAAATAGTACTGTTAGTTAACCTCACTAAAAGAAAAAAACATGCGTTTGTTGACCTCACAAAACTTGAATCGTTTATATTTAGACCTCACAAATTGCGAATAGTACTGTTAGTTAACCTTACTGAAAGAACGTGAGCAAAGCAACGCAAGCCAAGCGATGCAAGGTGAGCTGATGCTGACGCAAGCCGAGCGACGGGAGCCAGCGACACGAGCAGCATGCCAGCAACACGAGCCAGAGACGCAAGGCCAAGCAAAACGACGCGAGGCCAAGCAAAGTGCTGAGCAATGAGAGCTGAGCGCGAGTGCCAGCGAGAGCCAGTGACGCCAGCGAAGCAAGCCAGGGACGACGCGAGCCAGCCAGCGACACAAGTCAAGCAAAGCCGAGTGACGCTTGGCTCGCGACGCGAGCCGAGCAACGCGAGCCAAAGCTGACGCGGGCCTATGCAAGCTGAGTGACAGGAGCCAGTGATGCGAGCAGCGAGCCAGGATGCGAGGCTGAGCGAAGCGACGCGAGCCGAGCGAGCCGAGCGACGCGAGCCGAGCAAGGCTGAGCTGAGTAAAGCCGAGTGACCCAAGCCAAGCGAAGCCAAGTGAAGCCGAGCGACACAAGCTGAGCAACATGAGCCAAGCAACGCCAAGCCAAAGCCGAGCAATGCAAGCTGCTCCGAGCGACTGAGCGAGGTGATGTCTGTGAAAATGGGTGGTTGGGAAAAAAGGCATAATAATGATAGGTTATTGCGAGGTTTTTAAACCTGTGATTGTATTTCGTGACCGCAAAAAGACAATTAAATGTATTTTGTGAGCACGCTAGAATGATAAAATTTAGTAGTGGGTTTTTTAACTCGTAGCTTACCCAACACCGGGGTAGGCTCACTCTACTTGACAGAAAATGACCAGATAAGAGAGACAACCACCTTTTTTAGCATTTTTGTGGAGACAACCATCTTTTTCTGCAATTTTGTGAGGGAATTCTAATGACATTTTCAGATGGTAGTTTCGTGAGGCATTTAACAGCTTAACAGCTAAGTCCTGTTACGGTGGAGAAAAACACCGAAACCCCATAGGATTTTACAGTAGGAATAGTACGGAAAGTACTTTACACCACAAACACAACAATCACAAACATCACCACCATGATGGTGGTGCTGTTTGCCCCTCATACGGCGTGGGATCTATGGATACGCCTGATCGGACGCGTGTAACCTCTTCCAAAGGGGTCGGGTGGGGGGGGTGGTGGAAGTGATTTAATTAAATACATAAAATAACCTTGTAATTAATTTAATTCTACTACCACAATGTAATAAAATGTAATGGATTCGACGGCGATTGCGACGGCCATGCCGCCGGGAAGATACGGCGCGAGGCACATCGCCCGATAAAGCTTATCGGTGGCTTCATGAGAAGCCACTATATGTCACCATCTGGCGTGTGCTCGCGTCGTATTGGCCCGGCAGGCGCCATGGTCATTGCCATCGCCGTTGTGTGAAACACAACACAAAACACAACTTTTAGCTAGCGTTTATCGTACT
>JBKCGU010000154.1:0-39625 GCA_046303055.1 Polaromonas sp.
AACGACATTTGACGATTTGTACGCGGTGTTCAAAACCGATTTTTTAGACAGCGCGGTAAGTTACGGTTCGCACCGTGTGTGGATCTTTCGCGATCAGGAGCGAGATAAGGAGAAAATTTTCTGGCACCTGACTGAGAAGGAAGACAAAACAGTTGGTGGGCGTATTGCGGATCCAAGACGTGCAGAGCGCCTGCCTTGGTCACGCCCGATGCTGGACCACATTACCGACCCACAAGTGATGCACTGGGACTACGAGGAAGGCGATAAAACCATCAAAACTTATGTCTGGCTCAAAGATTTCGATTACGTGATCGTGTTGAAACGAATGCCGGATTTAAGCCGGAGATTGATCACATCGTTTCACGTGGACTACAGCAACAAAAAGCGAGACCTTGAACGCAAATATTTGCAGCGGTTGCCATAAACGGCGAGCACAAATAAAAAAGCCAGCGACTAGCGCTGGCTCAACTCCTTTTACCATTGGTAAATAAGTTGGCTGAATTTTACGCCAACTTTGGCGCTTAGTGTTTATCGTGCCCTGCAGAAGCTTACCCTCACGCTTCAATTGTCCAACGGGCTGTTGGACAATTGCAAGGAGCCATAACCTGGTGTTGCTATTGGCGTAGCTGAACACCAGTTAATAGAAGCCCTACCAGCAGATCTGCAAACCAGCCTTCCCAGCATTGAGCAGATTGAGCGCGAACTGGCGGATCGTGATACGAGCCCCGCCTAAACTGGCATTATTGTTTGAAAAGGCTGAAATAAGCTGATTTTGGGCTTTTCTAACCCATTTTAAAGTGTGTTTTAGGGCTCTATCCCAATGAATACGGGCGCAAGCAGCTTCTTTTTTATAGCGAATTGAATATCCTTTGACCGACAAAAAATCAAGCCCCAAGTTGCCGACCCTGCCCGAAGTCAACTTCTCCGACTACGGCGATGTGCGCTACCTGCACCTGGGCACCCTGTGGGTACAAGGATCCATGTTGCTCGACGAGCCGTATGAGATCGAGCTTGAGTACGTGCAGCGCATGATGGCGGGGCTGCTGTTTTTTGAACCCCTGGCCGTGCCCAAGCTGCGCGCCATGCAGTTGGGCCTGGGCGCAGCCACACTGACCAAGTTCTGCCATAAAAAGCTGCGCATGACCACGACGGCCATCGAGATCAACCCGCAGGTCATCAGCGCTTGCCGCACCTGGTTCAAGCTGGCCAAAGACGACCAGCGGCTGACCGTGATCCAGGCGGATGCCGGACTGGAAATTCAAAAACCGCAGCATGTTGAAACTGTTGACATGCTGCATGTCGATTTGTACGACCATGAGGCCGCAGCCCCGGTGCTGGACAGCCAGGCGTTTTACGACAACTGCTACCAGTTGCTCAAAGAAGACGGTGTGATGACGGTTAACCTGTTTGGTCGCAACGCCAGCTATGAACAATCGCTTGCCAAAATCGCTGAAGCGTTTGGCCCGCAGGCGGTCTGGGCTTTCAGGCCGACCAAAGAAGGCAATACCGTGGTGCTGGCCCAGCGCGAGCCAACCCGCCCCGAGCGGGATGATTCGCTGCTCAGGGCCTCTGACATTGAGTCGCGCTGGGGCTTGCCTGCCAAAAAGTGGCTGCGGCTTTTCAAGCCAGTGATGTGAGCGATCAAAGGGGCGGCGATACGTTAAAGTCAAAACCATGAGCGCCCACCCCAGCACTTTTCCGAGTCAAACCGCCAGCACACCTCATGTGGGTCCGCTGGACTGGCGCAAGCTGGTCGAGTGGCTGAGCGAAGATGGCGTGATCAGCATCGCCGAGGCGAGCCGCACCATCGCCCGCTGCTCGCAGGTGCAAAGCGCTCAGGCACCGCTGATTCGGTTAGCCAGCGTCAGCATGACCCGTGTGTCCGACGGAAAACCACTGGACATTGAAACCATGACCCAGTGGCTGGCTGGCAGGGCCAAGCTGAACTACCTGCGGATTGACCCGCTCAAGGTCGATGTGGGCAAGGTGGCTGACAGCATGTCCGCCATCTACGCCGAGCGCCACAAGGTGCTGCCAGTACAGGTCACGCCCACTGAAGTGGTGGTTGCCACGTCCGAGCCCTTCATCACCGACTGGGTCAGCGAAGTCGAGCGTCAGGCCAAGCGCAGGGTGTGCCTGGTGGTGTCCAACCCGCTGGACATCACCAAGTACACGGCTGAGTTTTTCTCGCTGGCCAAGTCGGTCAAGGCGGCGATCAAATCGGGCGGCAATGCAGGCGGCACCAGCTTTGAACAACTGGTGGAGCTCAACAAAACCAACAAGCCACTCGATGCCAACGACCAGGGTGTGGTGCAGGTGGTGGACTGGCTGTGGCAATACGCCTTTGACCAGCGGGCCAGCGACATTCATCTGGAGCCGCGCCGCGAGCAGGGCGTGATCCGGTTTCGCATCGACGGCATGCTGCACCTGGTTTACCAGTTGCCCATGGCGGTGCACAACGCCATAACAGCGCGCATCAAACTGCTGGGCCGCATGGACGTGGTTGAAAAACGGCGTCCGCAAGACGGTCGCATCAAAACCCGCAACCCGCGTGGCGACGAGATTGAAATGCGTCTGTCCACACTGCCCACCGCGTTTGGCGAGAAAATGGTGATGCGTATTTTTGACCCGGACTCCACCGCCAAGGACCTGGACGCGCTGGGCTTTGCCGACCATGACGCCAAACGCTGGGAACAACTGGTGCAGCGGCCACACGGCATTATTCTGGTGACCGGGCCAACCGGCTCCGGCAAAACCACCACGCTGTATTCAACGCTCAAACGCTTGGCCACCGAGGCGGTCAACGTCAGCACGGTTGAAGACCCGATCGAGATGATTGAGCCGTCGTTTAACCAGACGCAGGTACAACCGCACCTTGACTTTGACTTCCCGCAAGGCCTGCGCGCCCTGATGCGGCAAGACCCGGACATCATCATGGTGGGCGAAATCCGTGACTTGCAAACCGCAGAGATGGCCGTGCAGGCTGCATTGACGGGGCACCTGGTCTTCAGCACCCTGCACACCAACGACGCGCCATCGGCTGTGTCGCGGCTGATGGAGCTGGGCGTGCCTGCCTACCTCATCAACGCCACACTGCTGGGTGTGTTGGCTCAGCGCCTGGTGCGCACGCTGTGCAGCAATTGCCGTGAAAAAGACGATAGCGCGCCGCACGAAGCGCTGACGGAACTCGTCAAGCCGTGGCAGCTCAATGGTGGCTACCGGCCGTTTAAGCCTGTGGGTTGTGTCGACTGCCGGCTGACGGGCTTCAAAGGCCGTTTGGGCCTGTATGAGCTGTTGACAGTGACGGATGGCTTCAAGGAAAAAGTGTCCCAAGAGCCCGGCATGGATGCCCTGCGCCGCCAAGCCGTGACGGACGGCATGCGGCCGCTGCGCCTGGCCGGTGCGCTCAAGGTGGCCGAGGGTCTGACCACGATCGAGGAAATATTGGCCACGACGCCGCCGTTGGCCTAACGCCTGGGTTTGACCGTGCCGAAACGGCCTGTAGGTGAAAGCCACATAGCAGCCCAAGGAAAACATATGCACAATCGCGCCATTCGATTCATCTATTGAGGAGAGCAGTTGTGAATATCAAGAGTCAAAAAGACTTTTTCTCCGGCCTCTTGTTCATGAGCGTCGGTGCAGCGTTTGCGTGGGGCGCCACCAAGTACAGCGTGGGCACTGGCGCGCGCATGGGCCCGGGTTACTTTCCCCTGATGCTCGGCGTGCTGCTGGCCGTCCTCGGCTCCGTCATCACCTTCAAGTCGCTGGTGGTTGAAACCGCCGGCGGCGACAAAATCGGCTCCTGGGCCTGGAAACCACTGATTTTCATCATTCTGGCCAACCTGTCTTTTGGTGTCTTGCTGGCCGGTTTGCCCAGCATCAAGCTACCTGCGATGGGCATGATTGTGGGTATTTACGCGCTGACGTTTATTGCCAGCATGGCCGAACCTGGCTGGAAAGTCAAAAACACCTTCCTCCTGGCGACGATTCTGGCCATCGGCAGTTACATCGCGTTTGTGGTGGTTCTCAAGCTGCAGTTCCCTGTGTGGCCAGCTTTCTTCACACGTTAATGACCAGCCATCACAAATAAAGCCATCAAGGAATAAAAAATGGATCTGATTGCAAATCTTTCGCTGGGCTTTGGTGTGGCGTTTACGCCCATCAACCTGGTTTACGCTTTTGTCGGTTGCCTGCTGGGCACATTGATTGGTGTGCTGCCCGGCATTGGCCCGGTGGCCACCATTGCCATGCTGCTGCCTGCGACCTATGCGCTGCCGCCTGTGTCGGCGCTCATCATGCTGGCGGGTATTTATTACGGCGCTCAGTACGGCGGCTCCACCACTGCGATTTTGGTCAATTTGCCTGGCGAATCATCGTCGGTCGTGACCTGTATTGACGGCTACCAGATGGCACGAAAAGGCCGAGCGGGACCGGCACTTGCGGCAGCTGGCATGGGCTCGTTTTTCGCCGGTTGCGTGGGTACGCTGATTTTGGCTGCGTTCGCACCGCCATTGACCGAGTTGGCCTTCAAATTCGGGCCTGCCGAATACTTTGCGCTGATGGTGCTGGGCCTGATCGGCGCTGTGGTGCTGGCGTCTGGCTCCTTGCTCAAAGCCATTTCCATGATTGTGCTGGGCCTGTTGCTGGGCCTGGTCGGTACGGACGTGAACTCGGGCGTGGCCCGCTTCAGTTTTGACATTCCGGAACTGACCGACGGTATTGGTTTTGTGGTGATTGCCATGGGCGTGTTTGGTTATGGCGAGATCATCAGCAATCTGGCCACGCCTTCGGACGACCGTGAAGTATTCACCGCCAAAGTGACCGGCCTGATGCCCACCAAGGAAGACTTCAAGAACATGGCCCCGGCCATGTTGCGCGGTACGACCCTGGGTTCCATGCTGGGTATTTTGCCTGGCGGCGGCGCCTTGCTGGCGGCTTTTGCCGCTTATGCCCTGGAAAAGAAAATCAAAATGAAGCCGGGCGAAGTCCCCTTCGGTCAAGGCAATATTCGTGGTGTGGCAGGCCCTGAGTCAGCCAATAACGCAGGCGCTCAAACCTCCTTTATTCCGTTGCTCACGCTCGGCATTCCGCCCAACGCCGTGATGGCGTTGATGGTTGGGGCCATGACGATTCACAACATCCAGCCTGGCCCGCAGGTCATGACCAGCAACCCCGAGTTATTCTGGGGCCTGATCGCCTCGATGTGGATTGGCAACGCGATGCTGATTATTTTGAACCTGCCACTGATTGGCATGTGGATCAAACTGCTGACCGTGCCCTACCGCTATTTGTTCCCGTCGATTGTGCTGTTTTGCGCGATTGGCGTGTATTCCACCAACAACAACACTTTTGACATCTGGACGGTGGGCGCGTTTGGCGTGTTCGGCTACCTGTTTGTCAAACTCGGCTGTGAGCCAGCACCCCTGCTGCTGGGCTTCATTCTGGGCCCGATGATGGAAGAAAATTTGCGTCGGGCGCTGCTGTTGTCCCGTGGCGACTGGAGCGTGTTTGTCACGCGTCCACTGTCGGCTGGTTTGTTGGCAGCTGGCTTGCTGATGTTGATCATCGTGCTGCTACCGTCGGTTAAAAACAAACGGGAAGAGGCCTTTGTCGAAGAATGACGCAGGCCGCATTTCACCAAAAGCACCTTCGGGTGCTTTTTTTATGGCCATTGCAAACTGCCGGCCGCCTGCGCCACAATACAGAGGCAAAAGCCCAGCATGCCCCTGAAGCCCCCCCCCGAGGCAAAAGGCTTGCCGACCGCGTGGCCATTCAACCTGGAAAGCCTGTGCCTTGCGGCGATCACCATCACCGCGCCGGCTGTCTACGGGGCGGCGCTGGTGGTTGGGGGATGGCGCAGGCCTGGGCACAACAAGGTTTTTGAAACCGGACGGCGAATCGCTACTTTTTTTCTTTCACCAGCATGATGAACTTCAACTTCAACAACCCTTACACCACCACCCGCACGCCGGTGTTTGCCCGCAACGTGGTGTCCACCTCGCATCCTCTGGCATCAACCGCCGGGCTGCGCATGCGGCTTTTGGGCGGCAATGCTGTCGATGCAGCCATTGCTGCGGCGGCGGCCTTGACGATTGTCGAGCCGGTCAGCAACGGCCTGGGCAGCGACTCGTTTTGTCTGATCTGGGACGGCAAGGAACTGCATGGCTTGAATGCATCAGGCCGCGCGCCTCAGGCCTGGACACCCGAGTACTTCAAACGCAAACATCCTGGCAGCATCGCACCGCCCAAGCGCGGCATGGACTCTGTGACAGTGCCTGGCGCCGTGGCCAGCTGGGCCGCTTTGAGCGAGCGTTTTGGCAAGCTGCCCTTTGCCGAACTGATGCAACCGGCCATTGAGATTGCAGAGCGCGGCTATCTCCTGAGCCCGGTTGTGCAACAAAAATGGGAAGCTGCCACGCCCGAGCTGCAAGGCCAGCCCGGCTTTGCCAACAGCTTTTTGCCCTGGGGCCGCGCGCCGAAGGTGGGTGAGTTGTTCAAGTTCGCGTCAGCCGCCAAAGGCCTTCGCGCGATAGCCGCGACCCGAGGCAAAGCGCTGTACGGTGGCGAAATTGCCGCCGCACTGGTCAAATTCTCAGAGGCCAACGGCGGCAGCCACACGCTCAAGGACTTTGCCGACTACCAACCCGAATGGGTCAAGCCGATCAGCAAGAATTACCGGGGCCATACTCTGCATGAAATTCCGCCCAATGGTCAAGGCATTGCTGCGCTGATAGCGGTGGGTATTCTGGACAAGTTCGATCTGGCCAGCCTGTCGGTGGACGGCGTGGACTCGCAGCATTTGCAAATCGAAGCGATGAAACTGGCTTTTGCCGATGTGTACCGCTACGTGGCCGAACCATCGTCCATGACGGTGACGCCAGAGCAAATGCTCGATGACGCTTATCTGGCAAGTCGTGCCAAACTGATTGACATGCAAAAGGCGCAGGATTTTGGTGCGGGCAACCCAGTCAAGGGGGGCACGATTTACCTCAGCACGGCAGATGAGGACGGCTTGATGGTGAGTTTTATCCAAAGCAACTACATGGGTTTTGGTTCGGGTTGTGTGGAGCCTGAATTTGGCATCAGCTTGCAAAACCGCGGCCACGGTTTTAGTCTGGACGACAGCCTGAACCAGGTCGCGCCCGGCAAGCGGCCGTTTCACACCATCATTCCAGCCTTCGTGACCAAAGACGGCAAACCCGTGATGAGCTACGGCGTGATGGGGGCCAACATGCAGCCACAAGGCCACATGCAAACGCTGGTGCGCATGCTGGACTATGGCCAAAGCCCGCAAGCAGCCTGCGACGCACCGCGCTGGCGCTACAACGCAGGTTTTGAGATCAATGTGGAGTCAGCCATGAACCAGGCCACCGTGCAGGGACTCGCTGAGCGGGGGCACCGGATGGAGGTTATCAATGACTCTTACCAGGACTTTGGTGCCGGCCAGTTCATCTGGCTCGCGGGTGACCCGAAAGTCGAAGGTTACGTGGCGGCCAGTGATGCGCGGCGCGATGGCCAGGCGGTCGGATTTTGACCGTTAAAACCACAAAACGCCTCTTTCGGAGTCGTTTTTAGGTGTCGAACAAACCTCCTGGCCAAGACCTACTTGGGCAAGAAGCTATTAAAAAAGTAGCAAGCAATCCATCCTTGCTTCCCGGCTTGGCGCTGGCGGTCGTCGGCACGCTGGCCTTCAGCGGCAAAGCCATTATTGTCAAACTGGCTTATCGCCATGGGGTTGATGCGGTGACGCTCATCATGCTGCGCATGCTGTTTGCATTGCCGGTGTTCATGGCCATGGCCTGGTGGGCCAGCCGTGGCCAGGCCCCGCTGGCGCGCAAAGACTGGGTGGGGGTTTTCCTGCTGGGTTTTAGCGGCTATTACCTGGCCAGCTTTCTGGACTTTGCCGGCTTGGCCTACATCAGCGCCTCACTCGAACGGCTGATCTTGTATTTGAACCCGACCCTCGTCATGCTGCTCGGGCTGCTGCTGTTCAAGCGCCGCACCACCCGCAGGCAGATGGTAGCAATGGCCATCAGTTACAGCGGTGTGGTGCTGGTGTTTGGCCATGAAATCACCATTCAGGGTAAAGACGCCGTATGGGGCGCGCTGCTTGTTTTTCTGAGCGCCGTCAGCTACGCGCTTTATCTGGTTTACAGCGGTGAAATGGTCAAGCGTGTAGGCTCTTTGCGGCTGGTGGGGCTGGCCAGCACCGTGGCCTGCCTGTGCTGCCTGCTTCAGTTTGTGCTGCTCAGGCCGCTGGCTGCAGCGCTGGTAGCGCCTGAAGTGGTGTGGCTGTCGCTGCTCAATGCTTCGGTGTGCACCGTGCTGCCGGTGCTGATGGTCATGATGGCGATTGAACGCATTGGTGCCAGCATGACCGCCCAAACGGGCATGCTGGGCGCCATGTCCACCATCTTGATGGGTGTGCTTGTTTTGGGAGAGCCTTTCACGCTGTGGATTGCCGCCGGTACAACTTTGGTCATCACCGGCATTTACGTGTTCAGCCAGTCAAAATAGCGGTTTTACGTTACCAAGGATTCGACATGGATTTAGGCATCAAAGGCAGGTGGGCGCTGGTATGCGGTGCCAGCAAGGGATTGGGGCTGGGCTGTGCCCAGGCGCTGGTGCGCGAAGGGGTGCATGTGCTGATCGTGGCGCGCGGCGCCCAGGCCCTGCAGGCGGCTGCGGCGCAACTGATTGCCGAGGATGTGCGCGATTCTGGCGCCAGCGTGCATTGCGTTGCCGCTGACATCACGACCGCTGAGGGGCGTGCGGCAGTGTTTGCCGTGCGCAAGGACTTTGACATTGTGGTCACCAACGCAGGCGGCCCGCCGCCGGGTGACTTTCGCAGCTGGGAGCGCGATGCGTGGATCAAGGCGCTGGATGCCAACATGCTCACGCCGATTGAACTCATCAAGGCCACCGTCGACGGCATGGCGGCACGGGGGTTTGGACGCATCATCAACATCACGTCGAGCGCCGTGAAAGCGCCGATTGATATTCTGGGCTTGAGCAACGGCGCACGCACCGGTCTGACGGGTTTTGTCGCTGGTGTGTCGCGCAGCTCTCTGGCTGCCCAGGGCGTGACCATCAACAACCTGCTTCCCGGTGCCTTTGACACCGACCGGCTGAAAACCACCATGAAAGGCGCGGCCGACAAGTCGGGCCAGCCCATCGAGGCCGTGATGGACGCGCGCCGCAAAACCATCCCGGCCCAGCGCTTTGGCACGCCGGCTGAGTTTGGTGCGATTTGCGCCTTTTTGTGCAGCACCCATGCTGGGTACATGACGGGGCAAAACGTGCTGGCCGACGGCGGCGCTTATTCAGGCACGTTTTAAACCGGCTAGCGCTTGCTGGACACCACAATCCCACCCGCAATCAGCACAAAAGCGGCTGCGTGGTACAGGTGGGGCAATTCGCCCAAAAACGCGGCCGACAGCACAGCGGCAATCAGCGGGGTGAGGTTGGAGAAAAACCCGGCAATGGCCGGGCCCACCCGCTGCACGCCAAGGCCCCAGCAGCGGTAGGCCAGCAGGGCCGGGCCCAGCGACACATACAGCATTGCAGCAGCCAGGGGCCAGCCCCATGTGATGCTGGCGCTTGTCAGGGTCCATTCGCCGCCCGCCAGCAGACCGGACCAACCCAGTCCAAAGACCATTTGAGCCATCAAAAAGGCGGCCCAATCTTGGCGAATTTCGGGTGCGTCTTTCGGTTGCGCCAAAAGCCAGCTATAAAACGCCCAGGCAACACTGGCCAGAACAACGTAAAAGTCGCCGGGTACGAATTGAACCTTGGCCAACATCTCCAACTGACCGCGTGACAGCACGACAAGCACCCCTGCCATGGACAGCACTGCACCTACTGCCTGCACAGGTTTGATGCGTTGGCCAAAAAACAGTGCGCCTATGGCCAGCATCCACATCGGCATACTGGCCCCTACCAGGGTAACGTTCAGCGGTGCAGAAGTGTGCAGCGCCAGGTACAGCAGCGCGTTGTAGCAGCCTACCCCCAGCAAGCCGAGCATGGCGTAACGCCGCCAATTTCGCCACAGGCTGCTGTTGGGGCGCAGCACGTGCCAGGTCAACGGCAACAAAATGGCAAAAGCGATGGCCCATCGAAAAAAGTTAAGTGTCATGGGCGGAATCAAGTCGACCACCACGCGGCCCACGACGGCGTTACCCGCCCACATCAAGGGCGGTACAGTCAAAAGCAGGGCAGTGGGCAGCGTCAGTCGTTGATTCATGTGCTGCACTTTAACAAGGCCTGAAACATAATCGATACCTGTACTTATCAATCACAACCTTCAACGCAGTTTTAAAGAGAAAAACCATGACAAGTCAAACCTCCAAAGCCGTCCATATCTACCAGCACGGCGGTGCTGAAGAACTCAAACTGGTGGATGTGCAGGTGGGCCAGCCCGGTGCTGGCGAAATTCGCATCCGCCACAAGGCGGTCGGCCTGAACTACATCGACATTTACCAGCGCGCCGGCCTGTACAAGCTGCCGATGCCGCTGAGCATGGGGATGGAGGCCTCGGGCGTGATTGAAGCCGTGGGTGACGGTGTGACGCACCTCAAGGTGGGCGACCGCGCGGCCTACGCCAGCCAGCCGCCAGGCAGCTACTGCGAGCTGCGGGTGATGCCCGCCAAGTGCGTGTGCAAGTTGCCCGATGCCATCAGTTTTGAAACCGGCGCGGCCATGATGCTCAAGGGCCTGACGGCCCAGTACTTACTCAAAAAGACCCTGCCGCAGTCGGGTTTGAAGGCTGGTGACTTTGTGCTGTTTCATGCGGCTGCCGGCGGCGTCGGCCTGATTGCCTGCCAGTGGGCCAAAGCCTTGGGCCTGCAATTGATTGGCACGGCGGGATCTGACGCCAAATGTGCGCTGGCTCTGGCCAATGGCGCAGCGCATGCCATCAACTATGCAGCAGAAGATTTCGTTGCACGCGTCAAAGAGATCACGGGCGGCAAAGGCGTGAGCGTGGTTTATGACTCGGTCGGCAAAGACACGTTTTTGAAGTCTCTGGACTGCCTCAGCCCGTTTGGCCTGCTGGCCAACTTTGGCAATGCGTCGGGCAAGGTCGAGCCGCTGGACATTGGCTTGCTGGCCGCCAAGGGCTCGCTGTACGTGTCGCGCCCCACGCTGTTCACCCATATCGCGAACCGCGAATCTACCCAAGCCATGGCCGACGATTTGTTTGCCATGGTGGTCAGTGGCAAGATCACCATCCCGATTGACCAGACCTTTGCGCTGGCAGATGTGGCCGCCGCACACCGCGCGCTGGAAGCACGCCAGACCACCGGCTGCACGATTTTGACCTTGTAGAAGATGGCAGATTGGCTAGAACAACTCCAGGCTGAGGCCAACCGGCCACCCGCACTGCCCAGAGTGCCTTTTTACGTTCAAAACATGAAAATTGGCTCGGTGGAGCCTGTTTTCATGCGTGATTTAGCGCTCAAAGCCAGAAAAAACATGGGCTACCAGCTCCTAAAAGAAGAGCAATCTGACTGGCATCTGGTGCTGGGCCACAACGATGTGACCACCCGTTTGAACCAACTCGCTGACGTGTTGCGTGATGCAGCCTTGGCCGGCGCATGGCGCAACGAGCAACTGGCTGTGCGCAATGAGACAGGCGTACAAATTGGCACCGTTGAGCGCGGCGCGGTGCGGCCACTGGGCATTGCCACACTGGCGGTGCATCTGGTCGGGCAGAGCCCCGATGGCCGGTTTTGGGTGCAGCAGCGGGCGTTTGACAAGCCAAATGACCCTGGCAAATGGGATACCCTGATGGGCGGCATGGTGAGCGCCGTTGACACGGTTGAAACCGCACTTGAGCGGGAAACCTGGGAAGAAGCAGGCTTGCACATCGCTGACCTGCAAGGTTTGCGCTACGGCGGCCGCCAGAGCAACTGCCGCCCCTCAAGCGACGGTGCTGCGGGCTACATGCGAGAGTTCATCGAGTGGTACGTGGCCACCGTACCTGATGGTTTGATGCCCATCAACCAGGACGGTGAGGTGGCTCAGTTTGCGTTGATGGATGAGGCCCGGCTGGTCGCAGGCATGCAGCGCGGCGAGTTCACGCTAGAGGCGTCATTGATCATGACAACCCTCATGAACCTGCCGTGAGCGGTTCAGACGCCCAGCGGTTTAGCGGCTTCGGCGAACCCGCAACAGCTCGTCAAGAATCAAACAAACAGCGCCGATGGTGATGGCGCTGTCAGCAATATTGAAGGCCGGAAAGTGCCAGCCAGCGACATGAAAATCGAGAAAGTCCACCACATAGCCGTACAGCGAGCGGTCGATCACGTTGCCGATGGCGCCGCCCAAAATACAGGCCAGCGCGAAAGAAAACAGCTTTTGCCCGGCGTGTGATTTCAACATCCACACAATGAACAAGGCCGCTGCTATGCCAATGCCAGTGAACAGCCAGCGCTGCCAGCCGCCCGCATTGGCCAGAAACGAAAACGCAGCGCCACTGTTGTGAACCCGAACGACGTTGAAAAAGCGCGTCACGTAAGTCGCGTCACCCAGCTGGTAATAGCCCACGATCAACACCTTGGTGAACTGGTCTGCCATCAGGATCAACAGGGCCAGACCGAGCCATGGCACCAGGGCGCTAGATGATTTGGTGAAAGGGGTTTTGGCCATTTATGCAAAGTTCCTGGTTTCGCCTTCGCCGTACAGATTGCTGGTGCAGCGGCCGCAAATGGTCGGGTGAGCGGGGTCCACACCGACATCTTCAACGTAGTGCCAGCAGCGTTCGCACTTGGTGTTTAAACTGGCTGAAACCGATGTTTTATAAGCACTGGAAGCTACTAAATTAATAGCGGATGTGATGAAAATGAATTTCAGATCTTCGCGCAGACTTGTTAACAGCGCGCGGTCATCGGCATTGACTTCCAGCGTCACCTCCGCTTGCAGCGACGAGCCAACTTTGCCATCGGCGCGCAGCGCTTCAATGTCTTTGTTCACCGCATCACGAATTTCCCGAATACGCGACCACTTGGCCAGCAGTGCGTCATCTTGCGGCTTAAAGCCGACATAGGTCTCCAGGAAAATCGATTCGGACGCGCCAAACGTTGCCCACGCCTCTTCTGCGGTGAAGCTCAAAAAAGGTGCCATCCAGCGCAGCATGGCGTGGGTGATTTGGTGCAAGGCGGTTTGCGCGCTACGCCGTGCGTGTGAGCCAGCAGCGGTGGTGTACAGCCGGTCTTTCAGAATGTCGAGGTAAAACGAGCCCAAGTCTTCGCTGCAATAAATTTGCAGCTTGGACACGACAGGCTGAAATTCATACGCCTCATAGTGCCCCAGGATGTCGGCTTGCAGTTGGGCGGCACGGCTTAAGGCATAGCGGTCAATCTCCAGCAGCTCGTCAAACGGTACAGCGTGTTTGACCGGGTCAAAGTCGCTGACATTGGCCATCAAAAAGCGCAGTGTGTTGCGGATGCGGCGGTAGCTGTCGACCACGCGCGCCAGAATTTTGTCGTCAATGCCGAGGTCGCCCGAGTAGTCGGTAGAAGCGCACCACAGGCGAATGATTTCAGCGCCCAGCTTGCCCGAGACCTCTTGCGGCACCACCACATTGCCTTCGCTCTTGCTCATCTTGCGGCCCTTGCCGTCAACCGTGAAGCCGTGCGTCAGCAGCCCTTTGTACGGTGCTCGGTCATACATGGCGCAGGACGTGAGCAATGAGGAATGGAACCAGCCCCGGTGCTGGTCATGGCCTTCCAGATACAAGTCAGCGGGCCAGGTTGATTGCGCGGCGTGGCTGTGTTTGAGGACGTGGTCATGGGTGGTGCCAGAGTCAAACCACACGTCCAGGATGTCGGTGCTTTTGATGTAGTTGGGGGCGCCATGTTCTCCATCTACGCCGATGATGGATTCGCTAGTGGCTTTGCTCCACGCCTCCACACCACCTGTTTCGACCATGCTGGCAGCCAGGTCCATGATTTCCATGGTGCGCGGGTGCAGCTCGCCCGTGGCGGTGTGGATGAAAAACGGCAGCGGCACGCCCCAGCTGCGCTGGCGGCTGATGCACCAGTCGGGCCTGCCAGCGATCATGTCGCGCAGACGGCCTTTACCGTTTTCGGGGTAAAACCTGGTTTGCTCAATCGCATGGAGCGCCAGCTGACGCAAGGTTTTAGACGCTTTGTCTTTGGTGAAAACACCTTCCCCTTCATCCATGCGCACAAACCACTGCGCGGCTGCACGGTAGATGACGGGCGTTTTATGCCGCCAGCAATGCGGGTAGCTGTGTTCGATGTTGACGGTGGCAAACAAGCGGCCGTGTTCGCGCAGTTTGTCAATCACCAGCGGCGCCGCCTTCCAGATGTTCAAACCGCCAAACAGTGGCAGGTCATCAACATAGCGGCCATTGCCTTGCACAGGGTTCAGGATGTCGTCGGTTGCAATGCCATTGGCGACGCAGGAGTTGAAGTCTTCGACGCCATAAGCCGGTGACGAATGCACGATGCCCGTGCCATCATCGGCTGTCGCGTAGTCGGCCAGAAAGACCGGGCTCAAGCGCCTGTAGCCCTTATTGACCTCATAAAACGGATGCAAGAACTTGAGCAAATCAAGATTTTTACCCTGGGTGGTGGCTATCACCTGGCCGGTGAGCTGGTAACGCTCCAGGCACTTGTCGACCAGCGACTCAGCCAGCATCAAGATGCCGCGTGCGGTGTCCACCAGCGCGTAAGAGAGTTCCGGATTCAGGTTCAGCGCCTGGTTGGCGGGGATCGTCCAGGCGGTGGTGGTCCAGATCACGGCAAACGCATCTTTGCTCAGGTGCGTCAGGCCAAACGCAGCAGCCAGCTTGTCGGGCTCCGCGCTTTTAAAACCCACATCCAGTGTTTGTGATTTTTTGTCGGCGTATTCAATCTCGAACTCAGCCAGCGACGAGCCGCAGTCAAAACACCAGTAGACCGGCTTCAAGCCCCGGTACACAAATCCGCGCTCCATGATGCGTTTGAGGGCACGTATCTCATTGGCCTCGTTGGCGTAGTCCATCGTGCGGTAGGGGTTGTCCCATTCGCCGAGAACGCCCAGGCGTTTGAAGTCTTCCAGTTGACCTGCTATTTGTTCTGTCGCAAAGGCGCGGCTTTTGGCCTGGACTTCATCTCTGGACAGACCGCGACCATGCAACTTTTCAATCGCGTTTTCAATCGGCAAACCGTGGCAGTCCCAGCCCGGCACGTAGATCGCGTCCAGGCCCTTGAGCTGGCGCGCCTTGACGATCATGTCTTTCAAAATTTTGTTGACTGCGTGACCAATATGTATCTTGCCGTTGGCGTAGGGCGGGCCGTCATGCAGCACAAACTTGACCGCACCAGCGCGGGCGATGCGAAGCTTTTTATAAATGCCCTGGTCTTCCCAACCCTTGACCCAGCCGGCCTCGCGCTTTGGCAAATCGCCGCGCATCGGGAAAGGCGTGTCGGGCAGGTTCAGGGTGCTGCGGTAGTCGGTCTTTGTTGTGTCTGGTGTCGTTTCGGTCATGGCAATCGCTTCAGGTGTCATTTCGGACTGGGTCCGCAATCCGGGAATGTGGGAAAGAGACGAAAACCACGGGCTCAACCCGCACTGGTGGATCGTCTAAATTCGGTCGCGCGGGGTCTGGCGAGCGCACTCGTTGTGCATGTTCGCAAAAAACTCACGCGCGTCGTCACAGTCTTTCGCAATGCCTGTTTTAAGCGCATCCAGACCGTCGTATTTCAATTCTTCATGCAATTTGTGCAGCAGTTCCACACGCACAATTTTACCGTACCCACCTTCGCGGCCCAGCGTATCGGGCCAGTCCAGGCAATAGGTCTCCAGCAGTACACGCCCGCCGTTCACGTCGTGGGCGTCTATCGACGGGCGTATGCCCAGATTGGCCACGCCCATCAGTGGCTTGGGGCTCAAGCCGAACACATGCACCGCAAAGATACCGCTGGCGGCCGGGTTCCAATGAGAAAAGCGCAGATTCAGCGTGCGAAAGCCCAAATCACGGCCCAACTTGCGGCCATGCACGACATGCCCTGAAATGCTGTAGGGTCTGCCCAACAAACTGGCTGTTTGCACCATATCGCCTGCGCCCAGTGCCTGCCGCACCGCCGAGCTTGAAACCCGCGTGCTCTGCACTTCATAACTGTTCATTCGCGCCACATCAAAACCGATGCGCCGCCCTGCGGCATCCAGCATCGCGTAGCCACCTGCCCGTTTGGCACCGAAGCGAAAGTCGTCGCCGACCAGGACGTACTTGACCCCCAAGCCCTGGACCAGCACGTCGTCAATGAAATTCTCGGGCGCTTGGCTTGCCAGCCGCGCATCAAACGGCAGCACAACGGTCTGGTCTATGCCGCAGGCAGCGAGCTCGGTGAGCTTGTCGCGCAGGGTGGCGATGCGAGGCGGGGCCAGTTCGGGCTTTTTGGCCAGCGCCGCAAAATAGTCGCGCGGATGCGGTTCAAAGGTCATCACGCAACTGGGCATGCCCCGGTGCTGCGCCTCATTTTTAAGCAGTGCCAGCATGGCCTGATGACCGCGATGTACGCCATCGAAATTACCAATCGTCAATGCGCAGGCGCTTGCAAGCCGGGGGTGGCGGTAACTGCGAAAGACTTTCATCACGCAATTATCGTTTTAATAGCAGCGAAGGTGGTTTAGTGAGGGCTTGGCGGCAGCGCGTCATGATTTACCTGTATATTAAAGACAACGTGACAACGTGTTTCCATTTTTTCCAATGGAGGTCAGGTTTGAAAGTCTTGAAGCTATCAGCCCAGGGGCTGCCTCAGTCGTGGATCAGCCTGGAAGAAGCCGTACTTCACTACGCCGCAGACGAGGTGCGCTGGGAAATGGGTGCGCATGTTGCTACTTTTCATGGCGGTCACAACGCCATGACAGGCGAGCAATCCATCATCGTCGTCAACAGCATCATCGGCACCAAGGGCGTGCCCAAAATCAACCCGTTTGAGCTCAAGCCCGGCCTGACCAACAGCAAACTCTTTGTGCGCGACCGCAATGTGTGCGCCTACTGCGGCCAGCATTTTCATGAAGAAGACCTGACCCGCGAACACATCATTCCGTTTGCACAAAAGGGCATCGACACCTGGATGAACGTGGTCACAGCCTGCCGCGCCTGTAACCACCGAAAAAGCAGCCGCACGCCCGAGCAAGCGGGCATGCCGCTGCTGTACACACCTTACGTGCCTAGCCTGTGGGAAGACTTTATTCTGCGCAATCGCCGGATTCTGGCAGACCAGATGGAGTTTTTAATGGCACACATTCCGAAAACCTCACGCCTGCACGGCTGAAAGTTCAGGCAAACACGCCAGCCGTTTCCTGCATGTGGCGTGACACTTCACCCAGATGATGAAGCGTGTCGCCGAAGGTCATTTCCAGCTGTGTCAGCTTTTTAAAGTAGTGGCTCACGATGTACTCGTCTGTCACGCCGATGCCACCGTGCAGTTGCACCGCTTCTTGCCCGACTTGTCGCATCGACACCCCCAACTGGTATTTGGCTCTGGCCATGGCGGCCGAGCGTTCGGCTGCCGGGGCGTTGAGTTTCAGACTCGCGTAGTAGCTCATGGACCGGGCCAGTTCGATTTGCATTTTCATGTCTGCCACGCGGTGGCGCAGGGCCTGAAAGCTGCTGATCAGCACACCAAACTGTTTGCGGGTGTTCATGTACTCGACGGTAATCGCCAGGGTTTGATCCATCACACCAATGGCTTCGGCGCAGGTGCTGGCAATGCCGATGTCCAGCGCATGGGCCAAAGCCGCTTGACCGTCAAGCGTTATCAGTGTTGCAGGCGCATGGCTAAAAATCACTTCAGCGGCGCGACCACCTTCCTGCGTGACGTAGCCTTTGGCGGTCACGCCAGCGGCTGTGCGCTCCACCAGAAACAGCGCCATGGCGCCGTTGAGCATCGCCGGAACCATAAAAGCATCGGCATGATCGCCGCCAATCACGATGCTTTTTGTCGCATCCAGCGTATATTTTTGTTGGCTTAGAGTCGCTTTTGCCTCACATTTTGAGGCGTTGTAGCGAGCTGCGCGCTCCTGATGGGCCAAAACCACAAGGCTTTCACCGCTGGCGATTTTGGGCAGCCATTCAGATTTGAGCGCAGCAGGGGCGTAGCCTGCCAGCACAGCACCGGCGATCAGTGTTTGGCCCAAAGGCTCCAGGGCCATGCCGCGCCCCAGTTCCTCCATCACCACCATGCCCTCGGTAGGCCCCATGCCCATGCCGCCATCGTCCTCGGGGACATACAGGCCCGTCAGGCCCAGTTCCGCCATCTCGCCATAGGCTTGGCGGGAAAAGCCGCCCGCCTGGGTGATGCTGCGGCGGCGCTCAAAGTCATAGCCTTTGTCGACCCATTTACGTACTGCATCGCGCAGTTGTTCCTGCTCGTCTGTGAAATCGAAATCCATGTTCTAACTCCTGTGGGCCTGTGCCAGTTAACCAAGTACAAATTGAGCGACGATATTTCGCTGCACTTCGTTGCTGCCGCCGTAAATGGTGGTTTTACGCATGTTGAAGTAAGTGCTTGCGAGTGGCGCGTTACCCAAAATACCTCCGGGATAGTCGCCTTGCCAGCCGGCCTCCATCGCTTCTTCAATGAAGGGCAGCGCAAAGGGCCCAGCGGCCAGCATCATCAGTTCTGCATAACGCTGCTGAATTTCGCTGCCCTTGATTTTGAGCAGGCCTGCAATGTCCAGTGAGTTCTTGCCCGTTTTTTCAGCCGACAGCACGCGCAGCACCATCATCTCCAGCGCCACCACATCCACTTCCAGCTTGGCAATTTCGTCACGAAACCTGAAGTCGTCCCACACGCCTTCGGCCTTGGCAATTTTTTTCAGCCGCTCCAGCTCGCGCTTGCTGCGGTTGACGTCGGCAATGTTGGTGCGTTCATGGCTGAGCAGATGCTTGGCATAGGTCCAGCCCTTGTTCTCCTCGCCAATCAGGTTGTTGGCAGGCACCTCCACGTTGTCAAACCACACCTCATTGACCTCGGCCTCACCGTCGAGCAGCACAATCGGCTTGACGCTCACACCCGGCGACTTCATGTCGATGAGTAAAAACGAGATGCCGGTTTGCGGCTTGCCGTCATTGCTGGTGCGCACCAGGCAAAAAATCCATTCGCCGTACTGGCCGAGCGTGGTCCAGGTTTTTTGGCCGTTGACGATGTATTTGTCACCCACCCGTTCGGCCTTGCATTTGAGCGACGCCAAATCGGAGCCGGAGCCCGGTTCGCTGTAGCCCTGGCTCCACCACACCTCGCCGCTGGCAATGCCCGGCAAAAATCGTTGCTGTTGCTCGGCATTGCCAAAGGCCATGATGACGGGCGCCACCATCACCGGGCCAAACGGCACCACGCGCGGTGCGCCAGCCAAAGCACACTCTTCTTCAAACAGATGTTTTTGCACCGCGTTCCAGCCGGGGCCGCCAAACTCTTTGGGCCAACCGTGACCCAACCAGCCTTTTTTGCCCAGAATTTTGGCCCAACGCTGCATGTCCTCACGCGTCTGACGCAAGGCGTTGCGTACCTTGTGCTGGATGTCCGCTGGCAGATTGGCGTGAACCCAGGTGCGAATGTCTTCGCGAAATTGTTGCTCTTCGGGGGTGAAAGCTAAATCCATCAATGTCTCCGTGTGTCAGGTAGGCTGTCCAGGTCGCCGTTTTTAGCACGAATGTGCTCTTTTGCTTGTCAAAGTCGAGACTTGGCCACATTCAGCTTGGTCATAATCTGTCGTGCCATGACTTCAGTTGCCCCTTCAGCCATTAAAAACATCGTCATTTTGATGTCGGGCACCGGCTCCAACATGATGGCCATTGCCCACGCCGCGCAACAGGAAAAGTGGCTCGACACGCTGGGGGTTCGCCTGGCATGCGTCATCAGCAACCGGCCTGATGCAAAAGGACTGGCGCTGGCCGCACAGCTTGGCATCACCACGGAGGTCATTGACCACAAACAATTCAATTCGCGGGAGGCTTTTGACTCGGCCTTGCAGACCGCCGTTGACATCTACCAGCCCGTTTTGGTGGTGCTGGCGGGATTCATGCGCATTTTGACGCCAGGTTTTGTGGCGCACTACGCAGGCAGGCTGATCAATATCCACCCTTCCCTGCTTCCTGCATTTACTGGGCTTCGTACCCACCAACGCGCCATTGATGCAGGCTGCGAGGTGACCGGGGCGACAGTTCATTGGGTCACGAGCGAGCTTGACCATGGCCGCATCGTGGCGCAGGCGGTTGTGCCCATCCTGCCGGGCGACACAGCAGACACGCTGGCTGCCCGGGTGCTCAGCCAGGAGCATCTTCTGTACCCGCAAGCGGTGCGAAGCTTGTTGCAACAGCTTAAACAGTCCGCCACTTGACATTGAAGGCTGCTGTCATGGCCGCCGGCCTGGTGGACGGCAGCGGTGTTGTCCGTTTTTGCGCAAGTCAGTATTCATGCGGTCTGTGGGATATTGACCAGCGATCAGCTGCAGTTTCTAGGTTAACCCCAATTCAGCCTTTTTCAGCCACTTTTTCAGCCACTTTGCCAGCCGCAGCAGCATCCACAAGCTCGTCATGCCAGCCTGCAGGCCGCTTTTGGGCAAGTTGCTCGCGTTCCCTGGCCATTTGCTCTTCCAGTTGCGCGCGGCCTTGCTTGACGACGGCAATCACCTTGGCGCGGTCTTTGTGGTGTGGGTAGAGCTGCTCGAACAGGTCCAGGTTGTGTTGCCTGAAGCGCATGGCGCTTTGCCTGGCCTCGTGCGGTGGGTAGCCCAGCAGCTCCAGCACGCTGCGTGCGCTCCTCAAGCTGGACTCAAACAGCTCGCGTTCGACGCGCATCACGCCCCGGTCGCGCAGCTGGTTCCAGTGCGTCACGTCGCGGGCCCGAACCACGATTTGCAGTTGCGCAAAGTGCTCTTGGGCCAGGTCCACAATCTTGATCGACTGCGCCACATCGTCAACCGCCACCACCAGGATTTTGGCGGTGGCCGCGCCTGCGGTGCGCAGCAAATCAAGCCGCGTGGCGTCGCCGTAAAACACGCGGTAGCCAAAGGCGCGCACGGCTTCGATCATGACTGCGTCGTGGTCGAGCACGGTGGGCGCTACTCCCTGGGCCAGCAGCATGCGGCCAATGATTTGACCGTAGCGGCCAAAGCCGGCAATGATGATGGGTGCGGTTTGCTGCTCGGATATCTCGTCCATCTGCGCAGCACCTGCACGTGCATAGCGAGGCAGTATGAGCTTGTCAACAATGATCAAGAGCAGCGGCGTGATCAGCATCGACAGCGCCACCGCACCAATCAGCAGCGACGATGTTTGCAACCCGATCACATTCGTCGTGCTGGCCGCCTGAAACACCACAAAGGCAAATTCACCGCCTTGCGCCAGCAGCACGGTAAACACCGGGCGCTCCTGAAAAGGCAGCTTCATCGCTCTGGCCAGGCCGTAAATCACCACCAGCTTCAGCCCCAAAAAACCGAACAAAATAGCGGCCATCAAGCCGGGCGACTGGCGCAGTACGCCAAAGTCAATGCTCATGCCCACGGCGATGAAAAACAGGCCCAGCAGCAGACCCTTGAAGGGCTCAATATCGGTCTCCAGCTCGCGGCGGTATTCGCTTTCAGCCAGCAGCACTCCGGCTAAAAAGGCACCGAGTGCCATCGACAAGCCGACAAACTGCATGAGCGCGGCAATGCCAACCACCAGCAGCAGCGATGCGGCGGTAAAAATTTCAGGCGTGTCGCTTTTGGCGATCCAGCCCAGCACGGGGCGCAAAAGCAGGCGGCCACCCAGAATGATGCCGCCAATCACTGCTATGATTTTAAGAGCTTCCAACGCACGATTTGATTGGGCCACAGCCTCGCTTTCTCCTGCAAGTGCGCCTAAAAGCGGCAACAGGGCCAAAATCGGGATAGCCGCCACGTCCTGGAACAGCAAAATCGAAAACCCGGCCTGCCCGCTGGATGTGGGCATCAGGTTACGCTCGCCAATGGCTTGCAGGGCAATCGCGGTGCTTGACAGCGCCAGGCCCAGGCCCGCGACGAGTGCGATCTTCCAGTCCACACCCAGCGCCATCGCGACGCCTGTGATGATGGCCGCACAACAGGCAACTTGCGCGCTGCCCCAGCCGAAGATGGGGCGGCGCAAATTCCACAGGCGTTTGGGCTCTAGCTCCAGTCCGACCAAAAAAAGCATCAGCACCACGCCAAACTCGGCAAAGTGAAGAATGTCCTGCACGTTGGTAACGAGCTTTAAGCCCCAGGGGCCAATCGCAATGCCTGCGGCCAGATAGCCAATGATGGCGCCGAGGCCCAGCTTTTTGGCCACGGGCACGGCAATGACAGCTGCCGCCAGATAAATGAAGCTGTTAACCAGCCACGCAGGGGCGTGTTCCATTACTTCGCCTCCTGCTTGACGAACCTGTCCTTCATCGGCACCACGCAAGCTGCACACTGTTCCAGGTCATCCATCTCGGGCCAATCTGGGTAGCTTTGGAGCCGCCGGCTGAAGGTGGCGATGTGCTGGGTCACCACGTCCTGTTGAACGGCATGCGCGCCGTGCAGCACCAGTGGCGGCAAAAAGCGCATGCCACACAGCGCAGCAGTTTGTTTATACGGCGGCAAAAACGCATCGAAAAAGTAACGGTTGTAGCCCTGCGGGTGGTACGACGCCTCTGGCCCGCCGGTGGTGGCCACCAGCCACAGGTCTTTGCCTTGCAGCTTGCTGCCAGCTTCTCCATAGGCCCAGCCATAGGTCAGCACCTCGTCAAGCCACAGCTTTTGCAGTGCCGGCATGCTGTACCACTGGATCGGGTGCAGCAGCACGACCAGTTGCGCCCTTTCAAGCGCAGCTTGCTCGGCGGCGACGTCCATCGTGTAGTCGGGGTAGCTTGAGTAAAGGTCTTGCACCTTCACACGCGGCAGGTTTTGCGCCGCTTGCATCAAAGGGCGGTTGACGCGTGACTCCCGCCAGGCCGGGTGGGCCGCGATCAGATAAATGTCTGTGTCAAGTACTTTCATACAATGACCATAACGCAAAATAACAGTTTTTTTGACCTGAGGAGTTCAGCATGCCAGTCGTTGTGATTGCCAATCCTAAAGGCGGTGTCGGTAAATCGACAATTGCCACCCATGTTGCAGGCTACTTTGCAGCCCAAGGCCATGCGGTGATGCTGGGCGATGTTGACAAGCAGCAGTCGTCCAGGCTATGGCTGGGGCTGCGCCCACCTGCTGCCCGGCCCATTGCCACCTGGGACGCAAACGCTGATCTGATCGTCAAGCCGCCCAAGGGAACGACCCATGTGGTTCTGGATACGCCGGGCGGGCTGCACGGCTGGCGCTTTAACGATGTCATCAAACTGGCCGACAAAATCATCGTGCCGCTGCAGCCCAGCGTGTTTGACATTTTTGCCACCCGGGCGTTTTTGGACCAGCTGGCCGAGCACCGCCACGCTGGCAAGGTGCAGGTGGGTATTGTGGGCATGCGGGTGGATTCGCGCACGATTGCAGCCGACAAGTTGCGCGGTTTTGTTGACAGCCTGGGGCTGCCGGTGCTGGGCATGGTGCGTGACACGCAGAACTACATTCACTTGGCTGCACGCGGGCTCACCCTGTTTGATGTGACCCCTGGCCGGGTTGAAAAAGACCTGGAGCAGTGGAAAAGTATTTGCCAGTGGCTTGATCAACCATTAAGTGTATGAAGACTTTTCAAACCATTGCAGACCTGGCCACCCGTGTGGGGCAAGAAGTTGCCATCAGCGACTGGCTGACCGTTACCCAGCAGCAGGTCAACCTGTTTGCCGAGGCCACCGGCGACCACCAGTGGATTCATGTAGACCCCGAAAAAGCCGCGAACGGCCCTTTTGGTGGACCCATCGCGCACGGGTTTTTAACCTTGTCTTTGATACCGACGTTTTTTGACTCGTCGTTTCACATCGTGGGCTCGCATATGGGCGTGAACTACGGGCTGAACAAGGTAAGGTTTACCTCCCCTGTGCCTGTGGGCAGCCGCCTGCGCGCCCGCATGAAGCTGCTGGCGACGCTGCCGATTGACAACGACGGCGTACAGATGACCTGGGAAGTCACGGTGGAGCGCGAGGGTTCGGCCAAACCAGTGTGCGTGGCTGAATCGCTGGTGCGGCGCTACCCTTGACTGACGGCTGTGCTTGGGTCCGATGTGACGAAGCCGTTTTGCCGCCAAGCCTCAAACACCGTCACAGCCACTGCGTTAGACAGATTCAAACTGCGCTGGTCAGGCTGCATGGGCAGCTTCAGGCGCTGGCTGGCTGCAAATGAGTCGCGCAAGGCAGCATCCAAGCCCTTGGTTTCTGACCCAAACACCAGCCAGTCGCCCAACGCAAAAGCCACATCAAACAAGTTACGTGAACCACGTGTGGTCATGGCAAACAGCCGTGCGGGGTCAGGGTTTTCGTGATGCATAAAGGCCTGCCAGCTGGCGTGCCGCTTCAGCTCGGCATACTCGTGGTAGTCAAGCCCGGCGCGCCGCATATGCTTGTCGTCCATTGAAAAACCCAAGGGCTCAATCAAGTGCAGTCGGCAGCCCGTGTTGGCCGCCAGGCGAATGACATTGCCTGTGTTGGGCGGAATTTCGGGTTCGACAAGAACGATATTGAACATGTTGAGGCCTAAAGGGGGGTGCGGGCCAGCACTATACCGGTGATGTGGGCAGCACCTGCCGCGCGCATGGCCTCGGCCGCGGTAAAAAGCGACGCGCCGCTGGTCATCACGTCATCCACCAGCACGACGCACCGGCCTTTAATGGCTGCCGCGCGCAGCGGGTCGACTTGAAAAGCGCCTTTGACATTGGCCAGCCTGGCCTGGCGTTTCAGCTCGGTCTGGGGGCGGGTGTTTTTAACCCGCAGCAGCAGGCTGCTGTCTGCCTGAGCGGTGCTGCCTGCCTGCCTGGCCAGTTCCTTTGTCAGCAACCAGGCCTGGTTAAAGCCGCGCGTTTGCAAGCGCTCTTTTGACAGCGGAACAGGCAGGATCAGGTCATCCGCTTGCAGGTTTTCAAGCGCCTGACGAACGCCCGGCGCTTTGAGCAACAGATCCGCAAAAAAGGACGCCCAGCCAGGTTGCTCGCCAAATTTATAAGCGCTGATCAGCGCTGACCAGGGGTAGGTGTAGTCGACCGCAACCAGGGTTGTGTCGAGCGGTGGCGGCTGCCTGTTGCAGTCTATGCAGACATCTGTGCTGGCGTGCAAACTGGCTGACAAGCCATCGGCCAGGGCCATTGCGCAGCAGCGGCAGCGCGGCCGGTGACAGGCAAATCGTTGCATGCAGGCTCGGCATACCGGCGCTGCGGGCCAGCTGTGACAGACGGCGCACTGGCTGGGTAACCGGTTGGTTGGCTTTAAAAAAGGGGTTTGCAACAGACGCTTGAACACCCGGTCAATATACTCGGGACGCACATCAAAAAGACCACATGAAGACAGAGCGCCCGCCCACACTTGACCCGACCGCCGTTGCCCGCTGGCAGCGCATGGCGCCGCCGGTATCGCCTTGGCTGCATGAGGAAGTGGCCAGCAGGATGCTCGACAGGTTGCAATGGATCAAGTTGCAGCCAAAAGCCTGGGCGCACTGGGGTGCCGTGCGCGGCGGCTTGCAAAACCACCAAAAACTCGTTCAAAAATATTCACCATCAGATTGCTTTGTGGTCGAAAGCCATTCAATACCTAGGCAAGCAGCTATTAAAAATATAGCAACTTCGTGGTGGCAACCGGCCGGCTGGTTTGGCAAAGCGGCTCGTTTTGAGGCGCCGGCGCCCGGCAGCGTGGACATGCTGTGGGCCAACATGGCGCTGCATGAGGCCGCCGACCCGCAGGCCCTGCTGGCCAGTTGGCATCACGCTTTGACCGTCGGCGGTTTTTTGATGTTTTCATGTCTGGGACCCGACACCGCCATCGAACTGCGCGAGGTGTACCGGCAACTGGCCTGGCCACCGGCCGGACATGACCTGACCGACATGCACGACTGGGGCGACATGCTGGTGGCTGGCGGGTTTGCCGAACCCGTGATGGACATGGAGCGCATCACGCTGACCTATGACACCCCGGCGCGGCTGCTCAAAGAACTCAGAGAGCTGGGGCGAAACTTTCACCCGGCGCGGTTTGCCGGCCTGCGCGGGCGGGCATGGCGAACCCGACTGGAAGACGCACTGGCCGCGCACCTGAAAACAGGGCCTGATGGCAGGTTGTCATTGACGTTTGAAGTGATTTACGGCCATGCGCTGAAGGCGCAGCCCAAAGTCAAGGTCAGCGCCTTGAGTTCCATGTCCATACAGGACATGCGCAGCATGCTGGGTGCAGGCAAGCCGGCGTCCCCTTAAGCCAGACCTTGCTGGTCTGCACAAAAGCGCATGGGATGCTCGGGTTTGCACAGGTTTGCAAGCCGGGCTTCGGGTAAACCCCTTTATAATGAAAGCAGTTTTTTTGGGCATGTTCCCACATCTCAGACAGCCCGCCCGACTGGCTGTTATTTTTTGAGTGTCACCCCGTGTCGCACCCTTTCGAAACACCTGATCCTTCAGCATGGCGCTTTGCCACCTTGCCGCAAAGCAATGACCTCAGCCATCCAGGCGTTCAGTGGCTGCTCAAACGCAATTGCTCTGTGACTCCGGGGCAACTGCTGGGCCTGTTCGCGTCACTGAGCGTGGTATCCCTTGGCATTGCCACTTTTTTCTGGATGCAGGGCGCAACTCTTGTCATGCCTTTTGCATGGGCCGAGCTGATCGCCGTTGGCACCGCTTTCACGGTGTATGCGCGGCATGCAAGAGACGGTGAAAAGATATCCCTGCAAGGCGGCCAACTGGTGGTGGAGCTCGAAACCGCAGGCCGCCTGCACCGAGCAGAATTCAACCGTGAGTGGGTTCGCGTCGAACCTAAAAATGGTGACGGGTCCCTGATCGAAGTGTCCGGCCAAGGTCGTTCAGTACGTGTGGGGCGCCATGTGCGGCCAGAATTGCGGCCCGCGCTGGCCAGAGAAATACGCTTTGCACTGCGCGGATGCTGAAACTGCATTGCGACTAACTTTATAATCCATTGTTTTGTTGAATTGGCAACTCCAATAGGTCTGTGGGCCGGTAATTTTGAGGCATTAAAAGTGATCACGATGAATGTACGTAAAACCATGAGCCACCTGACGCAGCAAGCAACGCAGCGTGCAGCCACACTGCTGGCGTTCACGGCAGCCTGGGCCTCAACAGCCGCCTACGCCGTCAACGACCTGCCAGGCGGCCCGGCTGTGCGTCAGCTCAACATGCACCCGGCAGTCACCAAAATTGCCGAGGAGCAGCATTGGTTGCACTGGTTCATGATGATTGTTTGCATCGTGATTTTTGTGGCCGTGTTCGGTGTGATGTTTTATTCCATCTGGAAGCACCGCAAATCAGTCGGCCACAAAGCTGCCAATTTTCACGAGTCAACCGCCGTTGAAATTGCCTGGACCATTGTCCCCTTCCTCATCGTAATTGGCATGGCCCTGCCAGCGACCAAGGTGCTGGTCGCGCAAAAAGACACCACCGCTGCTGACCTGACCATCAAAACCACGGGCATGCAGTGGAAATGGGGCTACGACTACATCAAGGGCGAAGGCGAAGGCATTGGCTTTGTCTCAACGCTCGACAACACGCACCGCGTGATGTCAAACAACGGTGGCCCGAAAGCAGGTGAAGTGCCTGACGATTACCTGTTCAAAGTCGACAACCCGATGGTGGTGCCGGTCAACAAAAAAATCCGCATCATCACGACCGCCAATGACGTGATTCACGCTTTTGCTGTGCCAGCTTTTGGCATCAAGCAGGACGCGATTCCCGGGTTTGTGCGCGACACCTGGTTTCGTGCTGAAAAAGTGGGTGACTATCACGGCCAATGCCAAGAACTGTGCGGTAAAGAGCACGCCTACATGCCGATTCACGTCAAGGTCGTCTCGGCGGCAGACTACACGGCTTGGGTGGCAGGTAAAAACAAGGAAATGTCCGCCAAAGCAGATGATCCATCGAAAGTTTGGGTACTGGCTGACCTGAAAGCGCGTGGCGAGAAAGTCTATGCAGCCAATTGCGCGGCTTGCCACCAGCCATCCGGAAAGGGCGGCGGCGCCATCAAGGCCATCGACGGTTCAGCCATTGTTCTGGACAAAGACCATGGCAAGCAAATCGCCATTTTGCTCAACGGCGCCAACAACGGTGCGATGCCCGCCTGGAAGGCGCTGAGCGACACCGATTTGGCCGCAGTCATGACATACACCAAGAACAATTGGTCCAACCAGACTGGTCAAGTGGTGCAGCCTGCTGAGCTGCAAGCCGCGCGCAAATAAGTCTGTTTAGACATTTAGACATTTAGACATTTAGATATTCAAATTTTCAGGGCGTTTGACCATTTCGTCATTTGCCAAGACACGAAGGAAGCCGAGATGAGTGCCGTACTAGACCCGCATGACCACGCACATGATGACCACCATGACCACGGCGCTCCCGCTGGCTGGCGCAGGTGGGTGTTTGCCACCAACCACAAAGACATCGGCACGCTGTACCTGCTGTTCAGCTTTTTCATGTTCATGTTTGGCGGCGTGCTCGCTTTGGGCATTCGTGCCGAGCTGTTTCAACCCGGCCTGCAGCTGATCAACCCGGAGCTTTTTAACCAGCTCACGACCATGCACGGTCTGATCATGGTGTTCGGCGCCATCATGCCAGCCTTTGTGGGCTTTGCGAACTGGATGATTCCACTGCAAATTGGCGCCGCCGATATGGCCTTCGCGCGCATGAACAACTTCAGCTTCTGGTTGATGATTCCTGCTGCGCTGATGTTGGGTACCTCGTTCTTCCTGCCTGGCGGTGCACCTGCTGCCGGATGGACGCTTTACGCACCGCTGACGCTGCAAATGGGCCCGTCCATGGATTCCGGAATTTTTGCACTGCACATTTTGGGCGCTTCGTCCATCATGGGTTCGATCAACATCATCGTGACGATTTTGAACATGCGAGCCCCCGGCATGACACTGATGAAAATGCCCATGTTCTGCTGGACCTGGCTCATCACCGCCTATTTGCTGATCGCTGTGATGCCCGTGCTGGCAGGCGCCATCACCATGACCCTGACTGACCGCCACTTCGGCACCAGCTTTTTTAACCCCGCCGGCGGCGGGGACCCGGTGATGTATCAGCACATCTTCTGGTTTTTCGGCCACCCAGAGGTCTACATCATGATCTTGCCGGCTTTCGGCATCATCAGCCACATCATTCCAGCGTTTTCACGCAAGCGTCTGTTTGGCTACGCATCCATGGTCTACGCCACCGGCTCGATTGCTATTTTGAGCTTTGTCGTCTGGGCTCACCACATGTTTACTACCGGCATGCCGGTAACAGGTCAACTGTTCTTCATGTACTCGACCATGCTGATAGCCGTGCCGACAGGTGTCAAGGTGTTCAACTGGATCGCCACCATGTGGAAGGGCTCGATGACCTTCGAGACACCGATGCTGTTTGCGGTCGGTTTCATTTTCGTGTTTACTATTGGCGGCTTGACGGGCGTGATTTTGTCCGTCGCGCCGATTGACACGCAACTGCAAGACACCTATTACGTGGTCGCGCACTTTCATTACGTTTTGGTTGCCGGGTCCTTGTATGCGATGTTTGCTGGCTACTATTTCTGGTCACCCAAGTGGACCGGCGTCATGTACAACGAAACGCGCGGCAAGATTCACTTCTGGTGGTCGCTGATCTCGTTCAACGTCACCTTTTTCCCAATGCACTTTTTGGGTTTGGCCGGCATGCCGCGCCGCTACGCTGATTACCCGATGCAGTTTGCTGATTTCAACGCGATTGCATCAGTGGGCGCTTTCTTCTTTGGTTTTGCGCAGGTTTACTTCCTCTTCTTTGTCGTGCTGCCCACCATGCGTGGTCAAGGCGTGCCTGCCAAGGCCAACCCCTGGCAGGACGAGGGTGAAAAAGGTGCAGAAGGCCTGGAGTGGGAAGTCCCATCACCTGCGCCTTTCCACACCTTTGAGACGCCGCCCAAGCTGGACGCCACTGCAACCCGCGTGATTGGTTGAAATGACCTACACGCTTGTCACAATCGGCCCTGCGCTGTCCCCTGAGGGGGCTCATTTTTCCAGCGGTTGCCCGTCGATGAATTTTGTCCTCAACCTTGCTTCCTCCGGTATCGCGCCATGACAAGTCCTGAACAAAAGAAAAACAACATGCGGCTGGCACTGATCCTGGCTTCGGTCGCGGTCGTCTTCTTTGCGGGTTTCATGGCCAAGATGGTTTTCTTCGGTCGTTAACTGCACCACCCCATGCTGCTCATCAAACGCGAAAACATCAAAATGGTCAGCAAGCTGGGCGTGATCGTCCTGGCCATGTTTGGCTTTGGTTATGCGCTGGTGCCGATTTACAAGGCGATTTGCGAGATGACGGGCATCAACGTACTGGCTTTGGGTGACAGGCAAATCCCTGGCGCTACTCCCAAGCTGCCTGCCAACACGCAGGTTGATGTTTCACGAACCATCGCTGTTGAGTTTGATGCCAATTCGCGCGGACCGTGGCTTTTCAAGCCGGCCCAAAACACACTCAAGGTACATCCTGGCGAATTGATCACCGTGATGTACGAGTTCCAGAATACGCAAAACCGCACCATGTCTGCGCAAGCCATCCCCAGCTATGCGCCTTCACAAGCTGGCGCGTACTTCAACAAGCTGGAATGTTTTTGCTTTCAGCAGTACACCCTGGCACCCGGCGAAAAAAAGCAGTGGCCAGTGGCCTTTGTGATTGACCCCAAATTGTCCAAAGACGTGCAGACCATCACATTGTCATACACATTTTTTGAAGTAGGTGGCCGCACGCCCGCTGCGCCACAGGCAGCGAATGCCACTGACAGCAAAGCGCCTGGCGTATGAGCGCACCCGAAAATCTGCCCGTTCACAAACGAGAAGGCTCGATTTTTCGAACGGTCAAGGCCGTCATGTGGTCGTTTGTCGGGTTGCGCGCACGCGCTGATTACGAAAAGGATGTGGCACAGCTGAACCCTGTACACATCGTTGTGGTTGGTTTGGTCGGTGTTTTTGTTTTTGTTGGCAGCCTGATATTGCTGGCCACATGGGTCGTGGGCAAGTAAGCCGCACATTGAATAGATATTGAAATTTGCGAAAGCAGGAGTTAAAACATGTCGTCAGCAGCATCAACCGGTACCCCGCACTACTTTGTGCCCGCACCCTCCAGCCATCCTGTGATGGCCTCAATCGGTCTGTTCTTCGTCATTTTGGGCGCCAGCCAGTGGGTCAATGCCTCCAGCTGGGGCATGTACGCGCTGGCATTCGGCATGGTGGTGTGGTTGTTTACTTTGTTTCGCTGGTTCAGCGAATCCGTGCGGGAAAGCGAAGGCGGCTTGTACGGTCACAAAATTGATCTGTCTTTTCGCTGGTCCATGAGCTGGTTTATCTTTTCTGAAGTCATGTTTTTTGGCGCGTTTTTTACCGCCCTGTGGTGGGCGCGCATGCACTCGGTGCCAGCACTGGGCGGGCTTGAAAACGCACTGCTGTGGCCAGACTTCAAAGCTGTTTGGCCAAGCGTCGCCGCCGGCGCTACAGCATCACCTGCTGACATTGTTGAGCCCTTTCAAACTGTTGGGCCTTTCTGGTTGCCCACCATCAACACGGCTTTGCTGCTGACATCAGGCGTGACCATGACCATTGCCCACCACGCCCTGCGCGAAGGCCACCGCGGCAAAACCATCGCTTTTATGTGGGCCACGGTGCTGTTGGGTCTGGTCTTTTTGTTCGTCCAGGGCTATGAGTACGCGCACCTGTACTCTGATTTGAACCTCAAGCTCAATTCTGGTGTCTATGGTTCAACCTTTTACATGCTGACCGGTTTTCACGGCTTTCACGTGTTTGTCGGTATGTTGATGCTGCTCTTCATCACCTTGCGGCTGCAAAAAGGCCATTTCACAGCTGACAAGCACTTTGGTTTTGAAGGTGCTGCCTGGTACTGGCACTTTGTGGACGTGGTGTGGCTGGGTCTGTATATCTTGGTGTACTGGCTCTAGGCAGATTGTCATCACCCATCAAAAAGGCCGCACTGTGCGGCCTTTGTTGTTTTGCAGAATCGAGTTTTACCGAGTTTTATTTACCAACAGGCAAGCCCGTCGGCTGAATGTAGCCCATCTTCCACGCCAGCAAAATGCAGACAAACAACAGTACCGAAAACCCGATGCGAAAAGCCAGTGCTTTGGCCATGTTGCTGGTTTTCCCCTTTCCGTTCGTACCGTCTTTCATCATGAAAAACAAAGCGGTGGCCAGGCTGGCGAGAATGGCTAAAAAGCCGATAGCTACAAGATATGTCATGTTGGGGATTATCGGCTGATGGCCAAACTTTCACCCCCGTTGTTGAAAAAGTCAAGGTTTTGGCTGCTCACGCTTGCAGCACTGCTGGTGGCCACGCTGACTTTCTCACTGGGCCAGTGGCAGCTGCGCCGGGCCGCGCAAAAGCAGGCGCTGATGCTTGCAATTGAAGGGCAAGGCAACGAATCGATCTTGAACGCCGCCGATCTGGCAACCTTCAAAAACCTGCAGGAGGCAGTGCACAGGCGTGCCGCCTTCAAAGGTGTTTGGCGTGCAGAACACACTGTATTTCTGGACAACCGCCAGATGAACAACAAGACCGGCCTGCTGGCAGTAACGCCCTTCGTCCTGGACGGTAGCGGACAAGTCATTTTGGTACAGCGCGGCTGGGTCATGCGCAATTTTGAAGACCGTGCCAAGTTGCCCGATATTCAAACACCAACTGGCTCCGTCACCGTCCATGGCCGCATCGCCCCACCCCCTTCCAAGTTATATGAGTTCAAGGGTGTCGATATGTCGCGCATACGGCAAAATATTGATGTCGTTGATTTCGGTCGTGAGACTGGCCTGCCCTTGATGTCAGTGTCGATGGTTCAAACAGGCCCGGCCAATGAAGGCTTGCTGCGCGACTGGGCTGCGCCAAATGTGGGCATTGACAAGCACTACGGCTATGCGTTTCAGTGGTTTGCCCTGTGCGCCCTTGTCGCAGGTCTCTATGCCTGGTTCCAGATCATTCACCCGTGGCGCCTCAAGCGCAAACAAGCACCCCATGCCTGATACAAGCTCCGCCTCCAATCCACCGCAAGACGAACCACTGAGCATGACGGTACACACTCTGCCCGTGCTCGGTAACGACAGCCCTCGCAACACAGCAGGTCGCTGGAAGATGATTGCCGTGCTGCTGGTATGTGCAGCGCCCGTCATCGCATCGTACTTTACCTACTATGTGATTCGCCCTGAAGGCCGGCGCAATTATGGCGAACTGATCACCCCCCAGCGCCCTTTGCCAGCCATCGCCACGCTGGATTTGAACGGCACGCCAGGCGCGTTACCGGCATTGAAAAACCAATGGCTGCTGATCAGTGTTGCCAGCGCGAACTGCGACACCGCTTGCCAGGATCGCCTGTATTTCCAGCGGCAACTGCGTGAGTCTCTGGGCAAGGAAAAAGTGCGTGTCGACTGGGTTTGGCTGGTGACTGATGCGGCCGCGTTTGATGCGCGCCTGAAACCTGCGCTGACTGAGGCGACCACACTGCGCGTGTCATCGGACAAACTGGCAGAGTGGCTGCCACCGGCAACCGGCCAGCATCTTGAAGACCATTTGTACGTTGTGGACCCGCTGGGTAATCTCATGATGCGTTTTCCGGCCAACATGGACGCTGCGGGCGCAGCCAAAGCCAAACGCGACCTGGACCGCTTGCTGCGCGCCTCAGGCAGTTGGGACAAAGAAGGCCGTTAAAAATGACAACCCCCACGCTTATCGCCTTGCGTATGACGCTGCCCCCCGAGGGGGCTGTGCTTGCCTGGGAGCGGCCCAGCGCTGCGCACTCCCATGAATGACGTCGAACTCTACAACCTGAGCCCCGCACTGCAGCTGATGATCATGGGCGTGGTTGTCGCCTTGGGGCCGCTGGCATGGGTCTGGCTAAAAAGCCGGCATACACCTACAGCCAAGCGCCTGCGCGTGCTCACGCTGGTCACTTTGTTTCTCACCTTTGATCTGGTTGTCTTTGGCGCGTTCACGCGCCTGACAGACTCTGGCCTTGGCTGCCCAGACTGGCCAGGCTGCTATGGCCATGCCAGCCCGGTGGGTGCGCAATTGCACATTGATGCAGCCCAAACCGCCATGCCCAGCGGCCCGGTGACCCACCCCAAGGCCTGGATCGAAATGATTCATCGCTACCTGGCCACGGGTGTCGGAGTGCTGATACTCACGCTCGCCTTCATCAGCTGGCGAGAGCGCCGAAGGCAATCACCGCCCGACGCACGGCCGCCCCTCAGCCCAAGACCGACGGTGCGCGGCAGCGAGCTGAACGAGCTTGCCATGAACAAGACCGACATCTCGCCCTGGTGGCCCAGCTTCACCTTGCTATGGGTGTGCCTGCAAGGCGCGTTCGGCGCGCTGACCGTCACCATGAAGCTATTCCCGGCCATCGTCACCATGCACCTGCTTGGCGGCATGGTGCTGCTGGCGCTGCTCAAGGCTCAAAGCGTTCGTTATGCCATCGCACAAGGCGAACTCTCGCCCCAGCCCTTGCAAGGGGCAACCCGGGTTTTTATCGTCGCTACCTTTGCGCTGCTATGGCTCCAAATCGCCTTGGGCGGCTGGGTCAGCACCAACTACGCGGTGCTGGCGTGTACCGACTTTCCGGCATGCCAAAACTCAATGTGGCCCGACATGAACTTCCGCGAAGGCTTTACCTTTTGGCGCGAGCTTGGTGCAGGTCTGAACGGTGAAAACATCAGTTTTCAGGCGCTGACCGCCATCCATTACGTGCATCGTCTGACCGCCTATCTGGTGTTTGCCGCCATGCTTGGCCTGGCCATCAAGCTGCACAAAATACGAGCCCTGCGCAACGCTGCCAGATGGCTGCTAGGGCTGGCTGTTCTGCAAGTTGCCACCGGCCTTGGCAACGTGCTGCTGGGCTGGCCGCTGGCAGCCGCAGTGATGCACACGGGCGGCGCTGCGGCGCTGGTGATTGTGCTCACCGGCATCGTCTGCGTCAGCCGCAGCGCAAACCAGACCGTTAGCGCGTCAAAATTCAGCTTATCCCGATTGTTTGCATGAGCACCACCGACACCCTTTTACCTGCGCACGTGCCGTCCAAGTTCCGGCAGTTTTATGTGCTGACCAAGCCGCGAGTGGTGCAACTGATTGTGTTTTGCGCGCTGATTGGCATGGTGCTGGCTGTTCCCGGAGTTCCCCGCTGGGCGGACCTGCAGCTGGGGCTGATTGCCTGCATCGGCATCTGGTTGGTCGCAGGCGCAGCCGCTGCCTTCAATTGCCTGGTCGAGCAGGGCATCGACGCGCGCATGAAGCGCACCGCCATGCGGGCCACCGCACAGGGCCAGATCAGCAACTGGCTGACGCTGACTTTCTCAGGCGTACTGTGCGGCATTGGCTCGGTCATTTTGTATGTCTGGGTCAATCCGCTGACGATGTGGCTGACCTTCGCCACCTTTGTCGGTTACGCCGTCGTTTACACCGTCATTTTGAAGCCGCTGACGCCGCAAAACATTGTGATAGGCGGCGCCTCGGGCGCCATGCCCCCGGTACTGGGCTGGGCCGCCATGACCGACTCTGTCGGCCCCGAGGCACTGATTTTATTTCTCATCATCTTTTTATGGACACCGCCGCACTTTTGGGCGCTGGCCCTCTACCGTGTTGAGGACTATCGCAAGGCTGGTCTGCCCATGCTGCCGGTGACCCACGGAAACGAATTCACCCGCCTGCAAGTGTTTCTTTATACGCTTGTGCTTTTCCCGGCCTGCCTGATGCCATTTGTGTTTCAGATGAGTGGCTGGCTGTACCTGATAGCGGCAACAGGTTTGAGTTTTGGCTTTAGCTGGTATGGCTTCAAGCTGTGGCGCAATTACTCCGATGCGCTGGCTCGCAAGACGTTTCGCTTTTCACTGATTCACCTGTTGGCGCTGTTTGCAGCGCTGCTGATAGACCACTACCTTGTTTAGGTTTCCATGCAGATGAACGCTATTTATTCGGGAGCTACTCGCCCTAGTATTCATTGGTTAAAAGCCATTTTTATGTCTTTTTTTGCGCTGTTTTTGGTAGCCTGCGCGCCGGACAAGCCGCAATTCAAAAGCATCGACCTGACCGGCGCTGACTACGCCAAAGACTTCGCGCTACCCGACCAAAACGGCAAAACCCGAAGCATCAAGGACTTTGCGGGCAAGGTGGTGGTCGTGTTTTTTGGTTTTACCCAGTGCCCCGATGTCTGCCCGACGTCGATGGCCGACCTGGCCGGCATCAAAAAGTCACTCGGCGCAGACGGCGACAAGCTGCAAGGCGTGTTCATCTCGGTGGACCCCGAGCGCGACACACCCGACATTCTCAAAGCCTACATGGGCAACTTTGACCCAACCTTCCTGGCTTTGCGCCCCAGCGCCGAGCAACTGCCGGTGGTCGCCAAAGACTTCAAGATCTACTACAAAAAAGTGGAAGGCCGCACCGCCAGCAGTTACAGCATGGACCATTCGGCAGGCAACTACATTTACGACACGCAGGGTCGGCTGCGCCTGTACAACCGCTACGGCAGCGGGGCAGAAGGTTTGACCGCCGACATCCGCTTGCTGCTCAAGGGCAAGTGAGTTTCGGCCACAAAAAAGCCACTGCTGCTGTTGCGGCAATGGCTGTTCTGGTCAGTCGATTGATGATTTACGCGTAGTCAACCAATACTTTTTTCATCTTCTTCATGGCCGCCACCTCAATCTGGCGAATCCGTTCTGCGCTCACACCATACACCGCTGCCAGGTCATGCAGCGTCATGCCGCCTGAGCCGTCGTCGTTGACCTTCAGCCAGCGCTCTTCAACAATTTTGCGCGAGCGTTCGTCCAAGCCTTGCAAGGCGGCCGCAATGCCGTCGGTGGCCAAGTTGTCACGTGCATGGGCCTCCATCAGCGCGGTAGGCTCTTGCGCGCTGTCAGCCAGATAGGCAATCGGGCCAAACGCCTCCTCACCATCGTCGCTGGGGCTCGGGTCGAGCAGCACGTCGCCACCAGACATGCGCTGCTCCATTTCAATGACTTCTTCACGCTTGACGTTCAGCGATTTGGCCATCTGGCTGATCTGGTCGTCGCTCAGCGTGTCCCGGTGGGTCGCCACGTCGGCATCGTCCTTGTAACCCTGCTTCATCGAGCGCAGGTTAAAGAACAGCTTGCGCTGCGCCTTGGTGGTGGCCACTTTCACCATGCGCCAGTTTTTCAAAATGTACTCATGCATCTCGGCCTTGATCCAGTGCAGCGCATAGCTCACCAGCCGCACGCCCTGGTCCGGGTCAAAGCGCTTGACGGCTTTCATCAGGCCAATGTTGCCTTCCTGGATCAAGTCGCCATGCGGCAAACCATAACCCAGGTATTTGCGCGAAGTAGACACGACCAAGCGCAAGTGAGAGAGCACCAACTTCTCCGCCGAGGCCATGTCGTTAGAGTCGCGTAGCTGGCGGGCAAAGGCTTGCTCCTGCTCCAGTGTGAGCATGGGCAGCCGATTGACAGCCGAAATATAGGCGTCCAGGTTGCCCAGAGGCGGCAACAGCGACCACGGGTTGGCGCTGGCAACGCCAGTCGAGGCAACCAAACCAGAGGCAGCAAGAGGATAGGAGGCAGAGGACACAGTAAAACTCCTTTGTGAAACTGTATTCAGACTAAATATTAGCACTCTCTTGGAGTGAGTGCCAAAAAATAGGTTCAATCGCTTTGACAGGGTGTCGCTAATTGGTAAAAACCCTATAAATTAGCCCGAAATTGAAATGTAGCCCGTTTTAGGTCGCAGCGCAGGCAAGGATGTTGATTCCGCAGCCAAACTGACCCACCGTTGCGAACCCCTATTGAGCCAGCCGGTGACCGTTTAATCTTCGACCGGTGATCGCTGCCTATCTGGCCGCTGGTATCACGATGATGGCGTCATTACTGGTTTGCGGCTGGACCGTAATGACTTCAGGGCCCCTGGGAACCACCACGGTTTCTATCTGGGTGATCACACCGCCGCCAGCCACACTGCCCTGGGCGCTGCCATAACCAGTCACCCGTGCGGCACAGGCGATTTTGTCTTCTCCTTGCAGCACATTGCAGCGCTGCAAGGCATTGGCTTCAAATTGGCCGCCCGCGTTGTCGATCTTGCCTGCTCGCTTGGCAGCGTTGGCATTGCGAACCTCCGTCATGCAGGTCTGGCGGCTTTGCTGGGTCGTGCCATTGTTGCAAGCAGCCATTTCGCTGGCGGCGTTGCCAGTCGCGTCAATGCCAGTGGTTCCAGCGGCAATTTGTGCTGTGGCCGTCACCGCCAAAAGTGCCGTGAAAGAAAAACCGCACAGGCTCTTCACCAAATAGCTCAAATGGCTCAAATGGCTCAAGCGGCGTGTGTTTGGGGTCGTGGTCTTCATTGTCAATCTCCTGATGGCGTCCATGATGGACGGGTCAGAACAGCTTAATGTGGCCGTTGGGCATCACGAAGTGGGTAACAGCCAGACCCCGGCATCAGCAAGGCGCATAACGCCGTAGGACATCAGGTCGTCCAGATGCGCGGGCTACCGGTGTCCAGCTGCCAAAGCGCACGACGCCAGGCCAGATACACACTGCGCAGCAACGCCATGGCGGGCTCCACCACAGGCGCCAGCACCCTGACCAGCGCCACCTGCCCATCAGGGCTGGTGGCGCCTGCTGTGGCACACAAGGGGTGCGCCTGAATCACGCTGCGTGCTGCGTCCAGCGCGTCCTGCCGGCGCTGGCGGTCCAGCTTGCGGCCCGCAACAAAAAACAGGGTGGCAAAGCAGCGATGGCCTGCCAGCCCCAGCGGGCTGTTGAGCAGCAAGGCGTCGAGCGCCTGGATATTGGCACGCTCCAGCCACACGCCAGGGACTTCAAGATGCTGGCAGAAGTTGCCCGATGCAAACGGTTGGCTGGCCGCTGGCAAGCCCAGCGCCGTGATGTCCCAGCCAAGCAGCTCTGCGCCGGGCGCCAGCAACACACTCAGGCGGTTTTCTGCAACGCATCCGCTGTAAGCGATGCTCTCCAGCGGCAACCATTCCATGCGGGCATGGTCTGCCACAGTGATCCGGGTGCGCTGCAAGGCCAGCTCGCCGTCAGAGCGGTAAAACCGGGTGGCTCCTGGCGTGGTGACCAGGCCATGCGCACCCGTTGCCACCGCGATGTTCAAGTCCAGCGTGTCACCGCCCACCAAGCCGCCCGGCGGGTGTACCAGCACGTTATGACAGGTCGCATCGCCCTCGGGGTACAGGCTTTGCAAAATACGCAGCGGCCCGGTGTGCACATAACGGGCCACCGTGCGGCCAGCCTCCAGCTGGTAGTCAAGATCGAGTTGCGCGTGCCATGCCATACGTCAAGTTTAAGCGGCAGGACTAAAGCTGGTGTCTTGCCCATCGCTTTTACCGCTGCCCCGGCTGACGGAGGCGTTGGCGCTGATGCCCTGGGCGCTAAAGCTGGCGCCTATGCTGCTGGCGCTGGAACTGTTGGTACTGGTTTGGCTTGACTCGTTTTTAGCGGCTAGCAGGTTGATCTGGTTGTCTGCTGTGAGGGTTGTGTTGTTACCTGCCTTGACACTTGAGCCTTG
>JBKCGU010000155.1:0-2964 GCA_046303055.1 Polaromonas sp.
AGGCCGACATAGCTGCGATGGCCGCGACCAGGGCCACACCCCGCCGCGGCCAGCAATGTGAATGTTTCTGTAGACCTGGCTATGGTTTCACGGCATGATGCGAGCACAAATATTTACACATTGCGGCTTACAAATGGCGACTCTTATCCCTTCCTTTGGGACTTGCTCATTCGAGACGACTGGCGAACGCCGATTAGCCGAGCGGCTTGAACAGAAGCTGGATAACGACTACCTGCTTTGGTATGACGTGCCAGTAGGCCCCAAGCAGTCGCACCCGGACTTTGTGGTCATGCACCCAAGGCGCGGTATTTTGATTCTCGAAACCAAAGACTGGAGACTCGAGACAATTCAGCAAGCCACACGCCAGGCATGGGACCTCTTGGTCAACGGGCAGGTCAAAGTTGTGATGAGCCCGCTGGCGCAGGCGCGCTTTTACGCGATTCAGGTCGTCAACGCGCTTGAGCGTGACCCGCAATTGGTCCATCCCAGCGGTCTGCACCAAGGCAAGCTGGCTTTCCCGTGGGGGCATGGGGTGGTTTTTACTCGCATTACCCGCAAGCAATTTGACGACGCTGGTTTGGGTGACGCTATCGAGCCGCACTATGTGATTTGCCAAGACGAAATGCTGGAGACGGCCGACGTCGAGCAGTTTCAACAGCGGCTGTGGAACATGTTTCCTCACTCGTTTGGGGGTGTCATGTCATTGCCGCAACTAGACCGCGTGCGCTGGAACATGTTTCCCCAAGTGCGGGTGCAAACCCAGGGCGCATTGTTTGACGACAACGACGCAGAGGCTGAACTCCCCAGCATCATGCGTGTGATGGACATACAGCAAGAGCAGTTGGCCCGCAGCTTGGGCGACGGGCACCGCGTTATCCACGGCGTGGCAGGCTCAGGCAAAACCATGATCTTGGGCTACCGCGCTGAATACCTGGCCAAGGCTTCTACGCCCAGCAGCAAGCCCATACTGATCCTCTGCTTTAACGAGCCCCTGGGCGTGAAGCTGGCCAGCGTAATGGACGCCAAAGGCTTGGCCGACCGCGTGCATGTGCGCCACTTTCACAAATGGTGCCGCGACCAACTGGTGGCCTTCGGCCAAACCCTGCCCACCCAGAACATGCCCACCGAAGCCAAGATGGCCGACATGGTGCAGCGCGTGATCAGCGGTGTAGACCGCAGCCAAATCCCCAGCGGCCAATACCAAGCCGTGATGCTCGACGAAGGCCACGACTTCGCCCCCGAATGGCTCAAGCTCGTCACCCAAATGGTGGACCCCGCCACCAACAGCCTGCTGGTGCTGTACGACGACGCGCAAAGCATTTACGAACGGGCACGTACTAAAGAATTCAGCTTCAAAAGCGTGGGTATACAGGCGCAGGGGCGCACCACCATCCTGAAGATCAACTACCGCAACACCCGGCAGATTTTGCACACCGCTAGCCTAGTGGCGGCCGACCTGTTGACGGCGGACGACAAAGACGATGACGGCATCCCGCTGCTGAAACCCGTGAGCTGCGGGCGCGAGGGGCAAGCCCCCGTCATCATCCAACTGCCCACCCTGCGCGACGAAGCCTTTGCGATTGCCGACCACCTGGCCAGCGCCCACAAAGAAGGCTTTGCCTGGGGCGACATGGCGGTGCTGTGCGCCGACTGGAAAACCATGGACCTGTGCGCCAGCGCCCTGGCCCAACGCAAACTGCCGCACCGCGTGCGCAAGCGGAGCGGGGATTACCAACCTGGGGCAGACGCCATTCAAGTCATGACCATGAAGGTCAGCAAAGGCTTGGAGTTCCCGGTGGTGGCGCTACCCGGCGTGGGGCATATGCCTGCGCCCGGGGAAGACGAGAAAGAAGCTGCTCGGGTGTTTTATGTGGCGGCGACGCGGGCCACGCAGAGGTTGCTGGTTTCAGTCAGTGGCGACGGCGGATTTGGGGCAAGGCTAGGAACATGAAAAGGCCACGACCATGATGACGAGCAACACACTGCTGGTGCCGCGTATTGAAAGCCGTATCCAAGTGATTCGCGGCCTGCGGGTCATGCTGGATGTGGACTTGGCTGCGCTGTACGGGGTACAGACCAAGCGGCTCAATGAGCAGGTCAAACGCAACCGGGACCGCTTTCCCAGCGATTTCCTCTTTCAGCTTACGGCTGATGAGAAAACCGAGGTGGTCGCAAATTGCGACCACCTCCAAAATCTGAAATTTTCCAAGGCCTTGCCTTTTGCGTTTACCGAGCACGGCGCAATTTGCTGGACAAACACGAGCGCCAGCCGGGCGAAGAGGCCCCCATCGCCCTCATCCTGTGCGCCGAATCCAGCCGCGAACAAGTGGAGCTTCTGCAAATGTACAAAGACGGCATCACTGTCGCCAAATACTGAACCGAGCTGCCACCCAAAGCGGAGCTGGAGCAAAAGCTGCACGCAGCTTTGCTTGAAGCGCGTGAGCGGCTGGCGCGGCGCGGGTGGTCTATGTGGCGGCTGCGCGGGCGAGCCAGAGGTTGGTTTTGGGAGTGGGTGGGAATGGGCGTTTTGGAGGCAGGCTCGGATCATGACGACAGAATCGCGCCACTTTATTTGTCGCAATACTCCTTGCGCGCCAATTTATGTGGCGCGATTCGCCTGCGTTATCGCCAGGCTGCCGTCCACGGTTACCGTGCCCGACAAGGCCCACTTTACCCAACTGGTGCTGCAAGAGTTTGCTGTCTCGCACCCCGGGAATGCAGTGCGGTGCGGTATCAGAACTTTGATGTTTGCAGCTTGGAAGGAAAGGCATGGTGGGGCATGAGTGAATTAGTACCCGGCGCACTTCACGCCGAACTGCGTGCGCTGATTGCCAGCAGCCGCCAGCGTCTGGCCGGTGCGGTCAATGCAGAGCTGACACGGCTGTATTGGAGTGTGGGCGAACGCCTGCGCACCGAAGTGCTGGGCGGCGCGGACCGTGCCAAATATGGTGACCAGCTGATCAA
>JBKCGU010000156.1:0-12473 GCA_046303055.1 Polaromonas sp.
CTCGCCACCTGGAATGTTTTGCGGCACCGAACCCAATTTTTCCAGCACCTTGCCGCCAAAGCCGCCAATGCGCATTTTCAGGCCCTTGATGTCAGCGACCGTTTTGATTTCCTTGCGGTACCAGCCGCCCATTTGCGCGCCGGTGTTGCCGCCTGGGAAGTTGACGATGTTGTATTTGCTGTAGAACTCGCGCATCAGCTTCATGCCGTTGCCTTCGTACATCCAGGCTGTCATCTGACGGCTGTTCAGGCCAAAAGGAATGGCGCAACCCAGGGCAAAAGTTTCGTCCTTGCCGAAGAAGTAGTAAGGCGCTGTGTGAGCGGCCTCAATGGAGCCTTGCTGCAAGCCGTCGACCACACCAAAAGCGGGCATCAGTTCGCCAGCAGCATGAACCGACACTTCGAATTTGCCGCCCGACATGGCCTTGACCTGCTTGGCAAAAACGTCAGCGGCACCAAAGATGGTGTCCAGTGACTTCGGAAAGCTGGAGGCGAGGCGCCAGCGCACTGCCGCCTGTGCATGAACGGCCGGCGCAACACCAGCGGCCAGCACGCCGGCAATGCCGGCATTTTTAATAAGGGAACGACGATCCATGAATAACTCCTGAGAGGTTTTGAAGTTTTGAACTAACACTGCATTTATCTGTCTTTTGGCCAGTAGAGTTCTTTTCAGAACAGACTGCCTGCCCAACTGACGTGCGTATTTTGGCAGTGTTTACGCGGGCCTTGACCCGGTTTTTACCCGTAGAGGGGCGTTTTGTGCTGGCCGCCTGACGCTGCCCAAAATGATCAAACGACCGGCATACTCACGGCACTCAACCAAGGGCTCATTTTTCTTGGGCGGCGCTGTTTGACAATTGCCGTCAGGCCACTGACTTGAGCGCGACCTTCACGGCTTGGTTTGCCGCCATCAGAGCGCCAAAACGCGCGACAACAGACGCTTCAATGCCAGGCGCATCCAACCCTTGCATGGCCATCAGTTTGGCCGGCTCGCCATGCTCGATGAACTCGTCGGGCAGGCCCAGGTGCAGCACCGGCTTGACCACACCCGCCGCTTGCAGCGCCTGGCTGACGGCACTGCCCGCGCCGCCCATGATGGCACCGTCTTCCACCGTGACCAGCGCATCATGGCTGGCAGCCATCTGCAAAAGCAGCTCAACATCGAGTGGTTTGGCCCAGCGCATGTTGACCACGGTGAGGCCCAGTTTGTCAGCCACTTGCAGCGCCGGATAAAGCAATGTGCCGAAGGCCAAAATAGCAACACCCTTGCCTTCGCGGCGCACCTCGGCTTTGCCAAACGGCAGCGCCTCAAGACCTGCTTCAGGCGCCACACCGGCGCCTGCACCGCGCGGGTAGCGCACGGCAACTGGATGGTTTTGTTCATAGGCGCTGCTCAGCAGCTTGCGGCATTCGCGTTCGTCTGCGGGGCAGGCAATGCTCATGTTGGGAATACAGCGCAAAAACGCAATGTCGTAGGCGCCTGCATGGGTTGCGCCGTCGGCACCCACCAGACCGGCACGGTCCAGGGCAAACACCACTGGCAGGTTTTGCAGCGCCACATCGTGCACCAGTTGGTCGTAGCCGCGCTGCAGGAAGGTCGAGTAGATAGCCACCACGGGCTTGAGCCCCTCGCACGCCATGCCGGCTGCAAACGTGACCGCGTGCTGCTCGGCAATACCCACATCGTGGTAGCGGTCAGGAAAGCGCTGATGAAACTCGACCATGCCCGAACCTTCACGCATGGCCGGCGTGATGCCAACCAGCCGCGTGTCGTGCGCTGCCATGTCGCACAGCCAGGTGCCGAACACTTGGGTGAAAGTTTGTTTGGCCGGTGTCAGGGCTTTTTGCAGTCCCATGGCCGGGTCAAACTTGCCGGGGCCGTGGTAGGCAATCGGGTCGGCCTCGGCCATTTTGTAACCCTGGCCTTTTTTGGTGACCACGTGCAAAAACTGCGGGCCAGACCCGTTTTTCATCAGTTGCCTGATGTTCTCGAGCGTGGGCACCAGCGAATTGAGGTCATGCCCGTCAATCGGGCCGATGTAGTTGAAGCCGAAATTCTCAAACATCGTGGCAGGCACCACCATGCCTTTGGCGTGTGATTCCAGCCGCTTGGCCAGCTCTAACAGCGGCGGAGCCACGCTCAGTACCTGCCGCCCGACGCTGCGAGCCGATGCATAAAACCGCCCGCTCATGAGCTGCGCAAGATAGCGGTTGAGCGCGCCCACCGGCGGGCTGATGCTCATGTCGTTGTCGTTTAGCACCACCAGCATCTTGCAGTTGTCTTGTATGCCTGCATTGTTCAGCGCCTCAAACGCCATGCCTGCACTCATGGCACCGTCGCCAATGATGGCCACTGAATAACGGTCTTCGCCCTTTTGCCTGGCCGCCAGTGCCATGCCCAGGGCAGCGGAAATCGATGTGGACGAATGCGCCGTTCCAAAGGTGTCATAAGGGCTTTCATCGCGCCTTGGAAAGCCTGACAAGCCGCCGAACTGGCGCAACGTGCTCATTCTGCCTTTTCGGCCTGTGAGGATTTTGTGCGGGTAGGTTTGATGACCCACGTCCCACACCAGGCGATCCTCAGGGGTGTTGAACACGTAGTGCAAAGCGACTGTCAATTCAACCGTGCCGAGGTTGGAGCTCAAGTGCCCGCCGGTTTTGGAGACGCTGTCAAGCAGGTAGGCGCGCAGCTCATCGCTCAGGGTTTTCAGCTGGCCGCGCGGAAGTTTGCGTAAATCAGCCGGGCTTTCAATGGTGTCAAGCAAAGGGGTCATCGTGGAACGGTCGCTTTAAAAGCTGGTGGGTGTCAATTCAATACTGCCGATTGACCAGCATATCAGCTAGTGCACGCAGTGCGGCGGTGCCGTGCGGGTTTGCCCGGTCTACGGCGTCCAGGCTGGTCAAAGCGCGCGCCAGCAATTGCCCGGCGTGGGCTTTGGAGGCGTCAAGCCCCATCAGTGACACAAAAGTGGGTTTGTCATGAACGGCATCCTTGCCCGCAGTTTTGCCCAGCGTGGCCGAGTCTGCCGTCACATCCAGAATGTCGTCGACAACCTGGAAGGCCAGGCCAATGGCCGCACCGTATTGTCCCAGCGCAAGCAGGGTGGCATCGCTCGGGTGGCCGCAAAGCGCGCCCATCACGACGCTGGCCTTGAGCAGTACGCCGGTTTTCAGCCGATGCATTTCATGGAGTTGGCTGGCGTCCAGCGCAAGCCCCACACTGGCCAGGTCTATCGCCTGCCCGCCGGCCATGCCCTGGGCACCCGAAGCCTGGGCCAGCACCCGGCACAACCGGGCCTGGGTCGCTGTGTCCACCGAGTTGTCTGCAGGTGTCAACAGCTCAAAAGCCAGCGCTTGCAGCGCATCACCGGCCAGCAGCGCCTGGGCCTGGCCAAACTGGACATGCACCGTTGGCTTGCCGCGGCGCAGCACATCGTTGTCCATGCAAGGCATGTCGTCGTGTACCAATGAATAGGCATGGATCAGCTCCACCGCACAGGCGGCGCGCAGGGCAGCTTGCGGGTTGCCGCCCACCGCCTCGCACGCGGCCAGTGCCAGCAGCGGACGAAGGCGCTTGCCGCCATCCAGCACCGCATAACGCATGGCTTCTTTGAGCTGCTGCAGACCAGCCGGCGCGGGGGCTTGCAAAGGTGGGGTCACCCAGTCGGACAGCGCCTTTTCGAGCTGCCCGGCTTGCTCTTTCGTCCATGCTTTGAGGTCAAAGCTGGACACCATTTCCAAGCTCGGCTGATTCACTTGATTCACTTGACTGACTTGACTCACTTTGAAGTGCTCCAGTTTTTCAGCTCATTGCCTTCCAGCACCTTGATCTGGTTTTCAACCGCTTCGAGCCTGCCTTTGCAGAAAGACATCAGCTGTGCGCCGCGCTGGTAGCTGCTCAAGAGTTGGTCCAGCGGCAACTGGCCGGACTCCAGGTCAACGATCAGCCGCTCCAGCTCTTGCAGGGCCAGCTCATACGTCTCGGGCAGCCTGGGGGCTGCATCAGTGGTTTTTTGTAGGGTGGATTTGGCCATGATTTTTTTGAAGTTTGTCCTGATTTTAGAGTGTCACAAGGCTGGCACCCTATTGCCGCAGATAGCGGCAGGTAAAATCGAAAAACACACCTGCGGTTGCCCTCCGCCACGTACTGATGTCCGATTTAAGCCTTCGCCTGCTGCAAGCCACCAGCCAGCTCCCCATCTCCAGTTATTTTGACGCCGCGCTCTACCAGCGCGAGCAGCAAAAACTGTTTGCGGGCGGGCCCCGCTACCTGGGCCATGAGTTGGCCGTGCCCAACATGGGTGACTTTTACGCCCTGCCCCACGAAGGCGAGGGCCGGGCGCTGGTGCGCAACGCCTCGGGGATTGAGCTGATTTCCAACGTCTGCCGGCATCGCCAGTCCACCATGCTGCAAGGCCGCGGCAACACCGGGGCCAACATCGTCTGCCCGCTGCACCGCTGGACCTACAACACCTCGGGCGAGCTGATAGGCGCGCCGCACTTTGAAATTGACCCCTGCCTGAACCTGAACCGCTACAAAACCACCCGCTGGAACGGCCTGGTGTTTGAGGACACGGGCCGCGATATTGCGAAGGAAATGAGCCAGCTGGGTGTGGCCAGGGACCTGGACTTTTCCGGCTACCAGCTCGACAAAGTGCACCTGCACGAATGCCACTACAACTGGAAAACCTTCATTGAGGTGTATCTGGAGGACTACCACGTGGGGCCGTTTCACCCTGGGTTGGGCGGCTTTGTCACCACCCATGACTTGCGGTGGGAACTACAGCCTGATTACTCGGTGCAAACCGTGGGCGTGTCAGACAAACTGGGCAAGCCCGGCACCGACACCTATAAAAAATGGCACGACGTGGTGCTGCAGTACCGCAAAGGCGTGGCGCCCAAGTACGGTGCGATCTGGCTAACCTACTACCCGCATGTGATGGTGGAGTGGTACCCGCATGTGCTGGTCGTCAGCACCCTGCACCCGCGCGGGCCCGACAAGACACTGAATGTGGTCGAGTTTTTCTACCCTGAAGAAATTTGCGCCTTTGAGCGTGAATTTATCGAAGCACAGCAAGCCGCGTACATGGAGACCTGTGTCGAAGACGACGAAATCGCCCTGCGGATGGACGCTGGCCGCAAGGCCTTGCTGGACAGAGGCGACAACGAGTTTGGCCCCTACCAAAGCCCGATGGAGGACGGCATGCAGCATTTCCACGAGTGGTATCGCCGCAAAATGGGTGCCAGCAAGACGACGCAGATGATCTGATGCGAGTTTTTTTGCTATGGATTGAGTAGCTACTGGTGCATGTATTCATTGGGCTGTAGCCCTAAAACATTCCTGAAAACGGCTTGACAAGCCAAACGAGAGCCCACCACCCCCATGCAAGCCATCTGGATGATCCTGTCCGCATTCATCTTCTCCATCATGGCGGTGTGCGTCAAGTTTGCGGCGCAATACTTCAACAATGCCGAGCTGGTGTTTTACCGGGGTGTGATTGGGGTGGTGTTCATGGCAGCTTTTGCGCGCATACGCGGTACGTCCTTGGTCACCACCGTGCTGCCCATGCACATCTGGCGCAGCGTGGTCGGCGTGGTGGCGCTGTCGGCCTGGTTTTACGCCATTGCGCACCTGCCCCTGGCCACGGCCATGACCTTGAACTACATGAGCAGCGTCTGGATTGCCGCGTTTTTGGTCGGCGGCGCGCTGATGTTTGCCAAGAAAGGCGAACGCATCCCATTCCAAGGGGCTCTGGTGACGGCGATTTTGGCAAGCTTTGCCGGCGTGGTCATGCTGCTGCGCCCCACGATCGCCCAAAATCAGGCTTTTGCCGGCCTGATTGGTCTGCTGTCTGGCCTGGGAGCAGCGTTTGCCTACATTCAGGTGATGGTGCTGGCCCGCATGGGCGAGCCGGAAGCCCGTACCGTGTTTTACTTTGCCGTTGGCACCACCATCGCAGGCGCGCTGGGCATGCTTCTGATTGGGTTGTCTCCATGGCACTGGCAACACGCGCTGTGGTTGCTGCCCATCGGCCTGCTGGCCAGCCTGGGCCAGTTGTGCATGACCAAGGCCTATTCGATGTCCACCAACCACGGCGGCACGCTGATGGCGGCTAATTTGCAATACTCGGGCATCATCTTTTCGGCCCTGTTTGGCTTGGCCCTGTTTGGCGACACCATACCGCCGCTAGGCTGGGCAGGCATGGGGCTGATTGTTCTGAGCGCCATTGCCGCCACGGTGCTCCGCGCCCGTGCAGCACCTGATGCCCCGGCCGAAGAGCGTTGACCCAACACTGACATGAATGGAGCTTTCAATGACGTATGACCTGCTGATAAATGCTGAACAACTGCAAACCCTGGTTGCCGGCAAAGCGCCACTGCGCGTGTTCGACTGCACATTTGATTTGATGCAACCGTCTGCGGGGGAGCAGCAGTACAAGCAGTCGCACATTCCTGGCGCTGTTTATGCCAACCTGGACACCAAGCTGAGCGCAAAACACAGCGCAGACACGACCGCATCCGGTGGCCGCCACCCGCTGCCTAGCCGCGAAACATTCGCCGAGTGGCTGTCCGTCGTGGGCTTTGCCAACAACATGCAGGCGGTGGTCTACGACCGCAATGGCGCCAACTACTGCGGCCGTTTGTGGTGGATGCTGAAGTGGGCCGGTCACGCCCACGTGGCGGTACTGGACGGTGGCCTGCAGGCCTGGCAGGGTGCAGGTGGCGACGTGGCCAGCGGCGAGGAACCCGTCTACGTCCCCTCAAACTTTGCCCTGGCACCCGAGCTGGCCAGGCTGGTGGCGACCCAAACCGTCGCCGACAACCTGGGCCGCCCGGTTCAAACACTGATCGACGCTCGCGGCGGCCCCCGCTTTCGCGGCGAGGTGGAGCCGCTGGACCCGATTGCAGGCCATATTCCGGGGGCGCTGAACCGCCCTTTCAATCACAACATGACGCCAGAGGGCAAGTTCAAGCCAGCAGCGCAGTTGAAGGCTGAGTTTGAAGCCCTGCTGGCCGGCCGCGACCCGGCCACGGTGGTGCACCACTGCGGTAGCGGCGCCAGCGCTGTGCCCAATATTCTGGCCATGCAGATCGCCGGGCTGGGGCCCACAGGTCTATATGCAGGCAGTTGGAGCGACTGGTGCAGTGATGCCAGCCGGCCGATGGCGCAGGGCTAAAACGAAGACAGCTCAGCGCGAATGCGCCAGTCCGCTGATCAGCATGACCAGTGCGATGCCGGCCAGTAACCAGGCGATCTGGGCAGCCGCTTCACGCGGGCTGACGCGTTTTTGCAGTTGCGGAATCAAGTCCGCCAGCGCCACGTAAATGAAGCTGCTCGATGCCAGGGTTAAAAAGAACGGCAAAAAGTCAAACAGCTGCTCGACCAGCACATAGCCCAGCACGCCGCCCAGAGCGGTCACGGCACCGGCCAGAGACACTTTGACGATGGCGGCGCGCTGGTTGCCTGTTGACTGGCGCAGCACCACCAAATCGCCCATGTGGTGCGGCACCTCATGAGCCAGCACGGCCAGCGAGGCAACAATGCCCAGCCGCATGTCGGCCATGAACGCAGACGCGATCAGGATCCCGTCGCCAAAGCAATGTACGGTGTCGCCAGCCAGCACGGCCCAACCACCAGAGGCCTTAGCCCCCACGCTTGTCGCTTCGCGTACCTCCGGCGTTACGCTGCCCCTTTCACTGGAAACAGGGGCTGAACTTGCTTGGGGCGGCCCTGCGCTGCGTTCGCTTTCATGACCATGCGAATGGCCGTGATGGTGGTCATGACCAGCGCCATGGTGAGGCCCAGCGCCGTGTTCATGCCCGTGATGCCACAGCTCTGCCTTGTCGAGCAAAAAGAAAAACACCAGCCCGACCAGCAAGGCGGCAAACAACTCTTGCGCGCCGGCCTGGCTCTCAAAAGCCTCGGGCAGCAGATGCATAAAGGCCGTAGCCAGCAGCGCACCAGCGGCCAAGCTCAGCATGTGTTGGGTGTATTTGGCCAAAACGCCAAAGCCGAGTGCCGCCGCCAGCCAGACGCTGCCAATACCAGCGGTCAGCGTACCCAGAATAATCGCTATCAAAGTCATAGCTTTCCGCGCATGTATTTATTGGGCTAGAGGCCGAAAGTAGGGTTTAAAACAGGCCCCAAAGACATGAAGGGGATTAAAAAAAGCCGCCGCACGTTGCCGTGGGCGGCTTTTTGTTGTGAGACTGGATTTTAAGCGACACCATTGGTCTTGAACCAGGCCAGCGCCCGTTTAAAGCCGTCTTCCGCTGCTTCCTTGCGGTAGCTGGGGCGGTAGTCGGCGTGAAAAGCGTGCGGCGCATCCGGGTAAATCACAAATTCAGACGCTTTGGCGGCGGCGTTGCCTTTTGCGCCCGCGTCTGCCAGCGCCGCTTTCATTTGGTCTACCGTCGAGACCGGGATGCCGCCGTCCTGGCCGCCATAAAGCCCGAGCACGGGCGCTTTGATGCCCGCTGCCAGGTCAACCGGGTTTTTGGGCAGCAGTGCAGACGGTGCGCCGACCAAGCGGCCATACCAGGCCACACCGGCCTTGACGTTGCTGCCTTGCTGTGAGTACAGCCAGGTGATGCGCCCACCCCAGCAAAAGCCGGTGATGCCAACTTTTTTCAGGTCACCGCCGTTGGCACCGGCCCATTTGACAGCACCATCCAGGTCAGCCATCACCTGATCATCAGGCACTTTGGACACCACTTCAGCCATCAGTTTGGCGATTTCGCCGTACTGGGTCGGGTCGCCCTGACGGGCAAACAGCTCGGGGGCAATGGCCAGGTAGCCGGCCTTGGCAAAACGGCGGGCGGTGTCGGCAATGTATTCATGCACGCCAAAAATTTCCTGAATCACCAAAATCACGGGCAAGTTGGTTTTGCCAGCAGGCGCTGCGTAAAAAGCGGGCACTTTGAAGCCATTGACCTCAAACGTGGTTTCGCCGGTTTTGAGGCCTTCAGACGAGGTTTTGATGGCTGTTTGCGCCATGATGGGCATGGCTGTGGCGGCGTAGCCCACACCTAAAGCGGCTTTTAAGGCGGTGCGGCGGGTTGCGCCTGCCTCGGTGCTTTGGCCGGGCAGCAGTGCGTCAAATTCAGTGTTCTGGTCTTGGTTCAGCATGAAGATGTCCTGAGGGTTGGTTAAAAAAGCGAGCTTACAAAAAAATGGGACTGGGCGATGGAGTCCATTGCGCCCCATAAGTTCTGGCGCACGCCACGTAAACGATCTTGATGCTGAGCTCGGGCCAGCCGTCAATATGAAATTCAATCACGCCTGACTTTACCCGGTGCCAAAATTGACGCGCAAAATTCACCAGGCGTTAGCCTGCCTTGGATTCAAAAAGTCAGGCAATGCTGCCCTATTACAACTTCATCACCCAACAGCAGGCCAGCGTGCCGACGAGGGGGCGCAAGGTTTTGCTGCTCAAGGCGGGGGGACAGGCCGGGGTTGGAAATCAAGGGCAGCAGGGTCAAACTGCGCCGGACCACGCAGCTCAAGCCGGCTTGGCCCAGCCAGAAAATCGTATGCGCTCAACCAGCAACATGTGCGGTGCTGTGAGCGCCGCCAGGCCAATCACCACACACTGCACCAGGCGCATGTCCAGCGGCGCATCCTTGACAAAAAACCAGGTCGCCAGCGCAGCAGCCACAACAGCCGCTGTAGGCGCAGCGCTGGTGAGCAGCAATTGCCGCCACGACAAGCTCGCGTAGCGCTGGGTGCGCAGCGCATGCCGAGCGCTGTGCATCAGGCAAAAAAACACGGTGAAACTCAGCAGCGGTGGGGCCACCAGCACCAGCAAGCTGTACGACGCGAGCTCCACGGCAGTCACCCAGTCGCGCCGGCACATCACCAGCACCGACCAGCCCAAACCGACCGCCCAAGGCCAGGCTAGAAACCGCAAGGTACTGACAAAACGATACGCGGCGTTTGCGTCAACCAAAAAGCCAAACAGCTGCTTCATCTCAGGCGCATGGTTCAACACCGGCAGCACAATCACCGCGCCGCCGTACAACAGTCGCGTCAACCAAGGCGTGCCAGGCGCGGGATCACCTGAAAAATGCAGCGTCGATGCCACTAAAAAAAGAATTAAAAAAGCAGCCGGCGTGAGCAGCCAAAACGCAATCACGAGCAGCGCCAAGCCCACATAAGCGCCAACAAAAACTGCCCACGCCGCAAGGCCACGCACGGCAAACAATCGACGCGCAAAAATCGGGTCAAGCGCGCCATGTGGCACCCCTAACACCAGCACCAGCGCCGCGAATATCAACAGTTCTGCTGCCGGTTCAAGCCGGGGCAACAGCAAGCTCGCCGTGACCAGCGCCAACGCCAGCGCGCTGAACGTCAGGCCTTGTCGCCTCAAGTTATTCACTGCGCCTCAAGCAACGGCAAGTCGGCGTGTCTTTGCGTGTTGCGTTTGAGCACTGCACGAAACAGCGGGCCAGGCAGCAACGAGGCGACGACGCGCGCATAGTCCCGCAGCGTGGCGCGATCACTCAAGAAACGGATCACGCTTTGCGGGTCAGTACCGGCAAACAAGGCGACAAACAAGTCAGGTGCAAGATCCGGTCGCGCACGCACCAGCTTTAAAAACAAAGTGTCCATGACGCGCTGGATCGGGCGGTCTGGCGCATGTGCCAGTGGCCCGTTTCCGGTAGCCAGCGAAAAGGCGCAAGATGACGCCCAGCGCTGAATACGCGCAAATGCATAACCAGAGCTGGGCCTGGCGCCGCCAGCTGTGAGTCCAGCAAGAACATAAGAAGCATCGCCTACAGCGGCCGGCGCCGTGGCGCCCATGGGCAGCACGCCATGCTCACGGCGCAATACCGAAAAAGCGGCTCCGCCAACACGAAGTGCGACTGCATTTGCATGCAGCGCATGCAAGCTTTCTGGAGGAAGTGGGTCTGGCCCGAAAACCGTGAACTCTATCAACGCTCTTTTGGCTGTCGTGGGCAAAATATAGACAAAACAAACCGCCTCAGGCAGCGCTTGCCGCGCGCCGCACGCATCGGCCGAAGCAAAATCCATCAAGTCGCCACAGGCCACATCGAAGATACCGACATCGCATTCAATTTCCTCGCCATAAAACGACTGCCATAGCTTGGCACCATCGCGATGTGGCAACTGTGCAGGCCGGGTATCGACCACATAGCGCGAATACACGATGCCAAGATCGGTGTCGATTCTCCACACATCGTCTTGCTTTTCTGGTGGCTTGGTCACCACGACGCCCATTTTCAGACCAACCTGGCCTGACTGGCCGATGGTGAATTGGGCGTTTTTGTAAAACTGCCCGGCGTTGACCATTTCATAGCGGGCGGCCCCGCAATCGAAAGCGATAGTGTCCGCGCCGCTTGCAACCCGCATCGACTGCCAACCGTGTTCAACGTCCGTCCGGGCAAGCGCTTGCCCGTCTTTGAAGTAACACCAGGTTCTGTCATGGCTGTACGTCTGTCGGCTCTCCAGCACCACAGCATGTGGACTCGTGCCGCCGAGATGCGCTAACTCGGTGGCCAGGCTGAGCCCAGCGCAACCGCCGCCCAAAATGATCAGGTCAAAATCAGCAGCCGTTGTCATGATGAGTGCCTTGTGAAACGTTCAAGAAGACATTCATGGCATGACAAACGGTTGCGCGATGACTGGGCGCAAGCGGCCTACTTTTTGGCTGCCGCGTTTTCAGATTCGCTCACAGCGACTGACCAGATGATCAGGCCGAAAGCAATTTTGTTCAAGACATCGGCCGCGTTGTAAATGATGTTCAATGCATTCGCACTGGACTCTGGGCTGCTGCCTGTCAAATAGCCAAAGAAGTAGCCAACCGGGTAAATCGCCCAACCCACTGTCACAATCAAACGCATCGTGTTGAAAGCGGATTTGACGGCCGGAGGTGCACTTGCGGCATTGATCTTGCCAGCTTGGCCCATGAAGATTTCATACAAAATAAACGCCCAACCTGCCATACCAATGATGAATGCTGGCAACACCGACATGTAACCCGCCTCACCCAAATAGCCACCGACCAACATCACCAACGTACCGATCATCAGACGCCAAAAAACGCCGCCCGGAACCTTGGTAATCGCTGACAAAATCAGGTAAAACTCAATCATCAAAAGCGGCACGGTGATCAGCCAGTCAATGTAGCGAAACACGGTGGGCGTTGAGCCAGTAGCGACCCAAACATCGCGCATGTAAAAGTAATGCACTGCGGCTACAAGCGTCACCAAGCCAGACACGGTGAGCGAGGTTTTCCACTTGGCGGCAACCCGGTCTCGCTCTAAAAAGAAAAACGCAGTCGATGCGATAAGTGCCATCGAAATGATCCAGAAGGAAATTCCGACGAAGTCATCCTGCCTCAAGGTTGCGGTGGACGCTGCGAGAGCCGGACTGCTGGCTGCTGCTGAAAACAAGCTGCCGATGCTGAGCCGGGCTGCATTGAGCCCGCCAATTGATTTGACCATGCTAGT
>JBKCGU010000157.1:0-78465 GCA_046303055.1 Polaromonas sp.
CTTTGCCGCTCAAGCTGCCCGCCAACGGCACGGTGGTCGCCTGGCAAGAGGCCATCATTGGCAGCGAGGCCAACGGCTTGCGGTTGGTCGATGTCAAGGTCAACGTGGGGGATCGGGTCGCCAAAGGCCAGGTGCTGGCCAGCTTTGCAACCGAGCAGGTCAATGCTGAAGTCGCCCAGGCCCAGGCCAGTTTTGCAGAAGCCCAGGCCAACGCGCTGGACGCTGCAGGCAACGCCGACAAGGCCCGCACGCTGCAGGCCAGCGGCGCACTGAGCGAGCAGCAAATCAACCAGTACACCACAGCCGACAAAACCGCCAAGGCCAGGCTGGAGGCCGCCAAAGCCATGCTGGTGGTGCAGCAGGTTCGCTTGCAGCAAACCGGCGTGGTTGCGCCCGACAGCGGTGTGATCTCCAGCCGCAGCGCCACTGTAGGCGCGGTGGTGGGCAGCGGTACCGAGCTGTTCAAAATGATTCGCGGCGGACGCCTGGAATGGCGCGCTGAAGTCACCAGCGCCGAGATGGCAGGCATCAAAACGGGAACAGCGGCCACCGTCATCGCCGCCAGCGGCGCGCAGGTGCAAGGAAAAGTCCGCATGATTGCGCCCACGGTTGACAGCGTGACCCGCAATGCACTGGTGTATGTGGATTTGCCAGCGAACGCCAACATCAAAGCCGGCATGTTTGCACGCGGCGAGTTTGAACTCGGCAGCAGCAGTGTCCTGACCCTGCCACAGCAAGCCCTGGTGCTGCGCGATGGCTTTACCTACGCCATGCGAATTGAGCCAGGCAACAAAGTCAGCCAGATCAAGCTGCAAACCGGGCGTCGCTCAGGCGATGCGGTAGAGATTGTCAGGGGCGTCAAGCCGGGTGAGCAGTACGTGGCCGGCGGTGTAGCGTTTTTGGCCGATGGCGATGTGGTGAAGGTGGTGGCGGCGCAGCCGCCCAGTCCAGCCAGCCCGGCTTCAGCCCCCAAAGCATCAAAATAGCCTGAAAACAGCCCTTTTTACCTATCAAATTGATCTCTAGCCCAACAACTGCGGGCGCAAGAAGCTATTAAATAAATAGCATACAGGACTCACATTCATGAACGTTTCTACCTGGTGCATCAAAAACCCGATTGCCGCCATCATGTTTTTTGTCATGCTCTGCTTTGCGGGCATGCTGGGCTACCAGAACATGAAGGTGCAGAACTTTCCTGATCTGGATGTGCCCAATATCATCATCGTGGCCAGCTTGCCGGGCGGCTCGCCTGCGCAGCTGGAGACAGAGGTGGCGCGCAAGATTGAAAACGCGATCGCGTCGCTGCAAGGGCTGAAAAACATCTACACCAAGGTGCAGGACGGCGTGGTCACCATCACGGCTGAATTCCGCATTGAAAAGCCGACCCAGGAGGCGCTGGACGAAACCCGCTCGGCGGTGCAGCAGGTTCGCGCCGACATGCCGGCCGATCTGCGCGATCCGGTGGTCAGCAAAATCAACATTGCGGGCGCTCCCATCCTGGCTTACACCATCAAAAGCAGCAAGCTGGACGATGAGGGCCTGAGCTGGTTTGTCGACGACACGTTGACCAGAGGCTTGCTGGCGGTGCGCGGCGTGGGCTCGGTCAGCCGCGTTGGCGGCGTCACCCGGGAGGTACGGATTGCCCTGGACAGCGCCAAAATGCAGTCGCTCGGCGTCAGTGCAACGGCGGTGTCGCAGCAACTGCGACAGGTGCAACTGGAAACCGCTGGCGGACGTACTGACCTGGGCAGCAGCGAGCAGCCGGTACGGACGCTGGCAACCGTCAAATCGGCTGCCGAACTGTCTGCGCTGGAATTGAGTTTTGACGACGGCAAAGGCGCCGTCCGAAAAGTGCGCCTGGATCAGATCGCCGACGTCCAAGACACCATTGCAGAACAGCGCTCTGCGGCTGCCCTGAACGGCGTTCCGGTGGTGGGTTTTGAAGTGTCGCGCGCCAAAGGGTCGAGCGAGATTGAAGTCGGGCGCGGCGTACGAGCTGCCATTGAACAGCTCAGGATTGCTCACCCTGACATGGTTCTCACCGAAGCCTATGACTTTGTCACCCCGGTTGAAGAAGAGTACAAGGCATCGCTGACCCTGCTGGCTGAGGGCGCGCTGCTGGCGGTGCTGGTGGTGTGGCTGTTCTTGCGCGACTGGCGCGCCACTTTCGTCACGGCAGTGGCGCTGCCCCTGTCGGTGATACCAGCGTTCATCGGCATGAACTACCTGGGCTTTTCCATCAACGTGGTGACACTGCTGGCGCTAAGTCTGGTGATCGGCATTTTGGTCGACGATGCGATTGTGGAGGTTGAAAACATCGTGCGCCACTTGCGCATGGGCAAAACGCCATACCAGGCAGCCATGGAGGCAGCGGATGAAATTGGCCTGGCGGTGATCGCCACCACCTTCACCCTGATTGCGGTGTTCTTGCCCACGGCTTTCATGAGCGGCATCGTCGGTAAATTCTTCAAGCAGTTTGGCTGGACGGCCTCGCTGGCGGTGTTTGCGTCGCTGGTGGTGGCGCGCATGCTCACGCCGATGATGGCCGCCTATCTGCTCAAGCCCATCGTTGACTACACCGAGAAAGACGGTGCCGTGATGCGCTGGTACATGCGTGCCAGCCGCTGGTGTTTGCAGCACCGCTGGGTTACAGGGCTGGCTGCGATTGGTTTTTTTGTGGGCTCGCTGATGCTGATTCCTCTTTTGCCCACAGGCTTCATACCGCCTGACGACAACAGCCAGACCCAGGTCTACCTCGAACTTGCGCCTGGCACAAAGTTAAAAGATACCAAAGCCGCGGCAGAGGCCACCCGCCAGATGTTGATGAAGGTCGAGCATGTCAAGTCGGTCTACACCACGGTGGGCGGTGGCGCAGCGGGCAGCGACCCATTTGCACCCGGCGGCGCGGCTGAAACGCGCAAGGCGACGCTGACGATTTTGCTGGCCGAACGCGGCACACGCCCGCGCAAACAGTTGATTGAAAACAACATCCGCAAAGCACTTGAAGAGCTGCCCGGCGTGCGCAGCAAGGTTGGCTTGGGTGCTTCTGGCGAAGGCCTCGTACTGGCATTGACCAGCGAGAACCCGGCATCGCTGGCGGCAGCTGCTGCTGCGCTTGAAAAGGACCTGCGCACCATCCCCGGTCTGGGTTCGGTCGCGTCCAGCGCCTCGCTGGTGCAGTCTGAGCTGTTGATACGCCCTGACTTTGCCCGCATGGCTGACCAGGGCGTGACCAGTGCTGCCATTGGTGAGACGCTGCGCATCGCCACCGTGGGTGACTACGATGCCAGCCTGCCCAAGCTCAACCTCTCGTCGCGACAGGTGCCCATCGTGGTGCGGCTGGCTGACGATGCCAAAACCGACATAGCGACGCTTGAGCGCCTGCTGGTGCCCGGCGCACGCGGGCCTGTGATGCTGGGCCAGGTGGCCACCCTGGAGCTGTCAGGCAGCCCGGCCATCATTGACCGGTTCAACCGTTCGCGCAATGTGAAATTTGAGGTCGAGTTGTCGGGCATGCCCCTGGGCGATGTCACCGCGCAGGTCAACAAATTGCCAGCCATTGTCAATTTGCCTGCCGATGTCAAACAGGTCACGATTGGTGACGCCGAACTGTTTGGCGAGCTGTTTGCCAGTTTTGGTCTGGCCATGCTGACAGCCGTGCTGTGCATTTACATCGTGCTCGTGCTGCTGTTCAAGGACTTCCTGCATCCGGTCACGATTCTGGTGGCCTTGCCGTTGTCGTTGGGCGGCGCGTTTGTGGGGCTGTTGCTGGCGGACAAGAGTTTTTCCATGCCGTCGCTGATCGGCCTGATCATGCTGATGGGCATTGCCACCAAGAATTCGATTCTGCTGGTGGAGTACGCGATTGTGGCCAGGCGTGGCAATGACGGAAAAGATGGCTTACCGGTCGCGGCACCGATGAGCAGGCTTGATGCGCTGCTGGATGCCTGCCACAAACGTGCCCGCCCGATTGTCATGACCACCATCGCCATGGGCGCGGGCATGGTGCCGATTGCCTTTGGCTGGGGCGCGGCGGACGGCAGCTTTCGCAGCCCGATGGCGGTGGCGGTGATCGGCGGGCTGATCACGTCGACGTTTTTAAGTTTGCTGGTGGTGCCGGCGGTGTATACCTTTATGGACGATTTAGAGCATTGGCTGGCACGCCTGTTCAGGCGCAAGCCCAAGCCGGCGGCCGAGCAGGCACAAGCACCCGCCCTATAATTTGCGCTTTTTTTCACCTACTGTTTACCCATGCAAAAGCGTATCCTGCTCTCAGGCGCAACGGGCCTGATTGGCGGCGAGTTGATGCTGATTCTGGCGGCCAGAGGCATCTACAGCACGGCTGTGGTGCGTGCGCCTGACGACGCCAGAGCCAAAGCCCGCCTGCTGGAACGCCTGCAAAAAAGTGTCAGATACAAACCAGAATTTGACGAGTTTGTATCTGCTGCGGCTGGCGATATTGAAGCGCCGGACTTTGGCCTCAAAGCCAGTGTCCTGGCGTCAGCCGATGTGATCCTTCACTCTGCGGCCAACACCTCCTTCAAGTCTGATGCCGGTGTGTACCCGATCAATATCAAGGCCGCCACCAACTTTGGTGGAATTTTGACGAAGCTCAAACCTTCACAACGCGGCTTTTTTGTTGGCACGGCAGCGGTCACCATGGAGCCACGCGGCGTGATCACCGAAGATATGCCGTTCGCCGGTTATGCCAACGACTACATCCGCTCCAAGCGTGATGCCGAAACCCTGTTGCGCGCAACAGCATTCCGTTTGTGAGTTTGCGCCCCGGCATTGTGCTGTCACGGGGCATTGACGACGCCAAACTTTCACGAAGCATGCTGTGGGCGATTCCTGTGATGGCCGAGCTGGGCGATGTGCCGCTGGATCCTTTGGCGCGACTGGATTTTGCGCCGGTTGACTTTATTGCCAGTGCCTTTGCCGAGATGCTGCTGAAAAATGATTTCGCCCATGATTGTTATCACGTATCAACGGGTGAAGCGTCCATGACGTTTCAGGCACTGGCTGACGAACTGATGTTGACGATGCCAGGCATCAAAAAGCTGGTAATGCGTGGCCGTGACTATGTGCCCGTGCCAACTTTTGCTCGCCAGCGCTGGATGTTTGCTGCGCTGCAGCCTTACCTTCCCTTTTTGACAGCCAACGCCGTGTTCAGCAATGCCAGATTAAAGGCTGAGATTGGAAGCTTGGCGACAGCGCCTGCTCCCGTCACTTATTTGGGCGATTTACTGGGGACATTGAGCTTGTCGGATGCCGTCAAGCAGATGTACGCACCGTAATCATTCGAGTTAACCTTTGTGTAACGGTGGCCCAAGGTCATCAAACTTGTGTAAAGAAATGTTAAGCTAGCCGCTCGGTTTTGGGTGACTTTAGGATGCAACTTTTGTCTGTGTTGATGCGATGAATTCTGATCTGATTAATCTTTTTGCTGAAACTTTCGGGATTTCCGAAGACAAGCTGTTGCCTGGGGCAACGCTGGAAAGCCTGGGGCTTGATTCGCTGGCGGTGATTGAGTTTTTGTTTCAGATTGAAGACCGGTTCAACATCCAGATTCCTGACCAGGCCAGCCCCCCGCGCACGCTGGATGAAATGGTGCAACTGATTGAGCCCCTGATGCCCAAAAACCTGCCAAACAACATGCCGGGCAACGCGGCGGCAGCTGCCTGAGTTTTTGCCCGATGCGCCGCGTCGCCATCACGGGGTTGGGTGTCGTTTCCCCGGTAGGCACGCAGAGCGCCACTTTTTTTGAAGCCCTGTTGGCGGCACGCTCGGGCATCAGCTCGCGCACAGTCAACTTCCCAACTGGCTCTGAACAGGTTCTGATGGGTTCCATTGACTTTCACCCTGACGAGCATATTGCCAAAGCCAAACTTCTGACCATGGATCGTGTCAGCCAGTTTGCGTTGGTTGCGGCGCGTGAGGCCATCGCGCAAGCCGGTTTGACAAGTGAATTGACCGGCTTGCAGCCTGAGCGTTTTGGTGTGTCAGTCGGCACAGGCAGTGGTGGAGCGACGTCCATTGAGGCGGCCTCCTATGCTTTGCTGGACCCGAAAGTCGCGCGGCGGCGACCCTTGACAGTGGTACGGGGCATGAACAACGCCATCGCTGCACATTTGTCAATGGAGTTTGGCCTGAAAGGCCCGAGCAGCACGGTGTCCAATGCCTGCGCCTCGTCGGCCACCGCCATCGGCGATGCTTTCCGCCAGATCAGCCACGGTTATGCCGACGCCATGCTGGTGGGCGGCTCAGATGCGCTGCTGACCCACGGCACGATCAAAGCCTGGCAAGCCATGCACACACTGGCCAAGCCGCACGCCGATGGCCCACAAGCCTCATGCCGGCCGTTTTCAAGCGACAGGTCAGGGCTGGTGTTGTCCGAAGGCTCGGCCATGTTGGTGCTTGAAGACTGGGACACTGCCCAGCGCCGGGGCGCCAACATCTTGGCCGAACTGGCAGGCTATGCCTCCACCACCGACGCGCATCACCTGACGCAGCCCGAAGCCCAGGGCCAGGCTGCCGCCATGTCTTTGGCTTTGCGTGACGCGGGCCTGAACGCCAGTGACATCGGTTACCTGAACGCTCACGGCACCGCTACCGATGTGGGCGATGTGGTGGAAACCGAGGCCATCAAGCGGGTGTTTGCCGATAATGTCAAACAGCTGCCTGTCAGCTCGACCAAAGCTGTACATGGGCATGCCATGGGAGCTGCAGGTGCGATGGAATTTGCCGCAAGCGTGATGTCCTTGCATACCGGGCAGCTGGCACCCACTGCGTTTTTGCAGACGCCTGACGATCGCTGCGACCTTGACTATATTCCGTTGGAGGCTAGGCGAGTGCAAGGTTTGCGTGCCGTGATGTCCAATTCGTTTGCCTTTGGCGGCTCCAATGCAGTGCTGGTTGCCAAGGCGGTTTAACTTGTCGCGCGAATCTTGCTGACCAAAGCGGTGGTCGAGTAGCCATCCACAAAAGCAATCGCCAAAGCCTTGCCGCCATAACTTTCAACAACCGCTGTTTCGGCCAGCTTGCGCATGTCGTAGTCGCCACCCTTGACCAGCACATCGGGTTTGAGCGCATTGATCAGCTCAAGTGGGGTGTTCTCGTCAAACCAAGTGACCATGCTGACGGATTCAAGCGCGGCCATCACCACAGCGCGATCTTGTTCGTTGTTCAGCGGTCGGTCGGCGCCCTTGCCGAGCCGCCTTGCAGACGCATCGGTGTTTAAGGCCACCACCAAGCTTGCGCCCAGTGCCCGCGCCTGCGCCAGATAAGTCACATGACCCCGGTGCAGCACATCAAAAACACCATTGGTAAACACCACCGGCCGGGGCAAGCTGGCCATGCGGGCCAGCGCATCGCCACCAGCGGCGAGCTTGTTCAAAAATCCGGCTTCAATCACACAGCTTGTGGCTTGGCGTCAGTGGCGGTGGGCGCAACGGCGATGGCGCCCGCAATCTCACGGCCGAGTTCCTTGCGGTATCGGTTCAGTTCCTGCACTGTCTTGAAGCTCTGGTTCATCAACAGACTCATGTTGTGCAGGATGCGCTCCACCACTTTTCCCTCCCACACCGCATCAAAATGGATTTGCTTGTCGAGCCAATGTTCCAGCCAGTCTGGGTTGGGCAGCCTTGACTGGATGGTGTCGCGCGGGAACAGCCCCTTGTTGACGTGCAGATTGGTAGGGTGCAGCGCCTGAGCCGTGCGTCGCGCGCTGGCCATCAGCACGCCGACTTTTGTGAAAGCGGCCCGTGCATCGTTGCCCACATTGTTGATGGCACGTTTCATGTAACGCAGATAAGCACCCCCGTGACGCGCTTCGTCCTGGCTCAGTTGGGTGTAAATTCTTTTGATGACGGGCTCGGTGTGCCATTCGCTGGCGCGACGGTACCAGTGGTTCAAACGGATTTCGCCGCAAAAATGCAGCATCAGCGTTTCCAGCGGCGGTGCAGGCTCAAATTCAAAGCGCACCTCGTGCAGCTCTTTTTCAGTCGGCGCCAAGTCGGGCCTGAAGCGCCTCAGGTACTCCATCAACACCAGCGAGTGCTTTTGCTCTTCAAAAAACCAGATCGACATGAAGGCTGAAAAATCGCTGTCGTTCTTGTTGTCACGCAAAAACATTTCGGTTGCCGGCAAGGCAGACCATTCGGTGATGGCGTTCATCTTGACGGTTTGTGCCTGCTCGTCTGACAGTTTGGACGAATCAAAACTCTCCCACGGAATATCCTTGTCCATGTCCCAGCGGACAGACTCAAGCTGTTTAAACAATTCAGGGTAAAGCATATGAATTCCTTTGTACTGCCTTCATACGATGTCAGGCGTGCGGGTCTATTACGCACATTGTGCGGTTTTGGATAACGCCATCAAAGCGGTTTCGATTTTAGGCGTGTTATGTGACAAATAGCCCCACACAGGGGTATTGCAAGCGTAGGGACTTGAATCTGGCTGTGAAACCAGCGTATAAACCACTTTGGTTGCGGCATTTCCCGCTTGCTTTTTATCCCCCCAAACCATCATGCGCTCTTCACATATCAAATCTACTTTCATGTTTGCTGCTCTGTTGATCGGCTTTTTTAGCGTGTCGTGGACGCATGCAGCAACGCCTGCAGCAACGCCTGCAGCAACGCCTACAGCAACGCCTACAGACAGCGCCTGTCCCGCTTTGTTGCAGCAAAATGTGTTGCGTTTGCAGGATGAAAAACCACAATCGCTGTGCCAGTACGCCGGCAAGGTGGTGGTGGTGGTCAACACTGCTAGTTTTTGCGGTTTTACACCCCAATACGAAGGACTGGAGGCGCTGCATGCAAAATACAAAGATCAAGGTCTTGTGGTTTTGGGCTTCCCGTCAAACGACTTTTCGCAAGAAACCGGCAGCAACAAACAGATTGCGGATTTTTGCGAAAACACCTTTGGTGTGAAGTTCCCCATGTTCACCAAAACCAGCGTGACTGGCAAAGATGCCAGCCCCCTGTTCAAGCAACTGAGCGCCAAGACTGGCACCACGCCAAAATGGAACTTCTACAAGTATGTGATCAGCCGCAATGGTCAGAGCGTGGAAAGTTTTAACTCCATGACCGACCCAAAAAGCAAGTCTTTTATCCGGGAAATTGAAAAGCAACTGGCCAGCAAATAGTCCCACAGAGTCACAAAAATGAGGCAGAACCTCAAGCGGCCTGCATCAATCGACCTTAAAAATACCAACCAGTCACTATTTGACTAATCGGTATCATTGCTCTATGCTTTGTTATGTCTTACGCCAGATTCATAAAAGCTTACCTAATTGTCGCGTGTTGTCCGAGGAGCGTCGGGGCTGATGGCCTTCTCAAATGGCCGTCCGCCTGTGCAAACATGGGTAGACAGTTTTCATTGTTGCGAAGCCGTTTGAGCCATCTGGTCTCAGATGAAATCCCGGGGCGGTTCTCCTCCTCCCTCCCTGTCTTGTTCGCACCGGGGCGCTTCGCAACATTTTTATCTTCGGCACTCTGATGACCAACAAAGCGACTCCCCGAATCGCCATTGTTGGGTCCGGCATTTCCGGCTTGGCCACAGCCCATGCGCTGCAAGGTCAGGTCGCCATCACTCTTTTTGAGGCCGCCGACTACTTTGGCGGCCACACGCACACAGTCGATGTCACTTTGGCAGCTCCTGAAGGCGCCGTGACGCATGGCGTGGACACGGGCTTTCTGGTGTTCAATGAGCGAACCTACCCCAACCTGATCAAGCTGTTGGCCGACCTGAAGGTAGAAGTCGCCAAGTCGGACATGTCGTTTTCGGTCCAGGTGCCGCGCGCTGATGGTCAGCAACTGGAGTGGAGCGGCTCGTCCCTGAGCAGTGTGTTTGCACAGAGAAAAAACTTCGTGAACGTCCGCTTTTTGCGCATGCTGAGCGACATCATGCGCTTTAACAAAGTCACCACGGCACTTGCCAATGCGAACCTCGAGGCCGCCATGATGCAGCCGCTGGGCGATTTTCTGAAGGATCAAAAACTCTCTGATGAGTTTCGCGACTGGTATTTCTTGCCGATGATGGGTTGCATCTGGTCTTGCCCAACCGACCAGATGCTGCAATTCCCCGTCGCCACCATGATCCGCTTTTGCTACAACCACGGCCTGATTCAGGTTACCAACAGGCCGCAGTGGTGGACTGTCAAGGGCGGTGCCCGGCACTATGTTGAAAAAATCATCACCCCTATTGCTGACAAGCGATTGAACACGCCTGTCAAACTCATTGCGCGTGATGCGGCTGGTGTGCATGTGACCACCGAGGCCGGGACTGAATTGTTCGACAAAGTGGTGCTCGCCACCCATTCAGACCAGTCCCTGGCCATGTTGCAAGCGCCCAGCGAGGCCGAGCAAAGCGCCCTGGGCGCGATTCGCTACCAGGCCAACCGGGCCGTGCTGCATACCGACACCTCGGTGTTACCGCAGAACAAAATAGCCTGGGCCGCCTGGAACTACGAGCGTGCCCAGCAAACCGACCGTGCGTCATCACATCAGTCCACCAGCGTCTGCCTGCACTATCTGCTCAACATGCTGCAGCCGCTGCCGTTTACACAAAGCGTCCTCGTGTCATTGAATCCGCTCAAGGAGATTGCACGTCAACACATCATGGCTGAATTTGATTACGCGCACCCCGTGTTTGACCTGGCCGCCGTTCGCGCCCAAGGAGAAATCGCGGCTTTGCAGGGTCAGCAAAACACCTATTTTTGCGGCGCGTGGACGGGCTATGGCTTTCACGAAGACGGTTTGAAGTCTGGCTTGAAGGTGGCCGAGCACATTCTGAAGCCTCCAGGAGTAGCCGCGTGACAGTCCAGCGCCTGCGCAGCGACGGGCCGCCCCTGGCAAGCAGCGCCCCCCCGGGGGGCAGTGCCTTACATGCCATGAAAAGCGTGGAGGTTCCCTTGCTCGGCTTCGGCCAGGTCCGCCACACGCGGCTAAAACCTGCAAAAAACGCTTTCGCCTACCCAACCTATTTTTTAATGCTGCCCATGCGCGCCATGCAGACCAGCAAGGCGCACCTGCTGGCGCACAACCGCCGGGGATGGCTCAGCTTTCATGACCGCGACCATGGTGATGGCCGTGACAACGCTGTGGCTTGGCTGGACGAACTCCTGAACCGCGAAGGCGTGGAAGATGCGGTGGGAGAAATTTGGCTGCACACCTACCCGCGCGTGCTCGGCTACACCTTCAAGCCCGTCAGCTTTTGGTACTGCCATGCTGCCGACGGCACGCTGCGCGCCATTGTGGTCGAGGTCAATAACACCTTTGGCGAGCGTCATTGCTACCTGCTGGACCGGCCGCAATATGGGCACGAGCTGACGGCAGACAAGGTGTTTCACGTCTCGCCGTTTTGTACGCTGGAGGGGAACTACCGCTTTCGCTTCATGCGCAGCAGCTTTGGAGGCATTGAAAGAACCGTGGCCCGGATTGACTACGACGATGCAGCAGGCCCGTTGATACAAACCAGTGTGAGCGGCACGCTCGAGCCCATCACGCATAGCGCCCTGCGCAAAGCCTTGTGGCGCTACCCAGCCATGACCTTTGGCGTGGTGGCGCGCATCCACTGGCAAGCTTTCAAGTTATGGCGCAGACATGTGCCTTTCATTCCCAAACCCAAGCCACCTGAAGTATTTGTAACGCGCTGACACTCTGATGACCACAAGCAACACCTCCAACAACAGCCCTGCTTTTACCCTGCCCGCTGGCGCACCGTCGGCTGCGCGTGCCACCCTCAAACTGCTGCTGCGCCTGAAACACGGCACATTAACCGTCAAGTTGCCTGACGGCTCGGTGCAGCGCTTTGGCAACGGGCAAGGTCCTCAAGCCAGCCTGCATTTGCTGAACTGGAACGTGTGCAGCGCCGCACTTAAATCGGGCGACATTGGTTTTGCTGAAAGCTACATCGCAGGCGACTGGACCACGCCGCATTTGACCGACCTGCTGCAGGTCTTTATCGTCAACCGCAAAGAAGTTGAAGACGTGATTTACGGCACCTGGCTGGGCCGCTTTGCTTACCGCGTCAAGCACCTGCTCAACCGCAACACCAAAGCCAACAGCCAGAAAAACATTCACGCGCATTACGACTTGGGCAATGCTTTTTACGAGCTCTGGCTGGACGGGACGATGAACTATTCGTCGGCTATTTTTGAAACGCCTGAAACCTCAATGAAGGACGCCCAGCACGCCAAGGTGCGGCGAGCGTTGCGCATGGCGCAAGTCAAACCCGGCGACCGTGTGCTTGAGATTGGCTGCGGCTGGGGCGCGCTGGCCGAAAAAGCCACCAAGGAGTTCAGCGCGTCCGTGGTGGGCGTGACGCTCAGCACCGAGCAGCTGCAATGGGCCAACCAACGCATGCAGCGCCAGGGCGTTGCCGAGCAAGCTGATTTGCGCTTGCAAGACTATCGTGACATTGGCGAAGCTGGTCACTTGTCAACGCAAGACGCGCCTTTCGACGCGATCTGCTCGATTGAAATGATCGAAGCCGTGGGCCGTGAATACTGGCCCGAGTACTTTCAAACCGTGGCGCGCCTGCTCAAGCCGGGCGGCCATGCCTGCATTCAAAGCATTGTGATTGCCGATGAGCTGTTTGAGCGTTATCTCACCTCGACTGACTTTATTCAGCAATATGTCTTTCCCGGCGGTTGCCTGCCCTGCCCGAATGAGTTTCGCGCGCAAGCGGCCAAAGCTGGCTTGCAGGTGGTCGACGAGTTCTCTTTTGGCCAGGACTATGCCCGAACCCTTCAGTTGTGGCACGAGCAGTTTGCAGCGCAAAAAGCGCATGTTTTGCAGCTCGGATTCGATGACCGCTTTATCCGGATCTGGGAGTTTTATCTGAGCTATTGCGAAGCGGCTTTTCTAGAGGCCAACACCGACGTGGTGCAGTACACGCTGCGCAAACCGGCATAACGAGATGATAGTCATGCACGTGCTGTTGGGTGTTTTAGGTGCGGCTGCTGTCGGGCTTGTTCATGCCCAGAGTGCAGAGGCCCGCACTGAAGGCGGCGCAGCACCCACAAGCGCTGTGCCTGCCTTGGCTGCCTTCAGTGCAGGAGACACAAGGACAGAACTGGGCGTCCTGCTGCCGCAGTCGCGCCTGATAGGGAAAGGCCGCCTCACGTTTTGGGGCTTTCAGGTGTATGACGCGCGACTCTGGGCATTGCCCGGCTTCAAGCCCGACGCTTTGGCGGTGCACCCGTTTGCGCTGGAGCTGGCCTACCTGCGCGGGTTTGACAACCGGGATGTTGCTGAGCGCTCTATCGCCGAGATGCGCCGCTCTGCATCCATCAGCGATGCTCAGGCCAAGGCCTGGATTGACGAGATGATGCGTGCGCTGCCGGATGTCAAAAAAGGCGACCGCGTCATGGGCATTCACCGCCCCGGTGTAGGTGCGCAATTTCTCTTGAACGGCAAACCCACGGGCGAGATTCGCGACGCTGAATTTGCACGTTTGTTTTTTGGTATTTGGCTGTCGCCCAAAACATCAGAACCCGAGCTGCGCGCAGCCCTGCTGGCGGGGTTGGGCTGAACGTGGAAAGCCCTTTCGGCAAACGCAACGGTCTGGCTTATGGCTTTTTAGGCCTGCCCCTGGCATTTGTTGCACTGCCGCTGTATGTGATTTTGCCCAACTACTATGCCAAGACCTTCGGGGTGCCGTTGGCGACGCTAGGCGTCATTTTGCTGGGCGCACGCTTGTTTGACGCCTTCATTGACCCACTGCTCGGCCGGTTGAGCGATCGTCTGTTCGCGCGTTCAGCCGCGTCCGTTCTTCGGGTGGGTCTGTTGGCTGCGGTTTTGCTGGCGCTGGGTTTTGCGCTGCTGTTTTTTCCGCAGGTGACAACGCCCGGTGCGCTGGTGGTGTGGATCAGTGCGATGCTGATGGTGACCTACGCAGCCTACAGTTTTTTGAGTGTCTCGCACCAGTCCTGGGGCGCGATGCTGGGCGGCAACGAGGCCGAGCGCAGTCGGATCGTCGCCTGGCGCGAATCGCTGGGCTTGGTGGGTGTGGTGCTGGCATCAAGCACACCTGTGGCGTTGGGTCTGCCTGCCACCACAGTTGTTTTCTTTGTAGCGCTTGCCATCGGCTGGCTGGCCTGGACGCGCGCGGTGCCACCAGCCACCAAAGCCAGCCCTGCCGCGCAGACAGGGGCTATCTGGGTACCTTTCAAACACAGCAACTTCAAGCGCCTGTTGCTGGTGTTCATGCTCAACGGCATTGCCAGTGCGGTGCCCGCCACGCTGGTGCTGTTTTTTATTCAGGACCGGCTACAAGTACCCGCTAGCATGGAGCCGCTGTTTTTGGGCAGCTATTTTTTAACCGCTGCGCTGTCGATCCCATGCTGGCTGGCCATTGTCAAGCGGATTGGCCTGGCCAAAGCCTGGCTGTGCGGCATGGCGCTGGCGGTTGGCGTTTTTGCATGGGCCACACAAGTCGGCGCCGGGCAAAGCACGGCGTTTTTGGTCATCACATCCCTGTCGGGTGTGGCACTGGGCACCGACCTGGCGCTGCCCGGTGCGCTGCTGGCGGGCGTGATTCAAGGCAATGGTGATTCAGGCAAGGCAGAAGGCGCGTACTTCGGCTGGTGGAACTTCGCCATCAAGCTCAACCTGGCGCTGGCCGCTGGTCTGGCGCTGCCGCTGCTCGGTCTGTTTGGCTATTCACCCGGCGCACGCAGCCCTGAGGCACTGGATGCGCTGGTCACCGCGTATTGCGTGCTGCCTTGCTTGCTGAAGCTGGCAGCTGGTGGCGCTTTGTATTTTTTGATCATCCAGCCCTCCTCTGAACATTTAAAGGCGAACGCATGACCTTGTTTAAAACATCAACGCGCCGCATCGCGTGTCTGCTGACTGTCAGCATGGCTCTGTTGGCAGGCTGCGCCTCGCCGCAAATAGCGGACTACGCCAGTGAAAAACCGGTGCTCGACATGCGCCAGTACTTCAACGGCACGATAGATGCATACGGCGTTTTCACCGATCGGTCGGGCAAAGTTGTCAAACGTTTTACGGTGGTGATGGACTGCAAATGGACGGGTGCGCCCGGCCAGGAGGTCGGCGTACTGGACGAGGCCTTTACCTATTCAGACGGCACCCAAGACCGCAGGGTGTGGACGCTCAAGCGCGGCGCTGACGGCAAGTACCTGGGTACGGCTGGCGACGTGGTGGGCCAGGCCAACGGTGAAGAAAAGGGCAACACCTTCCGCTGGAGCTACACCCTGAATCTGCCGGTTGACGGAAAAACAATCGAAGTCCAGTTTGACGATTGGATGTACCTGATGAATGACAAGGTCATGCTGAACAAAGCCACCATGAGCAAGTTTGGCTTCAAGCTCGGTGAAGTGACCCTGTCGTTTGTCAAGCGATGAAAAGAGCCTCTTTTGCTTTTCTCAGGCATCAAATTGGCCCAAGCCAATAGGTAAATGCGCGATCAGCTATCAAAATAATAGTCAACAGAAAGCATGACCATGCCTTACAACCTTCCTTTAGACGACTGGCGCGGCAAAACCGTGTGGCTGGTGGGCGCGTCCAGCGGCATTGGCCGCGCGACCGCGCATGCGCTGCACGCGCAGGGTGCAAAAGTGATTGTTTCGGCGCGTAATCAGCAGGCATTGAACACCTTTGCTGCCGAGCACCCCGGGGCCACGGTGCTGGCGATGGACGCCTCCGATGCCGCGTCAGTCGAGGCCGCGGCGCAAACCGTCCTGAGCGCTGGCCCGCTGGACTTGGTGCTGTATTGCGCAGGCTACTACAAAGAAATGCGCGCGACCCAGTTTGATGTGGCCAACATGCTGCGCCACAACCAGGTCAACTATGTGGGCGCGCTGTACCTGCTGTCTGCCGTACTGCCCCACTTTCTGGCCCGCAAGGCGGGGCATATCAGCCTGGTCAGCAGCGTGGCGGGCTACCGCGGCTTGCCGCAAGGCCTGGCCTATGGGCCGACCAAAGCCGCGCTCATCAACCTGGCAGAAACGCTGTACGTGGACCTGAAGGACAGCCATGTTGGCGTGAGTTTGATTTGCCCGGGCTTCGTGGAAACACCGCTGACGGCGCAAAATAACTTCAGCATGCCCGGCCTCATCAAACCCGAGCAAGCTGCCGATGGAATTTTGCGAGGCTGGGCCAAAGGTCAGTTTGAAATTCACTTTCCCAAGCGCTTTACGTTCTTCATGAAGGCCCTGGCGCTGCTGCCTGCCGCCCTGTACTTTCCGGTGGTTCGCAAATTCACAGGTTTATAGTCGGTAAGTGCATGCGTCGTTGACCAGCTGACGTGTGCCCAGAGACTCTCAAGCCTGGTGAATGTGACGTGAATGACTGACAAAACTGCGGCTGCGCTTCTTCCCTTTGCAGGCATTCGGGTCATTGAATTCACCCACATGGTGATGGGCCCGACCTGCGGCATGGTGCTGGCTGACCTGGGGGCTGAGGTCATCAAAATCGAGCCACTCCTGGGGGACAACACGCGCAAGCTGATGGGCTCGGGCGCCGGTTTTTTTGCCATGTTCAACCGCAACAAGAAAAGCATTGCGCTGGACCTGCAAAGCCCAGGCGGCAAGGAAGCCGCGCTCAAACTGATTGCCAGCGCCGACATCGTCAGCGAAAACTTCAAACCCGGCACGATGGCCCGCCTGGGCTTGGACTATGCAGCGCTGTCAAAGCGCAATGAGCGGCTGATTTACGTCAGCCACAAAGGTTTTTTGCCCGGCCCGTATGACCACCGCACCGCGCTTGATGAAGTGGTGCAAATGATGGGTGGCCTGGCTTACATGACAGGCCGCGAGGGCGACCCGCTGCGGGCCGGTACCAGCGTGAACGACATCATGGGCGGCATGTTTGGCGCGATGGGGGCCATGGCTGCCCTGGCGCAGCGCGTTGTCACGGGCAAGGGGCAGGAAGTGCAGTCGGCCCTGTTTGAAAACAATGTGTTTTTGATGGCCCAGCACATGATGCAGTTCGCCGTGACCGGACAGGCCGCTGCGCCCATGCCCAGCCGCATTTCTGCCTGGGCGGTGTACGACGTGTTTAACGTGAAGGGCGGCGAGCAAATTTTTCTGGCGGTGGTCAGCGACACGCAATGGGTTGTGTTTTGCAAGGCGTTTGAGCTGGCCGATTTGCAGGCCGACCCGCGCCTGGTGACCAATAATGACCGGGTGCGCGCGCGCGACTGGCTGATGCCGGTGCTGCGCGAGCGCATGGCCCACCACAGCGCAGCGGAGCTGAGCCGCGTGTTTGAAGACCACGGCTTGCCATTTGCACCCATCATGCAGCCGCAGGATTTGTTTCATGACCCGCACCTGCTGGCCACGGGTGGGCTGGCGGCCATGCAGTTGCCCGACGGTCGTCAGACGCAGGTGCCACTGATGCCGATCACGATGGGTGGCCGCCGTCCGGGCGTGCGCAGCAACCCGCCGCGCCTGGGCGAGCACACCGACGCGCTGCTGCTGCAGGCGGGCTATACGGCTGACGAGATCAGGCAATTGAAAAACAACAAAGCCGCAGGGTGAGCAAAAAGCAGACAATTGGTCCATGACGCTGACTGAACTCAAATACATTGTTGCTGTTGCCCGTGAAAAGCACTTTGGCAAGGGCGCAGACGCTTGCCATGTGTCGCAGCCCACGTTGAGTGTCGCGATTAAAAAGCTTGAAGAAGAACTACAGGTCAAGCTGTTTGAGCGCAACGCCAACGAGATCACCGTGACGCCGCTCGGCGAAGAGATCGTTCGCCAGGCGCAAAGCGTGCTGGAGCAGGCTGATTTGATCAAGGACATTGCCAAGCGCGGCAAAGACCCTTTAGCGGGCAGCCTGCGCCTCGGTGTGATTTACACCATTGGTCCCTATTTGCTGCCAGACCTGGTGCGGCAGTCGATTGCCACATTGCCGCAAATGCCGCTGATGCTGCAAGAAAATTTCACCGTCAAGCTGCTCGACGAGCTGCGTAACGGCGAGATTGACTGCGCCATTCTGGCCGAGCCCTTTCCCGACACCAATCTGGCGATGGTGCCGCTGTATGACGAGCCCTTCATGGCGGCGGTGCCCAGCGCGCACCCCCTGGCGGCGCGCAGCAGCATCACGGCAGAAGAAATCAAAAAAGAAACCATGCTGCTGCTGGGCAATGGCCACTGCTTTCGCGACCACGTGCTGGAGGTTTGCCCTGAATTTGCCCGTTTTTCCAACACGTCTGGCGGCATCCAAAAAAGCTTTGAGGGCTCGTCGCTTGAGACCATCAAGCACATGGTGGCCGCTGGCATGGGCATCACACTGGTGCCGCGTCTGGGCGTGCCCAAAGAAGCACTGGCTGCCCCCACTGCCGGCAAAAAAAGCAAGGTGTCCGCCGAGCAACCGTCCTTCATCAAGTACCTGCCTTTTGAAGGCCATGTTCCTTCAAGGCGGGTGGTGCTGGTATGGCGCCGCAGCTTTACCCGGTATGAGGCGATCGCCGCACTGCGCAACCTGATTTATGCGTGTGAGTTGCCTGGGGTGACGCGCTTGTCATGACCGTTGATTTGCTAAATTACACGTCTTAACCGTTCAAGGAAAACCATGGCCAAAACTGCATCCAAACCCGGCATCAATATCGGCATCAATATCGGTATCAGTGAGAAAGACCGCGCGTCAATCGCCAAAGGCCTGTCGCATTTGCTGGCCGACACCTACACGCTGTACCTGACCACGCACAACTTTCACTGGAACGTTACCGGCCCCATGTTCAACACCCTGCACCAGATGTTCATGGTGCAGTACACCGAGCTGTGGACCGCGGTGGACCCGATTGCCGAACGCATTCGCTCGCTCGGCCACCCCGCACCGGGCTCGTATGCGCAATTTGGCAAGCTGGCCTCGGTGCCCGATGCACCGGGCGTGCCGCCCAAGGCGCTGGAGATGGTGCGCATTCTGGTCACCGGCCATGAAGCCGTGGCCCGCACCGCACGCCAGCTGTTCCCGCTGGCCGACAAAGCCAGTGACGAACCAACGGCTGATTTGCTGACCCAGCGGCTGACGGTGCATGAGCAAACCGCGTGGATGCTCAGGTCGCTTCTTGAAGACTGATCAGCCGTGCGCCGCGACGGGCCGCCCCTAGCAAGCACAGCCCCCTCGGGGCTGAAGCCTGCGTCTCCGAGTCTGCTTGAGCAGACTCGGACAGGCGCCAGAAGCGAAGCCTCTGGCGAGCAGCGGCCTGCAAGGTGCAGCGCATTACACAAAGTGAAAAGCGTGGGGGCCCTTTACCTGCAACTCATCCGCTGGGACCGCCCAGCGGGTTGGCTGCTGCTGTTGTGGCCCACGCTGTCTGCGTTGTGGCTCGCATCGCATGGCTTTCCGGGTTGGCATCTGACGCTTGTTTTTATCCTCGGTACTTTTTTAATGCGCAGCGCGGGGTGCTGCCTGAACGATGTGGCCGACCGTGACTTTGACCGTCACGTCAAGCGCACTGCCGAGCGACCCGTGACCAGCGGCAAGCTGGCCGCCAAAGAGGCCTTGGCTGTTGGCGCGGTGCTTGCGCTGTGTGCTTTTGGTTTGGTGTTAACGACCAACATCACCGCCATCGCCTGGTCATTCGCGGCGCTGGCTATTGCCATCATTTACCCGTTTGCCAAACGCTTTGTGGCCATGCCGCAGGCGGTGCTGGGCGTGGCGTTCAGCTTTGGCATTCCCATGGCCTTTGCTGCGGTGCAGTCGCGCGTGAGTGCTGTTGCATGGCTGCTGTTGCTCGGCAATCTGTTTTGGGTGATTGCATACGACACCGAATACGCCATGGTTGACCGGGACGACGATTTGAAAATCGGCATGAAAACCTCAGCCATCACCTTCGGGCGGTTTGATGTGCTGGCCGTACTTGTCAGCTACGTTTTATATCTTTTTATATGGCTAAATGTGCTGTTAACCCAACTGAATCATGCATACGCAGCTATTTATTTAATAGCGATTGGTCTGGCGCTTGGCCAAGCCTTGTGGCACATCTGGCTGATTCGCAAACGCCAGCGTGACGACTGCTTCAAGGCGTTCAGGTTGAACCACTGGATCGGTTTTACCGTGTTTGCGGGTATTGCGTTGTCGTATGCCGCGCTTTGAAGCAAGTGTTAAGCCGAACCAAACTCATCGCCCATCTCTTTGGCCCGATGCTTGGCCGCCATCATGGCGCGCATGAACTGGGTTTTCACCTTGTCCTGATCCATCGACGTGATGGCCGCATAAGTGGTGCCGCCCTTGGACGTGACACGTGAGCGCAAAATTTCAACCGGTTCATCGCTGGCCTCGGCCAGGGCAGAGGCGCCCACAAACGTGCCAACCGCCAGCTTGTGTGACTGCTCGCGCGTCAAGCCCATGGCCACACCGGCTTCAATCATGGCCTCGATAAAGTAAAAAACATAAGCCGGGCCGGAGCCCGACAGGGCCGTGACGGCATCAAGCTGGGTTTCATCGCTGAGCCACAGGTGCTCGCCGGTGGTGTTGATGACTCTGTCCACCATGCCCCGGCCTGCCAGCGACACGGCGGGCCGGGCAAACAGCGCCGTCATGCCCTTGCCCACCAGGGCTGGCGTGTTGGGCATGGCCCGTACCACCTGTTCGGTACCCAGCCAGTGGGCGATGCTGTCAGAGCGAATGCCGGCGGCCACGCTCAAATGCAGTGCCGCCTGGGTGTGAAAGCGGCTTTGCAGCGCTGCGGCTTTGAAGGTTTGCGGCTTGACAGCCCACACCACCAGAGTGGCGCTGGTCAAATGCGGGCCGGGTTCTTCGCGCACGTCAATGCCGAATTTGTCGGTCAGGGTGGCGCGCTGCTCCGCAACCGGTTCGACCACCTGAATGCTGCTGGCCGGCGCGCCGCGCTTGATCAGTCCGCCAATGATGGCGCTGGCCATGTTGCCGCCGCCAATAAAAGCGATGTGGTCGTGATGTGTTGTTGCCATGGGTCTATTGCGTTTATTCCAGAAATTCGAAAGCCAGAAACTGCGTGATCTGCCGCGGGTTGAAATTGTCGTCGCTGACAAACAGCAGCGTACGCTTGCCCGGCTTGCCATGGAGTCCGGGCAAATTTGGCCCCCAGCACATGCCCTCGGTATTGTCCAGCCTGCTCAAAGCCGGGAAGCTGGCGAAGTCTGCCACCAGCGTTTTGGGCGCGGGGGTGTGGTTGCCAGGCTTGAGCGCGGGCACGTTCAAGGTGTCTGAGCCCTGGCGGGTGTCAACCGCGTACAGCCGCATGGAGTTGCGGTCTTTGTCGCCCAGACCGGCCATGTAAGCCCGTTCCAGCACCAGCATGCGGTGCGCGTCCAGCATCAACACTTCAACCACGCCGTTGTCGGCGTCTGCCGTGGGAGGGGAGGGTGCACGGGCAATGGCGTCAGGCACATAGGCAATTTGCCGCACAGCTTTGCCCGTGGCGATGTCCATTTGCGTGAAGCGGCACGGCCCGCCGGGCGCTTGTAGCGTCGGTTCTGGCCCGTCCTGGCGCAGCGCGGCTTCCATTGCCAACCAGGCGCTTTGTCCATCGGGCGTGATGGCCAGCCCCTCAAAGGTTTTGTTGACACGCGAACCACTCAGCAGCCCAAAGCCCAGCATGGCCGGCAGCTCAAAGGTGCGCACCAGTGTGCCGTCCCGCCGGGTTTGTTGCAGGCTGGGCGGCGCTAGCAGCAGCGCGTTGCCTTCGCTTGTCCACAGCAGGCTCTGGCTTGGTGCGTGCCAGCGGATGGCTTCCGGGTCAGGCGATGTCAGGCCTTGCAAAAACGTCGCGCCGGTCAGCTCAATACCGCCCAGTTTGTCTGCTGTCATCGCCAGGCGCGCAGTGTAAAAGCGCGGCGGACTCTGGCTGCCGCCGTCGTCACTGAGCAAATACAGCACGCCACTGGCCGCATCAAAGTCTATGCCCGACAGGCCGCCCACGGTGGAGTTTTGGTATTGGAGCTTGTGCGGCAAACGCGTCTCGCCAATCAGCCGCAGCATTGGCGCAGGCGTCGTCGCTTGCGACCAGGCGCAGCCCGCCAGGCCAGCCGACAGAGCCGCGCCTGAGCTGACCAGAAACTGGCGGCGCTTAAAGAGGGTGCATGGCTGGGGGTTTGTCATGCATGGCATGTTAGCCGGGCGTTTTGACTTGGGGAAGATGACACACCAGCACCCGCGACGCTTGCGGCCATGCGCTACATCCTTGCACTTGACCAGGGCACCACTTCAACGCGCAATCAACACCCCGCCACCGTCCAGTGGCTGCGTGACGGCTTGCAAATCATTGGTTCGGCGGCGAAAGTGCAAGCCCTGGCCGAAACCGTACCCGACAGCGGCGACGTGTACCTGGTTCCCGCTTTCACCGGCCTGGGCACCGCTTATCCGGCAGCGCCTCCGGGACTTTGCGATCAGTATTTTCGCCTGTCAGAATGACTCTTCATAAATTTATAGGGTTTTTACGCTGAACTGTGTTGACAACGCCCCAAACTTGGGTAATACTCGCAGGCTTCGCTTGAAAAAGTGAAGACCTGGACAACAGCCTAATGGAAGTCTTGCAAGTGGTTTGCAAGGTGGACGACGGGCCCAAGACTGACTGGCTTGACAAAGCTTCGCGACTGAAAGCGGGACTTTGCCCTTCCGGTGCAAGTTGGGAACACATTTAAATGATTCAAACGCAATCCAAACTCGATGTTGCTGACAATACGGGTGCCAAATCCGTGATGTGCATCAAAGTGCTGGGCGGCTCCAAACGCCGCTACGCCAGCGTTGGTGACGTCATCAAAGTCAGTATCAAAGAAGCTGCTCCTCGTGGCCGCGTCAAAAAAGGCGAGGTGTACAGTGCTGTGGTCGTTCGCACTGCCAAGGGCATTCGCCGTGGTGATGGTTCGCTGGTCAAATTCGACGGCAACGCAGCCGTGTTGCTTAACGCCAAGCTGGAGCCCATCGGCACCCGCATCTTCGGACCAGTGACGCGCGAACTGCGCACTGAAAAGTTCATGAAGATCGTGTCCCTGGCTCCTGAAGTTCTGTAAAGGCACGTCATGAACAAAATTCGCAAAGGCGACGAAATCATCGTCATCGCAGGTCGCGACAAGGGCAAGCGCGGCACCATCACGCAGCGCACCGATGACGCTTATGTGCTGGTTGAGGGTGTCAACTTGGTGAAAAAACACACCAAGCCGAACCCGCTCAAAGGCACCACTGGCGGCATCGTTCAAAAAAGCATGCCGATTCACCAGTCCAACATCGCAATTTTCAATGCGGCGTCTGGCAAGGCGGATCGTGTCGGCATCAAGCTGTTGGCTGACGGCAAAAAAGTGCGCGTCTTCAAGTCCAGCGGCGACGAAATCAAGGCTGCATAAAAATGGCTAAAACAATCACACAACAAGCTGCGACGCAGGCTCGCCTGCAGACGCAATTCCGCGAAAAAATCGCGCCCGCCCTGATCGAAAAATTCGGCTACAAGTCGCCGATGCAGGTTCCCCGCATCACCAAGATCACGCTCAACATGGGTGTGAGCGAAGCGGTTGCCGACAAGAAGGTGATGGACAGCGCTGTTGGCGACATGACCAAAATTGCTGGCCAAAAACCAGTCGTGACCAAAGCCAAAAAAGCTATCGCCGGTTTCAAAATCCGCGAAGACTTGCCAATTGGTTGCATGGTGACCCTGCGCGGCGTCAAGATGTACGAGTTCCTGGATCGTTTCGTGACCGTGGCCCTGCCGCGTGTTCGCGACTTCCGCGGAATTTCTGGTCGCGCCTTCGATGGCCGTGGCAACTACAACATCGGCGTGAAAGAGCAGATCATTTTTCCTGAAATTGAATACGACAAGGTTGATGCCTTGCGCGGACTCAACATCAGTATCACCACAACGGCCAAGACCGACGAAGAGTGCAAAGCCCTTCTGACCGCTTTCCGTTTTCCGTTCAAGAACTGAGGCTCTCGCATGTCAAAACAAGCATTGCTGCAACGCGAAATCAAGCGCGACAAGTTGGTCGCCAAGTTTGCAAAAAAACACGCAGAACTCAAAAAGACATCCAACGACTTCAAGCGCACTGACGATGAGCGTGCCTTGGCTCGTCTGGAGTTACAAAAGTTGCCCCGCAACGCCAATCCTACCCGCCAGCGCAACCGCTGTGCGATCACGGGTCGTCCGCGTGGTACGTTCCGTCAATTCGGCTTGGCTCGCGCCAAGATCCGCGAGTTGGCATTTGCTGGTGATATCCCCGGTATCACCAAAGCAAGCTGGTAAGCATAGGAGAACCGCAAAATGAGTATGAGTGATCCTATTGCCGACATGCTGACACGCATTCGGAACGCACAAATGGTTGAAAAAGCCGTTGTCCAGGTGCCATCGTCAAAAGTCAAGGTTGCCATCGCGCAGGTTTTGAAGGATGAGGGCTACATCGATGGCTTCTCGATCAAGACGGATGACGGCAAGTCTCAGCTGGAAATCGCCCTGAAGTACTACGCAGGCAAACCCGTGATTGAGCGCATTGAGCGCGTCAGCCGCCCTGGTCTTCGTGTGTACAAAGGTCATGGAGCCATTCCTCAAGTCATGAATGGCTTGGGTGTGGCAATTGTCACGACGCCACAAGGCGTTATGACTGATCGCAAAGCGCGAGCTACCGGTATCGGTGGTGAAGTGCTTTGCTACGTAGCTTAATCGCGGCATTGAGGAGTAACTGAAATGTCCCGTGTAGGAAAAATGCCAGTGTCTGTGCCAGCCGGTGTGGATGTGGCCCTCAAGCAAGACCAGATCAATGTCAAAGGCGCTCTGGGTGCCTTGGCTCTGGCTCAAAATGCGCTCGTCATCATCACGCAAGATGGTGGCAAGCTGAGCTTTGCACCAGCGAACGACTCGCGCGAAGCCAATGCCATGTCTGGCACCATGCGTCAGCTGGTGAACAACATGGTGGTCGGCGTGACCCAGGGCTTTGAGAAAAAGCTCAGCCTGGTTGGGGTGGGTTACAAAGCGGCCGCAGCAGGTACCAAGTTGAACCTGACAGTGGGTTATTCGCATCCTGTGGACTTCGTGATGCCGGCCGGTATTTCTGTCGCAACGCCAACGCCGACTGAAATTGTGATCAAGGGTTCTGACCGCCAGCGTGTTGGCCAGATCGCTGCTGAAGTGCGTGCTGTTCGTCCTCCTGAGCCTTACAAGGGTAAGGGCATCCGCTACGTGGATGAGAAGATCACGATCAAAGAAACCAAGAAGAAATAAGGAGCTGCATCATGTTGACCAAAAAAGAGCAGCGCCTGCGTCGTTCACGTCAAACCCGGATCCGCATCGCCACACAAGGTGTTGCCCGTCTGACGGTAAACCGTACCAATCTGCACATTTATGCCAGCGTCATTTCTGGCGACGGCTCCAAGGTTCTGGCTGCTGCATCTACCGCCGAAGTCGAAGTCCGCAAGGAAATTGGCGCTTCAGGCAAAGGCGGCAATGTCGCTGCTGCGCAAGCCATTGGCAAGCGCATTGCTGAAAAAGCAAAAGCTGCGGGTGTTGAGAAAGTTGCGTTTGACCGTGCTGGTTTTGCGTACCATGGCCGCGTGAAAGCGCTGGCTGATGCAGCCCGCGAAGCTGGCCTGCAGTTTTAAGAAGATCGGAATAGACGTATGGCCAAGTTTCAAGCTAAATCAGCAAACGACGCTCCAGACGATGGTCTGAAGGAAAAAATGATCGCGGTTAACCGCGTGACAAAAGTAGTCAAGGGCGGTCGTATTCTCGGTTTCGCTGCACTCACGGTAGTCGGCGATGGCGACGGTCGTGTTGGCATGGGCAAAGGCAAGTCAAAAGAAGTGCCTGCTGCCGTGCAAAAAGCCATGGAAGAAGCGCGTCGCAATTTGAACAAGGTGTCCTTGAAAAACGGCACTATTCATCACAAGGTGTCGGGTCACTGGGGTGCTGCAAACGTCATGATGATGCCGGCGGCCAAGGGTACGGGCATCATTGCTGGCGGCCCGATGCGCGCCGTTTTTGAAGTCATGGGCATCACCGACATCGTGGCTAAAAGCCATGGCTCGAGCAACCCGTACAACATGGTGCGTGCAACTCTGGATGCGCTTAACAAATCGACGACTGCTTCGGATATTGCGGCCAAGCGTGGTAAGTCAGTTGAAGAAATTTTCGGCTAAAGCGTCGGCTTGAGGATTACAAAATGACAACAGAAAACAAATTGAAAGTCCGGCTGGTTCGCAGCCCGATTGGCACCAAAGAGTCACATCGCGCCACCGTCCGCGGTCTGGGCTTGCGTGGTGTCAATAGCGTGAGCGAATTAGAGGATACACCCGCAGTGCGCGGCATGATCAACAAAATCGCGTACCTGGTCAAGATTGTCTGAGCTTGATGCTCAATAGGAATTCAATATGGAATTAAATGGAATCAAGCCTGGTGAAGGTGCCAAACATTACAAGCGACGTGTGGGTCGTGGTATCGGTTCGGGCATTGGAAAAACAGCAGGCCGTGGTCACAAAGGTCAAAAATCTCGTGCTGGTGGCTACCACAAAGTTGGCTTCGAAGGCGGACAGATGCCAATGCAGCGTCGTTTGCCCAAGCGTGGTTTTAAGTCACAGTTGCTAAAATTTAATGCTGAAGTCAGCTTGACTGCTCTGGAACTGCTCGGTTTGCCTGAAGTTGATTTGCTGGCGCTCAAAACCGCCGGCTTGGTTGGGCAGCTTGCTAAAAACGTCAAAGTCATCAAGTCGGGTACGTTGACTAAGGCCGTGAAATTGAACGGTATCGGCGCTACTGCGGGCGCCAAGGCCATCATTGAAGCGGCCGGTGGCATGGTTTCTGCGCCCGCTGATTCCAAGTAAAGCAGTAACGGATTAACCAGTGGCAACCAACGCGGCTCAAATTGCAAAAACCGGCAAGTTCGGTGACCTGCGAAACCGCCTGATCTTTTTGCTGTTGGCGCTGGTGGTGTACCGCGTCGGTGCACATATTCCAGTGCCGGGCATTGATCCCGGCCAGTTAAAAGAGTTGTTCAAGGGTCAATCGGGAGGCATATTGAACTTGTTCAATATGTTTTCCGGCGGCGCGTTGTCGCGGTTCACTGTCTTTGCATTGGGCATCATGCCCTACATTTCCGCCTCGATCATCATGCAGCTGCTGACGTATGTCTTGCCGACGTTTGAGCAGCTTAAAAAAGAAGGTGAAGGCGGTCGCCGCAAGATTACGCAGTACACCCGCTACGGTACGCTGGGCCTGGCGTTGTTTCAGTCGATTGGCATTGCTGTTGCACTCGAGAGTTCTCCTGGTCTGGTACTGGTTCCGGGCTTCGGTTTTCGCATGACTACAGTGGTCAGCCTGACAGCGGGGACGATGTTTTTGATGTGGCTTGGCGAGCAAATCACCGAGCGTGGTTTGGGTAATGGAATTTCAATCCTGATTTTTGCCGGTATCGCTGCTGGCCTGCCAAGCGCAGTCGGGGGTTTGCTGGAGCTGATCCGAACGGGTGCCATGAGTATTTTGGTGGCCATCGCTATCATTGCAGTGGTTGTCTTGGTAACCTACTTTGTCGTGTTTGTTGAGCGTGGCCAACGTAAGATTTTGGTGAATTACGCCAGGCGTCAAGTGGGCAACAAGGTGTACGGTGGTCAGTCTTCGCACCTGCCTCTGAAGCTGAATATGGCGGGTGTGATCCCACCAATCTTTGCTTCGTCCATTATTTTGTTGCCAGCGACTGTTGTGGGCTGGTTTAGCACTGGCGAAAGCATGCGCTGGCTGAAGGATATCGCTGGTACTTTAACGCCAGGGCAGCCGATTTATGTGTTGTTGTATGCCAGTGCGATTGTGTTTTTCTGCTTTTTCTACACGGCTTTGGTTTTTAACAGTCGCGAGACGGCGGACAATTTGAAGAAAAGTGGAGCGTTCATTCCTGGTATCCGTCCCGGTGACCAGACGGCTCGCTACATCGACAAAATTCTGGTTCGTCTGACGCTGGCAGGTGCGGTCTACATTACGTTCGTATGTTTGCTGCCCGAGTTCTTGATTTTGAAATACAACGTGCCCTTTTATTTTGGCGGCACGTCGTTGATGATCATTGTGGTCGTGACGATGGACTTCATGGCACAGGTTCAAAATTACATGATGTCGCAGCAGTACGAGTCGTTGCTTAAAAAAGCAAACTTCAAAACGACGCTCGGCGGTTAAACAGATTTAAGTTTTAGGAGAAAAGAAATGAAAGTTTCAGCTTCGGTCAAGAAAATTTGCCGCAACTGCAAAGTTATTCGTCGCAAGGGCGTCGTTCGCGTGATTTGCACAGACCCACGCCACAAACAGCGTCAAGGCTGATTTCAAGAGTTTTAGAGGATTCATATGGCTCGTATCGCTGGTATCAATATTCCGCCGCAGCAGCACGCTGAAATCGGCTTGACCGCTATTTTTGGCATTGGTCGCACGCGCGCTCGCAAGATTTGCGAAGCTTGTGACATTGCCTATTCCAAAAAGGTCAAAGACCTGACGGACGGTGATCTGGAAAAAATCCGTGATCAGATCGCTCTGTTCACCATTGAGGGTGATTTGCGCCGAGAGACCACAATGAACATCAAGCGCTTGATGGACATCGGTTGCTATCGTGGTTTCCGTCATCGCCGTGGGCTGCCCATGCGTGGTCAGCGCACCCGTACGAACGCACGTACCCGCAAGGGGCCGCGCAAGGCCGCAGCGTCCCTGAAGAAATAAGCAAGAGATAGGCAAAGAACACAATGGCAAAAGCACAAAACAACGCGGCAGCTCAGCGTGTCCGCAAGAAAGTTCGCAAGAACGTTGCCGATGGCATTGCACACGTGCATGCATCGTTCAACAACACCATCATCATGATCACCGATCGCCAGGGAAACGCCTTGTCCTGGGCTTCATCCGGTGGTCAGGGTTTCAAGGGCTCGCGTAAATCGACGCCTTTTGCGGCCCAGGTGGCTTCTGAAGTGGCGGGTCGCGCTGCAATCGAACAAGGCATCAAGAATCTTGACGTTGAAATCAAGGGCCCAGGTCCTGGTCGCGAGTCATCGGTTCGTGCTTTGGGTGCGTTGGGCATCCGCATCAACTCGATTGCTGACGTAACACCTGTGCCGCACAACGGCTGCCGCCCACAGAAGCGCCGTCGCATTTAATTTCGTTGTTTTGCGTTGTGACACCGAATGGTCGTCACGGCAGCGAAGCGTTTTACCAAAGCCCACCGCCGTTAGGCCAAAACTGTAAAGTTTTAGCCGAAGGCTCCTGCAGTAATGCAGCAGATGACAAAAGGAAATTCAAGTGGCACGTTACCTGGGCCCCAAGGCCAAACTGTCCCGCCGTGAAGGTACGGACTTATTCTTAAAAAGCGCCCGTCGCGCGATCGCTGACAAAGCCAAGTTTGACTCGAAGCCGGGCCAGCATGGTCGCACTTCTGGTACTCGCACATCGGACTTTGGTCTGCAGTTGCGCGAAAAGCAGAAGGTCAAGCGCATGTATGGCGTGCTGGAAAAGCAATTCCGCCGTTACTTTGAAGAGGCTGACCGCCGCAAAGGTAACACGGGTGCCAACTTGTTGTTCATTCTTGAGTCGCGTCTTGACAACGTGGTGTACCGCATGGGTTTTGGTTCAACTCGCGCTGAAGCCCGTCAGTTGGTGTCTCACAAAGCCATCGTGGTTAATGGCGGCTCAGTCAATATACCTTCGTATATGGTCAAAGTGGGTGACGTGATCGCTGTGCGCGACAAGTCCAAAAAGCAGACTCGGGTTGCAGAAGCCCTGCAACTGGCGACGCAAGTGGGCATGCCATCCTGGGTGGATGTGAGCATTGACAAAGGTGAAGGCACATTCAAGAAAGTGCCAGACCGTGACGAGTTCGCAGCCGACATCAACGAGTCGTTGATCGTCGAGTTGTACTCACGCTAATTTCGTTCCTGCGGCGTGCTTGCCACGCCGTCGGCCTTATCGGTGTAACGAACCGAGGGTATTGAGAGGAAGATTGCATGCAGACTAATTTACTGAAACCAAAAACTATTCATGTCGAGCAACTGAGCGCTAATCGCGCAAAAGTGACGCTCGAGCCGTTCGAGCGTGGCTACGGCCACACGCTGGGTAACGCCCTGCGCCGCGTTTTGTTGTCATCCATGGTTGGCCATGCCGCCACCGAAGTGACAATTGCTGGTGTCCTGCACGAGTATTCGTCCATTGACGGTGTGCAGGAAGATGTTGTCAACATTTTGTTGAACCTCAAGGGCGTGGTGTTCAAACTCCACAACCGTGACGAAGTAACACTGAGCCTGCGTAAAGACGGCGCCGGTCCTGTAACTGCTGCTGATATTCAAACGCCCCACGATGTTGAAATCATCAACCCTGAACATGTCATTGTGAATTTGTCGCAGGGCGGCAAAATTGATATGCAGATCAAGGTTGAAAACGGTCGCGGTTATGTGCCGGGCAACATTCGCCGCTATGGTGACGAGTCGACCAAGTCAATCGGCCGGATTGTTCTGGATGCATCGTTCTCTCCTGTCAAGCGCGTGAGCTACATTGTTGAAAGCGCTCGCGTTGAGCAGCGCACCGATCTGGACAAGCTGGTCCTTGAGATCGAGACCAACGGCGCCGTAACCGCTGAAGATGCAGTTCGTGCCTCTGCCAAAATTCTGGTGGAGCAACTGGCTGTGTTCGCCCAGCTTGAAGGCAATGAGTTACCTGATTTCAACCCACAAGTACAGCGCAGTTCGCAGCAGTTTGACCCGATTTTGCTTCGCCCTGTGGACGAGCTTGAGTTGACGGTTCGTTCTGCTAACTGCCTGAAAGCTGAAAATATTTATTACATCGGCGACTTGATCCAGCGCACTGAAAACGAGTTGCTCAAGACACCAAACCTGGGTCGCAAGTCGCTCAACGAAATCAAGGAAGTGCTTGCTTCCCGCGGATTGACGTTGGGTATGCGCCTTGAAAGCTGGCCACCCGCTGGTCTCGACAAGCACTGAAGAAACTTCATTCCAGAGGGAATGACGACGATCGCGAAAAGGGCAGTACCTGATACGGCTGCCTAGAATTAAAGAGTAATTAAAAGGAAACTCATCATGCGCCACGGACACGGACTACGTAAACTCAATCGAACCAGCGAGCACCGCCTCGCCATGCTGCGTAACATGATGAATTCGTTGCTGCAGCATGAGGCCATCAAAACGACTTTGCCCAAGGCCAAGGAGTTGCGCAGGGTGGTTGAGCCGATGATCACGCTGGCCAAAGAGCCAACGCTCGCTAATAAGCGCCTGGCTTTCGACCGTCTGCGTGACCGCGACATGGTGGTCAAATTGTTCGCTGAACTCGGCCCACGCTACAAAACACGTCCCGGCGGTTATACACGCATCCTGAAAATGGGTTTCCGTGTGGGTGACAACGCACCGATGGCATTGGTCGAACTGGTGGACCGTCCTGATGTGGATGCCACTACTGCTGAAGCGGTGAAAGCCGAATAAGCTATAATCTAACGATACCGCGCGGTGGAGCAGCCTGGTAGCTCGTTGGGCTCATAACCCAAAGGTCGTAAGTTCAAATCTTGCCCGCGCAACCATTTTTCTGGTGAGTTTCACCAGACCAAAACGCCTACGTCATGTAGGCGTTTTGCGTTGGGGAACCTTTTAAACTAAGCGTTTTGCATGGCAATATCGTTTCCTTTTTCTGCAATAGTGGGTCAAGACGAAATGAAGCTGGCGATTTTGATCGCTGCTGTTGATCCGGCCATTGGGGGTATCTTGGTGTTCGGTGACCGGGGGACCGGTAAATCAACCGCCGTAAGGGCGCTGGCTGCGCTGCTGCCCAAGATGCGCGCAGTTGTGGGTTGTCCCTATAACAGCGACCCGGCTCGCCCCTATATTGCCGGGGGCGCTGAGGCTCCAAAGGCCCAAGTTAAAAGTCACTTGATCACCGTGCCTGTGGTCGACTTACCCTTGGGTGCAACTGAAGATCGCGTGGTCGGCGCGCTTGACCTGGAGCGCGCTTTGTCCCAAGGGGTCAAAGCCTTTGAGCCGGGCCTGTTGGCGCGGGCCAATCGAGGATTTCTGTACATCGATGAAGTCAACTTGCTGGAAGACCACTTGGTGGACTTGCTGATCGACGTGGCTGCCTCGGGCGAGAACGTGGTCGAGCGCGAGGGCCTGAGTGTTCGTCATCCGGCCCGCTTTGTCCTGGTGGGCAGCGGCAACCCTGAAGAGGGCGAACTGCGCCCCCAGTTGCTTGACCGTTTCGGTTTGTCGGTTGAAGTTAAAACGCCGACCGATTTGGCCGGGCGTGTTGAAGTTGTCAAGCGCCGTGATGCGTTTGAACATGACCCTGCAGCATTCATTGAGCAGTGGAAAAAAGACGATGAGAAAACGCGTAAACGTATCGTTGCAGGCCGCAGCCACCTGGACGCTGTGCGGATCAGCGATGCCGCTCGCGAGCGCGCTGCACAGCTGTGCATGGCCCTAGGCACCGACGGGCTGCGCGGGGACTTGACGCTGATTCGCGCTGCGCGTGCCTATGCCGCGCTGCTAGGCGAATCGGCCATCACAGACGTGCATTTCAAACGGATTGCCGCCCCTGCGCTGCGCCACCGTTTGCGCCGTAACCCTCTGGATGATTCTGGCTCTACCGTCCGTGTTGACCGGGCAGTGGCCGAGCTGATGGGCGAGTGATGAGCGGATTGGTCGCAGCTTTGTTTGCTGTCGATCCCTGCGGTTTGGGTGGTGTCGCCTTGCGCTCATCGGCTTGTCAATCACGCGACGATTGGCTGGCGCTGCTAAAAAAGCTGCTCCCGGCGGGCACACCGCAGCGCCGGATCCCGCTCAATATCAATGATGCTGCCTTGCTGGGCGGTCTGGACCTGGGCGCCACGCTGAGCGCAGGTCGTCCCATTGCGCAACAGGGCGTACTGGCTCACGCTGATGGTGGTGTGGTGTTGCTGGCCATGGCAGAGCGTTTGCCAATCGCGACCGCCGCCCGGCTGGCAGCTGTGCTGGACACGCAGGAAGTCGCGATAGAGCGAGACGGTCTGGCGCTTAAATTGCCTGCACGCCTTGGGGTAGTAGCGCTGGACGAAGGTCTGGCCGACGATGAGCAAGTGCCGACGGCACTGCTTGACCGACTGGCGTTCTTGATCAGACTCAAAGAGAGCGATGAAAACGATGAGGACAGTCACTGGCAGGCTAAAGACATTGCCTTCGCCAGAGAAATTCTGCCTCGCATCAGTGTGTCAGATGATGTTGTACAAGCCCTTTGTGCCGCTGCTTTGGCGCTGGGTGTTTACTCACTGCGTGCGCCTATTTTTGCGATCAAGGTTGCGCGATGCGCGGCAGCACTCGATGGCCTTCTGGAGGTCAATGAAGCCCATACCGCGTTGGCAGCGCGACTGGTGCTGGCGCCGCGTGCAACCCAATTGCCGTCCGGCCAAGCTGAACCCGAACAACAGCCGCAGCCGGGCCAAGAGCCGGACGACACGCCAACCGATCAGCAAAACGAACAAGGCGAGCAAGCAGACGAGCAACAAGACAAAAAGCAGCGCGAATCGACAAACCAGCCCGACACGCCGCCTGACGCGCCACTTTCCCCTGACGAGCAAGACATAAGTCACAGCGAAGCCCTTGCTGAAAGCGTACTGGATGCGGCCCAGTCTGCGATTCCGGACGGCCTGCTGGCCGCACTCCAAGTGGGCCAGGCGGCCAAGGCGCGTGCCCAGGCTGCGGGCCGCTCGGGTGCAGTGCAAAAAAGCCAGACCCGTGGCCGGCCGATGGGTGCCAGGCGAGGCGAGCCACGTGCAGGCGCACGCCTGAACGTGATTGAAACACTGCGCGCCGCCGCGCCCTGGCAAAAGCTGCGCGAGCGTCAAAACCCGACACCGCCAGATGCAACGCGCCAACGCATCCACGTGCGGCGAGAAGACTTCCATGTCACCCGCTTCAAGCAGGTGGGGCAAACCACGACACTGTTTGTGGTGGATGCATCGGGCTCCTCCGCATTGCATCGGCTGGCTGAAGCCAAAGGCGCCGTTGAACTGTTGTTGGCCGATTGTTACGTGCGGCGTGACCAGGTGGCGGTGTTGGCTTTTCGCGGCACAACCGCCGAGCTGCTGCTGCCGCCCACCCGCTCTCTTGCGCGCGCCAAGCGCAGCCTGGGCGCGCTGCCCGGCGGCGGCGGCACACCGCTGGCCACGGCCATTGATGCCGCACGTGAGCTGGCGCACTTGATCAGCCGCCGGGGCGAAACCCCCATCATGGTGCTGCTGACCGACGGGCGCGGCAACATTGCGCGTGACGGCTCCCCGGGCCGGGCCAAAGCTGTTGAAGATGCCATCGCGGCTGCCCGGCAGATGCGGCTGACCGGCATCACCGCCTTGTTGCTGGACACATCACCTCAGCCGCAGCCTGCTGCCCAAGCCCTTGCCGCCGAGATGGGCGCCGCCTATGTACCGCTGCCCTATGCCGGTGCGCAGGCGGTGTCACGGGTGGTGCAGTTGGCCAGCGCCTCGGCCAGATAGCGCCAGATACAACTCGACAAGGCCATGACCCAACAACTGAACTGGGAGCGCGACGGTTTCAAATGGCCACACCGCCAGCACAGCCAGTTTGTGCAAGCTGCCGGGCTGCGCTGGCATATCCAGCAGTTCGATTCAGGACTTCCTGCTGCGCCTACCGCACTTTTGATTCACGGCACAGGCGCATCCACCCATTCCTGGCGTGGCCTTGCACCCTTGTTGACGCCGTATTTCAAGGTGCTGTCGCTTGATTTACCGGGCCACGCCTTCACCGGCATGCCGCAAGGCGGTGCCAGCTCCTCGCAGCTGTCATTGCCTGGTATGGCCAAAGCGATTGGCGAGTTGCTGCTGCTGCTTGATGTCAGTCCCACACTGCTGATTGGCCATTCAGCCGGTGCTGCCCTGGCGGTGCGCATGGCACTCGACGGCTTGGCCCGTCCAGACAACATCGTCAGCATCAACGGCGCTTTGCAGCCGCTGGGTGGGCTGGCAGGGCAGGTGTTTTCGCCAGTGGCCAAGCTGATGTCGGCGCTGCCCTTTGTGCCTTCGCTGTTTGCCTGGCAAGCCACGCACCCCAGTGTGTTGCAAAAGCTGATCGACAGCACCGGCTCTCGTCTGGATGCCGAAGGCATGGCGCTGTACGGCCAGCTGGTCAGCAACCCCGGCCACGCTGCAGGCGCGCTGGGCATGATGGCCAACTGGGACTTGCCGCAACTGGCGAGGGACCTGCCGCGCCTGACAGCGCCACTCAGCCTTATTGTGGGCAGCCAAGACCACACCGTGCAGCCACGCCAGGCCGAGCAATTGGTAGCCTTGTGGCCCGCAAAGTCGGCCTGTGCGCGGCCGCAGTTGATCACTTTGCCCGGTCTGGGCCATCTGGCACATGAAGAGCGGCCAGACCTGGTCGCGGCGCACATCTTCCAGCAACTTGGGTTGGCATCAAACTGCCATGAATAATGCTATCAATAAAAGAGCTAATGGCCCATTTCCCTATTGGTCTTGAATCCACCATGCCTAAAAACGGCTTTTTTTCCATCAAAAACAAGCTTGTAGCCTGCCTGTGGCCTTGTCTGGTCTGCACTGCCCTGCAAGCTGCCGCTGCTGGCTCGGCGCCCGCTTTACTGCCCAATGGCGTTGTCAGGTGGACCTGCAACGCTTTTTATCTGCCCGCTCGCAACATCTGGCAACGTACGGTCGACGTTGAGTTCGACAAGGGCGGCGTGCACGCCGTGCGAATTGACGGTGTTGAGGTCTATGCCTTCAGCATCCAAGGCACAACACTCTTGACATCTTTAGACGCTGAGCGCATCCAGGTTGACACCGATGCCCAAACCTGGGCGAGTGACCTGCGCGGCCTAGCCAGCTCACAGGGTCGGTGCGAAAGATAGACCGCCTTAACCGGCACACTATTGATTTGCCTGCCCCATGACGGGGTCATGTCCTTGAGCTGTACAGCAGCAGTTTTGGTGGGTTTGGTCAGGGGCATCCGATCTTGGCAGGCAGTGTTGAATTTGGCTGTTTTTTCAGGCCGATACACGGCATCAACAACACTACGAAATACATAGCTGCTTGTGTAGATAGTCATTGGCTTGAAGCCACTTTTAAGGGGTAAATGCCGCTTCTGGGCGGTTAAGAACAATCGCGCAGCGTCTCAGGGCTGAACGCCGTCAATCACCAGTGTCAATTTGCCGCCGCCTGCCTTGATGGGTTCGCTTTGGCCCACCAGATCGCCGCTTTGGGGCAGGGCGTTGCCTGACTTGGACACCCGCGCGCCGACGACGACCAGTTCGAACCTGGACAGTTTGAGTTCGTCCGACATGGCGGTGCTGTCGTCCAGCGTGAAGGTGATCGGCAGCTCGCTGGCTTTGCGCTTCAAAATGGCCAGCGGCATACGCGGGCCCTGCGAGGCTCGGGCGAAGATGAAAACGGTGTCGTCCGGGGCGACTTTGCTTTTCATGGCGGCTGACAAGCTGACCACGCCTTGAATGTTGGCGGCAACAAGGGGTGTTGGCGCTGGCTTGGCGACTGCTGGCGAGATGCCAGTCTGACCCAACGCGAGCCGGGCCTCCTCAACGCTGCTGGCCAGGCCTTTGGCAAAGTCGCTGCCCGGTGGCGCCAGCCCTTGGGCCTTGGTCCAAAACTGAACCGCCTTGGCAAATTCTTTTTTCTCAAACGCGGCGCTGCCCGCCAGAGCCAGGGCTTTCAGGTTGTTTGGGTCCAGCACCAACGCACGCTCAAACAATCGGGATGGCTCGCCCAGCATGCTCTGGCCTTGTAACATGGCCACCACGTCGGCGTGATCGGCCAGCATCTGGGCGTTGCCGGGGTTCAGCTCCACCGCGCGCTTGTAGGCTTTGTTGGCCTCAGGAAACTTTTGCATCGCAGCATATGACCGGGCCAGCATTTCCCAGGCCTTGGGGTCGGGCGGCTGGTTGGCGGGCACGGCCTCCAGGCGGGCAGCAAATGCGCTGACCATCGCCTCAATTTGCTCGGGCGTGGGCTCGGTATCTGCCTTGGCCTGCAGATTAACGGGGTCCAGCGCCTGAACATTGCCCAAAAAGCCGTAAAAGCCGAGTGCCAGCAACGGGATGGTCAAGCCAAGCGCCCAGGCAGTACGTTTTGACCTGGCTGTGGCAACGGCAGTTTCGGGCGTGCTTTCTTCTTCAAGGGTGCGGCGTTCAATCTCACTTTTTGCAAGTGCCAATTGGTCGGCATTGATGCTGCCCGCTGCAAAGTCAGCATCAAGCTGTGTCAGCTGGCTGCGCAGAACGGACAGATTGGCCTGGGCTGCGCTGTGAGTCTGTTTTTCGCTGTTGATTTTTGACCTGAGCAAGGCAGGCAGAACCAGCACAAGGGCCAACACCAGCAGCAGCACGGCGGATATCCAGAAAGCGATCATGTTTTAGTTTTGAGGTGGGTTGGCCAGCAGCTGTCTGGCTTTGGCGATGTCTGCGTCACTCAATGCCGCAGGTTGGGCGCTACGCCTGCGCCGCCTGACGTTCAGCACCAGCATCAGCACGGCAATCGCCAGCAAAGTAAACGGCCCCAGCCACAGCAGCACGGTGGTGGTTTTAAGCGGTGGGCGATAGAGCACAAAGTCGCCGTAACGCTCGACCATGAAGTCCAGGATTTGCTTTTGCGACTGGCCCTGCGTGAGCTTGATGCGGATCTGGTTTTTCAGGTCAATCGCCAGATCGGCATGCGACGCGGCAATGGTTTCGTTCTGGCACACGAGACAACGCAGTTCTTCGGCAATCACCATCATGCGGGCCTCAAGGGCCGGGTCTGCCGATGTATTGGCCGCCACTTTGGCTTGCGCATTCAAGCTTGAGCAGATGAACAAGACGATGAGGAGATGCCTGAGCATTTAACCGGCCGAGAGTTTTTTAACCAGCGGCAAAATCGTGTCCCGCAGTGCCTCGGGCGTGACCGGGCCAATCTGCTTGTAGCGGATCACGCCCTGCTTGTCGACCACAAAAGTCTCGGGCACACCGTACACGCCCAGGTCAATCCCTACCAGGCCATCAGCATCGATGAGCGACTGAACATACGGGTTGCCAAAGTTAGCCAGCCAGGCCATGGCCGCAGGCGACTTGTCTTTGTAGTTCAAGCCGTAGATGGGCACCTGCCTGGTTTTGGAAAGTTCGACCAGTACAGGGTGCTCAATGCGGCAGGCCACGCACCACGATGCCCAGACGTTGAGCAGCCAGACCTTGCCCAACAGGTCTTGCGCGGCAATGGTCTTGTCGGGTTGGCTCAATACTGCCAACTTGAATTGAGGCAGCGGTTTGTTGATGAGGGGCGAGGGTACTTCACGCGGGTTCAGCGTGAGGCCAATGGCTAAAAAGCCGACCAATACGACAAAAACGCCCAGCGGCAGAAATCGCTTGAAGGTACTGCTGCTCATCAGGCCTGAACCACGGTATTTTCTTTGGCTGCGACAGGCGAAACCAGTAGGGGCTTGGCGGATTCAACAGTGGGGGCTGCTTTTTTAGCCGCGACCTTTACCGCACGGTAGCGCCGGTCCAGCACCGCCAGCAAGCCGCCGAGGGCCATCAGCACGCAGCCAAACCAGATCCAGTTGACAAACGGCTTGTGGTGCAGGCGCACGCTCCACGCCGTGCTGCTGACAGGCTCGCCGAGCGCCACATACAAGTCTCTGGTGATGCCCCGGTCAATCGCCACTTCGGTCATCGGCATGCTGCGCACGGTGTAAATGCGGCGTTCGGGGCTGAGAGTGGCGATGGTCTTGTCGCCATCCGTCACAGTCAATGTCGCGCGTGCTGAAGAGTAGTTCGGGCCCTTGGCCTGCACCACGTTGTCCAGCTTAAAGGTGTAGCCGCCAACGGTCGCTGTTTCACCGGGCTCCATGCGCACATCGTTTTCGCTCTGAAAACTGCTCACCACGGTCACGCCAACAATGAACACCGCAATACCAAAGTGCGCCAGCAGCATGCCGTAGTAGCTGCCGGGCTGCGCTACAAAGCGGGCCAGCCAGCTGGGGGAGCGGTGCTCGCGCAATTTGGTGATCAGGTTCAGCACAGCTGTGCTTGCCACCCACATCGCCAGCAGCAAGCCAAGGCCGGTCATGGGCGTCCAGCTGCCCAGCAGCATAGGCGCGATGATGGCACTTGCAATGCTGACGCCAATCGCCCAGCGTAGGCGCTTGGCCAGGTCCATCACTTCAGCCTGGCGCCAACGGGTCATGGGGCCAACACCCATCAAGAACAAAGCAGGTGCAATCAAGGGCACAAACACCGCTACAAAATACGGCGGGCCAACTGACAGTTTGCCCATGCCGAGTGCGTCAATCACCAGCGGGTAAATGGTGCCCAGCAGAACCGCAGCAGCGGCCACCACCAGCAACACATTGTTGGCCAGCAGCATGGATTCACGCGACACCGGCTCAAAGCTGCCGCCCAAACCCACATGCGGCGCGCGCCAGGCAAACAGTGCCAGTGACCCGCCAATCACAACCAACAAAAAGCCCAGAATAAAGACGCCGCGCGCTGGGTCAGTCGCAAAGGCGTGAACCGATGAGAGTACGCCCGAACGAACAATGAACGTGCCGAGCAGCGAGAGTGAAAACGTCATGATGGCCAGCAGGGCCGTCCACATTTTGAAGCCGCCGCGCTTTTCAGTCACGGCCAGTGAATGAATCAACGCGGTACCGACCAGCCAGGGCATAAAGGAAGCGTTTTCGACCGGGTCCCAAAACCACCAGCCACCCCAGCCCAATTCGTAGTACGCCCAAAAACTGCCAAGGGCAATGCCTACCGTCAAAAAGCACCAGGCAACGGTGGTCCACGGACGCGACCAGCGCGCCCAGGCAGCGTCAAGTCGGCCTGACAGCAGCGCCGCAATCGCAAAAGCAAACGCCACTACAAAACCCACATAACCCATGTACAGCATGGGCGGGTGGATGATCATGCCGGGGTCTTGCAGCAAAGGGTTCAGGTCTTGCCCATCGAGCGCGGCGGGAAGCAGTCGGATGAAGGGGTTTGACGTGAGTAAAGTGAACAAAATAAAACCACAGCTGATCAAACCCATCACGCCCAGCACACGCGCCACCATGCGGTCATCCAGCTGCTTTGAAAAAATGGACACTGCCAACGTCCAGCCCGCCAAAATCAGTGCCCACAGCAAAATCGAACCTTCGTGGTTTCCCCATACGGCGGTGAATTTGTAAACCAAAGGCAGCATGCTGTTGGAATGCTGCGCCGCCAGCTGAACCGAAAAGTCATTGGTGACAAACGCATAGGTAAGACATCCGTAGGCTATCGCTACAAACACAAATTGCCCGCGTGCTGAAGGCCGTGCCAGTGCCATCCAGGCGGCGTTACCTTTGTGTGCGCCAATCAACGGCAGCACACTTTGCGACAGCGCCATCATGAAGGCCAAAATAAGGGCGAAGTGGCCGAGTTCACTGATCATGGTGGCTTGATGGTTGGTTCGGTTAAGAGGCTAAGGGCTAAGGGCTAAGGGCTAAGCTGCTTAGGGGGGTTGTTTGAGGGTAGCGCTGGTTTGTTGCGGCTTGCCCGCTGCGGCGTTTTTCAAGGCCGTGGCGGCTTCCGGCGGCATGTAGTTTTCATCATGCTTGGCCAGTACCTGGTCAGCCCTGAAGATGCCGTCGGCGCCCAGTTTGCCCTGCGCCACCACGCCTTTGCCTTCTTTAAACAGGTCGGGCAGCAGTCCGGTGTAGGTGACAGGAATCGTCTTGGCCAGATCGGTGACCACAAAACGGGTCGTCAGTCCTTGGGTTTCACGCTTGATGCTGCCTTCCTCCACCAAGCCGCCAATGCGAAAGCTTCGGCCCTGTGGGGCTTCGTTGGCCGCAACCTGTGTGGGGCTGAAGAAAAACACCAGATTGCTGTTGAAGGCATTCAGCACCAGCGCAGTAGCCACACCCAGGGCAGCAAGCCCGCAGGCAATCGCTATCAGTCGTTTGCTTCTTGGTTTCATGACTCGAATTGTCCCGTATCTGGCGCGCCCTGCTGGCGCGCCTCAGACAAAAGCGCACGGCGCTTGAGGTTAAGTGTGACCGGCTCAAGGATGCAAACCAGCAGGCAGGCACCCATAGACCCCCAAACATAAAGACCGTAGCCGCCCATCGCTAAAAAATCACTGGCGCTATTCCACATCACACGACCCCCATTTCGGCACGCGCCCAGGCGGTGTGGCGTTCACGTTCAAGAATGATGACCCGTACCCGCTTGAGCACCACTGCAATGCAGTAAGCCCAAAAAGCCAGTGCCATGACCAGCATGGCAATCAGCATGGGTGTGGCCATGCTCGTGCCTTTAAAGCTGACGGATGCGCCCTGGTGCAGGGTGTTCCACCATTTGACTGAAAAATAAATGATCGGCACGTTCACCACGCCAACCAATGCCAATAACCCCGCAGCGCGGTCGGCCCGGCGCACGTCATCAATCGATGCATGCAGGGACATGAAACCGATGTACAAAAAAAGCAAAACCAGTTCAGATGTCAGGCGTGCGTCCCACACCCACCATGCGCCCCAGGTCGGTTTACCCCACAGCGCACCCGTCCAGAGCGCCAATACCGTCATCAGTGCGCCCGTTGGGGCCAGCGCGCAAGCCATCATGGACGACAGGCGTGAGTTGAAAACCAGCCCGACGCCCGCCCAGCCGGCCATGGCGACGTAAATCACCATTGACATCCAGGCCGTGGGCACGTGGACAAAAATAATCCGGTAGGCTTGGCCCTGCGTGGCATCGGTGGGCGCCACCCACAGGCCAAGGTATAGACCGTAGACGGCCAGCAGCACGCTAAACACCGTAAACCAGGGCATCAGGCCTCCAGCCAGTCGGTAAAAGCGCTGCGGCGCGGCATATTGAAACCAGTTGATCTTGTTGGTGGGCACTTGTCTTGATTCCTCAATCATCCGTGTCATTTTATTCAGCCTGATCCCGCGCATGGTCCGCTTATTCCATCGAAATCCGCAGTGCCGCAGCCGACACCCAGGGTGCGGCCAGCAGCCCGACGATCAGCAGCGCCCCCAGCAACGAGAAATGCCCTGCCACGCCCAGTCCGGCGGTGTGCGCCTCAACGGCACCGGCGCCAAAAATCAGCACCGGAATGGTCAAAGGCAGCACCAGCAAGGACAGCAACACACTGGAGCCACGCAAACCGACCGTCAGAGCAGCACCCATTGAGCCCACCAGGCTCAAAATGGGCGTTCCCAGCAGCAGCGACAGCACCAGCACCCCGGTAGCCGACGCGGACAAATCAAACTGCAGAGCCAGCACTGGCGACAGCAGCACCAGTGGCAGGCAGGAGCCGACCCAGTGCGCCATCGTTTTGCCGAATACAAGCAGCGCTAGCGGATGGGTTGACAGCAGCATCTGTTCTAAAGTTCCGTCGGCGTGGTCGTCGGCAAACAGACGCGGCAGTGACAGCATGGATGCCAGCATCGCTGCCACCCACAAGACGCCGGGTGCCATGGTGCGAAGCAGTTGAGGTTCAGGCCCGACCCCCAGCGGGAACAGGCTGACCACCATGACAAAAAAAATCAGCGTTGAAAAGGTATCGCTGCGCCGCCGCAAGGCCACCCGCAGGTCGCGCCGCAGCACCACCATCAGGCCCGTTATCAGGCCAGGTTTTGCGCTCATAGCATCAAGTCCAGCTGATTCGCTGCGGCAATCGGCATGTCCTGGTGACTGGTCAGCACCACGATGCCGGTGTTTTTAAGATGACCCTCTATCAGGCCGGTCAGCCATGCGTTGGCGGCAATGTCCAGTGCATTAAAGGGTTCGTCAAGAATCCACAAAGGGGCATGTTGACTCAGGGCCAGGCGCGCCAGGGCGCTGCGCCTGCGCTGGCCTTGGGACAGGCGACCTGCAGGGGTACGCTCATGGCTGCGCAGGCCTGCGCCCTGAAGTGCTGCCAACGCTGCTGGCAGGGTGGGGATGTGTCCGCCCAGGGCGCACGCGTCGAACAAATTTTCAAGCGGCGACAGTTCATCTTTCAAGGCAGCCGCGTGACCCAGATAGATCAGGTCCTGCCCCAGTCTGTCGCGCTGTACGCTTAAGGGTTTTCCATGCCACAGCACCCGACCGTTGGTAGGCAGCAGCAAGCCGCACAGCATGCGTAGCAAACTGGTCTTGCCCGCGCCATTGGCACCGCGCACCCGTAGCAGGTCGCCCGGTTTGACAGTCAGCGACAGGCCGCAGAACAACTGGCGGCTGCCTCTGGTGCAGGCCAGGTTGTCCAGGTGGAGAGCCTGGCTCATGGCTTGGACTGTAGAAACGGGACGCGATGAAAAAAGCCCAAAGTAAAACTCCATAAAAAATCGATTGTCGCGCGGATTGTCACGTGATCGACTGGCCGCCTGCCTGCGCGTTAAAGCGGGTTGACGGCCTCTTTAAATGTGTCTATATTAATTGACAGCTAGTGTTGACAATTAATATTTACACTGAACTGGAGCACTCATGAAGGCCATCACGCACATCGAACAATCCCTGGCTGCCGCACTGGCTCTCGGCGAGGAGCCGGGTTGCCCGCCCAAGCTGGCCAACGCGGTACGCCATGCTGTGTTTCCCGGTGGAGCGCGTATTCGGCCCCAGCTGTGCCTGGCGGTGGCGCATGCCTGTGGCAACGACGACCCTTTGCTGGCCGATGCCGCAGCAGTGGCCATTGAACTGCTGCACTGCGCCTCGCTGGTGCATGACGATCTGCCTTGTTTTGACGATGCCCCTACACGCCGTGGTCGTGCTTCGGTGCACTGGGCCTATGGCGAAAGTCTGGCGGTTTTGGCGGGTGACGCCCTGATCGTGCTGGCTTTCCAGACCCTTGGCCTGGCAGGTGGCCAGTCGCCCCGGCGCATGGCCGAAGTGCTTGGCGTGGTCGCCAAAGGCGTCGGCATGCCCTTCGGTATTGTGGCGGGGCAGGCCTGGGAAAGCGAGTCACGGGTGTCGCTCACGGCTTACCAGCGGGCCAAGACAGGAGCCCTTTTTGTCGCTGCAACGGCTGGCGGTGCTTTGGCTGCGGGCGCAGACCCCAAGCCCTGGGTTGCGCTGGGCGAGTGGCTCGGCGAGGCCTATCAGGTGGCCGACGATATTCGCGATGTGATGGCAGACCCAAGCTTGCTCGGCAAGCCGGTGGGCCAGGACATTGCACTGGGCCGCCCCAGTTCGGCGGTTGACCTCGGGCTCGGTGGCGCCATCGCCTACTTCGAAAAACTGGTGCAGTCGGCCATTGATTCGGTGCCTGAATGCGCCAGCCGCGAGGCGATGCGCCAGCTGGTGCGCCAGGAGTCAGAGCGCCTGGTGCCACGCGAGGCCTGCGACAAGTTCAGGCATGTACAGGCCGTCAATAGTGGTGCGTCCTCTGTCAAAGGCGTTGCTGCCTGATGAGAACACTCGACTTGGCCAAGCCGCTGGACGGGGGGCGCAGCAGGCCTGTCTGGCGTGATCGGCTGGATGCCTGGATGGACAGAAAGCTCACCGACCCCAGTTTTTCACGTTGGGCTGCCGCAAATGTGTTGACCCGCTGGATCACACGCAGACGCGCGCGGCAGGTGTTCGATGTGATGGCTGGTTTTGTGTATTCGCAAGTGTTGTTGGCTTGTGTGCGTCTGCGCATTCTTGAGCTTGTCAATGAGTCGCCACGCACGCTGGACGAGCTGGCACAAATTTGCCATGTGCCCGCATCGGCGTTGCAGCGTTTGATCAATTCGGCCGTCGCGCTCAGGCTGCTGGCGCTGCGCGGGCAGGGCCGCTACGGCCTGGGAGCGCTGGGTGCACCAGTTGCTGGTCATCCGGGCATACGCGCCATGATTGAGCACCACGCCGTGCTGTACCACGACATGCAAGACCCGGTAGCCCTGCTGCGTGACCAGGTCAGTGACGGGCAAATGATGGCGTACTGGCCTTATGTTGAAACCCATATGCAAGACCTTGGGGCCAGCGGGCAGCCGCAACAAGCCCCTAGAGCCTGGGAACAGGAAAAAGTGTCGCGTTATTCGCAGCTCATGTCCGCGTCGCAGCCCTTCGTGGTGGACGAGGTGTTGGCCACCTACTCATTTGCCGGGCACCAATGCGTGCTGGATGTGGGTGGCGGGCAGGGCACGTTTGTCAGTCGTTTGGCGGGACACGCGCCGCACCTCAAGCTCAAGTTGTTTGACTTGCCTCAAGTCGCTGCACTTGCGCAGGACAACTTCAGGCAAAAGTCTCTTTCTGATCGGATAGACGCCTTTGGCGGTGATTTTTTAAAGGATTCACTGCCAGAAGGCGCAGACCTGGTCACGCTGATACGTGTTGCCCACGACCATCCTGATGCACATGTCAACATCATCTTGCGCGCCATCTTCAAGGCTCTGCCTGTAGGCGGCACCTTGCTGCTGACCGAGCCAATGGCCCAGCCCAGCGACGAGGCGCCGCTTGGCGATGCGTATTTCCACTTCTATCTTTTGGCGATGGGCTCGGGCCGCTTGCGCACTGTCAAAGAGTTGAGCGACATGATCCTGAACGCGGGCTTTGACCGCGTTGACGTCATGGCCAACGCCATGCCTTTGCAGACGCGAATTCTTGTGGCACGCAAATACTAAGTGTTTACCCTAGATTTGACCAAATAACGTCAATATTGGTTGACACTTTAAAACGTAAACGTAAACTGACATCATGAAAGCCGAAGCGACCGTGTTGGCAAACCCGAGAAACCCGGACATCCAGAGTCTGGGATTGGCTGGTTTTTACAGGAAATCGCTCAATGTTGCCGCTGCGCCGGCCTTCAAGCGCGAGGATTTGGCGGCAGTCACAGCTCTCGCCCACAGTGGTAAGCCATCTATGGATGGCTGGATCACTCACCCCGAGAGGCCCTCGAACGCAGCCAGCGCCTACGACGCCGCTTTGGGCGATGCAGCCTGCTTAAAAATGATTTTGGATTGGAAACACAGCACATGAACCCGACGACCATCATGATGAGAGATCTCCGCGCAGAAGCGGCTATTGAGCCCGCGCCGATGAAAACGGGCGCGGCCAACAAGGAAACGCAAATCATCGCTATTTATGGCAAAGGCGGCATTGGCAAAAGCTTCACGCTCGCCAACCTCAGCTACATGATGGCCCAGCAGGGCAAGAAAGTTTTACTCATTGGCTGTGACCCGAAGAGTGACACCACCAGCCTGTTGTTTGGTGGCCGGGCTTGCCCCACCATTATTGAAACATCGTCGAAGAAAAAACTGGCTGGCGAGGCTGTTGCGATTGGCGATGTGTGCTTCAAGCGAGACGGTGTTTATGCCATGGAACTCGGTGGTCCTGAAGTCGGGCGCGGTTGCGGCGGGCGCGGCATCATCCATGGATTCGAGCTGCTTGAAAAGCTCGGTTTTCACGACTGGGGTTTTGACTACGTGTTACTCGACTTTTTGGGTGATGTGGTGTGTGGCGGTTTCGGGCTCCCGATTGCCAGAGACATGTGCCAAAAAGTCATCGTGGTGGCTAGTAACGACCTGCAGTCGCTTTATGTAGCTAACAACGTTTGCTCGGCCGTTGAATATTTCCGCAAGCTGGGCGGTAATGTCGGCGTAGCGGGCATGGTCATCAATCGTGATGACGGCACTGGCGAGGCATCGGCTTTTGCTGAAAAAGTCGGCATTCCTGTGCTGTCGGTCATTCCTGCCAACGACGACATTCGCCGCAAAAGCGCCAGTTACGAAATTATTGGCCGGCCCGACTCAGTCTGGGGCCCGATGTTTGCGCAGCTCGCAGAAAACGTGGGTGCTTCCGAGCCCATCCGCCCAAAACCAATGACGCAAGACCAATTGCTTGGCTTGTTTTCGGCCGATGTGGTGGGCCGTAATGTGGTGCTGGAGCCCGCCACGCAGTTTGATATGTGCGGCAAAAAAGAAACCGTCAAAGAAACGCTTGAAGTCGTTTACGACGAAGTCTGAACTGAAGAAAAACCATGAGCCCAGTCATCCCGATCATTCCCATGCCTACGGCGCCGATCAGCACGGCCCTTGATGGCGACGGCATGGGCTGCCACAGCGGGGGACAGGCCATGCTGGCAGCGGCAAAATCAGCAGGCAAGTCTGAAATTCTTGATCAGTACGCCAAGGACTACCCGAAAAACCCCAAGGCAGGCCCACACGATCAGCCTCAAAGCATGTGCCCTGCGTTTGGTTCCTTGCGTGTGGGTTTGCGCATGCGCCGCACCGCCACCATTTTGTCGGGTTCGGCCTGCTGCGTGTATGGGCTGACATTCACCTCGCATTTTTACGGTGCCAAGCGCAGCGTCGGCTATGTGCCGTTCAACTCCGAGTCTCTGGTCACCGGCAAGCTGTTTGAAGACATCCGCGAAGCGGTGTTTCAGCAGGCTGACCCTGCTTTGTACGACTCGATAGTCATCATCAACTTATGCGTGCCTACCGCTAGCGGTGTGCCTTTGCAAATTTTGCCGAAAGAAATCAACGGCGTCCGCATCATTGGTATTGACGTACCAGGCTTTGGGGTGCCAACCCATGCTGAAGCCAAAGATGTGTTGGCTGGGGCGATGCTGAAATACGCGCGCACCGAGGCTTTGGCTGGACCAGTCCAGGCGCCGCGCAACGGCAAGTCTGACAAGCCGACCGTCACGCTGCTGGGTGAAATGTTTCCAGCAGACCCGGTCATCATCGGCATGATGCTCGAACCCATGGGTTTGTCGGCGGGTCCTTCTGTACCCACGCGCGAGTGGCGCGAGCTGTATGCCGCACTCGACTGCGCAGCGGTTGCCGCCATTCACCCTTTTTACACCGCCAGCGTCCGCGAATTTGATGCGGCAGGTCGGGCCATCGTTGGCTCTGCACCAGTGGGGTATGAGGGCACTGAGGCATGGTTGCAAGCGATTGGCCAGGCGGCCAACATTGCACAAAGCGATATTGACATTGCCAAAAACAAATTCTTGCCTGCGATTAAAGGGGTGCTTTCGAAAACGCCCATCAAGGGCCGGATCACGCTCAGTGGCTACGAAGGCTCTGAGCTTTTGGTCGGTAGGTTGCTGATCGAAAGCGGGGCTGACTTGCGCTACGTTGGCACGGCCTGCCCACGCACTGCATGGAACGAAGCCGATGTTCAGTGGCTGGAAAGCAAAGGCGTGATGGTGCAGTTTCGCGCATCGCTGGAGCAAGACTTGGCCGCAGTGCATGAATTCAAGCCTGACCTGGCAATTGGCACCACGCCCGTTGTTCAAGCCGCCAAGGAGTTAACGATTCCGTCGCTGTATTTCACCAATCTGATTTCTGCCCGTCCTTTGATGGGTCCGGCAGGCGCTGGTTCCTTGGCGACTGTGGTGAACTCGGCCATCGGCAACAAAGCACGCTTTGAGGAAATGAAAGATTTCTTCGGCTCAGCCGGTACAGGGCACGCCACAGGTGTGTGGGAGGCCGCACAAGGCATTCCTCAAGACCGGCCAGAGTTCAAGGCTGAGCAACGCCGACTTGCCGAAAAGATGGCTAAAAAGCGCAAAGCAGAGGAAATGATCTGATGTTGGTTCTAGATCACGATCGCGCTGGCGGCTATTGGGGTGCGGTGTATGTGTTCACCGCCATCAAAGGCTTGCAGGTGGTGATTGACGGGCCTGTGGGTTGCGAAAACCTGCCCGTCACATCGGTGCTGCATTACACCGATGCACTGCCCCCGCATGAGTTGCCGATTGTGGTGACGGGGCTGGCTGAAGAGCAGCTGGGCCGTGAAGGCACCGAAGGCTCCATGAGGCGCGCACATGCTGCGCTTGACCCCGACTTGCCTTCTGTTGTGGTGACAGGCTCTATCGCCGAAATGATTGGCGGTGGCGTGACCCCGGCAGGAACCAACATCCAGCGGTTTTTGCCTCGCACGATTGATGAAGACCAGTGGCAGTGCGCCAACCGCGCGATGTTCTGGCTCTGGTCAGAATACGGCCTCAAGCACGTACCTGCGCGCAAGCCCGCTTCTGAGCGCGCCCCAGGTGAAAAGCCCAGAGTCAACATCATTGGGCCGAGCTACGGCACGTTCAACTGCCCCAGCGATTTGGCCGAAATTCGCCGCTTGGTTCAAGGCATCGGCGCTGAGATCAATATGGTTTTTCCCTTGGGCAGCCACCTGGCTGACGTCTCGCGCTTGGTGGAGGCCGACGTGAATATCTGCATGTACCGCGAGTTTGGCCGCATGCTTTGCGAGGCGCTGGAGCGACCCTACCTGCAGGCGCCGATTGGGCTGCACAGCACGACCAAGTTCTTGCGCAAGTTGGGAGAGCTTTTAGGGCTTGATCCTGAGCCCTTCATCGAACGCGAAAAGCACACCACGATCAAACCCATCTGGGACTTGTGGCGCTCTGTGACGCAAGACTTCTTTGGTACCGCCAGCTTTGCGGTCGTGGCCAATGAAACCTACACACGTGGCCTACGCCACTTCCTTGAAGAAGAAATGGGTTTGCCTTGCAGCTTTGCCGTGGCGCGCTGCCCTGGTGCAAAAACCGACAACGCAGAAGTGCGCCGGCTGACCACCACCAAAACGCCTTTGGTGATGTATGGCAGCTACAACGAGCGCATGTACCTGGCCGAATGTGGTGGTGGCGGCATGATGAAAGCGACCTTCATACCTGCCTCATTTCCGCTGCCGATTATTCGCCGCCACACTGGCACGCCATTTATGGGCTATGCCGGCGCAACTTATGTGATTCAAGAGTTTTGCAATGCGCTGTTTGATGCCTTGTTTCATATCTTGCCGCTGGGCACTGACTTGGACAAGATTGACTCGACACCAAGCCGCGTCAATGCAGACAAGCCCATCACCTGGAGCGCCCAGGCGCATGCGCTGCTTGAAGAATTGATTGAGGCCGAGCCGGTACTGGTTCGCATTTCGGCTGCCAAACAAATGCGTGATCGTGCTGAGCGCGATGCCCGCCAATCCGGCAAATCAAGTGTTGAACTTGATCGTCTTTCAGAATTGTTTGGGCATTCAAAAGCGGGAGCGGTTACATGACCTGCAACAGTACCGCTTCGAGTTCCCCGACAAGCATTCAGGCTTGCCTGAATGCAAGTTCGCCACAGCAACCCTGTTGTGGCAATTCGTTCCTTGCTCTCGGGCAAGGTCTTGGCCGCAAGGCTTTTTAAGTGAGGTAATGACGATGAATCAAAGTACTAACCCTACAGGGTTGTCTGACTCAGAGTGCCAGGAATTTCACAGCTACTACATCCAGGGTTATGTGATGTGGGCTGTGGGCGCGATGATCGCCCACAGCTTGGTGTGGATCTGGCGTCCCTGGTTCTAAGAACCAACTCACGGAGATAAATATGGCTTACCTACATGCTCAGCACGCTGACGGCGACGTTCAAGCTCCTCTCAAGGAGTTTCGCTACCTGTACGTGGTGCTTTTCTGCGTCTTTTTATTGCTTGCAATGATGGGCCAGATGTTGTTCATGGATTGGCGTAACTGGCTGCCAGGGGCAGAGGGAACCAGACCCATGTTGGGCAGCGTGAAGTCGGCTGTTTACACCGTGATTTCCCAACTCAGCTAACACTAAAGGAAATATTATGTGGCGTATGTGGCGTATGGTAGATCCCCGCAAGGCGATCATCATGACAGGCTTGATGATAGCCTTCATTTCGACGAGCATTCACCTGATTCAAGTCAGTGGTGATCGTTACAACATCAACACGTGGCATCCTGACACCGTCAAGGCCGCGAAAGCCGCCAACAATGCGGCGATGCCTCCGTCAAAGTAACGGTAGCAAATTTTGTTACCTATGTGGTGAGCGAAGTCAGGCCTTTGTGGCCTGCTTCGCACACCCTACCCAAGAATTAGTCTTAACAGTTTTTAATCCGAATCACGCGCACTAGCGGGTCGGGCAGAGGAGCCAACATGGCCATGTTGAGTTTTGAAAGAAAGTACCGCGTACGCGGCGGCACCCTGATTGGGGGTGACTTGTTCGACTTTTGGGTCGGGCCGTTTTACGTTGGCTTTTTCGGAATTACCACCGCCTTTTTTGCGGTTCTTGGCACCGCCATGATCATGTGGGGCGCTGCGATGGGCCCAACCTGGAATCCTTGGCAAATCAACATCGCGCCGCCAGACGTTTCAAATGGACTGAAGATGGCTCCAATGATGGCTGGAGGCCTTTGGCAAATCATCACGGTTTGCGCCTTGGGGTCTTTTGTTTCCTGGGCGCTCAGGGAGGTCGAAATTTGTCGCAAGCTCGGGATGGGATTGCATGTCCCGGTTGCATTTGGTTTTGCCATCTTTGCGTACTTCACCTTGCAGGTCATCCGCCCGGTGTTGATGGGCTCTTGGGGCCACGCTTTTCCTTACGGCATTTACAGCCACCTGGACTGGGTCAGCAACACCGGCTACCAATACCTGCACTTTCATTACAACCCAGCGCACATGATTGCGGTGACGCTGTTTTTTGCAACCACCTTGTCACTGTCTCTGCATGGCGCGCTGGTCTTGTCGGCTACCAATCCCGGCAATGGGCAAGCCGTCAAAACGCCTGAGCATGAAGACACCTTTTTCCGCGATGTGATCGGCTACTCGGTTGGCACACTTGGCATTCACCGTCTCGGACTCTTCCTGGCGCTCGCCGCAGTATGGTTTTCCGCCCTTTGCATCGTCATCAGCGGGCCATTTTGGACGCGCGGCTGGCCTGAATGGTGGGGCTGGTGGCTGAACATGCCAATCTGGGGTCATTGAAGAGACACGAGGAAAGAACAAGAGGTACTTAACATGGCTGAATATCAAAATCTTTTTACCACCGTGCAGCCCGTCGGACCAGCATCTGCAGGGGTTCCGCTGCCGCCCGGGGATTCCGAGCGCATCGGCACACCGTTTTTTCTGCACCTGGCAGGTCGTCTGGGCAATGCGCAAATTGGCCCCATCTATTTGGGTTGGCTTGGCTTGGCATCGCTGATGTTTGGCACGCTGGCGTTCAACATCATTGGCTTCAATATGTTGGCTCAGGTGGACTGGAATCCGCTCCAAATGGTTCGCCAGCTGTTTTGGTTGGCACTTGATCCGCCAGCGCCCAAATACGGTTTGAGTATTGCGCCCCTCAATGACGGGGGTTGGTGGAATATTGCGGGATTGTTTCTGACCGCGTCACTGATTTTGTGGTGGGCACGCATGTACCGCCGCGCTCGTCAGCTCGGCTTGGGCACGCATGTGGCTTGGGCATTTGCTGCTGCTATCTGGCTTTATTTGGTGGTCGGGTTTTTCCGCCCTGTGCTGATGGGTAGCTGGTCTGAGTCAGTGCCCTTCGGTATCTTTCCGCACCTGGACTGGACTGCCGCCTTGTCCTTGCGTTACGGCAACCTTTTCTACAACCCGTTCCATGCGCTGTCGATTGTGTTTTTGTATGGCTCTGTCTTGCTGTTTGCCATGCACGGCGCCACCATTTTGGCGGTGGGCCGCTACGGTGGTGAGCGTGAGATTGAGCAGATCATTGACCGCGGTACGGCATCGGAGCGCGCCGGCCTGTTCTGGCGCTGGACTATGGGCTACAACGCGACGATGGAGTCGATTCACCGCTGGGCCTGGTGGTTTGCAGTGCTCTGCCCGCTGGTCGGTGGTATCGGTATCTTGCTGACTGGCACGGTCGTAGACAACTGGTACTTGTGGTCAGTCAAGCACCATGTCGTACCCGGCTATCCGGCTATGTATGTGCCCACCATTGACCCAGCTTTGCTTGGAGTAAAACCATGATCATGCATACCACCATCAAACTGCTTGTCGCAAGCACTGCAGTCTTGCTGCTGGCGGCTTGTGAAAAGCCGCCGATTGCGGTGTCACAAACCGGTTTTCGCGGCACGGGTATGGAGCAGGTGTACAACCCGCGCATCCTGGCAACCCAGGCGTCTCTCAACAAGGCGCCTGAGGTGTCTGCCGCTGTGGCAGATGTGCCTGGTGGTCCTAAAGCCGGTGCGATTTACCAAAACGTCAAGGTGCTGGGCGACCTGAGTGTGGGAGAGTTTGCCCGCACCATGAGTGCCATCACTGAATGGGTAGCGCCCCAGCAGGGTTGCAATTACTGCCACGTAGCCGGTAACTTTGCCGACGACAGCGTTTACACCAAAGTGGTGGCGCGCAAGATGTTGCAGATGACACAAAAAGTGAACTCCGGCTGGAAGCAGCACGTGGCCGAAACCGGCGTGACCTGTTACACCTGCCACCGCGGCAACAACATTCCGAAAGAGGTCTGGTTTGCGCCTCAGCCTCAAAAATCTGCTGGTGGCAGCCTGGGCAATGATTTCGGCCAAAACCGGGCGGCCAAGTCGGTGGGGCTGTCGTCGTTGCCGTATGACCCTTTCACGCCTTACTTCCTGGACAGCAAGCCCATTCGCGTCAATGGCAAAGAGGCTTTGGCGATGACGGGAGCCGCCGCCAACCGCAGCTCCATCAAGCAGGCTGAACACACGTATGGCACGATGATTCACTGGTCGGAGTCGCTGGGCGTGAATTGCACGTATTGCCACAACACGCAGTCTTTTTCATCCTGGGGTGCCAACGCAACACCGCAACGTGCGACTGCCTGGTACGGCATTCGTATGGCGCGCGAGTTGAACAACGAATACATGGTGCCGCTGACCAGCGTGTTCCCAGCCAATCGTCTGGGGCCAACAGGTGACGTTGCCAAGGCCAATTGCGCCACTTGCCACCAGGGTGCTTACAAGCCGCTCTACGGTGCGGCGATGGCCAAGCACTACCCAGGTATGCAAGCGCCGGTCAAAGCGACTGATGCTCCAGCCGCTGCACCTGTCGCTGACGCTGGGCAAGCGGTGCCGGTTGCTGGTAGTGTTGTGGTTTCAGCCAGATAATTTGTTTTTGGCCCATGAGCCCTGCTGAGCTTCTTGCTCGGCGTGGGCGGTCACTTTTTGTATGCCGCCCACAGTTGTATCGCAAGCATCAGCCACCGATAGCTCACAGCCCCAAGCTGCAGGCACGGTGGCTGTGTTTTTATTGGCCGATATTGCCCCAAAGCACCGTCTGTGGGGTTACGCCCGGTTCGTGATCGGGCGCTTGGCGATGCGCCATGTGCGGGGCCTGGTGATGTCCAAGGTCATGGGCAGTGGTGATGGTGGCGGTTTTGGCCTCAAACCCAGCAGCTCGCGCCAGGCGCTGTTTTGCCTGTTCACCGACGAGGACAGTGCTGACGCATTTTTAAAATCTCCCATCGCCCAGGCGTATGCGCAACGCGCGCAGGAGTTTTGCAGCGCCAAGCTGCGTGCTTATTCATGCAGGGGCGCGTGGTCCGGTCAGTCGATTGCCGTGACGGCCAGGCCACCCGACAGCGGCAGCGGGCCCATTGCCACACTGACCCGCGCCTCCATCCGGCCCATGAGCGCGCGACGCTTTTGGCGCATGCAGCCGGCCAGCGAGGTGTCGCTCAGTCAAGCCAGTGGTTGCCTGCTGGCCACCGGTGTCGGCGAGGCACCATTTTTCAGGCAGGCCACCTTCAGTCTGTGGGCCAACACGGCGGCGATGGATGCTTACGCCCGCACCGGCGCGCACCTGGCCGCCATACGCGCGGCGCATGAAGGCGCGTTCTTTTCCGAGTCCATGTTTGCCCGTTTTGTGCCCCTTGAGCTGGTCGGTCGCTGGCGTGGGCAGTCCTATGGCTGAACCGGCCGTGCCGCAAAAAAAGCAACTGACCCCGTTGCGTGACAAGCACGTCATCGTGGTGGGCGCTGGCGTGGGCGGTCTGGTCAGTGCGCTGCTGCTGGCACACAGCGGCGTGCGTGTGACGCTGGTCGAGTCAGCGGCTGCGCCTGGCGGCAAGATGCGCCAGGTCAACGCCGGTGGCGCGCTGATTGACTCAGGCCCCACCGTCTTCACCATGCGCTGGGTATTTGAACAAATCTTTGCACAAGTAGGCTGCAAGCTGGCTGACCTGGTCAAGCTGGAGCCGCTGGATGTTTTGTGTCGTCACGCCTGGGGTAATACTGATCAGCGGCTGGATTTGTTCACCGACGTGGCCCGTTCAGCCGATGCGATTGCGCAATTCAGCTCGCCCGAAGAAGCCCGACGCTTCATTGCTTTCTGCCAAAAAGCCAAAGACATCTACCGCCATCTTGAGGGGCCCTACATTCGCTCGTCGCGCCCCACCTTGATGGGCATGGGTGCAGACCTGGGTCCCAGCGGTCTGGCTGCTCTGGCCAGTCTGGGGCCGTTTGCCTCGCTGTGGCAGTCGCTTGGCCACTATTTTCATGACCCGCGTTTGCGCCAGTTGTTTGGCCGTTACGCCACCTACTGCGGCGCATCGCCCTGGGCGGCACCGGCCACTTTGATGCTGGTGGCCCACGTTGAGCTCGACGGTGTCTGGTCAGTCGATGGCGGCATGCACGCGTTGGCCAAAGCCATCGCGGCGCAGGCCGAGCGCCAGGGCGCAAGCCTGCACTACGGCACGACCTGCCAGCGCATTTTGGTGCGTGATGGCCGAGCCTGCGGCATTGAACTGACAGGCGGTGAGCAACTGCAGGCCGACGCGGTGGTTTTTAATGGCGATGCCAGTGCGCTGGCCCAAGGCCTGCTGGGCGAGAGTGCGCGCGCCGCTGCCTGCAACACGCCGCTAGCCAAACGCTCCTTGTCAGCCGTCACCTGGTCTGTCAATGCGCCAACATCGGGCTTTCCGCTGGTCAGGCACAACGTGTTTTTTGACGACGACTACAAGTTGGAGTTTGACGACATCTTCAAACGGCGCAAGCTGCCCAGCCGGGGCACGGTGTATGTGTGCGCCCAAGACCGCACTGACACAGCGCAAGCTTTCAGCGGCAGCGAACGCCTGCTGTGCCTTGTCAACGCGCCTGCCACCGGCGACCAAAGTAGCAGCCATCAGTTAACCCCCTCGGAGATCCAATCATGTCAGGAGCAAAGCCTCAAACTGCTGGGCCAGTGTGGCCTGGCGCTGGATTTGACAACAGCCACAGCCCATTCAGTCATCACCACGCCGCGGGACTTCAACCAATTGTTTCCGGGCACGGGCGGGGCACTGTACGGCCCGGCATCGCACGGATGGATGACGCCCTTTCAAAGGCCGAGCTCGGCCAGCAAACTGCCGGGGCTGTACCTGGCGGGTGGCAGCGTGCATCCGGGGCCGGGCGTGCCGATGGCGGCGCTATCGGGCCAACTGGCGGCCGCCACAGTACTGGCGAGCCTTGCTTCGACCAAGCCGTCGGGCCGGGTGCGTATCTCTGGTGGTACGTCGATGCCATCAGCGACGACGGCCAGCACGCCCTGAGCATCATTGCCTTTGTTGGCAGCGTTTTTTCGCCCTACTACGCCAGCGCCTTCCAAAAGCAAGGCTCAGCCGTGCAGGCCGGCAACCACTGCGCCATCAACGTGGCGCTTTACAGCCCCGGCCAGCGCCGCTGGACCATGACCGAGCGCGGCTACCGCAGCGTTGAACGCAGCGCCGACCACCTGCGCATTGGCCCGAGCCAGCTGACCTGGCGCGGCGACCATCTGGAAATCGCCCTTGACGAAATCAGCGTGCCGGTTCCGCAGCGGGTGCGCGGCACCGTGCGCGTCTATCCGCAGGCGCTGTGCTGTTACGCCAACGCGCTGGACGATGCAGGCCGCCACCGTTGGGGGCCGATTGCACCCTGCGCCCGCATTGAGGTTGACCTGGCCAAGCCTGGCTTGCGCTGGCAAGGCAACGCCTATCTGGACAGCAACGAGGGGGACGAACCGGTGACCGTGCCATTTAAAACCTGGGACTGGTCCCGCGCCCGCATGGCCGATGGCAGCACCGCCGTGATTTACGACGTGACACAGCTCAGCGGCGCGCGCACGCTGCTGGCCGAGCGTTTCAAACCCGATGGCACCTGGGAGTCGTTTGACGCGGCACCCAAGCGCCAAGCCATGCCCGCCACCCTGTGGCGCATTGACCGCGGCATGCGGGCTGACCTGGGCACCACCAGTCAGGTCATCGACACCCTTGAAGACACCCCGTTTTACGCGAGATCCCTGCTGCGAACCCACCTGCTTGGCGAGCCGGTCACGGCAGTCCACGAAACGCTGGAGCCGCAGCGCCTGAAAAGCCGCATTGTGCAAATGATGTTGCCCTTTCGCATGCCGCGACGGGCTGGAGGTGGGTGATGGTCATTGCCAACGACACCGTCAAGGTCTTGCATGTGCTGGCCGCGTGCCTGTTTTTGGGCAATGTGGTGGTCAGCGGCACCTGGGCCTTTATGGCCGAGCGCACGCGCAATTTTGAAGTCGTCTCCTTCAGCAACCGGCTGGTGCTCATCACCGACCTGATGTTCACCCTGACAGGCGCGCTGCTGGTGGTCTACACCGGCTCACTCATGTCGCAACGTTACGCAGGCGCGCCGGCAGCGTCGCAGGCGTGGATCAGCTGGTCGTACATGCTGTTTGGCTTGTCGGGCGCGATCTGGGCGCTGGTACTGGTGCCCATCCAGTTGCGCCAGCGCGTGCTGCTCAACCGGCATCTCACCATCACGCCCGAATACCTCAAGCTGTCGCGGATCTGGCAAATAAGCGGAGCTGTGGCCACCATCGTGCCACTGCCGATCGTGTATTTGATGATCGTCAAGGGGATTTGATTGACCTCTGTTCGCGGTTGGGTCATCCTGATTACCGGCGGCGCGTCGGGCATCGGTGCAGCCACGGCCAGAGCGCTCCAAGCGCAAGGTGCGATACCGGTGCTGATCGACTGCGCCGAACAGCAGCTCAAAGCCACCGCCGCAGAATTAAATGCGTCATCGTTTTGCCTCGACGTGACCGACCTGGCGGCTTGTGAGGCCGCCGTCGCGCAAACCTTGGCCACGCATGGCCGCATTGACGTGGTTTGGGCCAACGCGGGTATCGCCTCATTCGGCCCCCTTCTGTTAACCGACATGGCCGGCTGGAAACGCTGCATAGCGGTCAACGTCTTCGGCACGCTCAACATCGTGCGCGCCGCGCTGCCAGCCGTCATTGCCCAGCGCGGCTACGTGCTGGCGACAGCCTCGGTCTCCAGTTTTGCCAACCCGCCCGCTGTCTCCAGCTATGCCGCGTCCAAAGCCGCTGTCGAGGCGATGTGCAACTGCTGGCGCATCGAGCTGGCCGCGCATGGCGTGGGCGTGGGCACCATCTACGCATCCTGGGTGCAAACCCCGATGGTCACCGAGAGCGACATGCTCCCCGCTTTTATTCGCCTGAAAAGCACCATGCCAGCCCCCTTGCGCCGTGTCATGCCGCTGAGCCAGGCAGCAGACATGATCGTCCAGGGCATCCAGCGCCGCGCCAGACGCATCTGGGTACCTGGCTGGCTGCGGCTGCTGCATTGGCTGCGCGCCGCCCTGCACACCCGGCTGGCCGAACGGTCCTTGCTGCAAGCGGCCCCCGAGATGGAAAAACTGTTCGAGCAAACCATCGCCACCAATGGCGTGAAGGCCTCATCCGTCGCCCCGCGAGAGCTGGCGCGGGAGCAGGCGAGTTGACAGCAGCCTGGCTGGCGCTACTTATTCAATAGCTGCATGCCCATACATCCATTGGTCTGGATGCGTAAACCACGGCTAAAAACGACCCGTGAAGCGGTTCCGATCTGGTTTTGAAACACACGCGGGCGGGGCTGAGCCGTCAGAAGCCGACAATCAATAAGATATATCTATAAAGGTATTAATTAAGAATTTAATATTCTTTTGAGATTTAAAGAAATGCTTCCAAAATCCAAACCTTCACAAGTTTTGATTTTAAGGAAGCACCATGGTTCAACGCCGCACATTGATCGCCTTGTCAGCCGCCAGCGCACTGGCCAGCCTGGCCCTGCCTGGCTTTGCACAGCAGCCCGCGACGCTGCTCAATGTCTCGTATGACCCGACACGCGAACTGTACGTCGAGTACAACGCCGCCTTTGCCAAGCACTGGAAGGCCAAAACCGGCCAGGACGTGACCATCAAGCAGTCGCACGGCGGGTCGGGCAAGCAGGCGAGGTCCATCATTGATGGCCTCGATGCTGACGTGGCCACACTCGCGCTGGCGGGCGACACCGATGCGCTGGTCAAAAACGGTGCCTGGCTGAAGGCTGACTGGCAAAAAAAGCTGCCCAACAACTCGTCACCCTACACGTCAACCATCGTGCTGGTGGTGCGCGAAGGCAATCCCAAAGGCATCAAGGACTGGGACGACCTGATCAAACCCGGCATCAAGGTCATCACGCCGAACCCCAAAACATCAGGCGGTGCCCGCTGGAACTACCTGGCCGCCTGGGAGTTTGCCAAACGCAAATACGGCAGCGAGGCAAAAGCCAAAGCCAAAGAGTTTGTCGCCAAGCTGTACGGCAACGTACCTGTGCTGGACACCGGTGCGCGCGGCTCGACCATCACTTTTGCCCAGCGCGCCCAGGGCGACGTGTTGATCGCATGGGAAAACGAAGCCTATCTGCTTGAAAAGGAATTCAATGCCAAATTTGACGTGGTTGCCCCATCGCTGAGCATTCTGGCTGAACCGGCAGTCGCCGTCGTCGATAAAAACGTCGACAAAAAAGGTACCCGTGCGGTGGCCGAGGAATACCTGAAGTATTTGTACTCCGAAGAAGGCCAGGACATTGCCGGCAAAAACTTCTACCGTCCAGCGGTGAGTGAAAAAGCAAAAGCCAAATACGCCAAGCAATTTGCCAAGCTCAACCTGTTCAGCATTGACAAGGCGTTTGGCGGCTGGGAAAAAGCCGACAAAGAGCACTTTGCCGACAACGCTTCGTTTGACCAGATTTACACTAAGAAGTAAGTTCTCCCCTCAACATCGTTGTTGATGGCATTTGGCCGCTCACCCTCCAGGAGCGCCATCTGTGGTTTGGCAAAGCCATCTCCGTGCTGGCACGTGCCAAGAGGATCAGTCCATCAATCAGTGAGTCTTCAAGGCACCGCAGAGTGAGCTCTAAAAAACCAACACGGCGCGTGCTACCCGGCTTCAACCTGACGCTGGGCTACACGCTGTTCTACCTGAGCCTGGTGGTACTGATCCCCATGTCAGCGCTGTTTTTTAAAACCTTCAGCCTGAGCTTCGACCAATTCTGGGCCGCTGTCACGTCTGAGCGCGTGATGGCCTCTTACCGCCTGACCTTTGGCGCGTCACTGATTGCTGCGCTGGTCAATCTGGTGTTTGGCCTGCTGCTGGCCTGGGTGCTGGTGCGCTACAGCTTTCCAGGCAAAAAAATCATTGACGCGCTGGTTGACCTGCCGTTTGCGCTGCCCACTGCGGTGGCCGGCATATCGCTGACGGCCTTGCTGGCGGGCAATGGCTGGCTTGGGCAGTACCTGGAGCCACTGGGCATCAAGCTGGCGTTTGTGCCCGCAGGTGTGGTCATTGCGCTGATATTTATTGGCATTCCGTTTGTGGTGCGCACCGTGCAGCCCGTGCTGGAAGACTTTGAAAAAGAACTCGAAGAAGCTGCAACGTCTCTCGGGGCCAGCAGGCTACAGATTTTTACCAAAGTCATCCTGCCGCACATTGCACCGGCCCTGCTGACCGGCTTTGCCATGGCTTTTGCACGCGCGATTGGTGAATATGGCTCGGTGATTTTTATTGCGGGCAATGTGCCGCTGGTGTCTGAAATCACGCCCCTCATCATCATCGGCAAGCTAGAGCAGTACGACTATGCAGGCGCGACAGCTGTGGCGGTGGTCATGCTGGTCATCTCTTTCGCATTGCTGCTCGTCATCAACGCCTTGCAAGCATGGCAGCGGCGCAATACAGGGGCGTCTGTATGACCTCAACTGTCATCCGTTCAACCACAAGCAGCACAACCGAGGCCGCTTGGGTTCGCTACAGCCTGCTGGGTCTGGCGCTGCTGTTTGTGGTGTTGTTTTTGATCTTGCCACTGGCCGCTGTGTTTACCGAGGCGCTGCGCAAAGGCTTTGGTGCGTATCTGGCAGCGCTGCAAGAGCCTGACGCCTGGAGCGCCATCAAACTCACGCTGATTACCGCCGCCATCGCCGTGCCGCTGAACCTGGTGTTTGGCGTGTCGGCGGCCTGGGCGATTGCCAAGTATGAGTTTTGGGGCAAGTCGTTTTTAACGACGCTGGTAGATCTACCGTTTTCTGTTTCGCCTGTCGTGGCGGGTCTGATTTATGTGCTGATCTTTGGTGCGCAGGGCTGGTTTGGGCCCTGGCTGATGGCGCATGACATCAAGATCATTTTTGCTGTGCCCGGCATTGTGCTGGCCACCGTCTTCGTCACCTTTCCTTTCATCGCTCGGGAGCTGATTCCCTTGATGCAAGCGCAAGGTAATGACGAAGAGCAGGCGGCGATTGTGCTCGGCGCAACAGGCTGGCAAACCTTCTGGCATGTGACGCTGCCCAACATCAAATGGGGGCTGATTTACGGCGTGATTTTGTGCAACGCACGCGCCATGGGCGAGTTTGGTGCGGTGTCGGTGGTGTCAGGCCACATACGCGGGCAAACCAACACACTGCCGCTGCATGTCGAAATTTTGTACAACGAATACCAGTCGGTGGCTGCGTTTGCCGTGGCGTCGCTGCTGGCGATTTTGGCGCTGGTCACCCTGGTCATCAAGTCGGTGGCCGAGTGGCGGCATGAAGCGGAAATAAAAGCTGCCGCTGCACTGCCGCCTGAGCGCCCCACCGTTTGAAAGAAAAAAGATGAGCATTGAAATCCGCAACATCAGCAAAAACTTTGGCAACTTCAAGGCGCTGGGCGATGTCAGTCTGGACATTGAATCGGGCGAGCTGGTCGCGCTGCTCGGCCCATCGGGCTGCGGCAAAACCACGCTCTTGCGAATCATTGCCGGGCTGGAAACACCCGACCGCGGCAGCATTGCCTTTAGCGGGCAAGACACCACCGATGTGCATGTGCGCGAGCGGCAGGTGGGCTTTGTGTTTCAGCATTACGCGCTGTTCCGCCACATGACGGTGTTTGAAAACGTCGCCTTTGGTCTGCGCATGAAGCCGCGCAGCCTGCGCCCCACTGATGCGCAAATCAAGGAGAAGGTGCATTCTCTGCTCAACCTGGTGCAGCTTGACTGGCTGGCCGACCGCTTTCCGTCGCAGCTGTCAGGCGGGCAGCGCCAGCGCATTGCCCTGGCCCGGGCACTGGCCGTCGAACCCAAGGTGCTGCTGCTTGACGAACCCTTTGGCGCGCTCGATGCCAAGGTGCGCAAAGAGTTGCGCCGCTGGTTACGCCGCCTGCACGAAGACCTGAACGTCACCAGTATCTTTGTCACCCACGACCAGGAAGAAGCGCTGGAAGTGGCTGACCGCGTGGTGCTGATGAACAAGGGCAAAGTTGAGCAGATTGGATCGCCCCAAGAGGTGTGGGACCACCCGGCCAGCCCATTTGTGTATGGCTTTCTGGGTGATGTGAACCTGTTTCACGGCCGCGCCCATGAGGGAGAAGTCAATGTTGAAGGCATGCGTATCGCCTCACCCGAGCACGCCAGCGCGCAAAACGCCAAAGCTCTTGCCTATGTCAGGCCGCACGATATTGACGTGCGTCCCTACACACCGCAAGCGGCTACACGCGAAGGCAGGAACGAGGGAATCATTGCCAAACTCGAGCGCGCCATCGTCATCGGCCCCATAGCCCGGCTGGAGCTGATCCCGAACGACGACAGCCGGCCCGCAGGTGGCCCGCTGGTTGAAAGCCTGATCGAAGCGCAACTGCCAGCGCAGCAATTCAGAGAGCTGGGCTTGAGACAAGGCGATACCGTGGTGCTGACCCCGCGCAAGGCACGCGTGTTTGTGGATGCGGGGCAGGGGATGTGAGTGGGTTGAGCGGTTGAAAACCAGCGCTTCTATTGCTAAAAATCCCTAAGACCCAATAAATACATGGGCTTTCAGCTCCTGAATAAATAGCGAAAAGCCGCTTCAAATCACAGGTGCATTCATTACCTTGCCTGCGGCAATCAGGGCATCGATCTTTGCCATCACTTGTTCAGCTGTTGCGGTGTAGGGGTCAAAAGCGGTTTGTTGGGGGTGGGCAGCTTCTTGAGCTGACAGCTGGCCCATGTCCACATGCGCCATGGCCCATTTGCCGTAGCGGCGCCGGCTGATGCTTTCTTGCTGGCGAAGCTTCACATGGTGATGCCGTTTGTCAAGCGCGATGCGCGCGTACAGGGCGTCTACCTGGCTGTGCTCGCCTTCGAGCACCTGCAAATACAAGCCGCGTCCCTGGCACAGCACGCCCGTGATGCCGTTGGCCGGGTTGTGCGCCTGCGCGCTGCGCAGAATGGTTCCCGTCACGGCTGTGGTAACTGGGCCTACCGCGGTACTGACATAAATCAAGCGGCTTAGCATGGTGCGTCCATGGTGGTTTGTTCCTTTGCTAGCGCTTTGGCTCAGGCGTGATGGTGCCGTATCGGCGTGTCACTGCGGTTGGGGCATTTGTCTTTGGTGCAATTGGCGTAAATCGACAGCGAGTGGTCGGCGATGGCAAAGCCTTTGGCTTTGGCCACCGCGTGCTGGCGCTTTTCAATTTCTGCGTCGTAAAACTCTTCAACCTTGCCACAGTCCAGGCACACCAGATGGTCATGGTGCTGGCCTTCGTTCAGCTCATACACGGCTTTGCCGGACTCAAAATTGCTGCGGTTGAGCAACCCCGCCTGTTCGAACTGCGTCAACACCCGGTAAACGGTGGCCAGGCCCACGTCAGAGCGTTCTTCCAGCAGCACCCGAAACACATCTTCAGCGGTCATGTGGCGCTGCTTGCCTACCTGAAAGATTTCGAGAATCTTCAATCGCGGCAAAGTGGCCTTCAGGCCCGTGTTTTTCAGGTCTTTGATGTTGCGCATGTGTTTTTCCTCGGCCAAAGTGCCCCCTGCACGCCAAGCATTGAAAAAACACCCAGCCGCTACAATGAATCATCATATCGCTACCGGCTCCCTCATGACCGAAATACATCGCTCTACCAAAGCTCCAGCGCGGCCGTTCTTTGGCCTGGCGGTTCTTTCCTGCCTGGCGCTGCTCACCGGCTTGTCTGGTTGCAGCAGCGTCAATACCAGCAGCCTGAACACCAGCAAGATCAACCCGGTGAACTGGATCACGCCCTACCGCATCGACATCATTCAGGGCAACGTTCTGTCCAAAGAACAGGTCAGCGTCCTAAAAACCGGCATGACCCGCGCACAGGTCAAAGACACGCTTGGCACCCCCTTGGTGTCCAGCTTGTTTCATCAGGACCGCTGGGACTATGTTTTTACCTTGAGGCGTCAGGGTGTTGAGCCGCAGTCCTTCAAATACACCGTGTATTTCCAAGGTGACGAGCTGGAGCGCTTTGAAGGCGACACCATGCCCACTGAAGCTGAATTTATTGCCACCCTCGCGTCTTCACGCAAGTTTGGCAAACCGCTCCCACTTGAGGCGACGCCAGAGCAGCTCAAATCGGCCGAAAAACCCGCCCCATCGAACGCGGCAACAAGTGATGCCGCCAAGACCGGAGCCGAAGCACCTGCACAGGCCAAGGTGTACCCGCCGCTGGAAGGTGTCGCGCGGTGAGCGCGGCTAAAGCGCATGCCATTGCCGTAGCCGGTGCCACTGGCCGCATGGGACGCATGCTGATCGAAGCCATCACCCAAAGCAATGACTGCCGGCTCAGTGGCGCGCTGGACGTCGCTGGCGGCCCCGCCATTGGCAGCGATGCCGCGGCTTTTACTGGCCGGCCCGCAGGCGTGGCGATTGCATCGGACATCCGCCAGGGCCTGCAACACGCCGGCGTATTGATCGATTTCACCCGCCCCGAAGGCACCCTGGCGCACCTGGCCGTCTGCCGCGAGCTGGGCGTGAACATGGTGATTGGCACGACCGGCTTTAGCGACGCGCAAAAGGCTGAAATTCTTGATGCCGCCAAACACATCGCCATCGTCATGGCGCCGAATATGAGCGTGGGCGTGAACGTCACGCTCAAGCTGCTGGAAATGGCGGCCAAGGCCTTGAGCACGGGCTACGACATCGAAATTGTTGAAACGCACCATCGCCACAAGGTCGATGCCCCGTCGGGCACAGCCCTCAAAATGGGCGAAGTCATTGCAGCGGCGCTGGGCCGTGACCTGAAAGCGTGCGGCGTGTTGTCCCGCGAAGGGGTGACGGGCGAGCGCGACCCCTCAACCATCGGCTTTGCTGCCGTGCGCGGCGGCGACGTGGTGGGCGACCACCAGGTGATGTTTTTGGGGGATGGCGAGCGCATTGAAATCACCCACAAGTCATCGAGCCGCACCACCTATGCCCAAGGCAGCTTGCGAGCAGCGCGCTTTTTGGCGGGCAAATCCTCGGGCTTGTTTGACATGTTTGATGTGCTCGATCTCAAGTCGATTGCCTGAGCAGCAAACCCGAGCAGCACATCGAGCGAGCCAGCCGTGAATTTCATGATGATGACCCAGGGCGGCGCCGTCAGTGTGATGGTGGCGGTGCTGCTGCTGCTGATGTCAATCGCCAGCTGGGTCGTGATTTTGTGGAAAGCCTGGCTGCTCAAACGTGCAGTGGGCGATGTGGCGCGCAGCGCGGCAGCCTTCTGGCAATCGGCCAGCGTGGCTGAAGGCGCTGAAAAAGTCGCCCTGTTTGACCGCGAGGCACTGCTGCTGCCTTTGATAGCTGCCTGCAATATTGAAGCGGGCAACACGCTGGCCACGCGGGGCGACAAGTCCCAACAGCTCACCCGAGTGCTGCGCGACGCGCTGCACAAAATTTTGCTCAAACTGCACTATGGGCAGGTGCTGCTGGCCACCGTTGGGTCTACTGCGCCGTTTGTGGGCTTGCTGGGCACCGTATGGGGTATTTACCACGCGTTGATTGCGATTGCGTCAAGCGGGCAAATCACCATCGACAAGGTGTCTGGCCCAGTGGGTGAGGCACTCATCATGACGGCGGCAGGCCTGGCTGTGGCGATTCCAGCCGTGCTGGCGTACAACGTTTTTGGTCGCTATGTCGGGCGGATTGAAGCGGACCTGGAAGGCTTTGCCCGTGACCTGCGTGAGCTGTTGATTCAGGAAGTCAAATGAGTTTCGGCAGACTTGAGCGCACCAAAGGCCCCGAGCCGATGAGCGAGATCAACGTCACGCCGATGGTTGATGTGATGCTGGTGCTGCTGGTGATTTTCATTTTGACGGCCCCGCTGATGGCCAGCTCCATCAAGCTCGACCTGCCCAAAACTGACGCTGCCAAAGCCTCAGAAACGCCACAATTTGTGACCTTGGTGGTTGACAAAAGCGGCCAGATTTTTCTCAATGACCAGCCCATCGCGCTGCAAGCCCTGAAAACCAGCCTGACCCAAACCGCCATCAAAACCCCGGATACCGAAGTGCAACTGCGCGCCGACGAGGCTGTGCCCTACGGCAAGGTGGTTGAGGTGATGGGTGCCGCGCAAAAAGCCGGTTTGAACCGCATAGGTTTTGTGGCTGATGCACCTGCCACATTGCCCGTTGCAGCGCCCGTTGCAGCGCCGCAGCTACCGACTCGCTGACGCGGCAAGAGCAGCCTCTAAAATCAGCTATCCGCAGCGAACAGCTGCCTGTCCCGCGATGTCGGGTACTTTTTTCTGCCTCCGGGCAATTTTCATGAACGACAAATACGATCACAAGCCCATCGAGGCCGCAGCCCAAGCCGACTGGCATGCTGTTAACGCCTACCGAGTCGAAAACCACGACAACCCGAAAAAACCACTAGGCAAGTACTACGCCTGCTCGATGCTGCCTTACCCCAGCGGCAAGCTGCACATGGGCCATGTGCGCAACTACACCATCAACGACATGCTGACCCGCTACCTGCGCATGAAGGGCTACAACGTGTTGATGCCGATGGGCTGGGACGCCTTTGGCCTGCCGGCTGAAAACGCCGCCATGAAAAACGGCGTACCGCCCGCCCAATGGACCTACGACAACATCGCCTACATGAAGCAGCAGATGCAGGCGCTCGGCCTGGCGATCGACTGGAGCCGCGAAGTCGCCACCTGCGATGCGAGTTACTACAAATGGAACCAGTGGCTGTTTTTGAAGATGCTGGAAAAAGGCATCGCCTACCGCAAGACGCAAGTCGTGAACTGGGACCCGATTGACCAGACGGTGCTGGCCAATGAACAAGTGATTGACGGCAAAGGCTGGCGCACCGGTGCTGTGGTTGAAAAGCGCGAAATTCCGGGCTATTACCTGAAGATTACCGACTACGCCGAAGAGTTGCTCGGCCAGGTCAAGGACGGCTTGCCCGGCTGGCCCGAGCGTGTCAAGCTGATGCAGGAAAACTGGATTGGCAAAAGCGAAGGTGTGCGCTTTGCATTTACCCATGACATCAAAAATGCAGCGGGGCAATTGATCGGCGACGGCAAGATGTATGTTTTCACCACCCGTGCTGACACCATCATGGGCGTGACGTTTTGCGCCGTGGCCCCTGAGCACCCGCTGGCGCTGCATGCGGCTTTGAATCATCCAAAGCTCGCGGCCTTCATTGAGGAATGCAAGTCCGGCGGCACCACCGAAGCCGAGTTGGCCACGCAAGAAAAAAAAGGTGAGCGCACCGGCTTGTTGGTCACGCATCCTTTGAGCGGCGAGCAGGTTGAAGTGTGGGTGGGCAACTATGTGCTGATGAGCTACGGCGACGGTGCGGTGATGGGCGTGCCGGCGCATGACGAGCGGGATTTTGAGTTTGCAAACAAGTACGGTTTGCCCATCAAGCAGGTCACCGACTTTAAAGGTCAAGCCTTTAGCAGCACCGTGTGGGCCGACTGGTATGGCGACAAACAACCAGGCGTGGCCATCAACTCCGGCAAATACAACGGCTTGGCCTTCAAAGCCGCGGTTGATGCGGTCGCTGCCGACCTGATGGCCAAAAACCTGGGCGAGAAAAAAACCACCTGGCGTTTGCGCGACTGGGGTGTGAGCCGCCAGCGCTACTGGGGCACGCCGATTCCGATCATCCACTGCGCTGAACACGGCGCTGTGCCCGTGCCTGAAAAAGACCTGCCCGTCGTGCTGCCGCAAGACTGCGTGCCGGACGGCTCGGGCAACCCGCTGCTCAAGCACGAAGGTTTTCATGCCGGTGTGGTGTGCCCCGTGTGCGGCAAGCCTGGTCGGCGCGAGACAGACACGATGGACACGTTTGTCGACAGCTCCTGGTACTACATGCGGTATTGTGACCCTGCAAATGCAGACAAGATGGTCGCAGAAGGCGCGAACTACTGGATGCCCATGGACCAGTACATTGGCGGCATCGAGCATGCGATCTTGCATTTGCTCTACGCCCGCTTCTGGACCAAAGTGATGCGCGACATTGGCTTGGTCAAAGCCGACGAGCCGTTTACCAAGCTGCTGACGCAAGGCATGGTGCTCAACCATATCTACTCGCGTAAAACGGACAAGGGCGGCGTGGACTACTTCTGGCCCAAAGAGGTCGAAGACATTCATGATGCGGACGGCAAGGTGCGCACCGCCAAACGAAAAACCGACGGCCTGATCGTGAACTACGAAGGCGTAGGCACGATGAGCAAAAGCAAAAACAACGGCGTGGATCCGCAGGACCTGATTGAAAAATACGGTGCGGACACAGCGCGGCTGTACACCATGTTCACCGCCCCGCCCGAGGCTACGCTGGAGTGGAACGATGCGGGTGTTGAGGGCTCGTACCGCTTCTTGCGCCGCGTCTGGAATTTTGGCGCCAAGCTTAACGCTATGCATTCAGGAGCTGCTAGCCCAAATATTGATTGGTCTGTAGGCGTTTTCGGCAAGGAGATCAAGGCTTTGAGGCTGGAGATCCACACGGTGCTCAAGCAAATCGACTACGACTACCAGCGCATGCAGTACAACACCGTGGTGTCTGGCGGCATGAAGTTGTTGAATGCGCTGGAAGACTTTAAAGCGGAGTCTTCGGACGCATCAAAGGCCGCACTGCACGAAGGCTTCAGCATCCTGCTGCGCTGCCTGTACCCCTGCGCGCCCCATCTGGCGCATGCGCTGTGGGTGGATTTGGGCTATGCCCAACAGCACGGCGATCTGCTTGACGCACCGTGGCCGCAGGTGGACGCCAGCGCCTTGACGCAGGACGAAGTCGAGCTGATGCTGCAAATCAACGGCAAGCTGCGCGGTTCCGTGACAGTCAGCGCAACAGCAGACAAACAGACGATTGAAGCCGCAGCGCTAGCCACTGACGCTTTCATCAAGCAGGCCGCAGGCGCTGCACCCAAAAAGGTGATTGTGGTGCCGGGCCGACTGATCAACATCGTGGTGTGAAACCCATAACCGAGGAACAAGCATGCAACGCCGTTTTTGCCTGACCCTGCTGGCGCTCAGTCCTGCGCTTGGTGCCACCGGCTGTGGTTTTGCACTGCGCCAAGCGCCCAACTTTGCGTTTAAAACCCTGTTCTCGCCCTTTTCTGAAGGCTCCAGTCTGGGCATTGAGCTCAAGCGTTCGCTTGAATCCAATGGCAATGTGCAAGTCATCACCGACGTGCGGCAAATTGACAAGGCCGATGTGATTCTGGACGTGCTGACCGACCGGCGTGAAAAAACCGTGGTGGGTATGAATGCCTCAGGCCAGGTGCGCGAGTTTCAGTTGCGGCTGCGCTTTGGTTTCAGGCTGCGCAGCGCCAAAAACAGCGAGCTGATTCCGGCCACTGAAATTTTGCAGCAGCGTGACATCAGTTTCAACGAATCCGCCGTGCTGGCCAAGGAATCCGAAGAAGGCTTGCTGTACCGCGAGATGCAAAGCGACATCGTGCAGCAGATCATGCGCCGCCTGGCCACGGTGACTGCCAGCAAGATATAAACAGCCATGAATTTAGCGCCTGGTCAACTCCAAGAGCATTTAAAGCGCGGCATCAAAAGCCTGTACACCCTGCATGGTGACGAGCCGCTGCTGGTGCAGGAGTTTGCCGACAGCCTGCGTGCCCACGCACGGGGGCTTGGTTACACCGAACGCACTGTGCACACCGTGGAAGGCGCGCACTTTGACTGGAGCGAGGTGTTGGCCAGTGGCGGGTCCCTCAGTTTGTTCGCCGACAAGCAAATCGTTGAAATCCGCATCCCCAGTGGCAAGCCCGGCAAAGACGGTTCAGTGGCCTTGCAGCAGATCGCCGAGCGGGCACAGGGCGACGATTCAACCTTGACCCTCCTCATGCTGCCCCGGCTGGACAGCATGACCACCAAGGGTGCGTGGTTTGGCGCGCTGGAGAGTTACGGCGTGACCGTCAAGTTTGAGCCGATTGCAAGAAACAATTTGCCGCAATGGATTTCGCAGCGTCTGCAAGCCCAGGGCCAGCGCGTTGCCGCAGGCGAAGAGGGCCAGCGCACGCTGCAATTTTTCGCAGACCGGGTTGAGGGCAATTTGCTGGCGGCGCATCAGGAGATTCAAAAACTCGGATTACTGTACGGTACGGCTGATGGTGGTGTGTTGAGCTTTGAACAGGTTGAAAACGCCGTGCTGAATGTGGCGCGCTATGACGTTTTCAAGCTGTCTGAAGCGGTGCTGGGTGGCCGGACGGTGCGCGTGGCGCGCATGCTCGACGGCCTGCAGGCCGAGGGTGAATCAGAGGTGCTGGTGCACTGGGCCATCAGTGAAGACATCCGCAGCATGAAGCGCGTCAAAGACGCGATCAACGCTGGCCGACCCATGCCGATGGCCCTGCGGGATAACCGCATCTGGGGCATCAAGGAAAAGCTGTACGAGCGTGTGTTGCCCGGCATCACCGACACCACCCTGGCCAACCTGCTGACCGCTGCGCACAAGGTTGACGGCATTTGCAAGGGCCTGAAGCAGCCCGACTGGCCCGCCAGCGGATGGCAGGCACTGCAGCGGCTGGCTGGACTGGTGTGTGAGCAGTGCGCCATGCGTGCAAAATAGCTGTATGACTGACCAGAACATCACCGACCTCATGCTTGCCATGGGCGCCAGGGCAAAAATAGCCTCAACCCAAGTGGCACGTGCGCCGGCAGCTACTAAAAACAGAGCGCTTTTAGGCCTGGCCGCGCTGCTGCGGGAAAACCTGGCGCTGCTGGCAGCCGCCAACCAGCAAGACCTGGCCAGAGCCGCAACCGCAGGCCTGGCAGGGCCGATGCTGGACCGCCTGAAACTCAGCTCCAAAGACATTGAAACCGTGGCCACCGGCTGCGAGCAGCTCGCCGCCATGCCGGATGTGATTGGCGAAATCATCGGTATGAAGCAGCAGCCCAGCGGCATCCGCGTCGGGCAAATGCGGGTGCCGATTGGCGTGTTCGGCATGATTTACGAAAGCCGCCCGAACGTGACGATTGAAGCGGCCAGCCTGGCCATCAAAAGCGGCAACGCCTGCATTTTGCGTGGCGGTTCAGAAGCGATTGACTCGAACAAAGCCCTGGCCGCGCTGGTGGCGCAAGCCCTGACAAGCGCTGGCCTGCCTGCGGATGCGGTGCAACTGGTGCCCACCACGGACCGTGAAGCCGTCGGCCATTTGATCAGCATGCCGCAATATGTCGACGTGATCATCCCGCGCGGCGGCAAGGGCCTGATTGAACGCATCAGCGCAGGCGCCAAGGTGCCCGTCATCAAGCACCTGGACGGTAACTGCCATGTGTATGTTGACGACCCGTGCGACATCGCCATGGCCGTCAAAGTGGCCGACAACGCCAAAACCCAAAAATACAGTCCCTGCAACGCCGCTGAAGGCCTGCTGGTCGCGCGTGGTGTGGCTGAAGCATTTTTACCTCAAATCGCCGCCATTTATGCTGAAAAAGGCGTAGAAATACGGGCGGATGAGGCTGCAACCCTTGTTTTGAATGGACAAGCAGCTACTAAAAATATAGCGATCAAAGATGCGACTGAACAAGACTGGTACGCAGAATACCTGGCGCCCATCATCAGCATCAAGGTGGTGGAGAACGTTGACGAAGCGATTGCCCACATCAACCACTACAGCAGCCACCACACCGACGCCATCATCACCAGCGACCACATGCACGCGCAAAAGTTTTTGCGCGAAGTTGATTCAGCCAGCGTGATGGTCAACGCCAGCACCCGCTTTGCCGACGGTTTCGAGTTTGGCCTGGGCGCTGAAATCGGCATCAGCACGGACAAGTTTCACGCACGTGGCCCGGTCGGGATTGAGGGGCTGACCTCGTTGAAGTATGTGGTGTTGGGGGATGGGGAAGTACGCAGCTAAAGCCGTGCAGTCGCCGCTCGGGCCTGTTTGCAGCACAGCCAACGCTTTCAAGTCTCCAGGCGGACCGGCTTGCGGCCGCAACTCAATGACCCTTGCAAGTTAATGGTTAGCCCCAATATCTACTGGGTACGCCGAACAACCAAAACAAGAAAGTGGCCGCATGGTTCCGCATCTGATTACTGCCTTGACGGGCCCCATTAACGAGCTTGAGCAGCGCATTTTGGACTCCACCCCGGCCATTGAGCGCTGGTTTCGGCTCGAGTGGATGGAGCACACGCCGCCCTTTTACTGCGCGGTAGACGTGCGCAATGCGGGTTTCAAGCTGGCCCCTGTTGACACCAACCTGTTTCCCGATGGCTGGAACAACCTGACACCTGAAATGCTGCCGCTGGCAGTGCAGGCGGCGATGGCGGCGATTGATAAGATTTGCCCGGAGGCGCGCAACCTGCTGGTCGTGCCTGAAAACCATACCCCCAATGACCCACGGAGCAGCTTTTACCTCGCCAACATCCTCCAGCTCAAGCGCATCTTTCACCAGGCGGGGCTCAATGTGCGCTTTGGTTCGCTCGACGCAGCCGTCAAAACGCCCACCACTTTCAAGCTGCCCACGGGCGAGAACATCACGCTGGAGCCCTTAAACCGCACGGACCGCCGCCTGGGCCTGAAAGACTTCGACCCCTGCACGATTTTGCTGAACAACGATTTGGCGGCCGGCATTCCCGGCATGCTGGAGGATGTGAACGAGCAGTACCTGCTGCCGCCGCTGCACGCCAGCGGCCCGGTGCGCAGCAAAGCCACCCACTTCAAGATCTATGAAGAAGTTGCCAAGCGCTTTGGCAAGCTGATCGGTGTCGATTCATGGCTTATCAACCCGATGTTCACGCATTGCGGCCCCGTCAATGTGGCGACCCGCGAGGGCTTTGACAGCTTGAGCAGCCAAGTCGATGCACTGCTGACCAAAATCAAGCGCAAGTACAAGGAATACGGCATTCATGAAAAGCCGTTCGTGCTGGTCAAGTCCAACAGCGGCAGCGGCGAAGGCACTGGCGGCATGGGCATCATGACGGTGCGCGATGTGAAAGACCTCGACGTCTGGGCTGCCAAAAACAAAAGCAGCAACACGCCATTTGCCAATACGGTGATGGACATCATCATCCAGGAAGGCGTGCAAACCAACGAGCGCGTCAATGCCGCTGTGGCCGAACCCGTGGTTTACATGATGGACCGCTATGTGGTCGGCGGCTTTTACCGCATTCACGCGGACCGTGGCATTGACGAGAACCTGAACGCACCCGGTGCCAGCTATGTACCGTTGGCGTTCGCTGATAGTGGGCGCTTACCCCAGCCGGGTGAAATGCCTGGCGCCAGCAGCCCGAACCGGTTTTATATGTACGGCGTGATTGCCAGGCTGGCCATGCTGGCAGCCAGCTACGAGTTGGAGGCGACTGACCCGAACGCTGAGGTTTATGACTGAAAACGGCCCAAAATTCCTATTTGAGGTGGTTTTCAGGTCTTTTACAGGCTGCAAGCCTTAATAGGCAGGTTCCAGTAGCTCCTGAAACAATAGCGTTTAACATTTGCATGGATGCAGTTGCTGCGCCGCAACAAAAGCTGAATTAGTTGGCGTTGCTCAATTTTGAAGCCTTGAATTGGCCCGGACCGGGTGCAAAATAGCCTTCCCCAAGCTACCGACTCCCGTTCTGACCAAAGGCGGGACGTTTTTGTGTCCAGTCAAAAATCATCTCTAGCCGCGCTCACTCTGGGCGCCATCGGCGTCGTTTACGGTGACATCGGTACCAGCGTTTTATACGCTGTCAAAGAAGTTTTCAACCACGGTCACGTCGCGGTTACCCCCGACAACGTCTATGGCCTGATGTCGATTTTCTTTTGGACCATGACGGTGATCGTGTCCATCAAGTACGTGGCCCTGGTACTGCGGGCAGACAACAACGGTGAGGGCGGGCTGATTGCCATGCTGGCGCTGGCGTCCAATGCGGTCAAGGACAAACCCAAGCTCAGGCGCATTTTGCTCGTCATTGGGATTTTTGGCGCGTCCTTGTTTTATGGCGATGGTGTGATCACACCGGCGATTTCAGTGCTGTCAGCCGTTGAGGGTCTTGAGGTGGTGTCGCCCGCATTCGCCCAGGGCGTGATACCCATCACGCTGGCGATTTTGTTTGGCCTGTTTGCGTTGCAGAAAAAAGGCACGACCGGCATTGGTAAATTTTTTGGGCCTATCACTCTGGTCTGGTTTTTAACGATTGCTTTGCTCGGCATCTCGCAAATCATCACCCAGCCTGACATCCTGAAAGCGCTCAGCCCGCACTATGCCGTGGGCTTCATGTGGGCAAATCCAGGCACTACTTTTATCATTTTGGGCGCTGTCGTGCTCTGCGTCACTGGCGCGGAGGCGCTGTACGCTGACCTGGGTCACTTCGGCAAGAAGCCGATTCGCTTGGCCTGGTTCAGCATCGTCATGCCTTGCCTGGTGCTCAATTATTTTGGTCAAGGCGCACTGCTTTTAAACAATCCGCAAGCGGTTAAAAACCCGTTTTACCTGATGGCCCCTGACTGGGCATTGCTACCGCTGGTTGCTTTAGCCACGCTCGCCACGGTGATTGCCTCGCAAGCACTGATCACCGGCGCCTTCAGCGTGACCAAGCAAGCCATTCAAATGGGTTACTTGCCCCGCTTGCGTATTTTGCATACCAGCGTGCGTGACACCGGGCAAATCTACATGCCTTTCATCAACTGGGGGCTGTTTGTTGTCATCGTGCTGGCGGTGGTGCTGTTCCGCTCGTCCAGTAACCTTGCGGCTGCCTACGGCATTGCCGTGTGTACCGACATGCTGATCACCACGATCTTGACGTTTTACGTGGTCCGCTACGGCTGGAAGTACCCGTTGTGGCTGTGCCTGGGTGCAACCGGCGTGTTTTTTGTGGTCGATGTTGCGTTTTTTGCGTCCAACCTGATGAAGCTGTTTGCTGGCGGCTGGTTCCCGCTGGTGATTGGTGGCATTGTCTTCACGCTGATGATGACCTGGAAAAAAGGTCGCCTCATTCTGAATGAAAAACTGCGTACCGAAGCGATTGATTTACCCAGCTTTTTAGATGCGGTGTTTGTCAGTCCGCCGGCCCGGGTGGAAGGCACCGCCGTGTTTTTAACCGCCGAGCCCGGCACCGTGCCCAATGCGCTGCTGCACAACCTCAAACACAACAAGGTGCTGCATGAAAACAATTTGTTTGTCACGGTGCGCAACCATGAAGTGCCCTGGATAGGTCTTAGCAAGAGGCTGGAGATTGAATCGCTAGGCCACGACTGTTGGCAAGTGATCGTGAACTACGGCTTTAAAAACGACCCTGATTTGCCCAAAGCCCTGCAGCAAATCAAAGGTCACGGCTGCGAACTGGAGCCCATGACAAGCAGCTACTTTTTGTCGCGCGACCTGATCGTGCCGACGGTCGGTGGGGGCATGGCGGTGTGGCGTGAAAAACTGTTTGCGCAAATGCACCACAACGCCGGCTCGGCGGCAGACTTTTTGAACCTGCCCAACAACGCCGTCGTGGAGCTCGGCAGCAAGATCGAAATCTGACAGCCAGGCTGCCTTTGAGCCGCCCAAAACGCGCCATGCGATTTTTCAAAGACCTCACGCTCGGCGCTTTTACCGCCGGTTTTGTCGCGGTGCTGGTCGGCTTTACCTCAGCGGTGGCCATCGTCTTTCAGGCGGCGCAGGCTTTTCATGCCACGCCTGCGCAAATCGCCTCGTGGATGTGGGCGCTTGGCGTCGGCATGGGGCTGTGCACCATGCTGCCTTCCCTGTATTACAAAAAACCCATCATGGTGGCGTGGTCCACCCCCGGCGCAGCGGTGCTGGCCACAGCCGGTGTGGCGGGCGGCTTCAGTATGGGTGAGGCGGTGGGGGCATTTGTGGTCAGCGCGGCGCTCATCACATTGTTCGGCATCACCGGCTGGGTTGAAAAGCTGATGAACCGTATCCCGGTGGCGATTGCATCGGCCCTGCTGGCCGGTGTGCTGGCGCGCTTTGGCATGCAGGGCTTTACCGCTGCGCAAACTGCCTTGCCGCTGGTGCTGTTGATGCTGACCATCTATTTGCTGGGCAGGCGCTGGCTGCCGCGCTATGCCGTGGTGCTGACGCTTCTGGGTGGCGTGGCCTATGCGGCATTGGCGGGGCAGATGGCCTGGTCTTCTGTCCGCTTGAGCTTTGCCGTGCCTGTGTTTGTCATGCCCCAATTTTCCCTTGGTGCGGTCATCAACCTGGCCATTCCGCTGTTTGTGGTGACCATGGCCTCGCAAAACCTGCCCGGTGTGGCGGTGATTCGCGCCACTGGTTATGAGTCCAGCATCCCAGTGTCCAAAGTCATCACCATCACAGGCCTGGCCACCTTGTTGCTGGCACCGTTTGGCGCATTCGCACTGACCCTCAGCGCCATCACGGCGGCCATGTGCATGGGAAAAGAGGCCCACCCTGACCCCGACAAACGCTATACCGCGAGCGTCAGTTGCGGGCTGCTGTATCTGGTGGTGGGTGTGTTTGGCGCGGCTGTCACCAGTCTGCTGGCGGCCTTCCCCAAAGAGCTGGTCGCCGCCATTGCCACCTTGGCACTGTTGGGCACGATAGGCGGCGGCCTGGCAGCGGCGGTGAAAGAGGAATCGCACCGTGAAGCCGCACTGATCACCTTTTTGGTCACCTTGTCTGGCGTGGTGATTGCTGGCATCGGCTCAGCCTTTTGGGGCGTGGCGGCCGGCGCGTTGGCGCTGTTTGTACAACAATACAGGCAAGCCAAAACTCATCAAACTTGAGAACCCCATGCAAATTCTTTTCGTTGCTGACCCGCTAGAGTCTTTCAAAATCTACAAAGACACCACCTTCGCCATGATGCGCGAGCTGCAAAAGCGTGGCCACACGCTGGCCGCGTGCGAGACCAAAGACATTCGCTGGCAGCGCGGCGAATGCGTGACGGGATTTGTCAGAGACATCACACTGACGGGCGCGCCTGATGCATGGTTCACGTCCAGGCAGTCACACCCCAACGAACGCCCGCAAGCCCTCAAAGACTTTGACGCCGTCGTGATGCGCAAAGACCCACCGTTTGACAGCGAGTTTTTTTACAGCACGCACCTGCTGGAGCAGGCCGAACGCGAAGGTGCCAAAGTCTTCAACAAACCCCGCGCCCTGCGTGACCACCCTGAAAAACTGGCCATCCTCGAATTCCCGCAGTTCATTGGCCCCACACTGGTGACGCGAGACAGCGCCGACATCAAACGCTTTCATGCCGAGCACCAAGACATTATTTTGAAGCCGCTCGACGGTATGGGCGGCATGGGTATTTTCCGCGTCAAGCAAGACGGCCTGAACCTGGGCAGCATGATCGAAACGCTGAACAAGGACGGCGCGCAAAGCGTGATGGTGCAAAAGTTTTTGCCAGAAATCGTGAAAGGCGACAAGCGCATTTTGGTGATTGACGGCAAGCCTGTGCCGTTCAGCCTGGCGCGCATTCCGCAGGGCACGGAGGTACGCGGCAACCTGGCAGTGGGCGGCAAAGGCGTGGCGCAGCCGCTGTCAACGCGCGACCGTGAAATCGCCGAGGCGATTGGCCCGGTGCTGGCAGCGCGCGGCTTGTTGCTGGCAGGCATTGACGTGATTGGCGACTGCGTGACCGAGATCAACGTGACCAGCCCGACCTGCTTTCAGGAAATTTTTGATCAGGCTGGTTTTGACGTGGCGGGCATGTTTGTGGATGCGCTGGAGGCGGCCCTGGCTGCCGCTTAAGTCTCTTGGCTGTCATTGCTGGCTTGACCCGGAATCTATGCCCTGCAACTTCATCTGCTGCTTGCGCAGGGCTGCGTGGTCGTGTCTTTGCAAGACCTAACCCCGTTTTTCGCACCGGCGTAAACGAGGATGTTGGTGTCTATGAAGCTGCGGGTAGCCATCAATAAATCAGCGTTCGTTGGCTTCATCGCGGTTAAAACGCCAACCGCCCAGTTGAGCCGAAGACTGAAGGCAACGCGTCTCAAACTCAGCCCACTGCTGACCACGCCGCGTGCTGCCCGCCAATTGCTCCAGGTAGTCACGCACGACCTGGTTGAGGCTTTTACCCATTTTTTGCGCAGCCTCACGGGCACGATGGGCTACTTGTTCATCGACTGAAAGGGTTATCTTCATGACATTGCTCCATCGAATGGTGTTCACATACTATGTGCACGCGATATTTTTAGTCAAGAGCATCCCAATTTAACGATGGCTGGTACAGCCGTGTTGTTGGCCAGTGTGGGTGTGGCGGCGATATTTGTGGATGCGCTGGAGGCTGTTCTTGCCACCGCCTAAGTCCCAGGTCTGTCATTCCGGGCTTGACCCACTACTGTCCGGAGATTTCCCCAAATAGGCTGAATTGAGATTCGGAAGGGTCTGTAAGGTCGTAATCGCCGAGGTTGTTGAAGAGGTCGCGCAGCGGAGTTGATTCAAACAGATGCAGGCTCAAGACCTGCAGTA
>JBKCGU010000158.1:0-13638 GCA_046303055.1 Polaromonas sp.
CCTCATAAGCTTCTAAAAATCTCATCTTGCGGTTCTCCTGCATGTAGCGGGCCCGGCTTATGGGGGTGTCTTGCATCCCTTCTCCATAAACCGGACAGATTACTTGCTAAAAACCGGACAAATCATTTACTGCTGACAGTAAATGATTGTCGCTTGACAAATCTACGGGTTAACACTAGATTACTCGTCTGATTACTAACCAGTCAGTCATTAACTCGTGTTTATCTTTGTCTTTCTGAAACCAACCATGAATAAAACGCTCTTTGTCATTGCCAGCACCACGGCGTTGTTGGTCGCCTGCTCCAAGCCAGCCCCGCCTGAAGAACCGATTCGTGCCGTCAAGGTGATGACCGTCGGCGTGAATACCTTCTCGTCAGGTTATGAGTTTGCGGGGGAGGTGAAAGCCCAGGTTGAATCCCGCTTGGGGTTCAGAGTGGCCGGCAAAATTATCAAGCGCCAGGCCGAACTCGGGCAACGCGTCAAGGCAGGTCAGGTGCTGGCCCAGCTTGACCCGCAAGACTACAAGCTGGCCGCCGACGCTGCCCGGGCACAACTTCAAGCCGCTGCCACCAACCGTGACCTGGCGGCTGCTGACTACAACCGTTACAAAGAACTCAAACAGCAAAACTTCATCAGCGGCGCCGAGCTGGAGCGCCGCGAAACCACATTGAAGGCTGCGCAAGCCCAATTTGAACAGGCGCAGTCACAACTGGCCGTGCAAGGCAATCAGGCGAGCTATGCGTCGCTGGTGGCAGACGTGGCTGGCGTGGTCACGGCCATCGAGGCTGAGCCTGGCCAGGTGGTCAGCGCCGGCACACCTGTTGTGCGGATTGCCGCTGATGGCCCGCGCGATGTGGTGTTTTCCGTGCCCGAGGACAAGGTCGCTGGTATCAAGCTGGGCATGGCCGTCAAGGTGCGCGGCTGGGCACAAGACACCCAAACGGCGCCGGCCCTGGCCAAAGTGCGCGAGGTGTCGGCCAGCGCTGACCCTGCAACCCGTACCTACCAGGTCAAGCTGGCTCTGGATGGCAAGGCACCGTCGCCACGGCTGGGTGCCACGATGTACGTGCTGCCTGAAGGCTTGGGGGGTGTGCAGGGTATGCCGGTCATCAAGTTGCCGACCAGCGCATTGAGACGAGAAGGCCAAGCCAGCGCTGTGTGGCTGCTGGACAAAGCCAGCATGACGGTCAAATCACAAATCGTACAAATCGCCACGGCTGACGGCAATGAGGCCGTCATTGCAGCTGGTCTGCAACCCGGCATGCTGGTGGTCAGTGCCGGCGTGCATGTGCTGTCGCCTGGCCAAAAAGTGACTATTTACCAGGAGAAAGTGGCCGTAACCCCCGAAACACGTTCGCAAACAGCTATCAATCCGGGAGTAAGTGATGCTGCGGCTGTCAAGCTTGCTACGCCTGCACCTTCAACCGGAAAGTAGGCCAGCATGTTACCCACACAAGACAAGACGCAGGGCGCGGCCGCTGTTGGCCCGTCCAGATTCAACCTGTCCAAATGGGCGCTGGACCACCCGGCGCTGACGCGCTACCTGATGCTGGTGCTGATGCTGCTTGGCTTTGCCGCGTACTTTCAGCTGGGCCAGGACGAAGACCCGCCGTTTACCTTTCGGGTGATGGTGGTGCGCACCTACTGGCCCGGTGCCACGGCGCAGCAGGTGGCCGAGCAGGTCACTGACAAGCTTGAACGTACGCTTCAAGAAGTACCCTACGCAGACAAGATTCGCAGCTATTCCAAGCCAGGTGAATCGCAAATCATTTTCTATGTCAAGGACACCATCAAAGGCGCTGACGTCAGCAACACCTGGTACACGGTGCGTAAAAAAATTGGCGACATTCGCGGCACGCTGCCGGGCGGCATTCAAGGTCCGTTTTTCAACGATGAATTTGGTGACGTTTATGGCGTGATTTACGCCCTCGAATCTGATGGCTTTAACTATGCAGAAGTCAAAACTTTTGCCGACGATGTCCGCCAGCAACTGCTTCGCGTTCCAGACGTAGCCAAGGTGGAGCTGTTTGGCGCACAGGACGAAAAGGTGTTCATTGAAATCTCGCAAAAGCGACTGGCGCAATCGGGTCTGGACTTCAGCCAGGTCTTGAGCCAGTTGGCCCAGCAAAACGCGGTAGAGTCGACGGGCGCCCTGCAAACGCCGCTGGATGTGGTGCAGGTGCGGGTGGCGGGGCAGTTCAAGGCGGTTGAGGAGCTGCGCGCCATGCCGATTCGCGGCAGCTCGGGCAACCAGCTCCGGCTGGGCGACATTGCCGAGATCAAACGTGGTTACGCGGACCCACCCACGATCAAAGTTCATCATCAGGGCAAAGAAGTCATCGCCATCGGTGTGTCCATGATCAAGGGCGGCGACATCATTGCGCTGGGTAAATCCCTCAAGGCACTGACCGCTAAAGTCAGCCAAACGCTGCCTGCCGGAATCAAGCTGGTGCCTGTGCAAGACCAACCCACAGCGGTCGCCAACTCGGTCAATGAATTCGTCAGTGTGCTGATTGAAGCGGTGGTGATTGTGCTGGCGGTCAGCTTTATCAGCCTGGGTTTTCACAAGCGTCCCGTGTTGCCCGGGCAGCCGCTGCCGCTATGGAAGCGTTACTACATTGACATACGCCCGGGGCTGGTGGTGGGCATCACCATCCCGTTGGTGCTAAGTGTGACGTTTTTGGCCATGCTGTACTTTGGCATTGGCCTGCACAAAATTTCGCTCGGCTCACTCATCATTGCGCTCGGCCTGCTGGTAGACGACGCCATCATTGCGGTTGAAATGATGGTGCGCAAAATGGAAGAGGGCTACGACAAAGTGCGCGCCGCCACCTTTGCCTACGACGTCACGGCCATGCCGATGTTGACGGGCACGCTGATCACAGCCGCAGGCTTTTTGCCAATTGGCCTGGCCAAGTCGGTGACGGGTGAGTACACCTACGCCATTTTTGCGGTCACGGTGATTGCGCTGGTGCTCTCCTGGATCGTGTCGGTGTACTTTGTGCCATATCTGGGTACGCTGCTGCTGAAAAAACCTGATCACGTGATTGAAAAAGCGCGCGATGACCACAGCCCAGGCAACGATGACCTGGAGATGTTTGATTCGGCTTTCTACAACGCCTTTCGCAAAGCTGTGAACTGGTGCGTGCAGTACCGATGGATCACCATTGGCAGCACGGTGCTGATATTTGGGCTGGGCATTGTGGGCATGGGCAAGGTGCAGCAGCAATTCTTCCCGGATTCGAGTCGACCCGAAATCATGCTGGACATCTGGTTTCCAGAAGGCACATCATTTACTGCCAACGAAGTCACAGCCAAACGTGTTGAGGCGCGACTGTTGAAAGAAGAGGGCGTTTCTTCTGTCACCACCTGGGTGGGCTCGGGTGTGCCGCGCTTTTACTTGCCGCTTGACCAGGTTTTCCCGCAAAGCAATGTGTCGCAACTGATTGTGCTGCCCAAGAATTTGAAAGTGCGTGAATCGCTGCGCATCAAGCTGCCCGCGCTGCTGGCGCAAGAGTTCCCTGAAGTGCGCGGCCGCGTCAAGCTGCTGCCCAATGGTCCACCGGTGCCGTATCCGGTGCAGTTTCGTGTGGTCGGCACTGACCCACTGGTGCTGCGCGAGCGCGCTGATGAGGTCAAAGCCATCTTCCGCGAAAGCGCCAACACACGCGGCGTGAACGACAACTGGAATGAGTCGGTCAAAGTGCTGCGCCTGGAGGTCGATCAATCGAAAGCGCGCGCGCTCGGCGTGACGAGCCAATCGATAGCACAAGCCTCGCGCAGCATTTTGTCGGGTACCACGGTTGGGCAATTCCGTGAAGGTGACAAACTGATTGACATCATGCTGCGCCAGCCGCTGGACGAACGCAATGCCATCTCTGATTTTGCCAACGCGTATTTACCCACCGCGTCCGGCAAGTCCATACCGCTGACGCAAATCGCCAAGCCCGTATTTGCCTGGGAGCCTGGTGTGATGTGGCGTGAAAACCGCGATTACGCCATCACTGTGCAAAGCGATATTGTGGAAGGCCTGCAAGGTGCGACGGTGACGAACGAGTTGAAACCCAAACTCAAGGCACTGGAGGACAAGTGGAAAACGCAAGGCTTCTCCAGCTACCGTGTGCAGGTTGCTGGCGCGGTTGAAGAAAGCAGCAAGGGCTCTGCGTCGATTGCGGCAGGTATTCCCATCATGTTGTTTTTGACGTTTACCCTGCTGATGCTGCAACTGCAAAGCTTTAGCCGCGCCATGCTGGTGTTTTTAACCGGTCCGCTGGGTATTGCGGGCGTGGCTGGTGCCTTGCTGTTGCTGGGCCGGCCGTTCGGATTTGTCGCCTTGCTCGGTGTGATTGCCCTGATGGGGATGATTCAGCGTAATTCCGTCATTTTGATTGACCAGATCGAACACGAACGCGCGCGCGGCGTGGCAGCATGGGACGCGATTGTTGAGTCAGCCGTGCGCCGTGCCCGGCCCATCGTGCTGACTGCCGCGGCTGCGGTACTGGCCATGATCCCGCTATCGCGCAGCGTCTTCTGGGGGCCGATGGCCGTTGCCATCATGGGCGGCCTGATTGTGGCCACTGCGCTGACTTTGCTGGCGCTACCGGCCATGTACGCCGCATGGTTTCGCGTAAAACGTGAAACACCGGCGGTAAGTTAATCCGCCCAGAGGGCCAGCGTGATAGCGCTAGACCCGCCGGGTTCAGGGTCAGGAGACAAGCCGTGCCCGTTACAGGCTAAAATCAAAAGTTGACCGATTTCTGGCGGGCGGGTGAAAAATCCGCCCGTTTTCTTTTCAGCGCGGGTGGCGAAATTGGTAGACGCACCAGGTTTAGGTCCTGACGGTAGCAATACTGTGCGGGTTCGAGTCCCGCCCCGCGCACCACTGTGGCATTTGGATTTTTAGAAAGAGCATCATGGCTGTGATTGTTGAAACCCTTGAAAAACTTGAACGAAAAATCACGTTGAGCCTGCCGATAGGCGTGATCCAGTCTGAAGTTGACGCGCGTTTGAAAAAACTTGCCCGTACCGTCAAGATGGACGGCTTTCGCCCGGGCAAGGTGCCGATGAATGTGGTGAGCCAGCGCTATGGCTATTCCGTTCATTACGAAGTGATGAACGACAAAGTAGGCCAGGCCTTTTCAAGTGCCGCCAACGAAGCCAAACTGCGCGTTGCAGGCCAGCCCCGCATCAGTGAAAAAGAAGGCGCACCTGACGGCGAGATGACCTTCGATGCGATTTTTGAGGTATATCCAGAGGTCAAAATTGGCGAGCTGGCCACGGCTGAAGTTGAAAAAGTCAGCGCTGATGTCACCGACGCTGCCATCGACAAAACCCTGGACATCTTGCGCAAGCAGCGCCGCACCTTCTCGCAGCGCGCCATGGACGCCGCCGCACAGGACAGCGACCGCGCCACGATCGACTTTGAAGGCAAGATTGATGGCGAGACCTTTGCCGGCGGCAAGGCTGAAGACTTCCAGTTTCTGATCGGTGACGGCCAGATGCTCAAAGAGTTTGAAGACGCCGTGCGTGGCATGAAAACCGGCGAAAGCAAGACTTTTCCCTTGAGCTTCCCGGCCGACTACCACGGCAAGGATGTGGCAGGCAAGCAGGCGGACTTTATGGTCACCGTGAAAAAGCTCGAAGCCGCGCATCTGCCAGAAATCAACGAAGCACTGGCCAAGTCGCTTGGTATTGCTGACGCAAGCGTTGAAGGCCTGCGTGCCGATATCAAGAAAAACCTGGAGCGCGAAGTCAAGTTTCGTGTGCTGGCGCGAAACAAAAACGCGGTGATGGATGCGCTGGTCGCCAAGTCCGAGCTGGACTTGCCAAATTCAAGTGTGCAGGCTGAGCTGGACCGCATGATTGAAGCTGCACGCGCAGACCTGAAGCAGCGCGGCGTGAAAGACGCTGACAAAGCGCCGATTCCCGACGACATCTTTCGTCCACAGGCTGAAAAGCGCGTGCGCCTGGGCCTGGTTGTGGCTGAACTCGTGCGTGCCAACAACTTGCAAGCCAAGCCGGAACAGATCAAAACTCACATTGAAGAGTTGGCCGCCAGCTATGAAAAACCACAAGACGTGGTGCGCTGGTACCTGAGCGATAACCGCCGCATGGCTGAAGTCGAAGCCGTGGTGATTGAAAACAATGTGACCGACTTTGTGCTGTCACAAGCCAAAATGCTTGATAAAGCGGTGTCATTTGATGAACTGATGGCGCAGAACTAAAGCACGATCAAGGCGCTTGTTCGAGCGCTTCAGACTTTTTAAAACAATGGGGCGGGTGCGCGGATTGAACTTCTGCGTATCAACCCCATTTGTTTTGGGTAAAGTAACCGTATTCAACCATTGGAGCCGCATCATGTACAAAAAACCATCTGACAGCATCCCGTTCGGTGCACACGATTCATTGCAGACCGAAGGTTTGGGTCTTGTGCCGATGGTGATCGAGCAATCAGGCCGTGGCGAGCGTTCGTACGACATCTACTCACGCCTGCTCAAGGAGCGCGTGATTTTCCTGGTGGGACCGGTCGAGGACTATATGGCCAACCTGGTGGTCGCCCAACTGCTTTTTCTCGAAAGTGAAAATCCGGACAAGGACATTTCCCTTTACATCAACTCGCCCGGCGGCTCGGTCAGCGCGGGTCTGGCGATTTTTGACACCATGAACTTTATCAAGCCAGACGTGTCGACGCTGTGCACCGGCATGGCGGCCAGCATGGGTTCTTTTCTGCTGGCTGCTGGCGCCAAGGGCAAGCGCTTTGCATTGCCCAATTCGAGCGTCATGATCCACCAGCCTTCTGGCGGTGCACGCGGTATGGCCAGTGACATTGAGATTTCAGCCCGCGAAATTTTGAAGACCCGTGAACAGCTCAACAAGATTCTGGCAGAGCGCACAGGCCAGCCGATGGAAAAGATTGCGCGGGACATGGAGCGCGATTACTGGCTGTCGGCCAGCGAAGCCAAAGACTACGGTCTTGTCGACGAAGTCATCGCCAAGCGCCCTTAAACGCCACTTTTCCATCAAAGAAACGGCGTTTCTTGTTATGAGAAGCGCCGTTTTTATTTGGTTATCATTGGTGAATACTGTCTAGCCATCCTGCTTAAAGTGAATAAGGCATCTCCATAATGGCCGAAAAAAAAGGCTCCTCCAGCGAAAAGACTTTGTACTGCTCGTTTTGCGGTAAAAGTCAGCATGAAGTCAAAAAACTCATCGCAGGACCGTCTGTTTTTGTCTGTGACGAATGCATAGACCTGTGTAACGAAATCATCCGTGACGAGTTACCAGTCGGCGAGGAAGGCCGCGAGAGCCGTGGCGACTTGCCGACCCCGCTGGAGATCAAAACCACGCTTGATGGTTATGTGATTGGCCAAGAGCCTGCCAAACGTATTTTGGCGGTCGCGGTTTACAACCATTACAAGCGCTTGCGTCACAAGGAAAAAGCCAAAAAAGACGATGTTGAACTGACCAAAAGCAATATCTTGCTGATTGGCCCTACCGGCTCCGGCAAAACATTGCTGGCGCAAACCTTGGCACGCACGCTGAATGTCCCTTTCGTCATGGCTGATGCCACCACCCTGACCGAAGCTGGTTATGTGGGGGAAGACGTTGAAAACATCATCCAAAAACTGCTGCAAAGCTGCAATTACGAAGTCGAGCGCGCGCAGCAAGGGATTGTGTACATCGACGAGATCGACAAGATTTCTCGCAAGTCAGACAACCCGTCCATCACCCGTGATGTGTCGGGTGAGGGCGTGCAGCAGGCGTTGCTGAAGTTGATCGAAGGCACGATGGCCTCGGTGCCACCGCAAGGCGGCCGCAAGCACCCAAACCAGGACTTTTTGCAGGTAGACACGACCAACATTCTGTTCATTTGCGGTGGTGCATTTTCAGGCCTCGAAAAAGTCATTGAAAGCCGTACCGAGACATCCGGAATCGGCTTTGGTGCGGCAGTAAAAAGCAAGAAAACCCGCAGCCTGACAGAGTCCTTCAAGGATGTGGAGCCTGAAGACCTGATCAAGTTTGGTTTGATTCCTGAACTGGTTGGACGCATGCCTGTCGTTGCGACGCTGGCTGAACTGAGCGAAGACGCGCTGGTGCAAATTTTGACCGAGCCCAAAAACGCGGTGGTCAAACAGTTCAGCAAGCTGCTGGCCATGGAGGGTGTCGACCTGGAAATCAGGCCATCCGCGCTCAAGGCCATTGCCCGCAAGGCGCTAGCCCGCAAGACAGGCGCGCGTGGTCTGCGATCGATTCTGGAGCAGTCCCTTATTGACACCATGTTTGACTTGCCCACAACAAATAATGTTGACAAGGTGGTGGTGGACGAATCGACGATTGAAGAAAACAAGGCGCCTTTGCTGGTTTACCGCGAAGCCGCCAAAAAAGCCTGAAACTTGAAAGTGGATGGTTGAACCCCAGCTATTACCTGTTTTGCATTTCATCCAAAGGTCTTTTTAAGGCGCCTATGTCATCCACATCCACCCTGCCTTCCGCACCAATAGACCTTCCTTTGCTGCCGCTGCGCGATGTGGTGGTGTTCCCGCACATGGTGATTCCCTTGTTTGTCGGGCGCCCCAAGAGCATCAAGGCACTGGAGTCGGCGATGGAGTCCGAGCGCCGCATCATGCTGGTGGCACAAAAAACAGCCGCCAAAGACGAACCCGTTGTTGAAGACATGTTTGACGTGGGCAGTATTGCCACCATCTTGCAGTTGCTGAAATTGCCTGACGGCACGGTCAAGGTGCTGGTTGAAGGTCAGCAGCGCGCCAAGGTCAACAGCATTGAAGACGGCGAACACCATTTCAGTGCCAACGTCACGCCTATCGAATCGGTGGCGATTGCCCTTGACAAAACCAGTGAAATTGAAGCCCTGCGCCGTGCGGTGATGCAGCAGTTTGACCATTACGTCAAGCTGAACAAGAAAATTCCGCCAGAAATCCTCACCTCCATTTCAAGCATTGACGATGCAGGTCGCCTGGCCGACACGATTGCTGCCCACCTGCCGCTCAAGCTCGATGCCAAGCAGGTGATTCTGGATTTGGCGCCCGTCAAGGAGCGGCTGGAAAATCTGTATGAACAGCTTGAGCGTGAAGTCGATATTTTGAATGTTGATAAAAAAATCCGTGGTCGCGTCAAGCGGCAGATGGAAAAGAATCAGCGCGATTTTTATCTGAACGAGCAGGTCAAGGCAATTCAGAAGGAATTGGGCGACGGTGAAGACGGCGCTGATGTGGACGAGATCGAGAAAAAGATCAAGTCCGCCAAGATGCCGAAAGAAGCACGCAAAAAGGCCGATGCGGAATTCAAAAAGCTCAAGCTTATGTCGCCCATGTCGGCCGAGGCAACGGTGGTGCGCAACTACATTGATGTGCTGACCGCCTTGCCTTGGAGCAAAAAAACGAAAATCAAGCACGATCTGGTGAACGCCGAAAACGTGCTGAATGAAGACCATTACGGCCTGGAAAAAGTAAAAGACCGGATTGTTGAATATCTTGCGGTACAGCAGCGGGTGGACAAGCTGAAGGCCCCCATTCTGTGTCTGGTGGGTCCACCGGGCGTTGGGAAAACCTCGCTCGGCCAATCAATTGCCAAAGCGACAGGCCGCAAGTATGTTCGCATGGCTCTGGGCGGCATGCGTGACGAGGCCGAGATTCGCGGCCACCGCCGCACTTACATCGGTGCGCTGCCTGGCAAGGTGCTGCAAAGCCTGTCGAAAGCCGGTACGCGTAATCCGCTGTTCTTGCTCGACGAAATTGACAAGCTGGGCACCGACTTCAGGGGCGACCCTTCAAGTGCGCTGCTGGAGGTGCTGGACCCGGAGCAAAACCACACCTTTGGGGACCACTATGTTGAGGTGGACTTTGATCTGAGCGACGTGATGTTTGTCGCCACGTCGAACTCAATGAACATCCCGCCCGCGCTGCTGGACCGGATGGAAGTCATTCGCTTGTCGGGCTACACCGAAGACGAAAAAACCAGTATTGCGATGCGCTACCTGCTGCCCAAGCAGGTCAAGAATAACGGCGTGAAAGCCGAAGAGCTGGAGGTGCAAGAACAAGCCGTACGCGACATCGTGCGCTACTACACCCGTGAGGCCGGCGTGCGTTCGCTCGAGCGCGAGTTGGGCAAGATTTGCCGCAAGGTGATCAAGGGCATCCAGCTTAAAAAAATGAACGCACAAGTGGTGGTGACGCCTGACAACCTGAATGAGTTTTTGGGTGTGCGCAAGTTTGACTACGGTCGCGCCGAGAAAAACAACCAGATTGGTCAGGTGGTCGGCTTGGCCTGGACTGAAGTTGGAGGCGATCTGCTCACGATTGAAGCCGCGATCATGCCTGGCAAGGGCCTGATCACCCGCACCGGCTCGTTGGGCGACGTGATGAAGGAGTCTGTTGATGCCGCCCGCACGGTGGTGCGCAGTCGCTCAGCCATGCTTGGTATCAAGGACGATTTGTTTGAAAAACGTGATATTCACATTCACGTGCCTGATGGCGCAACGCCCAAGGATGGTCCGAGCGCAGGCGCAGCCATGACGACCGCTTTCATTTCGGCGCTGACCGGAATCCCGGTGCGCGGCGATGTGGCCATGACCGGTGAGATCACCCTGCGGGGCGAGGTCACAGCCATCGGGGGATTGAAAGAAAAGCTTCTGGCAGCTTTGCGCGGTGGCATCAAGACGGTGTTGATACCGGAAGAAAATGTCAAGGATCTGCAGGAGATTCCTGACAACGTCAAAAACGGCTTGGAGATCATTCCTGTCAAATGGATTGATCAGGTGCTCAAGGTGGCGCTGGAGCGCATGCCTGTGCCTCTCACGGTCGAAGAAATGGTGCCTGCTGCTGCCGTGCCGGCAACCATTGTTGTACCTCCGCTGGATGCGACGGGCAACGTAAAACATTGAGACATTTTTTGGCGGCTGTTTTTGACGGGCGTAAAAAATAGGCTATAATCACAGGCTTGCAATGCGGGAGTAGCTCAGTTGGTAGAGCGCAACCTTGCCAAGGTTGAGGTCGAGAGTTCGAGACTCTTCTCCCGCTCCAATTTAAAGGGCAGCACTTCAAAATGCTGTCCTTTTTCATTGGTGGTTTTAAGTTGGTTTCAGACAGGGCGCGGTAACAAAGCGGTTATGTACCGGATTGCAAATCCGGCTAGCCCGGTTCGACTCCGGGCCGCGCCTCCAACATTTTTTCGACATCTTGAAAACTTTTTTGAGCCCCAGATGTTGGGGCTTTTTTGTTTAACAATAGCAGTCGCAGGTTGTACTGCCCGAGTGGTGAAATCGGTAGACACAGCGGACTTAAAATCCGCCGCTTCGTGAATAGCGGGCGTACCGGTTCGATTCCGGTCTCGGGCACCAAACAGTCATGCAAATTAGTGCTTTCCCTGCTGAAAGCCGCATGAATCGGGGGTTATGATGGTTTTGATTGTGCAGTGGGAGCATAAAGCTGCACAAGATCAGCCCCCAATTTTCCCCCAATTTCCCCCCAAATGTCCAAGCCCCAAAAAACTGCGCAAGGCACATGGCGAATTCAGTTTGAGGTCAAGGGCCAGCGCGAGGCGGGAACCTTCAAAACGGCGCGTGATGCAACCGCCTGGGCAACCCAGCGTAAAGCCGAACTGCTGGCCAATGCGCCGGGTTCACTGACCAACACCTACACGCTGGGCGATGCCTTCCAAAAGTTTGCAGAAGAAGAATCACCCAAGCGCCGGGGTGAACGCTGGGAGATCGTCAGGCTGGCGGCGTTTGCAAAGCCGGTGCATGGTTTGCCAGTCAAAAAGCCGATCACCAAGTTGTCGATCGACGACCTAAAGGCTTGGCGGGACCGACGACTTGCCGACACGTCACGCGGTACGGTGCTGCGGGACATCACCCTGCTATCGGCGGTGCTGGAGGCTGCGAGGACAGAGTGGCGGTGGATTGCCGTCAACCCGATGCGGGAGCTGAAAAAACCATCCATGCCAGCGCACCGGGAGCGCACCATTGCGCCGCATGAGATCCGGTCCATGCTGCGGGTGCTGGGCTACACGGGTAAGCCGGTGCGCAGCGTGTCGCAGGCTGTGGCGGTGTGCTTTTTGCTGGCCTTGGCCACCGGCATGCGCGCGGGCGAAGTGTGCGGCCTGCTGTGGGCTGACGTGAAGGCCACCTACTGCACGGTGCACAACGTCAAGTCGATCAAGCTGGGGGTTAGCCGGGACGTGCCGTTTTCGCCCGTTGCTCAAAAGCTGGTCGGCATGATGCGCGGATGGGATTCGCCGCTGGTGTTCGGGTTTTCAGCCGCAACGCTGGATTCACTTTTCCGACGTGCGCGGGGCAGGGCGGGCTTAGAGGGTTTCACTTTCCACGATGCAAGGCATACGGCAGCAACCCGGATGGCAAACCAGCTGCACATTCTGGAACTTTGTAAAGTGTTTGGTTGGAAGAACACCAAACAGGCGCTGACTTATTTCAATGCGTCAGCCGCCGACATTGCCAAGAAGTTGCGTTAATCAGGCGGGGAATATTCCCATTTCCCAATCAGCTCCTGTACTTCTTGGGGCATTGGGTTTGCTGCATGCTCGGCGCGTGCTCTGATCCATCCAGCACACATGCGGCCATCCTTTGGCGAGTGGCAAAGAAAAGCCCGGCCCTCGATCACCGATTTTAGAAAATCCATTTGAGTTTGCGGGCAACCGTTCGGGACCGACCCCGGCTGGCATGCGCACGTCTTGCACATTTCATCGCGCAACCTGGGGTGTTGCAGGTTTGTTAGACCTTCGGCAACAAGCCTGATCTGACCAAGTTTGGCCAGCCGTGCGGCGCTCTTGCCCATTGCCCGGCCTTGTGGTGTTTCTCTGGCATGCGTCATCGCTCGGCTTCCCACTCCACAACATCAGCCAAAAGCCACCTACCATCACGCATGGGTTTAGGGAAGCCTTTGTCGGTGATGTAACTGTTCAGCGTGTTTCGGTGGATGTCCAGCCGATCACACACTTGCTGCCTGGTCAGGCGCACGCCCTGGACGCGGCACAGTTGCGCGAAATCGGCCTGAATCGCTCTGAAGCCTGCAAGCAGCAATTCAGGCGTTGCCATGTTTTTTGCGCTCATTCATTCCCCCCTTGGGTGGCTGGCTTTGCTCCTATGCCGTGGGCGGCTTGCCATGCACGCCAGAGGTCGGCGGTAATTGGGTTCAGACATACCCATTTGATGCCGTCATGCGTGTATGCCACGTCATAACCCTCGCTAGCGGCCCATTCTTTAAACGATTTGAAGTCGGGCACGGCTGGCCGCGCTGGTGGGGTGGCGTAGACATCTGCGCGTTTGTTACACACCTCGTCTTGCACAGTAGGTGCCGCCCTCTCATCAGCACGGACAAGGGCTTCAAAGCGTTCAAGAAATGCAAGCTGCATTGCACCAAACAGTTCGCCGTTGCCAGCTTGCCGGGCCATGCCTAACGTGGTTTTCACAATGTCCTCGCTTTCATTATTTGCAGCATTGTTTCCCTGCACTGGCAAGGGTGGCTGTGCTGGCATAGCTTCAATAGCAGCGTGTAACCTGCGAAGCGCGGACTGCAAAATACTCTCGACTATCGTGTGTGACTTGCACCACAACGTTTCGTCCTCGGCCTGCTCGTTGACCAGTTGCTGCACTTGGCTTGGCTG
>JBKCGU010000159.1:0-2671 GCA_046303055.1 Polaromonas sp.
CATGTTTGTCGAGCACCGCTGCACCGACTTTGGCATGGCCGACAACCGCCCGCCGGGTGATGGTGTGGTCACTGGCTACGGCATGATCAATGGCCGCCTGGTCTTTGTGTTCAGCCAGGACTTCACCGTGTTTGGCGGCGCATTGTCTGAGGCGCATGCTGAAAAAATCTGCAAGGTCATGGACCAGGCGATGAAGGTGGGTGCGCCGGTGATTGGGCTGAACGATTCAGGCGGCGCGCGCATTCAGGAAGGCGTGGCGTCGCTGGGCGGTTATGCCGATATTTTTCAAAAGAACATGCTGGCCAGCGGTGTGATTCCGCAGATCAGCATGATCATGGGGCCAAGTGCCGGTGGCGCGGTGTACAGCCCTGCCATGACCGACTTTATTTTCATGGTCAAAGATTCCAGCTACATGTTTGTGACGGGGCCGGAGGTCGTCAAAACCGTGACCCATGAAAGCGTGACGGCCGAAGAACTGGGCGGGGCCATCACCCACACCACCAAAAGCGGCGTGGCCGACTTGGCCTTTGAAAACGATGTCGAAGCGCTGCTGATGCTGCGCCGCCTGTACAACTACCTGCCGCTGAACAACCGCGAAAAAGCCCCGGTGCGCCCAAGTGCCGACCCGGCCAATCGAATGGACATGAGCCTGGACACGCTGGTGCCCGACAACCCGAACAAGCCCTATGACATGAAAGAGCTGATTGTCAAAACGGTGGACGATGGCGACTTTTTTGAGATTCAACCCGAATACGCCAAAAACATCATCATTGGCTTTGCACGCATGGAAGGCCAAACCGTGGGCATTGTGGCCAACCAGCCGCTGGTGCTGGCCGGTTGCCTGGACATCAAATCGTCCATCAAGGCGGCGCGTTTTATCCGGTTTTGCGATTGCTTCAACATCCCGGTTGTGACGTTTGTTGACGTGCCTGGCTTTATGCCCGGCACATCACAAGAGTACGGCGGCATCATCAAGCACGGCGCCAAACTGCTGTATGCCTACGCTGAGTGCACAGTGCCGAAAATCACGGTCATCACCCGCAAGGCCTATGGCGGCGCGTATGACGTGATGGCCTCCAAACACTTGCGCGGTGACGTGAACTTTGCCTGGCCGAATGCCGAGATTGCGGTGATGGGCGCCAAGGGTGCGGTTGAAATTATTTTCCGTGAAGACAAGGGCGACCCGGTCAAGCTGGCTGCGCGTGAAGCCGAATACAAAGAACGTTTTGCCAACCCGTTTATCGCAGGTGCGCGCGGTTTTATTGACGATGTGATCTTGCCGCATGAAACGCGTCGTCGCATTTGCCGGTCACTGGTGATGCTGCGCGACAAGAAGCTGGAGAACCCGTGGCGCAAGCATGGGAATATTCCGTTGTGATCATGCGTTTGAAGACTGCTTATCTGTATGCGAAGCGAGCGGTCTGCCCGAGTGCTCTGCTACGTGTCCCCCGCGCTTCGCGCTCCTCCTTGACCTCCGCAGAACACCCAGGCAAACCGCTCTTCGGCTTGTTGCTGCACCTTCGTAAAAACCTTCTGTCCAGCAACGGGCATGGCGTGTCTGCCGCAGCGTGGACTTGGGGTTTTGCCAAATTAAGGAGGAGCCCCCGCATCCGCTATAGCGGATGCTTCGCAGGGCGGCGACAGGCCATGCACGGCCTTGGTCGTGCTTGGGCGGGGGACATTCGCGGAGGTAGATACGCCGTGGCCGTTGCGGGTTCAGGCCGTTCTTACCGCGCGTGTACCCAAAATTTGCAGTTCAGGGGAACATGATGAAAACGATTCGAAGCAAGGAATTCACTGCAGGTCGTGCGTGGGGTAATCTGCCGATCGCAAACCTGGATGGCACAACCGTCAAACTGCATTGGACAGATCAGCCCTACCAATGGCACGTCAATGATGGCCAAGTAGTTTTTGCGGTTATGGATGGCGTGGTGGACATGTATTTCAAAAGCAAGGGCAAAGAAGAAGTCACCGTACTTTATGCCGGTGATATTTTTTATGCGGATGTGGGAACTGAACATGTGGCGCATCCGAGGGGCGCTGCGCGCGTGCTCGTTATTGAAAAAGAAGGAAGTATTTGATGTTCACAAAAATCCTGATAGCCAACCGCGGCGAAATCGCCTGCCGCGTCATCCTCACTGCCCGAAAAATGGGCATCAAAACCGTTGCGGTTTACTCTGATGCTGACAAAGACGCACGCCATGTTGAGCTGGCAGACGAGGCCGTCAACATTGGCCCTGCGCCCAGCCGCGACAGTTATTTGCAGGCCGAAAAAATCATCGCTGCCTGCAAACAAACGGGCGCGCAGGCGGTGCATCCGGGCTACGGCTTTTTGAGTGAAAACGCCGGCTTTGCCAAGCGGGTTGAGGAAGAGGGCATCACCTTTATCGGCCCCAAGCATTACTCCATCGCCGCGATGGGCGACAAGATTGAGTCCAAAAAACTGGCCGGTGCGGCGGGCGTCAATTGCATTCCGGGCGTGAACGATGCGATTGAGACCGCTGAAAAAGCGGTCGAGATTGCCAAGGGCATTGGCTATCCGGTGATGATCAAGGCCAGTGCAGGCGGCGGTGGCAAGGGCTTGCGGGTTGCGTTTAACGACAAGGAAGCATTTGAAGGCTTTACCTCCTGCCGCAACGAAGCCAAAAACAGTTTTGGTGATGACCGTGTG
>JBKCGU010000160.1:0-100000 GCA_046303055.1 Polaromonas sp.
CTCGTCAGAGCGATGGCAATATGTTTCTTGAAGAAACCGACGGACTGTTGTACCTGTGTGGTGTTGCAAATCTAGAGCTTGCTCGAGATGATGCAAGTAGAACTCGATGTCTGCCCGCGACTGCTCAATATAGGAGTGGTCAGTTTGAAGGATCGTTGCTTCGTTCTGAGATCTTACCTGTAGAACAAGCACTACTAGCGTTAGAGCTGCTAGTATCGGCGTGTATATTCCACCTAACAAGCTTCCAAACTCACTCCATCTGGTGTGATTGTTTGAAAGCTGACCTCCGAACACTGAGACATAAATGGCGATTGGCGAAAGCAGCATTACGACAAGTAAAATCGCAATGGCACGGGCAACAACAAGTCGCTTCTTCGAGTCCATCATATGTTTCTAGAGGGGCCTAACGTAATGTATGCCGCAAGACCTGCGGTATAAAAATGGCGCTGCAACATAATCTGGGCATCAAAACCTCCTGAAACTGGCTTGCCTATTGGGTTTCAAGGCCGTATACCGTAAATTTATACAGGTATAAAAGATCATTAAACCCCGCAACCCGCCTTTGCAATCTTTTCGCTTGCTTGATCAGGTCAGGCAGCGGATTCGTTGAGCTTACTTTAGCTTACAAATCGAAAAGTGCATGTGTATTGGGCATGTTTTTTCATTCGCTGGCACGGGCGCAGCGGTGTTGTGCGGCATCGGCGCAAGATTTGGAGTCAGATCCCTCATGAATGCATTCCGCTCTTCTTTTTAACATCCAGCGCAACCCGAGTGGCAGAACAACACATCACGATCTAGGCGCTGCCTGACACCCCGCCCTCAAACACCTTGAGCTCACCCGGTGCAAACGCTGTCCAGTGTTCATTGGTGGTCAAAGGTGCGCTCACCACCACGGCTACGCGGTCTGACGCGTTGGTGTGCTCTGCAAAGTCAACGCTCACGTCTTCGTCGCTGAGGGTGGCGTGCGCAAACGGGTGTTGGCGTTCGATGTAGTACAGCCCCTGCGAGTCTGGTTTGGTTGATGCATGCGCCCACAGGGCCTGGCCGTTGCTCAGCAAAAAGTTGAAGGTGCCGTAAGGTGCGATGTTGGCCGCGAGTTCGCGTAGCGTGATGCTCAGCTCATGCACACTGGGCACCCCGGCATGCGACTTGGCCAGCTCTTGCATGATCCAGCAAAAAGCGCGCTCGCTGTCGGTGCTGCCCACTGGTTTGAAGCTGCCGTGTAGACGCGGCGCAAAGTCTTTCAAGTCGCCATTGTGTGCAAACACCCAATATCTGCCCCACAACTCGCGCACAAAAGGGTGGCAATTTTCAAGCGCCACCCGGCCCTGTGTGGCCTTGCGGATATGTGAAATGACGTTGCGGCTTTTAATCGGGTAGCGGCTGATCAGCTCTGCCACCGGCGATGAGCAGGCGCTTTCATGGTCGACAAAATGTCTCAGCCCCTTGTCGCCGTTTTGCCCATCTGCCTGGCCTTCAAAAAAAGCAATTCCCCAGCCATCGGCATGATGGTCGGTATTGCCGCCACGTTGTGCAAAGCCCCGAAAGCTGAAGGTCACATCGGTCGGGGCATTGCAGTTCATGCCCAGCAATTGGCACATGGCTCAGTCGCGCGGCTCAGACCAGAGCTTGCCGCCCGTGGCCCAGTTCTCGCGCTTGATGTCGGTGATGATGACATCGACTGACTCAGCAACACCGCCCAAAACATCAACGCTGACGCGGGTGATCTCGGCGACGAGCTTTTTCTTCTGTTCGATGGTGCGGCCTTCCATCATTTCAACGTGGTAAGTGGGCATGGGTTCTCCTGATAAGTTGTGGGATTTGGATGACAAATTGAAGTCTCTGCGCCCATGATAATCAAGCCTGACCATCATGACCTATCTGCCCACACTTGTTGGCCGCTCTTACCGCTGCCAATGCAGCAGTCCGGTTTTTTTCAGAAACAGCAAATGCCTGACCTGCGGCACACCGCTGGGTTATGACAGCGCGCAAGCCACATTGCTCCCCCTGATGCCGGGGCCTGTGGCCGACACCTGGGGTCAGTGGCAACCAGAATCAACAGCCCTGCAAACGCAGCTCTACAGCCGCTGCGCCAACCTGACCACGCCAGCAGCGTGCAACTGGCTGATACCGCACGTGGACGGGCAAGCGGCGCAAGCGCTGTGCCAAGCCTGCCGCTTGAACCGCACCATTCCTGACCTGAACGATGCCGCCCACCCTGACAACGGCGTGCTGTGGGGCCGCATTGAGCTTGCCAAGCGGCGGCTTTTTTCAAGCCTGCTGGCCCTTGGGCTGCCGGTTGCGTCATTGACGCAAGACCCGGTGCGCGGCCTGGCGTTTGACCTGCTGCGCCCGCCCGACGGTGGCCCGCCCGTGATGACGGGGCACAAGGAGGGCCTGATTACCCTCAATCTGCTGGAGGCTGACGATGCCGTGCGCGAGGCCCTGCGCAGCGACCTGCGCGAACCCTACCGCACGCTGCTGGGCCACTTCCGCCATGAAATGGGCCACTACTACTGGGACCGGCTGGTGCGCGGAACGGCATGGATGGACGGCTTTCATGCGCTGTTTGGTGACGAAACACAAGACTATGCCGCCAGCCTGCAGCGCAACTACCAGCAGGGCCCGCCGGCCAACTGGCAGCTTGACCATGTCAGCGCTTACGCCAGCAGTCACCCGTGGGAGGACTGGGCTGAATGCTGGGCGCATTATTTGCACATGCGTGACACGATTGACACCGCCGTCAGCCTGGGGCTGGCGCATGACAACTTGCACACGGCCCACCTGGAGTTCACGCCCTTCACGATGGATGCGCTCTACCAGCCAGCACACCTTGAGGCGCAGCAGTTTCTGGACTTTTTAAACGACTGGACGCGCTTGACCACGCTGCTCAACGAAATGTCGCGCAGCATGGGGCAGGCTGATTTTTACCCGTTTGTGTTGCCACGCGGGGTAGTGGCCAAGTTGCATTTCATCCATCTGCTGGTCACATCGGGCGGCGGCCCACCGCCAGCTACAGCCGCGCTGCATTCGGTGCAAGGGCAGACCCAGAGCCAACTTCAGGGCCAACTTCAGGGTGCTATATAAGTTATAGCTTAAAGAGCATGTATTTATTGGCCTACAGGCCTCAGAAATACCTGAAAACAGCTTGTTTGAAACCAGGCAGAAGATGTTCAAGCAGGCGCCAGCGTACCGAGAGGCTCATCGGTTCACGCTTTGCAAAACCCAAGGCGTTGCCAGCACGGCCAGCAAACGAATACGTGCGGCATTCAGCGCATCGCATCTCTTAACCGCGCAAATACCTGCCAGAACGCGGCGTCTTGCGTGGTCGCAAAGTTGATGCGCATCAATGTGCTGGGCTGCTGCGATGCGTGAAACAGCGCACCGGGTGCCAGCAAATAGCCTTCGTCCAGCATGCGCTGGGCCAGCGTCTCGGTGTCGGTGGCGGTATCGACCCAGCCAAACAGGCCTGCGGGTTCTGCGGCAAAGGTGCAGCCGTGGGCCAGCGCCAGCCGGACCGACCGGGCTCTGGCCACGTCCAGACGGCTGCAAATCCGCTCTGCATGGCGGCGCAACTGGCCCTGGTCAATACACCAGGCCAGCGCTTTTTCAAGCAGGGCGGGCGTGGTCAGCGAGGCCAGCAGTTTGGTGTCCAGCAGGCGTTCAAACAGGCCAGTGGGCGCGGCGATGTAGCCCACCCGCCAGCCCGGCGCCAGTATTTTGGCGAAGCCGCTCACGTAAATCGTGCGCTGCAAACCGTCCAGCGCGCACAGCCGGGTGGCGTGCTCGGCCGCCAGGTGGCTGTAGGTGTCGTCTTCCAGAATATGAAAGTCATGCGTGTTGGCCAGCTGCAGCACACGGTGGGCGCTGCCGGGCGTGAGGCAATAGCCGGTGGGGTTGTGCAGCACGCTGACGCTGACAAACAGCTTGGGCGCATGCAGCTTGCAGTAGCTCGCCATCACGCCCAGGTCTGGCCCGGCAGCGGTGCGCGGCACCGGCAAAATGCGCATGCCCAGTGCATTGAGCCGCGCAAACTCAATCGCCCAGCCCGGCTCTTCCACCATCACAAAGTCGCCAGCGCGCAGCAGGGTGCGGCTGACAATGTCCAGCGCATGGGTGGCCCCGACGGTGGTGATGATCTGCTCAGGCGCGGCGTGAATGTTCAGGGCGTCCAGCTTTTTTGACAACGCGCGGCGCAGGCCGCTGTCCCCGGCAGGCTCGCCATAGCGCAATGACAAGTCATGCAGTGCCTTGGCACCGGTGTAGCGCCGCACGGCAGAAGCTAAAAACGTGGTGTGCAGCCAATCGGACGGAAACACGCCCATACCGGGCTGCGGTTTGCTGCTGACGCCATGAAACATCCCGCGAATGAGCGCGGTGGCGTTGATGGGACTGTGCTGTAGCGACAGGTTGTCTGCTACTGAATCAGGAGCTGCTCGCCCAACGTTTTGTTGGTCTGGCGCCATATTTCGCACGTAAAAACCACGGTTTTTGCGAGCCTCAACCAGCCCCTGGGCCAGCAGCTGGTCATAAGCGGCCACCACGGTCGACGCACTCACGCCCTGCTGCTGGGCGCACTGGCGCACCGACGGCAGGCGTGCACCGCTGGCCAGCAGACGGCTTTTGATGCGTTCGGCAAAGCGGTTGGCCAGTTGCTCGGTGAGTGACTGGGAGGCGGTTCTCATCAGCATGAGGCTGTCCTTTCAGGCGCGTCGGTCAAGCCGTGTATCGGTATGTCAACCAGTACAGTTTTCATCAGCGTATCTTGAACTGTATGGGTGGTGTGTTGATAACAACTATAAAGTCAGACCCATGAATTGGCAATTTCCTCACTTAACTGGCGCTTGACGCATGACGACCCAGGCTGTTGACACTGCAGCGGTAGCCAGAGGCCTGTGGCTGGGCTTCATCGGCATTGTGATTTTTTCAGTCACCCTGCCCATGACGCGCCTGGCCGTGGGCGCGCCAGACGTACCGCAAATGTCGGGCCTGTTTATCGCCATGGGGCGGGCTGCGGTGGCGGCTGTGTTGTCTGCTGCGCTGTTGTTTTTCACCCGCGCGCCCTGGCCTGCCCGAGCCGACTGGCTGCCACTGGCCATCACGGCGGGTGGCGTGGTGTTTGGTTTTCCGCTGCTGACCTCGGTTGCCATGCGCCATGTAGAAGCCATGCATGCCAGCGTGATCGTGGGCGTGTTGCCGCTGGCCACCGCTGCTGTGGCTGCCTTGCTGCATCGCCAGCGGCCATCGATCGGCTTTTGGTTGTGCGCGGCAGCGGGCAGCGCGCTGGTGGTGGTGTTTGCGGTGCTGCGGTCGGGCCAGGCAGTCGGCACGCTTGCCATCAGTTTTGCAGACCTGCTGCTGCTGGCCGCCATGCTGTTCGCAGCGGTGGGCTACTGCTACGGCGGCAGGCTGGCAAGCCATATGCGGGCTGAACATGTGATTTGCTGGGCCCTGCTGCTGTCATTGCCGCTGACGCTGCCGTTGGCTGTTTATTCGTGGCCTGAGCATGGCGTCAAGCCAACAGCCTGGCTGGGCTTTGCTTACCTGGCGGTATTTTCGATGTGGCTGGGCTTTTTTGCCTGGTACCGGGGGCTGGCCTTGGGCGGCGCGGTGCGGGTCAGCCAGGTGCAACTGGTACAGCCGTTTTTGTCGATGCTGTTTGCCGTGCCCTTGCTTGGCGAGCGGCTGGATGCGGTCACGGTTGGTTTTGGGCTGGCGGTCATTGCAACGGTTTTTTTGGGTAAAAAGATGCCGGTGGGTACCTCAAATAGAACTAAAAATGATCTGGACACAAGCTGAGCGCGCAGAAAAAATGAACCCCTCAGTGATCCGCGAGATCCTGAAGGTCACTGAAAAGCCCGGCATCATCAGCTTTGCAGGTGGGCTGCCATCGCCCAAAACATTTCCGGTTGATTCGTTTACAGCGGCCTCCGCGAAGGTTCTGTCGACCGACGGCGAGGCGGCATTGCTGCATTGGCCGATGTTTTCAAAGCCCATATGAAAGAACAAAAAGCATGAGTCAACCCAAAAAACTCAAAATCTGGGGCCGCATGAGCTCCATCAATGTCAAAAAAGCTGTCTGGGCAGCGCAAGAGCTGGGCCTGGACTTTGAACGCCATGAAGCTGGCGGCGTGCATGGTGTGGTGAAAACGCCTGCGTATGTCGCGCTTAATCCCAACTCACAAATCCCGGTGCTGGAGGACGGCGACTATGTGCTGTGGGAGTCGAACGTCATCACGCGCTATCTCTGCGCCACATACAGCGCCCCCACGCTTGTCGCTTCGCGTACTGCGCTGCCCCCCGAGGGGGCCGTGCCTAGCTTGGGGCGGCCCGGCGCGTCGGCGCACTTTTTGTACCCGAGCGACCTGCAAGAGCGCTTTGATGCGGAACGCTGGATGGAATGGCAGCAGACGATGCTCAACCCCGCCAGTCGCAACGGCTTTTGGCATTTGATTCGCCTGCCTGCCGAGCAGCGCGACATGGCTCTGGTCGCCCAGTCGAACGCCCTGGTCGAGCCCTTGATGGCCATACTGGACGCGCATCTGGCCACCCGCAGCTTTATGGTGGGTGAGCGTTTCACGATGGCTGATATTCCGTTGGGCTGCGAGGTGCAGCGCTGGTTTGGCCTACCGCAAGCGCGTGAAAAGCGGCCCCATATTGAGCGCTGGTTTGCCTCGCTTTTAGCCCGGCCTGCGGCCAAGGGCGTGCTGGATTTGCCGTTGGCTTGAAAGGCGCCTGATGCAACCACGCCCTTTCAAACAAGTCGATGTCTTCACGGCCACGCCCTACTTCGGTAACCCGCTGGCCGTGGTGCTGGATGGCAGAGGGCTGGACGATGCCGCCATGCAACGCTTTGCGAGTTGGACAAATTTATCCGAAACCACGTTTGTATTGCCACCCACGCACAGCACAGCCGACTATCGGCTGCGTATCTTTACACCCGGTGGTGAATTGCCCTTTGCTGGCCATCCCACGCTGGGCAGTTGCCATGCCTGGCTAGAGGCCGGTGGGCAGCCCAAGCGCCAAGAGTTCATCGTGCAGGAATGCGCCAAGGGCTTGATCAACATCCGGCGTGATGCGCCCAATGCACGTTTGGCATTTGCCGCGCCGAGTTTGACCCGTACGGCACCCAGCCCGGTGGTGCTGGCACAAGTGGCCAGTGCCCTTGGCCTCAAAGCCTCGCAAATCACCGCCGCCCAGTTGCTCGACAACGGTCCGGTCTGGCTGGGCATGCTGCTTGACTCACCCGAAACGGTTTTGCAACTCATGCCCAATCATCAGGAACTGGCCAAGCTGGGCGTCAAAGTTGGCGTAGCGGGCATTTACGCAGCACAGCCATCGACACCCTTGATTGCCAGAGCCAACCGTGAAGCCAAAGCGTTTACGCAAACTGCAGAAGATCCCGCACCTGATCTGGAAGTGCGCGCCTTTGCAGCATGCAACGGCATCAATGAAGACCCAGTCACTGGTAGCTTGAACGCCAGCCTGGCGCAGTGGTTGATGGCTGACAGCTTCATGACCGGGCACTACACCGCCTCGCAAGGCGTGTGCATGGGCCGCACGGGTCTGGTTGATTTGCTGCGTGACACCCAAGGCCAAGTTTGGGTTGGTGGGCAATCGGTCACCTGCATTGACGGAACCGTCACACTGTGACAGCGCAAGTCGATCACTTGGTCGTCGCCGCCAGCACGCTTGACGAAGGTGTGGCCTGGTGCGAACGTACATTCGGCAGCCTGCCCGGCCCCGGCGGTAAGCACCCGTTGATGGGCACGCACAACCGGTTGTTTTCGGTTGCCACAGCGGCTTACCCAGCCGCTTACCTTGAAATCATTGCTATTGATAAAGGAGCTGTATGCCAAGGAAAACAGGGCGAAAAACGCTGGTTTGACCTGGACAATGAGGCGCTGCAACAGCAATTGAAGCAGTCTGGCCCGCGACTGGTTCATTTTGTTGCCAGCACGCCTAGAGCTGCACCCGCCATTCAAGCGCTGGCCAGTCTGGACATTGACAGAGGCGAATTGCTGGCCGCTTCGCGCATGACCGCAAACGGCATGCTGTCGTGGAAGATCACCGTCCGCCCCGACGGCCAGCGCCTGATGCAAGGCACGCTGCCCACGCTGATCGAGTGGGGCGATGTTCACCCAACAACTAGCATGGCGGCAAGTGGCATCACGCTTGAGTCACTCACGGCGCGCCAGCCAGACCCCCAAGCCTTGCGTGCCGCTTATGCCGCCATCGGCTTGCAAGGCGTGGCGGTGAGCCAGGGGCTTCCCAATCTGATCGCCACCCTGCAAACGCCGCGCGGCCTGGTCACCCTTGCGTCTTTAGGCATTTAGCAGCCGACACGCTGGTGACAGGGTTGACGCCAATGCCGCCGGACAATGCGGGTATGGGAACCCTTTATTTAGTGCGCCATGGCCAGGCTTCGTTTGGTGCTGATGACTACGACGTGCTGAGCCCGCTGGGCCACCAGCAGGCCGTGCGTTTGGGCGAGTATTTCAAAAATAAAGGCATTGCGTTTGATGCGGCGCTGACAGGCACCTTGCAGCGGCAGATCAGCACCTATGAAGGTATTTGCAAAGGCATGGGGGCAACGCCACATGCGCTGCAGTGGTCAGGCCTGAATGAATACGACAGCCACGCTGTGATTGCCACCGTTCATGCTGGACAACTTGAAAAACCCAACTCGCCTGAGCAATACCGCCACCACTTTCGCCTGCTCAAAGACGGCCTGAAGCAATGGATGGATGGCGTGGTCAGCCCGCACGGCATGCCCAGCTACAGCGAATTTGTGGGCGGCGTGACCAGCGCACTGGACCACGTGCGAAAAAACTGCGAGGGCCATGTGCTGCTGGTCTCCAGTGGTGGGCCGATATCAACCGCTGTCGGCCATGTTTTGGGTTGCAGCCCAGAAGCGACGATTGAGCTCAACCTGCGCATTCGCAATGCGTCTGTCACCGAGTTTGCCTTTACCCCCAAGCGCCACATGCTGGTGACCTACAACACGCTGCCGCATCTTGACGCGCCAGATTATTCTGATTGGGTGACCTACGCTTAAGGGGCAGAGCGCAGCGTATCGGCAGGCAACTGGTCAATTTCACCGAGCAATGCTGCAAAGCTGCGGCCGGCTGCGTTCAAAATCTTGAAGCCTTTCTCGGCCGTTGCTGCCGCCGCATTGCCGGCTGCGCCGTGCTGGTTGTAGTCCTGCATTTGCCAGGCCAGTTTGGCGCTTTTGCCATCGCCAAGAATCTTGAATGTTTTGGCCCGGTCTTGTGCTTTGGAGCGAAAGTGCTGCGCCTGGGTCATGTCCACCAGCTCGGGTTTCAAGGCCAGCATCATGGATGTTTCGATGTCGCCACCATGAATACCAAAACGGTGCTCCTCGGCACTGAACAGGTCATGGACCGACTCGCCAAGTTCAGTGACCAATGGCAAATGAAACCAGCTCACGCTGTACACCAGCATGCCTAAGCGGGCCCGAAGGTCACGCGCCACCACATCCAGCAAGCTGACCTGTCCGCCGTGTGCATTGAGCAGCACCAGTTTTTTGATTCCGGCCGCGTGAGCCGATTCGGCCAGCTCGGTCCAAAGCGCGATCACCGTCGCTGCTTTGAGCGTCAAGGTGCCGTCAAACGCGGCATGCTCAGGGCTCAGGCCCACTGCTTGCGTTGGCAAAAACAGCACGGGTAAATCGGGCGGTATGAGCGCCAGGCTGGCGGCCACCACGCCGTCGACCAAGGCCGCGTCAACGCTCAGCGGCAGATGCGGGCCATGCTGCTCAATCGCGGCAACAGGCAGCACTGCGATGCAGCGCGCCATGTCCAGCGTGGCAAAGTCCGTTGTCTTCAGGTTGGCCCAGAAGCGGCGAGCGTTCAAGTCGTCTTTAACATGGGAAGTCATCCCCCTATTTTGGATGATTTTCAAAACGCAGCATGGCCCCCCTAAACTGGTGTCATGACAAGTTCCCTGTTGATCGTCTGGTTCAAAAAAGACCTGCGCTGGCATGACCATGCGGCGCTTGCCAATGCAGCATCTGGGCTTTGCCAACGAGTGCCTTGCCGAGCTGGACACATGGATCGAGTGGCGCGAATTTCCCAGCAACGGCGTGGTGCGACGCTTGCTGTCCCATGGAGGAGGGCGCAACCGCTGGACAGAGCACCGCCTGAAGCCCTTGAAAGCCGCTTGCACTGGCATTGCCATTTCATCCAAAAGCTTGAATCCGAGCCGCAGATTGAGCGGCGAAATGTCAACCGAGGCTTTGACCACTTGCGCAATGAAGGCGAATTGACGCCTGCAGAAAGCGCCCGCCTTGCGGCCTGGTGCGAAGGCCGCACCGGGTTTTCGTTTATCGACGCCTGCTTCGCCGCAATTAGGCTTCGAGTTTTAGCGCGTCGCCCCTGGCCGCATCGTGCCGAGCCTGACGCTGGGCCAGGTGTTTGGCTGCTTTGGGCGCAGCTTGCTGCCCACCCAATATGGCGGTCAAACACTGCGGCCTGCCCCGCGCACCACTGGCCAGGTAGTCTGCCAGCAAGGTCGCTTGCACCTGCGCGCTGCCCATGCCGCATGCTTGTGTCAGGTACTGATGCATCAAGTCCACCAGTTTTTCTTGCGCGAACTCATGCGTCTTGCCCGTTGTTTGCCACAACCAGTCGCTGAAGTTTAAAAAGTGATGAAACGCTGAGCCACCACTTAACAACAGCTTTAAACCTGATGAAAAGCGCCCCGAGTTCACCACCAGGTCCCAGTAGCGTGCAAAGCGTTTGATGCGCTGCATGGTGGCAAAGTCAACGGTGGAATTTTGCAAGATGGTGTAGGGCGTTTGCGGCTCGTAGACCATCGCATAGTCGCTGGTGTGGCGCGTGATGGGCGTGCCGCGCAAACGCTTCAAAATACCGAACTGGATTTCATGCGGCGCCAACTCGTACAGCCTGTCAAAGCCCTCGGCGAAGCTGTCCAGGGTTTCACCCGGCAGGCCAAAAATCAAATCGGCATGCACATGGGCTTTGCTGTGCGTGACCAGCCAGCGCAGGTTGTCTGCGGTCTTGGTGTTGTCCTGTTTGCGCGAGATGCGTTGCTGCACCTCCGGGTTAAAACTTTGAATGCCAACTTCAAATTGCAGCGAGCCTGCGGGGAACTGGGCGATCAGTGCCTTGAGTTTGTCATGCAGGCTGTCTGGCACGACTTCAAAATGGATGAACAAATCAGGTGTCAACCGGCTCAGGAAAAACTGCAAAATCCGCACTGAAAAATCAACCTTCAAATTAAACGTGCGATCGACAAACTTGAAGTTGCGGGCGCCGCGCTGATACAGCGTCTCCATTTCTGCCATGAAGGCATCCAGGTCAAACGCCCAGGCGGTTTTGTCCAATGAACTCAAACAAAACTCACACTTGAAAGGGCAGCCGCGCGAGGCCTCCACGTACAGCAGGCGCTTGGCCAGGTCTTCAGGCGTGTATTCCTTGTACGGCAGCGCAATCGCGTCCAGGGCGGGTTGCTCGCCAGCGATCACCTTCATCAGTGGCTGCGGGCCATCGAGCAAAGCCCGGCACAGCTTGGGAAAGCTCACATCGCCCCAGCCAGTGATCACATGGTCTGCCAGGCGGCAAATTTCTTGGTGATCCGTTTCAAAGCTCACCTCGGGCCCGCCCAGGACGACTTTGATGTCGGGCCGCAAGGCTTTGAGCAAAGCCACCACCTGCGTGGTTTCCACCACATTCCAGATGTAAACGCCCAGGCCGATGATGCGGGGCTCAAGCGCCAGCAGTTCTTCCACAATCTGCAAAGGCCGCTGCGCAATGACAAACTCGCACAACTGCGTTTGCGCCTTCAGGCCAGCCCCGCCATGCACGTCCATATTGGCCAGCAGGTAACGCAGTCCTAATGATGCGTGAATGTATTTGGCATTCAGGGTGGCTAAGACGATGGCGCGCGTTGGGCTGGACATCGCTTTATTATCTGAGTTTGTCATCCACGGGCCTGTCAGCAGGCCCAGGGTGTCAGCCTGTTGGAACTATTGCGCTTGCCAGACGCTCAGACGACCACCCATGAACTCCCGATTTTTCAAAACCGCTCTGTTTTTTGTAGCTGCTTGTCTTCATATTCATTGGGCTGCAGCCCAAATTGCCCCCTTAAATTTGCCTCCAAAGGTGGTTGGGAGCGTCATCACCACCGATCAGGTGCGGGCCGAGCTGATGGCTTTTGTGCCGGACGGTGTGGGCCCGGGCAAGCCGGTCTGGGTGGGCTTGCAAATCAAGCACCAGCCAGATTGGCACACCTATTGGAAAAATTCGGGTGATTCTGGCCTGCCCACGGTGCTTGAATTCAAGCTGCCTGCCGGCATGGACCCCGGCGAGATTGCCTGGCCGACGCCTAAAAAAATCCCGATTGGCACGCTGGCCAACTACGGCTACGAGGGCACGGTGCTGCTGCCGGTGCCCCTTTCCGTGGCGCAAAACTTCAATACCAGCGTCAACGCAGGGCAAGTTGACATCAAACTCAAAGCTTCCTGGCTGGTCTGCAAAAAAGAATGTATTCCGCAGGAGGGCGAGTTTGCCTTGAGCATTCCCGTCAAAGGCTCAACCGCCATCCATGCTGCTGCCTTTCAGGCGGCGTTTGATGCCACACCCAAACCCATCAAGACGACGGCAAGTCTGATCGAAGTCGCTGGGAACGCCCTCAAGATGTCGCTGAGCGATCTGCCCGCCAACCTGACGGGCAAGACTTTGGCGTTTTTCCCTGAAACAAGCAACGTGATTGAGCCCGCCGCAAAGTGGACGCAAGGCTGGCAGGGGACGGTGTGGACGGCGCAAGTTCCGCTGTCGGCCCAGCGCACTGAAAGCCCGACGGTCATGCCTGTCGTCGTGGCGCTGGACAAAACCGCGTACCGGATCGAAGTGCCGGTCAAAGGGCAATGGCCCAAAGTGGCCGCCGCTGCCCAATTGCCGCCAGCCCTGGAGGCTGCCCTCAAGGCCAACGCCAGCAGCGGCACCGCGCCCGTTCAGGTGTCCGCAACAGGGTTGACCTTCTGGGCTGCATTGCTCGGCGCTTTCATCGGCGGCATGATCTTGAACCTGATGCCCTGCGTGTTTCCGGTGCTGGCCATCAAGGTGGTGAGTTTTGTCAATGTCAAAGACCAGCGCAGCCGCGTGACCACCGGGCTGGCTTATACCGCCGGCGTCACCTTGTCGTTTTTGGCGCTTGGCGCGCTGCTGCTGGGCCTGCGCGCCGCCGGCGAGCAACTGGGTTGGGGCTTTCAATTGCAAAGCCCGGCCGTGGTTTCTGGCCTGGCCGTGCTGTTCACGCTGCTGGGTTTGAACCTGGCGGGGCTGTTTGAATTTGGCCATGTGCTGCCCAGCAGCGTGGCCAGTTTGCAAGCCAGGAATCCGACCATCGATTCATTTTTGTCAGGCGTGCTGGCCACCGCCATTGCTTCGCCGTGCACGGCTCCGTTCATGGGCGCGTCGCTGGGCTACGCGGTGGGTCTGCCCGCAGCTCAGGCGCTGGCCGTGTTTGCCGCCATAGGTGTGGGCATGGCCCTGCCGTATCTGGCGGCGAGCGCGGTGCCTGCGGTTGCGCGTGCCCTGCCGCGCCCCGGTCAGTGGATGGTGACGTTCAGGCAGTTGATGGCTTTTCCGATGTTTGCCACCGTGGTGTGGCTGGTCTGGGTGCTGGGCCAGCAAAGCGGCATCGACGGCGCTGGCGCGCTGCTGGGCTTGCTGGTGCTGCTGACGCTTGTCATTTGGGCCTTGACGTTGAAGGGCCGGGCGCGGGCTGTGATTGCTACGCTTTCAGTAGCTGCTGGCGCATATGGCGTATGGGCTGTTGGGCCAAATATCACCAGGATGCAAGAGGCTGGCAACCCATCAAAAACCCTGGCCAGTGGCTGGCAAACCTGGGAGCCCGGCCGTGTTGACCAGCTCACTGCCAGTGGGCAAAGTGTGTTTGTTGACTTCACGGCCGCCTGGTGCGTGACCTGCCAGTACAACAAAAAAACCACGCTGAGCAATGCATCGGTGCTGGCCGATGTGGCCGCCAAAAAAGTGGTGCTGCTGCGCGCCGACTGGACGCGCCGTGACCCGGCTGTGACGGCTGCGTTGACGCAGCTCGGCCGCAGCGGTGTGCCGGTGTACGTGATTTACAAGCCAGGCCGCGCGCCGGTGGTGCTCAGTGAAATTTTGTCAGTTGAAGATGTACGTGCTGAACTTGCAAAACTTTGATTCACAGGAATTTTTATGATGTTGAACCGTCGAACTTTTTCGTCTTGCGTTGCCTTGGCGGCGATCACTGCCAGCACGCAACAAGCGCATGCGGCGGCCACTGTCGGCCAGGCCGCGCCTGACTTCACGGCGACCGATGCACTGGGCAAAACCCACAAGCTCAGCGGCTTCAAAGGCAAGCACGTGGTGCTGGAGTGGACCAATCCCAACTGCCCTTTTGTCGTCAAGCATTACAGCGGCAACATGCAGGCCCTGCAAGCCGAATTCATGGGCAAAGGCGTGGTCTGGCTGAGCGTGAACTCCACCCACAAAAAAAGTCGTGATTACCTGGCACCCGCCCAACTGACGGCCTGGCAAGCTGAAAAAAAAGCCAATGCTTCCGCCATGTTGATGGATGATGCTGGCGATATTGGCGAGCTTTACAACGCCAAAACCACACCGCACATGTACATCATCAACCCGCAGGGCCTGTTGATCTATAGCGGTGCCATTGACAGCATCGCGTCGGCCAAAGTGGACGATATCAAAACAGCCACCAACCACGTTCGGCAGGGTTTGAATGAAGCACTGGCTGGCAAGGCCATCAGCGTTGCAGCGACGCGGCCGTATGGCTGCTTTATCAAATACAAAGACTGATGCTCACAGGCGACATCGTCCGGCGCATTCTCACCGGCTCCCGCACGATAGCGGTAGTGGGACTGTCGCCCAAGCCTGAGCGTGCCAGCTACGACGTTGCGCGCTACATGCAGGCCAATGGTTACCGCATCATTCCTGTCAATCCGAATGCAGGCGTCACGCACATACTGGGCGAGAAGGTCTACGCCACGCTGCTTGAGGCCAGCCAGTTTGAAAAGATGGACCTGGTCAACTGCTTCAGAAACAGCCCAGACATTGCGCCCCTTGTAGATGGTGCGATAGCCATTGGCGCCAAAGCCCTGTGGATGCAGCTCGGCATCTCGCACCCTGCCGCAGCCGCCAAGGCGCAGGCGGCCGGCTTGCTGGTGGTGCAAGACCGCTGCCTGAAAATCGACCATCGGGCCCTGGCGCCCGTCTGGTCAGCCAGGGATAACCCATAAACCTAGAAAAAGCAGTTGGATGCGCCCGAGTGTGCCGCGCCCGGCGTGTCCAGCAAGGCGAGACAACGAAGCGGGCTACTGCCCGCGAGGCGGAGCAACGCAGCCGGGCGGCACCTTCTTACAATTGCGTCTAGGGCGTTGTCAGTGACGCTGAAAGTTATCCAATCTAACCCTCTCCAAGAGACAAGTCCCCACCATGCACGCACCGCTTCAAAACGACACCTTCATCCGCGCTTGTATGCGCCAGGCCACCGCCCACACACCCGTCTGGTTGATGCGGCAAGCGGGCCGCTACTTGCCAGAGTACCGTGACACCCGCGCCAAAGCCGGCAGCTTTATGGGGCTGGCCACCAACACCGACTACGCCACTGAAGTGACGCTGCAACCGCTGGAGCGCTACAAACTGGATGCGGCCATTTTGTTCAGCGACATTTTGACCATCCCGGACGCGATGGGTCTGGGCCTGAGCTTTGCCCTGGGCGAAGGCCCCAAGTTTGCCCACAACGTGCGCGACGAAGCGGCAGTCAGCAAGCTGGCCGTGCCCGACATGGCCAAGCTGCGCTATGTGTTTGATGCGGTCAGCGCGATCCGCAAAGCGCTCCACGGTCGTGTGCCGCTGATTGGCTTTTCAGGCAGCCCCTGGACGCTGGCTTGCTACATGGTCGAAGGCGCAGGTTCTGACGACTACCGGCTGGTCAAAACCATGATGTACCAGCGCCCCGATTTGATGCACAAAATGCTGGCCATCAATGCCGACTCTGTGGCGGCTTACCTGAATGCACAAATCGATGCCGGTGCCCAGGCTGTGATGATTTTTGACAGCTGGGGCGGCGTGCTGGCCGATGCGGCTTTTCATGAGTTCAGCCTGGCCTACACGGCGCGGGTGCTGGCCCAGCTCAAGCGCAGCCACGACGGCGTGGTCATCCCGCGCCTGGTGTTTACCAAGGGTGGCGGTTTGTGGCTGCAGGCCATGGGCCAGCTCGACTGCGAAGTCCTTGGCCTGGACTGGACGGTCAATCTGGGCAAAGCGCGCGCCCAAGTCGGCCACAAAATGGCCTTGCAAGGCAACCTGGACCCCAACGTGCTGTTCGCCAACCCGGCGCAGATACAGGCCGAGGCCGTCAAGGTGCTGGACAGCTTTGGCAAACCCCATACAGATGCCCAAACGACTGGCCCGACCCATATTTTCAATCTCGGGCATGGCATCAGCCAGTTCACGCCGCCTGAAAATGTTGCGGTGCTGGTTGACGCGGTGCACGCGCATTCCCGCAAAATGCGCGCTGCTGCGGCCTAGCTTGCTACTTATTTGTGACCGGGCAGAACCTGCATGCGTTTTTCTGTGTGGCTTAGCACAAAAATGCGCACGGATGATTTGACTTATGCACAAAATGTGTGGTGCGGTGCAGTAAGACACCTCCTACAGGCTTTCAATCGCTACAAAAGCCATAGCACAGCTAAGTTGTTGATTTATATAGACTTCTTAAAATGCTTTTTTTACTGGCAATCTAGTGGACGCCTTGATTTACAAGGCCTTCCACGTTCTGGGGGAAATCTATCAACAAAGTTATCCACAGAAAAAGTGGGTTTCTTTAAAGCGCTTGTAAATCAAGCACTTAGCGCGCTCTTCGCATGTGTTTTCAACCTAGAAAAAGCAGTTGGATGCGCCGTCACCTAAGAGGCCAAAGCCAGCGAAGCGCAAAACCTGAGTGTTCATGCGGTCTGTGAGATGTTTACCAGCGGTCAACTGCTTTTTTTAGGTTCAAAGAAATGCCAACAATTTCACATCAATTCGAAGTCTGCGCATGACGCACTGGCATGGAGTTGTGGTGGCCACGCCTGCCCACAGTGCCGTTGCCGGGCCACTGACCTACACAAGTGAGCTGTCACTTGCTCCCGGCACACTGGTACGCGTGCCGCTGGGCAAACGTGAAGTGTTGGGTGTGGTGTGGGACAGCGCCGCTGACAGGGGGGGCCTGCTGGAAATGCAGACTAAAGACATTGCTGGCGTGCTTGATGGTCTGGCCCCACTGAACACGAATTGGCGCGCGCTGGTCAGCTTTACCGCCAGTTACTACCAGCGCTCTTTGGGTGAAGTGGCCCTGGCAGCGTTGCCGCCACAGTTGCGGGAACTGACAGGCTTGCAATTGGCCAGGCGACTCAAGCGCCCGGTTCCAGACACCAGCCACGCGCAAGACACGACTGACTTGCCAGCCCTTAGCGCACAGCAGCGAACGGCGCTGGTCGAATTGGATGCAGAAAGCAGCGCCAAAAAGAGGCCTGCCTTGCTGTTTGGCGCCACCGGCAGCGGCAAGACGGAGGTGTATTTGCGCCTGGCCGCGCGGGTGCTGGCGCAAGACGCCAGCGCCCAGGTGCTGGTGATGGTGCCCGAGATCAACCTCACACCGCAACTGGAGGCCCGGTTTGCAGCGCGCTTTGCTCACTTGGGCCGCGAGCGTGTGGTGGCGCTGCACAGCGGCCTGACGCCCGCCCAGCGCCTGAAAAGCTGGCTGGCTGCCCATGCGGGTCATGCCCGGCTGATATTGGGCACCCGCATGGCGGTGCTGGCCTCTATGCCCCAACTCAAGCTGATCGTGGTCGATGAAGAGCACGACCCCAGCTACAAGCAGCAAGAAGGCGCGCGGTATTCAGCCAGAGACCTGGCGGTGTACCGCGCCAGCATCCAAAGCGACTGCCGGGTTTTACTGGGTTCGGCCACACCATCGCTGGAGAGCTGGCAGGCAACGATTTCCCAAAAGTATCAGCTCTTGACAATGGACGAAAGGATTGGCGCACAAGCTGATTCAAATGGCCTTCCCACCGTCAAAGGCCTGGACATGAATCACCAGCCCAAACACTGCGTTGTCGCCCCACCGCTGGTTAAAGCGATTGAAGAGCGCATCGCACGCGGCGAGCAAGCGCTGATTTTTCTCAACCGGCGCGGCTACGCCCCGGTGCTGGCCTGCCACGATTGCGGCTGGAAAAGTGAATGCCCGCATTGCAGCGCCTACCGCGTCTTTCACAAAATTGACCGCACCCTGCGCTGCCACCACTGCGGCTATGCAGAACGCGTGCCGCGCGCTTGCCCGACATGCGGCAACATCGACATTGCACCTGTCGGCCGGGGCACCGAGCGGCTGGAAGAACACCTGTCCGAACTGCTGGCCGGCATCAAACGGCCTGATGGAGGCGCGGTGCGCATTGCCCGCATCGATGCCGACAGCACAAGGCTCAAAGGCGCATTGCAATCACAGCTGGCCAGCGTGCACGCCGGCGAGGTTGATGTCTTGGTCGGCACCCAAATGATCGCCAAGGGCCACGACTTCAGGCACATCACGCTGGTGGCCGCCATCAACCCCGACGGTGCGCTGTTTTCAAGCGACTTTCGCGCACCCGAGCGTTTGTTCAGCCTGCTGATGCAGGCCGGTGGCCGGGCTGGGCGTGACGCAGCCCGCAGCGGCGCCAGTCAGATGTGGGTGCAAACCTTTCACCCCCGGCACCCGCTGTTTGAAGCACTGAAAACCCACGACTACCCCCAATTCGCCAAGCAGCAACTGCAAGAACGAAAGGCCGCAGGCCTGTCGCCGTTCGGCTTTTCAGCCCTGGTGCGCGCCGAAGCCAAAGCGCAAGACGTGGCTCAAGGGTTTTTAAACGCCGCCATCGCCGCCGCCCTGGCCGCGCAACTACCAGGCCACGACCGCATCACCTGCTACCCGGCTGTGCCGATGTCCATCCAGCGCGTCGCCAACATCGAGCGCGCCCAAATGCTGGTCGAAAGTGCATCGCGCGCCGCCCTGCAACGTTTTTTAGCTGCCTGGCAACCGGTGCTGTTTGAAACGCGCAAGCAAGGCGACTTCAAGAGCTTGATTCGCTGGGCGATTGATGTCGATCCGTTGGCGATTTGACCTGTGGGTCAGCCCACATTAAGTCAACAGCGCCACAGCCCCAGAAAACGTCAAAAACGCCAGCACGGTCGACAACAAGATAATCCGCGCAATGCGCCCGTTGTCGGCGTTGAAGCGTTCGGCCAGCAGGGCCACGTTGCTGGCGCTTGGCAGGGCCGCCACCAGCACCACCACCGTTAGTGCGAAACGATCCAGCGGCAGGCCCAGGCGGATGGCCGCCAGGCCCATCATCAGCAGCAGCACCGGGTGCAGCACCAGCTTGATCAACACCACTGGCAGGTAGTCACTCAGCGGCATGCCGCGTGTGCTGTTGGCCTGCGACCGGGCCAGCACCGCGCCAATCGTGAACAGCGCCACCGGCGACGCGGCATCGGCCAGCAAGCCCACGGTTTGCATCACTGGCCGCGGCAGCGTCAACTCAAAGGCCGAGGCCAAAGCCCCACCCAAAATCGCCCATGGCATCGGGTTCATGGCCACGCCTTTGAGTGCATTTTTAGCCGCCACACCGGCACCATGGCTGCCTGCTGCGTCCAGGCGCGACAGTGCAATGCACAGCGAGCTCGTTACCACCAGGTCAACCGCGATGGTCACAATCGCCGGCCCGGCTGCCTTGGCACCCAGCAGCGCCACCAGCAGCGGCACCCCCATGTAACCGGTGTTGGGGAAAGCCGCCACCAGCGCACCAAACGAGGCGTCGTTCCAGCCGATGTGCCCCATGCGCGTCACCGCCACCGTGAAGCACACCACCACCACCGCACAGGTCAGGTACACCGCCACCAGGCCGCCATCGAGCAACTGCGCAATCGGTGTGCTGCTGCCAAAACGGTACAACATGCAAGGCAAGGCAAAGTACAGAACGAAAATGTTCAGGCCCGGAATCGCCACCTGCGGCAGCCAGCCACGGCGCGCTGCAATGTAGCCGCACAGCACCAGCGCGAAGAAGGGGAAGGTGACGAGGAGAATGGCGAGCATGGGAGCGAGGGGGTATCTTGCCGATAACTATACGACTATCAAATAGATAGCTGTCTGACCATGTATCTATTGGTCGGATTCATGGGTGCATAGCGCAACGATGGAGACATTGTAAGAACACCTGGCGAGGCCCCTTAAACCCCCATTCTTTGCGCTCGCGTTCATTGCGTTTTCAGGCTCCTGCTCAGCCCTTCTGGCGTCGCCTCAAAGGCCCTGCAAGGCCCGCACGCAGGCGGCCGTTAGGCGGTGAACCGCAGACGCCACTTCAATCAAGTTTGACTTGCCGTATGACTTGACCTGGCGGTCAAAAAATGGACTTCCGATTTGTTAAACGGTTGTGATGTTTGGTTAGTTTTACTCGCCTTTTCAGGTGATTTTCTGTACGTTTGTTTGTTGTAATCAACCCCTAAGTTGTTTAACGACTGAGGAGGATGTCTTTTGTCGTCACGCAGCCATGTTGCCCATCACGACTGTTTCAAAGAAACAAGCTCGGCAGCCAGTGTTCGTTCCGCTTGAAGGGCATTTGACTGGCTTCCCCCAGACAGATTTATTAATTGCAAGGTGACATGATCAAAGTAGTGCTATTTGGCAGCTTCTATCGAGGCTACTATCTTCTCGACGAGCTCTTACAAGGCCCCCACAAGGAGCAATTTTCAGTGGTGGGGGTCGCAACAGACGACGTTACCCAGCCCTATATCAGCCGCGACAAACGGATGTGGCAGTACCCGCATCACATCGACGACGAAACCATGGTCGAGCGAGCAGCGCAGCAGCATCAGCTGCCGCTTTACAAGGGTCGCGTGAAAAGCGACTTGTTCTATGACCTGTTCGAAAACCAATGGCAGCCTGACCTGTGTATTTCGGCCACCTTTGGCCAGCTCATTGATGCGCGCTTGTTTGACTATCCGCGGTTTGGATTTTTTAACATTCACCCCTGCATCGAAGACGGCTGGCCCTCCAAATACGCAGGCCCCAATCCGTTTCAGGCCTTGAAAGACGATGGCCACCACTACGCTAAAGCCGCACTTCACCGCGTCGACGGCAACTTTGATACTGGCGAACTGATGGCCATGTCGCCACGCATTGCCATGCCGCCGCAGGCCACTGTGGTGGACATGCACAAGATCACCTCGCCAGCGATTGCCAAATTCGCTGTGCCCGAGTTGATCCGAATCGTCAAAGAGTTTTCTAGCGCTAAACCCACTGTCATGGATGCCCGTTGATGTTTAAATTCTTGACCAATCTGTGCTTGCTGGCCCTGCTGTCGTGCAGTGCCCATGCGCAAGTAAATGCCTCCAAAATCTCAGCGGTGATACCGAACACAGCCACAGGGCAGGCCATGTTTCGCGCCACCGATGGCCGGTTGATCGCCCCCGATATCGCCCAGATCCTCGCTCGCGGCGAGTTGGTGGTAGCCGTGCTCGCCACAGACACGCCACCCTTTGTCCACCAGAAGGGCGGCAAGCTGGTGGGCGTTGACATCGAGCTGGTGGAAGAAGTTGCCAAAGAGCTGAAGGTACCGGTTCGCTATGACCGAAGCTCCAAAACTTACGATGAAATCATCCAACTGGTGGCGTCTGACAAAGCGGATATGGGTGTGAGCAAGTTGGCCCGTACCTTGAAGCGCGCGCAAACGGTGTTGTTCTCCATACCCTATGTCAACCTGGACCATTCATTGCTGGTGAATCGCCTCGAATTCGCAAAGATGGCACGCGACCAATCTGTGACGCGTGCAATGCAAAACTTCACCGGCAAGATGGGCGTGTTAGGCGGGTCTGCTTGGGAAGAGTTCGCGCGCCGCAACTTTCCCAGGGCTACGGTGGTTGCTTACCCAAGCTGGCCCAAAGTGATTGAGGCTGTCAAGACGGGTCAAGTCGTGGCTGCTTACCGCGACGCGGTCGAAGTGCGAAGCATCATGGACGCAGATGCAACCTTGGCGCTCACCTTGAGAACCGTGAGTTTTACCGACCTCCAGTCGCAAATATGTGTGGTGATGCGGGACGGGGACGCTGTGCTGGTTTCTTTCGTGAACGCGTTGATCGCGAACCGGACAGAAAAGATCACCGTGAATAAACTGCTTGCCCAACTAAAGTGAGATGAATGTGACTTTAAAATTTTTTGACCTTCCGCGTTATCTGCGTTTTGCCACAAACCCTTTGACGGTCATCTCCTGCGTCTTGGTGGGAATTTTCATCGGTTGGATAGCCCCCGAGTTTTCAAGAGGCTTGACGGTGGTTGGCGTGGTGTACGTCGATCTTCTGAAGATGGTGGTCTTGCCATTCATGGTGTCCTGCGTCATCTACAGCATGCAAAAACTGTTTCGCGATGGGGGCACCGGAAAAATTGTGGGGCGTGTCACATCGGTCATTTTGGGCTTGTCTGTCGTCACCGCCGTTATTGCGGTCGGCGCAACACTTTTGATACAGCCTGGCACCGACTTGCCGCCAGAGGCCAAAGCAGCCTTTGGACGAATTGTCGGTGTCGATTCTCAGACCAACGATGCCAAGGTTACGCTCATGCAGCCCGAGGCAGTGCCTAAGCCCTTGGGCTTGCAAGACCTTGTGGCGACTTTGATCCCCACCAATATTTTTGCAGCGCTGGCTCAGGGGGAAATCCTGAAGGCTTTGCTGTTTGCCTTGTTCTTTGGGTTCGCCATGGGACAAGTGCCAAGCAAGTATTCAGTCGGACTAGAGCAGTCCTTGGAGACGGTGTCACAAGCTTGCCAAGCCATCACACGCTGGGTCAATATTCCGGTGCCGTTTGTGCTGATCTGCTTGATGGCCAGTCAGATCGGGCAGACCGGCCTGGAGCCTCTGCGTGTCATGGCGGGTTTTGTTCTGGCGTTCTTGGCGATCAGCCTGGCGCTTTTAGCTTTGGCGCTGGTGGTTTTGCGTTTTCGCTCGGGATGCTCATTTGCAGTGGTGCTGCATGCGATGCGAGAGACCTTTACCCTGGGTGTCGCGACCAACAGCAGCGCCGTTTGCATGCCAGCCATGGTGAAAGCCTTGGTGCAATCTTTTAACTATACAAAATCAAGTGCGGAGCTCTTGGTGCCACTGACTGCGTCGCTGCTGCGGACCGGTGTCATTGCTTATCTCGTCTGCGGCACGATGTTCATTGCGGCACTTTATGACCGTCCGCTGACGGCAACTGACATCGGGATTGTCATTGCTGTGTCGGTCATGTCCGGTTTTGCGTCGATCGGCATGTCTGGGGTTTTAACGGTGGCAATCATGAGCACCGCCTGCAGTTACCTCGGCCTTCCTTTTGAGGCCGCCTTTATTTTGCTGGTGTCTGTGGATCCGATTTGTTCGATGGCCCGCACTGCAGTGACTGTGGTATTTGGTTGCGCGGCAGTGACCCTGATTTGTCCGAAACCTGCTCAAGCTGAAGCGCCAAATCCCGGGCAAGCTGCAGCGGCAAATTAATGAGGTTGACATGACTTTTGTGAAATGCCTTCGTATGGGGGCCGCCTGGGTCATGATGGTGCTGGGTGGGTCGGCCAGCTTGCTGGCCCATGCGCAGTGGGGCGGCAGCACCGACGACTTTCACGACAAGCTGGTGCGAGTAGGTTCAGGGCCGGTGGGAGGCTCCTTCGACCCGATTGCCGACACATTGTGCGAAACATTGAATGACGTTCGCAAGAAAACATTGGTCCGATGTGTTCCACAGCGCTCGGCGGGGTCTGTCTTCAATATATATGCCGTTGCCAACGGTTCATTGCAGCTTGGTTTTGCACAAGAAGACTTGCTGGTAGAAGCCATTCGGGGTGACGGCGGTATCGATGCCAAGTCGCTGCGGGCGGTTGCGCCTATGCACAACTCCTTTGTGGGCATCATGGTGCGGCGTGCTTCAGGCATTGCTGACTTGTCCCAAATTGGCCGCGGTATCGTCAACAAAGGCAAAAAGGGGTCAGGCACTTACGTCTATGCGACCGCCGTTTTAAAGGCTTTGAACTTGGAGGAGCGTGACCTCAAAGGGGTGACATTCTTAGTCAACAGCGATTTTGAGCGTGAGTTTTGCGAAGGCAAGGTGGATGTTTACTTCAATGTCCTGGCCCACCCATCTGCTACGTACCGGCGCCTGCGAGCGTGTGGCGGAGAGTTTTTGGACATTCCCTCGCAGATCATGCAAAAAATGATGGCGCAAAATGTTTGGCTTCGGCAGATGGAGATTCCCGCAGGGACTTACGACGCCGAGCAAAAACAAGTCAAGACGCTGGGGATGCGAAACCTCCTGGTCGCCAATGCTGAGGTTGACGAGGAGGCGATTTTCCGGGTGACAAGTGTGATTTTCGAAAAACACAAAGCCATGCAGGACAAACAGCCCTACCTCGCCAGCATGCGCGTGTTGCGTCAAGAAGATCTCAACACTCTCGCCATTCCTCTGCACCCAGGTGCCTTGAGGGCGCTCGAAAGCCTCAACCCATGATAGATGTAGCTCTGGTTCGCGGTCGACAATCTCGCAAGCGCTTTGGCCCCGGGCCTCTGCGGGTGCTGGTTGCATCGCTGCTGATATGGAACATGGGCATGACGGGTGGTGTTGCGGTGGCTGCTGACGAGCCCAGCGCGTCCTCGCTGGCTCAAATAGTGGACGCGTTGCGGCCAGACCTCGCCAAGGTCGGCAACTCTGAGTCCTTGTTGAAAGCAAAGGCTGCATTGGAGCTGGTGGCCGACATGAAGTTACCGCAGGCCAGTCAGGCTATCAATTCGGCCTTGCAGTTGGATGCGCAAAACACGCACTTGCACTTTTTTAACGGCCTTGTTTATCACCTGCAGGCGCGGCAGGGTGACACCGATAAAACCAACCTGGCGATTGAAGGCTACCAGCAGGCCATTCGCTCTGAACCTAACAATTGGCTGGCGCATGAGTTTTTGGGTCTTGCCTTCGTTGAGCAGCGCCAGTATGGGCGTGCGCAGGCCGAGTTTGCGGAAGTTCTGATTTCCCGGCCAAACGATGTGGACACGCTTCAACGCATGATGGCGGCGTCCTATATGAGCGGCGATGCTGCCACGGCCTGCGCAATGGCAGATCAAATTCTTGAGATCAAGGCTCGCCTGTCTTCGCTTTTTCTTCGTGCCAGCGTGTCGGTGTACGCATCCTGCGCTGAATTTGACAAAAGCGACGCGCAGCGCGGGGTTTACGCAGCCAAGGGTGCCGCCTCTGAAGACCTCGCCCGCCTGGATCTGCGAACCTCGAACTGGCGCGCTTTTCACAAGAGCCAAAGCAAGCTGGCTGACGCAGCGGAACGCTCGAACGCTGGCGGCTTGAAAAGACTCATGCAGTTTCCAGCGCCTGGGAGTGACCCGGGATTGGGTGCTCCCCCAATGGGCGCTTCGCCGTTCGGTGCGCCCCCAATGGGCGCTGCTCCATTTGGTGCGCCCGCGATGGGTGCTGCTCCATTTGGTGCGCCCGCGATGGGTGCTGCCCCCGCCGGCGGCCAGAACCGGATGGTGCTTGTCGATGTGGTCATGGTGCGCACAGAAGACACCACCAGCACGACCAAGGGCGTTAACTTGCTAAGCGCCCTGAGTTTGCAGTTTGGCAAGACTGGCCTAGAACTTAACAAAACAATGAATAATGCGACCGGTTCGGTCACATCCGATACAACAGTTTTCACCGGCGCTATTGGGATTCCGCAGCTAAACTACTCGCTGAACATTGCCAACGCCAACAGCAGCTTGAACGAGGTTCTCGCCAGGCCAACATTGGCGGCACTGGAGGGGATGCGTTCAGAATTTTTCTCCGGCACCTCATTGAATGCGGCGGTGGTGTCTGGTGGTGCTGGAGGCGCAGGCAGTGCTGTGTCGATTGAAAAACGCTACGGTGTCAAGCTGGCCGTATCACCACAAATTCTCGCCGATGGCATGATCAGGCTCAACATTGACGCCTCCAGAACCTTCCTCAAGCCGCCGAGCTCCGCCATTGACTTCACCTACAAACTAGAGATCTCCGAAATCACAGCCAATGCGAATGTTGTGATGCGAATGGGGGACACCTTGATTCTCGGCGGCCTGAGCGAAAAGGAAACCACCAACAACAGAGATGGCACGCCGGGATTGCAAGATGTTCCCGGCCTGCAGTATCTGTTTTCCAAGCAGGCTAAAACGGACTATCAAAAATCCGTGCTGATGCTGATCACCCCTCGACCGACAGCTTATACATGGCTGTCTGACGCTTCCAAAGCCGAGTTTGCCAAAAAGCCGGACGATCCTTTTACCCCCAGTCTGGATGTGCTGCGTGCCCGCTACAGCGATTGGTTTAAGCCCTATCCGAACCTGGCGTCTGTGTTTCATCACCTGAATGCGGCTGACCTTTATCGCGAGTTTCGCACCGGCGATGTGACGCTGGAAACATGGGACCGAATGAGCAGCACGCGGGCCCGCTTGAGACAAGCGGTCGACTTTTTGTATTACTGAGGATGGCGACATGAAAAAACACAGCGGTGGTGTTGCGTGGTCAACATATGTGTGGCTCTGTGTGGCGATGTTGCCCAGTGGGGTGAGTTGGGCAGGTGGACCGTGGATCATCGGTCGCAGTGAAGCCGAACTCTTGCGAGCCGGAAGCTCGTGTCAGCGGTGTGACCTGCGCTATGAAAATGCGGCCAAAACCGACGCCAAAGGCATTGATTTGCGCGGCGCCTACATGTTTAACATCAATCTCTTTAGCTCGAAGCTGATTGGAGCCCGACTTCAAAGTGCCAATTTGCATGCGGCTAATCTTGAGCGCGCTGATCTCTCGCGCGCCCAATTAGACCGTGCGATTTTGACATCTGCCAGCCTTGCAGGTGCCACCCTGATTGGCAGCAGCATGGAGCAATTAACGGCAAGAGATGCGAACTTTGATTCAGCAGATCTGTCGGACGCCAAGCTCACCACGGCTGACCTCAACGGCTCTAGTTTCATCTTCGCTTTCGGCGAAGGTGCAAATTTCATGAGTGCCGATTTACGTTCGACCAACTTTAGTCATGCCCGCATCAGGGGTGCGCAATTCATGAATGCCAACCTGTCGGGCGCAAACATGAGCGATGCACGATTGATGTCTGCCGACCTGCGCCGCGCCCTGATGAAGGGTGTCGATTTGTCGCGCGCCAATTTGTCCTATGCCAACCTCGCAGGCGCGGTGTTAACAGATGCCAACTTGAAACAAGCCGATTTGACCGGCGTCAACCTGTCCAATGCCAATCTTACAAACGCCGATTTGACTGAGGCTGATCTGGCAAGCGCACTGCTCGACGGGGCCAACACCTGCGGCGCCAAGTTACCCCCGGGTTTTACGGCAACGCCCTGTTAACTGGCTGCTGAAAGTTGTCGTATCAGTCCACGCAAGCCGTGCCCTGAGCGATAATCTGGGATTGAATGACAAAGCCGAAATCCGTGCGCGGAATCGGCACACTCGCTGCGCGGCAATTTAGTCTGCGCCAGCTGAAACTTTCCCATTACAAAAAATCAAGTCCTCTTAAGCTTGACGCTTTTTTATGCGCTGTTGATCTGCAGTCTCCTTGGCGATAAAAATTATCTAATTTTCGTATCTAAATTAGATGACATGTTCATTATGGCATGAATTCAACTAATAGACCACTTCACAGTTTTAGTTGTGCCATTGATTAAATCCAGGTTCTTGCAGTTGATTGAGCAGTTATTGCGCAAGCTATTAACTGGCGTTTTATTGCTAGGCATACCAACCGCATGGTGCTCGAGCACGTCGCCGATTTTAATAACTGGCTTGAATGATGTCACGACGTCCGTGTCTTGGCTGAGAGATTCCAGAGACGGCTACTCGATCAACGACCTTGAGCATATCGATTCATTCAAATTTGTCGATAAACCTGTTGAGCAGTGGTTTGGATTAACTGAAATTTGGCTAAGAATTGATATCTCGACGTCATCGACTGACAGCGATCGTAAAGCTTACCTCCAGGTCAAGCCTGCGTTTCTTTATGACGTGCAGTTGTACCAAAGCGGTGTTGCCTCTCAAAGACAAGGTTTGGGTCTCGCTTTCAACAAACATAGTTCGTCCTCACTGACCCCCCTCTTTTTTGTGGAATTGAACGGGCCAGTCACGCGTGTTTATCTGCGCATGTCGGGCGTATCGTTGAAAATTGTAGAGTTAAAGCTTATGTCTGAAGATAAGCTAATAAAAACACAGCAAAGTGATGCACAAATAAATGGCGTTGTGTTTGGTGCCATGCTGCTAATGGCGCTACTTAATTTTTTCAACTGGTGTTTCACACGAGAAAAGGTTTATCTTTCTTACCTGTTTTTTATCAGTAGTTCTTTGTTATTCTTTTTACTGGCTAATAGTTTTGTATCTGCTTACTTGCTGCCCGATCAGCCCATGTTGGTCCTGTTGCTGCTGAAATTATTTGTTTCTTGCGTCATCTCCAGCACAATTTTTTTATCCGTGTCAATCTTTCGTATCGAGCAGCACAGTCCACGTCTTGCTCGTGGTCTGCATTGGCTGTCGTGGACACTTGTTTTCAGCAACCTTTGCATTAACGATTTAGCGTGGCTACCTTTACTTATAAGGTTCAACATAGGTTGCCATTTATTATGTAGTATTTTATTTCTATTTATTATTTTCAGGCAAGTCGCCGAGAAACCTTCGGCTAAAAATTTAGCAATATTGGTTTTTTATTTAGTATTTACGCTGTTGGATAAATATCCCCTGCTACTGATGTCTGTTGGTTTGCAAGATACAGTTTTTGCCATGTGGCTATTTGACCTCCGAAAAATAGCCTATCTGTTGCAATTTCTGCCCATGCATCTATTGATCATCATGCAGTTGTTGGAGAGCCAGAAACTGAAGGCTGTCGCGGAGTTGAAAGCGTCAAAAGCCAGCATCGAGGCTCAAAACGCGAGCATCCATCGCGCCAATCTGAATCGTTTTCTTGGGCTTTTGGGTAACGAAATTCGAACACCTTTAGCTGTCATTGATTCGGCGGTTCAGACCTTGGAACTACAGCCAGGAGCGCTTGAACCCGAGCGCCAAAAACGCCATCTGCGTATACGTGGCATGGTGCAAAAATTAAATCGATTGGTCGCTGATTCGGTAGACCGTGAAAGGATTGAATCTGCGGGCTGGCACATGAAATGGAGTCAGTGGGCGGTGAGTGATTTACTGAATGTTGTTCTTCCAGAATATGATCTTGAACGACCATCAGTCTCATCTTCGCAACCGAGCTTGCTCCCCTTGCGCGTTGGCGAACAACCCGGTTGGTTAGAGCTGGGGAACGCAGAAGGTATATCGCAATTCCAAGGCGATCTTCATCTGCTGCAAATTGCGCTCACCAATCTGGTGGATAACGCATGCAAATACGCTGAGCCGGGCAGTACCGTCAAGCTTGTTTTCGAAGAATTCAAGCCTTCGGGCTTCAATGAAATGGGTTCTTTAAGAATCTTGGTTCTGAGTAGGTGTCCTGGGTTGAATGACGATGATTTGACCAAACTGTTTTCCAAGTACTCGCGACACGAGTCACACAAACACCTCAATGGCTCAGGCTTGGGTCTATCTTTAGTGCAACACATCATGCACTTGCATTCGGGCACGGCAAAAGCCAAAACAATTCCAGATGCCTGGAACTGCTTCTTTCTGGAAATGCCGCTTCAACGCACCTAATCTATGTCCTCCACCTTTTCTTCCGCGCCAGTGGCGATCTCCCCTGTTCGAGTTATTGTTGTCGAAGACAACGCTGATTTATTGGAGGACCTGGTCTTGCAACTCGACACCGCAGGCTTTTTGGTTCGTGGCGCAGCCGATGGCCGTCAAATGGATGCCTTGCTGGAAAATGAAGCGTCAGATGTTGTCGTACTGGATGTCAATTTGCCGTTCGAAAGTGGCTTTGAAATTGCCCAACGGCTTCGCAGCAAAGGTTTGTTCGGCATCATCATGCTGACCGGTCGAAGTGAACTGGACGACAGGCTGCAAGGCCTTCAAAACGGAGCGGACGTTTACCTGGTTAAGCCCATTGACAGGCGTGAATTGATCGCTCATATCAACAGCCTATGCCGGCGGCTCCAGCCTGTTGCTTTGGTCTGTGTGTGGCAATTCGACACTCAACTGCGCTTAGTGATCTCACCAGACGGCTTGCAGCTGAGTTTGACACCGCAAGACGTCAAAATACTGCGTGTGCTGCATGACAATCCAGGTGCGGTTTTCAGCCGTAAACAGATTATTCAGTCTCTGCAGATTGAGTTCATGAGTGATCCAGACGGTCGAATCAACATGATGGTCAGTCGATTGCGTCAAAAACTGATCGAATTTGACCCGTCACTGCGCATCCAAACGTGGCGAAACTTGGGCTACAGCTACGTCGGCCCCAAGTTGAGGCAACACTGCTGACACCGTGTCCGCTGGTGTGATGGCAGATGTACCGTTGCAAAAAGAAAACCCACCCAGTCGCAAAACGGGTGGGTTGTCTCATATAGCTACCGTCCAGAAACGGTTGTAAGGAATGCTGTGTACGCCGCCGCAAGCTGCGGCTTGGGCGGCGACTAGCCCTTAGAACTTGGCCAAAAGCTGGGTATAGCCAGCGGTCATAGCAGCTGAAACCTTGCCGCCGGCGCCGATCGAAACAGACAGACCTGGAACAACGGCGCTTGGCTCAGGCATGGTGGTGGGAACGGCCCAGGACAGACCAACCTCCAGGCCTTCTTCCAGCACAGCGCCGAATGAAAAACCAAACGAAGGGCCGGTGGCTTCGTCGATGCCGCCTGGACCCCAGAAGATGCCAAACGTCTGATCCGCACCGAGAATTGTTGGTGCTGGGCTGGCAGCGACACCTAAGGAGCGGGCCATACCCACCTTGAACTTGCCGTCCTCCAAGAAGGTTTGCATGATCATCATGGTGCAGTATCCAGCGCCGACATTGCCGACACCACCGCTGTCACAGACCTGGATTCCGAAGCTCGAACGTGTCACTGCCTTGCCGATGTTGTTGGCGCCGTACACAATCGCGTTGACCAACATTTGCATGTCAGCACGGGCCTGCTCATCGATGTTTTTGGCACCAATAGCACGCTTGACACGGTTCAGGGCGGCCTGTCCGTTGGCATCAAGGCTTTGGGCGCGGCGCTTCATGTCGCGAACGAGCTGTGCGTTCTTGTCCAAAAAAGTCTTGCCTGCGGCACGCCAGATGGCTTCTAGCGCACTGTTCAACAGGCTTGTGAGCTTGTTGACGGCGCTGTTATAGCCGCTGGTCACGGCACCGGTCGAGTCCGCGTAGACAGTGCGCATACCGGTAACGAGGCCGTTCATTTCCGAGGTAGAGATTGCTGCGCCTTTTTGCGCCAAGCTCGCCACGCGGTTGGCCTCTGCCGTTGCAGCTGCCTGAGCTGCTGCAGCGACGCGCGCGGCCTCTTGCCTTGCCGCTTCCGCCGCCGCAGCGACGCGCACGGCCTCTTGCCTGGCTGCTTCCGCTTGCTGGGCTGCCTGCTGGGCTGCGGCTTCAGCAGCTTGGCGTGCTTGGTTGGCAGCGTCTTCCGCGGCTCGCTTGGTACGGTCATACGCTTCTCTGGCCTTGCAGCCCGCGTCATACCATTTGCATCCTGCATAAGCTTGGACTCCGATGGTCGCCAAGACCACGGCTAGCACTACTTTGGGAACCAGCCCCGTTACGGTTGATCGATTTTTCATTTTGTGAAGTTGTCAGGTTTGAATTGGTTGTCTTGATGTTGTGGGGTGTACTTGGGCCGTGTTAATCGAGCGACAACGCCTTACGCAAGTTTTGGAGCGTGGCCATGTCAGTCGCCGACAGCGGCAACTTGCTCAGTCGCGTGACCTGGTCTTCCAGCGCTTGTCCTTTGGCCGGTATTGCAGGGAAAACGGTGGTCTCCACTGAACTCATTTCAGCGGTCTTTTTGCCAGCTACATGAGCTGCGGCGATATGCTCGATCTGGAGGGCGAATTCTTTTTCAAGAGCGACGTGATTTGCGCCCATTTGCATGATTTTTGCCATCGCGGGAGCCGCTTGTGCCGGTGTTGTGACGGACGCCAGCAATGCTGTCATTTGGTCGGCCGAAGCTGCCAGCATCGGGCCTACTTTGGGATTGAACGGGCGACCCAGCAACGGGTGTGGCGGAACGACCACAGTCTTTGCAGCCGCTAGGGCGCGTTGCGCGTTGGCAGCGGCGGCCTCTGATCTGGCCTTGGCGGTATCCGCTGCATTTTTGGCGGCCTCCGCTGCAGCCTTAGCTCTGGCAGCGAGGTCTAAGGGTGCCGGGCCCGGCTGGGCTTGTGTAGCCGCGGCTAACGCGACCAAAGTGGCCAGGGCTAGGACGCTTTGTATTTTGCGATTGAATGGCTTCATGTTTGAAATTCCTTTTTCACTGTTAATAATCCTCGACTAATTTAGCAAGTAAAGTCGATTTGAAAATAACAAAACATAACCAAGCACAACCAAATCTAACGCGAATTGACAAGCCCTATCGATGCTTTGAAGCTGAAAAACTGCAAAGCCTCTAAAATGGATTTGATTGATTTAAGTGGTAAAGCCGCCCAGGCAATGACCGCAGGCGACAGCGCCAAAGCCAAAATTAATGTTTGGGGTGCAGTAAAAGCAAGGGTTCCAGACCAGCCGGGCAATTACTTTCGAGCAGGGGCCGCAGCACACGGTTGAGATCTGTAGTCCACGCCCACAGGGCGGCCCCCGAATTCAGTACGCTAGCCTGGGCCTATTTTGTAAACCATCTGTTGTTGATGCCGTAAGTGACTCACCACAAGCCTGACAACAAAATAGCAGATGCCTTCAGAGAGCGTCAAAAGAAAATTGTTTAAACGATCATTTGGTTTTAGAAAAGGAAATTAAAATAAGCCAAAACAATGTTCATTTTTAAAAACAAATTCCAAATCCAGCTAAATATAAATAAATATAACGAAAAATATAAGCCAGATAAAAATTTTTGAAATGGCCCAATTTCTATACAAGTCTAAATTTCAAAAGCCCGAGGTTTGCAAAATCAAAAAATCTCCGCGTCAATCTTGGGGTGTGGCATTGAATCGCCAGTGAACGGACGATTCAATGCAGCGAACGTCGCAGGCTTCAAACTGCGCCCCGTTATGATTTGCAACCAGCCCTTTTGCTCTTTTCTGCGGCCCCGCACCGGACAGAACCTATTCCCGAATCGACCCTCCCACATGTCCGACTCCCTGGCCGATGGCCTGAATCTGGCGCAGCAAGAAGCTGTGAACTATTTTGAAGGCCCTTGCCTGGTGCTGGCGGGTGCTGGCTCTGGCAAAACGCGGGTGATCACCCACAAGATTGGCCGCTTGATTCAATCAGGCCTCAAAGCCGAGCAGATTGCCGCCATCACCTTTACCAACAAGGCTGCCGCCGAGATGCGGGAGCGGGCCAAAAAGCTGATTGGCCGGCCAGCCAAGGGCGTGCTGATTTGTACCTTTCACTCGCTGGGTATGCGCATGCTGCGGCAAGACGGTGAAGTGCTGGGTTTGAAAAAGCAGTTTTCAATTCTCGACACCGACGACGTGACCAGCATCATCAAAGACGCAGGTGGCGGCACGGATGCAGCCACCGCCCGGCAGTGGCAATGGACGATCAGCCGCTGGAAGAACATGGGCCTGAATGCAGCGCAAGCTTCAGCGATTGCCAATGGCGAAGAAGAAGCCCTGACTGCCCGCATCATGGCGCGTTATGAAGAGCGCTTGACGGCCTACCAGAGCGTTGACTTTGATGACCTGATTGGCCTGCCGCTGAAGTTATTGAAAGAGCACGACGCCGTGCGTAGCAAGTGGCAAGAATCGCTCGCCCACGTGCTGGTCGATGAATACCAGGACACCAACGCCACGCAGTACGAGGTGCTCAAGTGCCTGGTCGGTGAGCGTGGCAGGTTTACCGCTGTGGGCGACGACGATCAGTCGATTTATGGCTGGCGCGGGGCCACGCTCGACAACCTCAAAAAGCTGCCGGTTGACTACCCGACCCTGAAAGTCGTGAAGCTGGAGCAAAACTACCGCTCGACCAGCGCGATCTTGCGCGCGGCCAACAATGTGATTGGCCCCAACCCCAAGCTGTTCCCCAAAACCCTGTTCAGTGAGCTGGGGGAGGGCGAGCCGGTGCGGGTGGTCGATTGCGACAGCGAAGAGCACGAGGCCAGCCGCGTGGTGGCGCGCATCCAGAGCCTGCGGGCTGAGGGCACGCTGCAAGCAGCCGGTAGCCAGTACCGGGAATGGAAAGACTTTTGCGTGCTGTACCGCGCCAACCACATGGCCAAGCCGTTTGAAAAAGCCTTTCGCAAGGCCAACATCCCGTACAAGGTGTCGGGTGGGCAAAGTTTTTTTGACCGGGCCGAGATCAAAGACCTGTGCTGCTGGCTGCGCCTGCTGGCCAACAACGACGATGACCCGGCCTTCATGCGCGCCGTGACCACGCCCAAGCGGGGCATTGGCCACACCACCCTGGGCACACTCGGCACCTTTGCCAGCCAGTACAAACTGAGTTTGTTTGAAGCGCTGTTCAGCCATTCTCTCAGCGCGGTGCTACCCGCCAAAGCGCTGGCCTCGCTCAATGAGTTTGGCCGCTACCTGAACGACCTGGAATACCGCGCCAAACGCACTGTAGGGGCCGAGGACGCGCTGGTTTTTTTAAAAGACTGGTTGAAGGAAATCGACTACGAAAAAAACCTCTACGACGGCGAAGACAGCGAGAAAACAGCCGCTGCCAAATGGATCAACGTGATGGACTTTTGCGAATGGATGGCGCAGCGCTGCGGCGGGCAAGACGATGACGAAGCCGTGGGTGCAGTGATGACCAGGCCGACGAAAACCATGCTCGAAGTGGTGCAAAGCATTGCGCTGCTGTCCACCTTGTCGGAGCGTGAAGGCGACCAAAACGTGGTGACGCTCTCAACGCTGCACGCCGCCAAGGGGCTGGAATGGCCGCATGTGGTGCTGGCGGGTGTGAACGAAGGGCTGCTGCCCTTCAAGATGGAAGATGATGACGGAAACAACACGGACGATATCGCCCTGCGCCTGCAGGAAGAGCGCCGCCTGATGTATGTTGGCATCACGCGCGCGCAACGCACGCTGGCCGTGAACTGGCTGCGCCGCCGCAAAAAGGGCCGTGACACGGTGGCCGGGCTGCCCAGCCGCTTTATTGCCGAGATGGCTTTGAGTAACGAGACGGTCAAAGAAGACCCGCGTGAAAAAATCAAGGCGCTGCGGGCTGAGTTTGCGCAGCGTGCGCTGGATGCGGCGGCGCTGCAAGCGGCCAGCCAGGCAGCAACGCCGGCAACCGCGAAAGTGCCCGCCTGGGAATGACCATGAGGCATCGCATCTTGAAATCAATTGCTCTGTTTTTAATAGCTGCTAGCCCTTATATTAATTTGGCTATAGCTCAAAACACCCTTCAAAATGGGGCCCCGGCAGCCTGCCCGCCGACCGCAACCATCAAAGCGCCGCAGCTCTACGGCATCTGGCAGGTCACCTTCATCAACCCACCAGCCGGCTTGCCCGCCAAAGCTGTGATGCTGCTGGAAAAGCATGAAGAATTTGCCGACAGCCTGAGCGGGCTGGTCAGCCGCGATTCAGTCACGGCCAGCGGCCACGCCGCCAAGGCTGCCTTGGCCGGTGATGTCGAAGATGGCATCGTGATCCTGGACGAATCCAGCAACAACACCAGCATCTCGGGCACCTGGAACGGCGAGCTGGTTCAAAGCGCTTGTGGCCGTGAAGTCAAAGGCGTGTGGAAAGACACCAGCGCCAGCGCAGCGCCCGACGCGCCCGATGTGCCCTTCACGATGGTCAAGCGTCCGGGCTGGTGACCTACAGCCCGCTCGGCTGATGGGCTGTAAGCTGAAGCGATGCTTGAACCAGACGCCTTCACCCTGGGCTGCATCATCATTGGCACGCTGTTGATCGCCAAAACGCTGGGCGGCTCTTTCATCAGCCGGCTGCCGCTCAGTGCGGCCATGTTGTACCTCGCCGTCGGCGTGGCGATAGGCCCGTGGGGCTGGGGGCTGCTCAAACTGGACGCTTTCAAAAACACGGTGCTGCTGGAGCGCCTGACGGAGGTAGCGCTGCTCATCTCGCTGTTCACCGCTGGCATGAAGCTGGAGCTGCCGCTCAAGGACAAGCGCTGGCGCATTCCGGTGCAACTGGCCACCGTGTCGATGCTGCTGACGGTGGCCGCTGTAGCCGCTGCAGGCGTGTGGCTTTTAAATTTGCCGGTAGGCGCCGCCGTGTTGCTGGGCGCGATTTTGGCACCCACCGACCCGGTGCTGGCATCCGACGTGCAGGTGGCCAACCCCGGCGACCGCGACCGCCTGCGCTTTGGCCTGACCGGAGAAGGCGGGCTGAACGACGGCACGGCTTTTGCGTTGGTCATGCTGGGGCTGGGCCTGCTGGGCCTGCATGACCTGGGCGACCTCTTTTTACGCTGGTGGTCTATCGATGTGCTGTGGGCAGCAGCTGGCGGCTTGGCTTTGGGCTATGCCATGGGCACGCTGGTGGGGCGCGCCATCATTTATTTGCGTACCCAGCGGCTGGAAGCGCTGGGTTCAGACGAGTTCATTGCCCTCGGCCTGATCGCGCTGACTTACGGGCTGGCGCTGCTGACGTTGACCTATGGGTTTCTGGCGGTGTTTGCAGCGGGGCTGGCGCTCAGGCGGATTGATGAGCCGGCCACCGTTGTAACTGACATTGTCCACACCGAGCTCAGCGCTGAAGACCAGCGCGCCACGGGTAGCCACGCACCCGCCCACATGATGCGCCAGGTCGAGCGCTTTAACAGTCAGTTGGAAAGCTTTGCTGAAGTGGCCATCGTGCTGGTGGTGGGCGTGCTGCTGGCCAGTGCCCGGTTTGAGCCCGCCGTGCTGTGGTTTGTGCCGCTGCTGTTTTTGGTGGTTCGCCCGGTTGCCGTGGCCGTGGGCCTGCTGGGCACCGATGCAAGACCGGCCCAGCGTCGCCTGATGGCCTGGTTTGGCATACGCGGCATTGGCTCACTGTATTACCTGCTGTATGCCATCAGCCACGGCATTGACGTGCCGCTGGCCAGGCAGTTGCTGTCCCTCACGCTGGCCGTCATCGTGACGTCGGTCATTGCGCATGGTGTTTCGGTCACGCCGCTGATGAAAAAGTACGAGCGTCGCAAAGCCAGCGAGCGCAAAAGCCACTGATCTGAAGCTGCGGCTGAATTTTTAACGCTACATATTAAATAGCGTCTTGCGCTTATATTTATTGGCCTGCTGGCTTACTTATCAGGTCAAGTGCGCCGAAGCTCCCAGACCACTGCCATTGCCAGTCAAAATGGTTTAAAACCGACTAAATAGCGCTACTAATTGTTTGGAAAACAGACGCTCTGGTATTTATGTGGCAACATTGCGCCTCCACCGATCCATCCTCACCCCACTTTTTAAAACGAGATTCCAATGAACAACACCACACGTCGCGTATTTTTCATGCAAGTTGCAGCAGGTACGTCGGTGCTGGCAGCCACCCAGGCCATGGCTCAGGCACCTGCCATGGTCAATGAAAAAGACCCAGCCGCTGTCGGCCTGGGTTATGTCGCTGACACTACCAAAGCGGATGCGAAGAAATACGCCAAACACACCAATGAACAAATGTGCAGCAATTGCGCGTTGTACGCCGGCAAGGCAAAAGAAGCGGCTGGCCCATGCCCGTTGTTTGCAGGCAAGCAAGTTGCCGCCAAGGGCTGGTGCAGCGCTTGGGCTAAAAAAGCAGGCTGAGTTAGCGGTTTTGCGTACGCTGCTTTAGCCGCCAGGCGACGTCAGCAGTGTGCGCAGCGCCCGCTGCCGTCAGCAGTGCAGCAATCAGGTACCAGCTGTTACCCAGCATGGCGCAACGCAATGCCAGCATCAGGCACATGCCTGATGCAACATTGAGCAAATAATCACGCGGCGCCAAGCCGCGTTTTGTTTGGTGGTGGTAGGCCAGCAACACGGCGACTTCCAGCAACGTGACAACAATGATGGTGTCGATCAGCCCGCCGCCGACGACCCAAGGTTCTAGCCATGCCAGCATCAAGGTCGTCAAACCTTGGCCAAACCAAGCAAATGCCCCATGTCCTTGATGAAAATGCGCACGTGGGCCATGGGTTTTTTGCGCACCAGTTTTTTGTTCATGTAAGACTCAAAAGTCAGTTGCTGCACGTCGCGGTCTTCGCAGATCTTGACGAAGCGCTCACGGCGTTTTTCACTGCCGTACCAGAACCACTGCATGATGCCCAGAACGCCAAACACCAGGCCGTGCTCTTTCATGAAGCGTTTACGCGCCAGCTTCAAGACACTCACATCACCTGTCTGTAGCAGCTCATGCACCGACTGCGCTGCCAGCTGGCCGCCGTACATACCGTAGTAAATGCCTTCGCCCGATGCTGGCGCCACCACGCCTGCGGCATCGCCGGCAAGCACCACATCACGGCCGTTGTCCCAGCGCTTGAGGGGCTTCATGGGCAGCGGCGCGCCTTCACGACGCAAGACTTCGGCGTTTTCCAAACCAGCCATCTGGCGTAGCTGACCGACTGCACCGCGCAATGAAAAGCCTTTGTCAGCGCTGCCTGTGCCAATGCTCAGCGTGTCGCCGTGCGGGAACACCCAGCCGTAGAAATCAGGCGACAGCTTGCCCTGGTAATAAACATCGCAACGCGAATCGCTGTAACCGGCCGGTTTAACCTGCGGGGCGCGCACGATCTCGTGATACGCAAAAACGCACTTGGGGTGGCTTGCACCAGGCACGGTTTGGCGGGCGACTTCAGACCGCGCGCCGTCTGCACCAATGATGCATCGGGCGCGCACCCGTGCCGCATAAACACGCGCCTTGGCACCGGATTTTTGCGCATGCTCACGGGCTTCAAAATGCACCACCGCCATACCGTCGGGGTCGCGCTCAATCCGCTCAAACGTGCCAATGCGGCGCACCGCACCACTGTCGGCAGCGCGCTCGCGCAGCCATTCGTCAAACGCTTCCCGGTTGACCATGCCGACAAAGCCATTGTCGATGGGGATGTCCACCTTGTTGTCGCTGGGCGAGACCATGCGTGCCGATGTGGCGCGAGCCACCAGCAGCTTGTCCGGGATGGCAAAGTCTTTGATCAGGCGCGGCGGAATCGCGCCGCCGCAGGGTTTGACGCGACCTGCACGGTCCAGCAGCAACACAGACCGCCCACGCTGCGCTAACTCATGCGCCGCAGTTGCACCTGCGGGGCCGCCACCGACCACCACCACATCAAATGTTTCGCCAAAAGTGTTGTTGGGACTCATGTTGTTCACCTTTTAAAAATCCAGTCAATCACACGCCCGCTTCAATCAAGCCGCGCAGCGCAAAGGCGCTGACCATCATGCCGGCCACGAACAGCGGCACGCCAAAGCCGCTGTACCACAGGGCGCGCTCTGTCACACTCGCCAAAAACCGACGCATCATGATCAGTTGTGCCGCCATCAGCCCCGCGATCGAGGCGGCGTGTACAGGCTTGCCCCAGCTCAGCAGCAAGCCCACAACCACCAATTGCGACGCGATCATCACGCCGCAAGCCACGCGAGCCGCGTTTTGCACGCCCAGCTGGACTGGCAAAGACCGCACGCCCATTTGCCGGTCGCCTTCAACCGCCTTGAAGTCGTTCAGCGTCATGATGCCGTGGGTGCCAATGCTGTACAAAAGCGCCAACACCAGAGAGCGGCTGTCCGGCATCACGCCGCCTGCCATGACCGCAGCGCCGGTTGCCCAGGCAATGCCCTCATAACTGAAGCCGCAGGCCGCGTTGCCCCACCAGCCGTTTTCTTTCAGGCGAATCGGTGGGGCGCTGTAGGCCCAGGCCAGCAGCAAGCCCGCTACTGCTGCGCAAAAGCCCCAAAAACCGAGCGCCGTGGCTACCGCCATAGAGATCAGCGTCCACAGCACGGCGATATAAAACCCCCATTGGCCGGGCATACGCCCCGAAGGAATCGGCCGCATCGGCTCATTGATGGCATCGACGTGGCGGTCATACCAGTCATTGACAGCCTGGCTGGTGGCGCACACAAAAGGCCCGGCCAGCGCGACACCCACCACCGCTAGCAGCCACTTGCCCTGCATGGCCACACCAGAGGCCACCACGCCGCAAGCAAACGCCCACATCGGCGGAAACCATGTGATGGGCTTGAACAGTTCTGTGACTGTCGAAAAGGACGGGCGCGGAGCCAAAGCAAGCATGAGTGTATTATTTGGTTGACATTTGCTTGTGTCAAATTTTATTTACAACTACACTTAACTGATGCAAAACTGTCACAGAGTATGTTGACAAGTCATGTGAAGCAAGCTCAATGCTTGGCATGACAGGCTGCCGTCCATCTTGATGGGTGGCCAAATTCAGGTTGAAGGTGAAGTCATGACCGAAGCAATGAACGCGACTCGTTCGGATGAAACGAGCGCAGCATCCACCTTTTCAGAGTCATTGTCTGAGTGGGCGCCCGAGCTTGCCCGAACCATGGTGTCTTTGGGAGGCGATATCGCCCTGGTGATTGACGAGGCCGGCGTCGTGCAGCGTGTTGACCAGCGTGCATCAACACCGCTGGCCAGCGATGCCCACACCTGGGTGGGTCATCGGTGGGCAGATACCGTGACGAGCGACTGCAAAGCCAAAGTAGAGCGGCTGATGGCTGAAGCCTCAGCGACGTGCGCCACCCGAAAGCGCGAAGTCAATCACCCCGCCGGCAACGGTGCCATGGTGCCCGTGGCCTACACCGCCATGCGGCTGGGTGCGCGCGGGCCGATTTTGGCGGTCGGGCGTGACTTGGGCATCAGCGCGGCTTTGCAGCAAAAATTCATAGGCGCGCAGCGTGAAATGGAGCGAAATTATGCCCAGGCACGGCAGGCCGAGGCGCGCTACCGCCTGCTGTTTCAGGTGGCTACAGATGCGGTGATTGTGGTTGATGGCAGCACGCTCAATATCATTGAAGCCAATCAAAGCACGACTGAATTGCTTGACTTGTCATTGCCCCAGGTGGTGGGACAAAACGCGGCGTTTGGCTTTGAGCGACATTCGCGCGACATCGTCACTGCTGCGCTGAATAGCGCCTTGGCAACGGGGCAGTCGACCGAAACGCGAGCCCAGCTTTTGGGTCGCGTGACCAGTACCAGTGTCACGGCCACACCGTTCAGGGTGCTGGACTCGCAGCAATTGCTGGTCAGAATCAGAACCACCGAACAGTTGGGCGCGTCGGGCCACCTCGGCGCCACACTGGCGCGGTTGGTCGACAGCGCCAGCGACGGCGTGGCGGTGACCGATGTAGATGGTGGCGTGCTGGTGGCCAACCCGGCGTTTTTGAAGCTGGTGCAAGCCAGTACCGAGGCATCGGTACGCGGCCGGCCCCTGTCGGACTGGATCAGTTTGCCGAACGAGCCTTTTGCCGAACTGTTGTCGCGGGTCAGCCGCGAAGGCATGACGGGCTATTTGCCTTCAAACGTACTGCCACGTGACGCCATCGTCAAGCCGGTTGAAGTAGCGGCCACCTTGCTCAGCGAGATTGACCCGCCTTGCATTGGTTTTAGCATTCGCCTCACGCCCACGCCTGGAGGCGAGATTTGCGTGGCGGTCGAACCCATGCAGGCGGCGGTCAAGGTGCTATGTGACCAGGTCGGCAGTGCCGCACTGCCCGAGCTGATGCGGCGTGCCTCGGAGGTTTTGCAGCGCAATTTCATCCGCATGGCGATGGAGCGGGCTGGCGCAGACTTGAACAAGGCCGCCACCATGCTGGGCATCAACCGGCAGCAACTGGACCTGCTCAATCAGGACCCTACCAGCGCCTGAGACGCCAAGGACGTCAAAATCATGTGGCTTTTCGGCCTGAAGCCCAATAGATATATGGGTTAGTAGCTACTAAATTAGTAGCGAGCAACCTGTTTTTTGAGCCCCGTCAGTTTTCAGGCAACGCATCGTTCACGCCAAAACGCTTGAGCTTGACGTACAAACTTTGCCGCGACAAACCCAGCATTTCGGCAGCGGCCGCGCGGTTGTCACCCGTCAATTCCAGCGCGGCTTCAATGCACAGCTCTTCAATCAAATCAGTGGTCTCGCGCACGATGTCGCGAAGCGGAACACGGCCCACCAGCTCGGTCATCTGGCTGGCTGAGCGCGGCAGGTCTTTGCTGGTCATGGGTTCGTTCGTCAAGCGCCTGCCGATGTCTCGAATCGTGAAACCCAGGCATGGCTGGTCGCCGGTCGTCACACTGACGGCTGAAATTTCGACATCCGCTGTCGAGCCATACTCGCCTTGCAGTGTGGTGGCAAACAAGCGGACGGTGCCGCGCTGGCGCAGGTTGGAGATCAGCACGTTCATATCGACGCCGCTGCGGCCCAGCCACTTTTGCAAGGGCTCGCCGCGCACCAGTGCGTCGCTGGCCAGTTGCGTGAATTCCAGAAAAGCCCGGTTGACGGTCAAAACCCTGCCGTCCAGATCGGTCACAGCAAAGGCATCTGGGCTGTTGTCAACCACGCGCAGCAGCAGTTGCGCCATACTGCTTTCAGAAGAAGCCTCGGTCGGTTTTAGGGGGGTGACCCGGATCAGAAAATGGGTCGAGTTTTCTTGCCGGAACAGCGACCCGGACAGGGTGTACACATCAGCAGAGCCTGCAAAACACACGGTGATCGGGTCGGCCCGCCCGCGCAGGCGCAATGCGGCAAACATTTGCAACATCGCCGGCACGCTTAAGGAGTCCAGGCTTTGACTCAGCATCCACGTTGTGCCCCGCGCTTTGTCGCCTAACAATTTGTAGGCGGCCGGGTTGGCCTCTTCGAGCTTTTCAGACGTGGCATCCAATATCAGCACAGCCTCGGCAGCGACCTGGAACAGCAATCGGTAGCGCGTCTCCACATGGCGCAAGCGCCAGTAATCGCGCTCCATCGACAGCTGCGCACTGACCAGGCGTTGCTGCAGCGCCACCTGTGCGCGCAGGTCGCGGCCAAAGGCGACCGAGCGGTGTGGGCCCGCGTCGCGGCTCAGCGGGACGATGGTGTACAAAAGCGCCAGGTCGGCGCTGTCGGCTGATGGATGGTTGATATGCCGCCACTTGGCACTGCCGTTGCTGAAGGCCTCGCTGAGCATTTCCTCAACTTTGGACCGACTTTCAACGGTGACGGTTTGAAGCCAGGGTTTGCCCAGCCAGTCATGGTGGCCGTATTTCAGCTCGTTGTTGCTAAAAGCGACATCCTGAATCACCCCGTGCTCATCCAAAATGAGAGCGACGTCAGCAGCAGCAGAAATCAAAGAAGCGGTGGTTTGCGCGTCTAGACCTGCCAGAAACATCTCGGGGCTGTCAAATTGCCCGATGGCAAGTTCTTTTGTTGTCTGTTGCGGTAACTTCACATGTGCCTGGAAATACGGTTAACTGGGGTAGGGTCGGGCAGAGTGCAACACTAGCACCGCCCTAAGAACCCAAGAGATTGCCCGCGCCAACGCCTTCGCCTTCGCCAACGCCTTGACCTCGCGCAGCAGACACCAAGCTTGCCGCCAAACCAGGTGCTTGCGCGCCGTCGGTCGACGCTGCATCTGCATTCACATAGGCAACGTACTCTGGATTGACCAGAAAAAGTGGGCCACCCACTATAACGCAGATCGATTTATTCAAGGCTGCTGCGCGCACGCTTTTGATGCATGCGGCCAGCTCATCGAGCTGCTCCACATTGCCCAGCGAAAAGCCGACCACGTCAAACCATTCACGCTTGACCATCACCACAGGATCAGCCCCCGCCTCCCAGGGGCCGCCGCCTACGTCCCAGCCTGCACGCCTGAAGAACTCGGCCACCATCACCAGGCCAAAGGTGTGCTGCTCGCCTGGCCCGGGCAAAAGCAAAACGCGGTTTCCGCTGGTTTCGACCTTAGACTGGCCAAAGGCAGGGCTGAGTTCCCTGAGCACCTGCTGCAAGCGCCCCAATCCGACGGTGACCTGTGTGAAATCGCAAAGATCGTCATTCCACAACTCACCCAGATAGCGGGCGACCGGCGCAAGCAAATCGGTGTAAATGGTTTCGACTGAAATTCCGCTGTTACGCATGGCCTCAATGCAGGCATGGGCCACGTTTTCGTCTGGTTCGAGCACCAGCTGCGCAAAAGCCTTGACCTCATCGTGACCGACCTGTGGTGCGCTGGTCGGCGATGCCACAGGAAGACAATCGCCTGCGGTGGGGTGCGCCAGCATGAGGCGCGGGATGATCTCGTCTTCAATCGCCCGGGAAATCAGGGCCAGCCTTAACTCAACGGTCTCCCGGTTCGCGTCGGTGGCCAAACGCGCAGTGGCTTGGCTGTCTTGGGCGTAACAGGAGTCATCGCCCAGTGCGCCAACGTCTTGAGAGTGCTTTGCTTCGGCCATTCGGGAAGAGTTCATTTTGGTCTGTGGATTCATAGTGCTTCTTCTCGTTCTTTGCCCGCAGTAAGTGGCACATCTCGGCACCGACTCTGTCCGTGCGTTGTTGCGTTGCCGATTTTTTCCAAGTATTCACCTAAAAAACAGCCACACGAGTCGTCTTTGAAGCCAGCTTGGCCCGACCAATGAAGGTTGTACAAGCGAAAACGGGTTCGGTCAATCATGTTTCTACTGATTTCTACTAATTCAAGGCGAATTTTTTACAGCGACCATTGTCAGAGTAAATTTACGTCAATACAAGTTGACACTTTGAATTTGGAGCGTTAAATTATGACCATGGAGCAAAACAAAGAGATAAGTCATGAGCGCGGACCAGTGGTAGCCGCGGCTCCGTCGCGAGCCTTGTATACCCCGCAGGAACGTGTCAAACGGGACCAATCGGTTTGGACGCTGGTGCAAGGCGTGCTGGCGCCTATTCAGTTTCTGGTGTTTCTGGTCAGTCTGGTGCTGGTGCTGCGCTACTTGGCTACCGGCGAAGGCCAAAACATCGCTGTCTGGTCGATTGTGATCAAAACCATCACGCTGTACACCATCATGATCACCGGCTGTATCTGGGAAAAAGTGGTGTTTGACTGCTACCTGTTTGCCCCGGCCTTTTACTGGGAAGACGTTTTCAGCATGCTGGTGCTGGCACTGCACACGGCTTACCTGGCCGCCTTGGCGACAGATGCCTTGACCACCCAGCAGCTGATGTACCTGGCTTTGGCGGCCTATGCGACGTATGTCGTCAACGCCGGGCAATTCATCTGGAAGCTGCGCATTGCCCGGCTGGACTATGTCAGGGAGCAAGCCGCCATGGCAGGCACGGGAGCTGCTGCGTGAACGCAGTCATCCCGATTCGCAGCGCGTCGGCCATGGGCTGCGCTGATGCGCCAGTGCTCAAAGAGCGCGGCCAACGCGAGGTGTTTTGCGGTCTGACTGGCATCATCTGGCTGCACCGCAAGATTCAGGACGCATTTTTTCTGGTGGTTGGCTCGCGTACCTGCGCACATCTGATCCAGTCCGCAGCCGGCGTGATGATTTTTGCCGAGCCGCGGTTTGCCACAGCCATCATTGACGAGCGCGATTTGGCCGGCCTGGCTGATGCCAACACAGAGCTGGATCGCGTCGTCACCCGATTGCTGGAGCGCCGTCCAGAAATCAAATTGCTGTTTCTTGTGGGCTCTTGTCCGTCGGAGGTGATCAAACTTGATCTGGCACGAGCAGCAGCAAGATTGTCCTCAACCTTTTCGCCAAAAGTCCGGGTGCTGAACTACTCAGGCAGCGGCATAGAGACCACCTTCACGCAAGGCGAAGACGCCTGCCTGGCCAGCATGGTGCCAGTACTGCCGCAAGCTGATGTGATGTCTGATGCGCCAGACTTGCTGGTCGTTGGCAGCCTGGCGGATGTCGTGGAAGATCAATTTGCAAGACTGTTCAACCAGCTGGGCATGGGCAAGGTTCGTTTCTTCCCGCCGCGTCAGGCCAATGACTTGGCAGCCATTGGCCCGAACACCCGGTACTTGTTGGCGCAGCCATTTTTAGCCGACACGGCAAGAGCCCTGGAGGCACGCGGTGCCCAGCGCATTCCAGCGCCGTTTCCGCTGGGTATTGAGGGTACAAACCAATGGCTGTGGGCGGCAGCAGCGCTGTTTGATGTGGCAAAAAACCATTTTGATGCGGTGACTGAGCCCGCTCGCCAGCGCGCCAGTGCGGCAGTGGCCCGCCAGCATACGCAACTGGCTGGCAAGCGCATCTTCTTCTTTCCTGATTCTCAGCTTGAAATCCCCTTGGCCCGGTTTTTGTCGCGCGAACTGGGCATGGAATTGGTGGAGGTCGGCACACCCTATTTGCACCGCCAGCATTTGGCCGAAGAACTGGCTTTGCTGCCAGAAGGTACTTTTTTATCTGAAGGCCAGCATGTCGAAAACCAGCTGGACCGCTGCCGTGCCGCGAGGCCTGATATTGTGGTTTGTGGCCTGGGTCTGGCCAATCCGCTGGAGTCAGAAGGCTTAACCACCAAATGGGCGATTGAGCTGGTGTTCACGCCAATTCAAGGCTACGACCAAGCCGCGGATTTGGCCGAGCTGTTCAGCCGGCCGCTGGTTCGCCGTCTCAAATTAGCTGCCTAGCACCACAATATGCAGCTCACTGTCTGGACTTATGAAGGACCACCCCATGTCGGGGCGATGCGCATTGCGACTGCGATGGAAGATGTGCATTACGTGCTCCATGCGCCCCAAGGCGACACTTACGCCGATCTGTTGTTCACCATGATTGAGCGACTCCCCAAGCGCCCGCCGGTGACATACACCACCTTTCAGGCGCGCGACTTGGGTGGCGATACCGCTGAACTCTTTAAAACAGCGGCGCGTGAAGCGTTTGAGCGCTTCAAGCCCAAGGCTATGCTGGTTGGCGCGTCCTGCACGGCAGAGCTGATTCAAGATGACCCGGGCGGATTGGCCAAGGCGCTTGATTTGCCGATCCCGGTGGTGGCGCTTGAACTGCCCAGCTACCAGCGCAAGGAAAACTGGGGCGCGTCTGAGACTTTCTACCAATTGGTGCGCTCGTTGGCTCAGCCCAGGACAAAGCCTGCTGGCAATGGCCGCAAAAGCTGCAACATCCTCGGCCCTACCGCACTGGGTTTTCGGCATCGTGATGACCTGCGCGAAATCACGGGTCTGCTGAGCCAACTCGGCATTGACATCAATGTGGTCGCGCCACTGGGCGCAACGCCAGGGGACATCTCGCGCTTGGGTGATGCTGATTTCAACGTCGTGCTGTACCCCGAAATTGCCTCTGTTGCCGCCCAATGGCTGACACGCACTTTCGGTCAGCCTTCAACAAAAGTGGTTCCGATTGGATCTGGTGCCACGCGCGAATTTGTCAACGAAGTTGCGCAATTGGCGGGGGTTGACGCAAGCACGGTGCTCGCGAGCGCTGACGCCCGTGCGCCCTGGTATGCCAAGTCGGTCGACTCAACCTACCTGACCAACAAACGCGTGTTCGTATTTGGTGATGCCACGCACGCTGTTGCCGCTGCCCGCATTGCCAGCCGCGAGCTGGGATTTACCGTGGTTGGCTTGGGCACCTACAGCCGTGAACACGCAAGGGAAGTCCGCGAAGCCGCCAAACTGTATGGCATTGAGCCTTTGATCACAGACGACTACCTGGAAGTCGAAGCCAAAGTTTCTGAACTACAACCAGAATTGGTGCTGGGCTCGCAAATGGAGCGCCACATCGCCAAGCGCCTGGGTATACCTTGCGCTGTGATTTCAGCGCCGGTTCATGTGCAGGATTTTCCAGCGCGCTACTCCCCGCAAATGGGTTTTGAGGGCGCAAATGTGATGTTCGACACCTGGGTGCATCCCCTCATGATGGGGCTTGAAGAGCACCTGATTGGCATGTTTCGCGGCGACGCAGAGTTTCATGAAGATGCCAGCCCATCGCACTTGGGTAAATCGGCCGTTCAGTCTGCCGTTGTCAGCAAAGCCGCCGCCACGCTGGAGACGAGCCAGGCTATTTCGAGCGCGACCAAAACCTCCGCTGAAGCCATTGAACAAGCCGCCACGACAGAGGCTGTGAAGGTTGCAGTCTGGGACGCTGAGGCTGAAAAAGAACTCAAGAAAATTCCGTTTTTCGTACGCGGCAAGGCTCGCCGCAACACCGAAATGTACGCCAGGGACATGGGTCTGCCCTCAATCAGCTGTGAAACACTTTACGATGCAAAAGCTCATTTCAGCCGCTGACGCAAAAGCAGCAATGACACGCGCCACAACGCCAATACGTGTTGTGGTTGTGACAATGGACACCCACTTGGCGAGTTCCACCCAGCGCGCGCATGCGTCGCTGATGCGGGAGATCCCCGGCCTGCATCTGTCCATGCACGCCGCATCTGAATACGCCGGCAATGACGCTGCCATCGCACGTTGCAAAGCGGACATCGCCAAAGCCGATATTGTGGTGGCGGGCATGCTGTTTCTGGAAGATCATTTCCTACCCATATTGGATGACCTGCGCGCCCGTCGTGACCACTGCGATGCGATGATCTGTATGGCCTCAGCGGCTGAAGTTGTCAAGCTGACCCGCCTGGGCAAGTTCGACATGGACAAGCCAGCCAGCGGTCCCATGGCGCTGCTGAAAAAGCTGCGCGGTAACAAAGAAAAAGCCGCGACTGGCGGGGCCGCGCAAATGAAAATGCTGCGCCGCATCCCGCAAATGCTGCGCTTCATTCCTGGCACAGCACAAGACGTTCGTGCGTATTTCATGACTTTGCAGTATTGGCTGGGCGGCTCTGATGAAAACATGTTCAATCTGATTCGCCATGTGGTGGATCGGGGGGCTGACGGTCCACGCCGGGGCTTGCGTGGGCTCGTCAAGGTGCCGCCACCAGTGGAATACCCAGAAGTTGGTGTCTACCACCCGCGCATGGCTGGTCGGTTCTCTGACGACCCGTCCACACTGCCTTGTCTGCCTGCTGACCAGGTTAAGGGCACTGTCGGCGTGCTGGTGCTACGCTCTTATTTGCTGTCACACAATGCAGGCCATTACGACGGCGTGATTGCTGCGCTTGAGTCGCGCGGCTTGCGGGTCGTCCCCGCATTTGCAGCGGGTCTTGATTCACGTCCGGCTATCGATGCCTTCTTTTTCAAAGACGGCCATGTTGTCGTTGATGCCGTGGTGTCGCTGACTGGCTTTTCACTGGTTGGCGGCCCGGCTTATAACGACGCGAAGGCGGCCGAAGAAGTGCTTGCCAAACTTGACGTGCCGTACGTCGCCGCGCACCCGGTCGAGTTCCAAAACCTGGAGCAATGGGGCGGCTCTGAGCGTGGGCTGCTGCCGGTTGAAAGCACCATCATGGTGGCGATTCCCGAACTGGACGGTGCCACCAGTCCTATCGTGTTTGGTGGTCGCCCTGGCACCGCTGGCGTGACCTGTACCGGTTGCCACCACGCCTGCACCTTCAAGGCTAGCGATAACGCGCAAGACATGCATTCTTGCCCCGAGCGCGCCATCATGCTGGCCGCCAGAGTCAGCAAGCTGATTGCCTTGCGCCGTACGGAAATTGCCCAGCGCAAGGTCGCCATCGTCATTTTCAATTTCCCACCGAATGCTGGCAACATTGGCAGCGCCGCTTACCTGTCCGTGTTCGAGTCGATGTTTCACACGCTGACCGCCATGAAAGCGCAGGGCTATTCGGTGGAGATGCCGGACAGCATTGACACGTTGCGGGACAGTGTTTTGAAAGGCAATGCAGCTGAGTACGGCGCAGACGCGAATGTTCATACGTTGATTGCTGCTGACGATCACGTCAAGCGTGAACGTTGGCTCAAGGAGATTGAGGCCCAGTGGGGTCCAGCCCCGGGCAAACAACTGAGCAATGGCAGCGCCATCATGGTGCTGGGCAAACAGTTTGGCAATGTCATGGTGGCAGTGCAGCCCTCCTTCGGCTACGAAGGCGACCCGATGCGCCTGCTGTTTGAAAAGGGCTTGTCGCCGACCCATGCATTTTCAGCGTTTTACCGCTACTTGCGCGAGGACTTTAAGGCCAACGCAGTGCTTCACTTTGGCACCCACGGTGCGCTGGAGTTCATGCCCGGCAAGCAAAGCGGCATGTCGGGCACCTGCTGGCCAGACCGCCTGATTGACGACTTGCCCAATGTTTACCTCTACGCCTCCAACAACCCATCCGAAGGTGCGATTGCCAAACGTCGGTCGGGCGCGACGCTGATCAGCTACCTGACGCCGCCAATTGCGCAAGCTGGCTTGTACAAGGGTCTGAACGACCTCAAAGCATCGATTGAGCGCTGGCGCACCATGGAGCCGAACGCAGCAGATCGCGGCGAGTTCGCGGTGCTGCTGCAAGCGCAGGCGGCAGAACTCAACCTGGCAGATGCCGCGCCTTTGTGGGATGTCGCAAGCCAAGGCGACGCTGATGCACGCGTCGCCTTGCTGGCCGAACAAATGCTGGAGCTGGAATACACCTTGATTCCGCATGGTCTACATGTGGCGGGCCGCGCGCCTAGTGCTGAAGAGCGTGTGGACATGTTGTTGGCGATGGCTGATGCATCGCACGGCCAGCAATTGCCACGCGCCGCAGTGGAGGCGCTGGTGGCAGACCGCAGCGTTGACCAGGCCCTCAAAGCTGGTGCCATGGGCCGTGATGATGCCTCTGTGTCACTGATGGGCGAACTTCAAGCCGCCAATGTCATGCTGGCCAAAGACACTGAAGTTGATGCCATGCTGCGCGCCCTTGACGGACGCTACATTCGCCCAGCGCCCGGCGGCGACATTTTGCGCACGCCCGCGGTGCTGCCCACTGGCCGCAACATGCACGGCTTTGATCCTTTCCGCATCCCCAGCAGCTTTGCCGTCAAAGACGGTGCCAAGCAAGCGCAGCTGCTGCTGGATCGCCACATGGCCGATGGCAACGCACTGCCAGAGTCAATCGCGATGGTTTTGTGGGGCAGCGACAACCTCAAAAACGAAGGTGCACCGATTGCGCAGGCATTGGCGCTGATGGGCGCGCTGCCACGATTTGACAGTTACGGCCGTATCGCTGGCGCAACCTTGATACCGCTGGCTGAACTGGGCCGGCCCCGGGTCGACGTTGTCATCACGCTGTCGGGTATCTTCCGAGACCTGATGCCGTTGCAAATCAAGTTGCTGGCCGAAGCCGCCTTTTTGGCCGCGTCAGCTGACGAGCCGCTGGAGATGAACTGGATTCGCAAGCACGCACTGGCCTACCAGCAAGAGCATGGCTGCACTTTGGAAATTGCTTCGCTGCGTGTTTACGGTAACGCAGAAGGCGCTTACGGCTCCAACGTCAACAACCTGGTTGAAAGCAGCCGTTGGACGGATGAAGGTGAACTGGCTGAAACTTACACCCGCCGCAAGGGCTTTGCCTATGGCCGCAGTGGCCGCGCGGTGCAGCAAACCGCATTACTGAAAAGTGCGCTGGCTGACGTTCAATTGACCTACCAGAATCTTGATTCTGTCGAGCTGGGTGTCACAACAGTGGACAACTACTTTGACACGCTGGGCGGCATCACGCAGGCCGTCAAAGTAGCCAAAAGCGGCAACACACCACCGGTCTACATTGGCGACCAGACCAAAGGCGATGGCGCAGTCCGCTCGCTCAAGGAGCAAGTCGCGCTTGAAACCCGCACCCGTATGTTGAACCCGAAATGGTATGAGGGCATGTTGGAGCACGGCTACGAAGGTGTACGCCAAATTGAAGTGCATGTCACCAACACCATGGGCTGGTCGGCCACTACCGGCCAGGTACAGCCCTGGGTCTACAAAGAACTGTCCGAAACATTTTTGCTAAACCCCGTCATGCGTGACCGTTTGGCCAAGCTCAACCCCACGGCATCCATGCGAGTGGCCAACCGCTTGATTGAGGCTTCCGATAGAAATTACTGGCAGCCCGACGCCGAAACACTGGCTGCATTGCGCCAAGCCAGCGACGAACTCGAGGACCGCTTGGAAGGCGTTTACACCGATACCCCAGAAGGAGCTACCGTATGACTACAACTACCGTCCCGTTTCCCAGCATTAAAAGCCGGGGCGAGCGGACCAAAATACAGCTTGACGGTGAGGGTAGCTTGCAGGTCCAGCTTGACCCGAACCTGAAAATCGGAAACGCCAAGGTGTTTGCGATTTACGGCAAAGGCGGCATCGGCAAAAGCACCACGTCTTCAAATTTGTCGGCGGCGTTTTCAAAAATGGGAAAACGGGTGCTGCAAATTGGCTGCGACCCAAAACACGACTCGACATTCACGCTGACCAAAAAAATGCTGCCCACCGTCATCGATGTGCTTGAGTCGGTAGACTTTCACGCAGAGGAATTGCGGGTGGAGGATTTTGTTTTTCCCGGTTACAACGGTGTGATGTGCGTTGAAGCTGGTGGACCGCCTGCAGGTACGGGCTGTGGTGGCTACGTGGTGGGTCAAACCGTCAAGCTGCTCAAAGAGCATCACTTGCTGGAAGACACCGACGTGGTGATTTTCGACGTGCTGGGTGATGTGGTGTGTGGCGGCTTTGCTGCGCCCTTGCAGCATGCCGACCGTGCCTTGATCGTCACTGCCAACGACTTTGACTCGATTTTCGCCATGAACCGTATCGTGCAAGCGATTGGTGCCAAGGCCAAAAACTACAACGTTCGCCTGGGCGGTGTCATTGCCAATCGCAGCAAGGACACCGATCAGATTGACAAGTACAACAACAAAATTGGCTTGAAGCTGGCGGCACACTTTCCCGACCTGGATGTGATTCGCCGCAGCAGGTTGAAAAAATCAACGCTGTTTGAAATGGAGTATTCGCCCGAGCTGGAGGCGGTACAGAAAGAATACATGCGTCTGGCTGCCTCATTGTGGATCGGTACCGATCCCCTGAATGCCGTACCCATGAAAGACCGTGATATTTTTGATTTGCTGGGTTTTGATTAAAGAGCCGATGACATGACTGTCAATAGCGCAACATATACCGACCGCCGCGGTCAGATCGAAGATTACTTCGACCGCACGGCCGTGAAAGCCTGGGAACAACTGACATCCGATGCACCTGTCGGCCGTATTCGCACCACAGTGCGGGCTGGGCGCGACAAAATGCGGGCAACGTTGTTGTCATGGCTGCCTGAAGACTTGCACGGACGCCGGGTTTTGGATGCCGGTTGCGGCACAGGTGCTTTGGCGGTTGAAGCAGCGCGGCGTGGTGCGGATGTGGTGGCCATTGACCTGTCGCCAAAATTAGTGGAATTGGCGAGGCAGCGGGCTCCCCAATCTTTCCCGAACGGCGGCTCGCTTGACCTTCGCAGTGGCGACATGCTGGACGACAAGCTGGGGCATTTTGACCATGTCGTGGCGATGGACTCCATCATTCACTATGAGACCAAAGACGCGGTGGTGGCTCTTTCGCGCCTGGCTGATCGTTGCTCGACGTCGATTGCCTTTACCTTTGCCCCGCGTACCCCCTTGCTAGCCGCTTTGATCACGGTTGGCCGATTGTTCCCCAGAAAAGACCGTGCCCCCTGGCTGGAGCCGATGGCCAAGGAAAAACTACTTCAACTGATGGGCGCAGATGCCGTTTTGGCGGGCTGGCAACACAGTCAGGATCAACGTATATCAAGCGGGTTTTACAAGTCCCAAGCGATGGAGTGGAAGCGCTTGTGAAAATTCCAAGCTTTAAAAACGGGATTCGCCGTGTTCCCTTGCAGTACCTGCCTTTTGCGGACGCGGCAAGTGTCGGCCTGCCCCTGGGTCGACTGCTGCGGCTATCTCTGTTTCAGGTGACAGTCGGCATGTCGGCCGCCCTGATGGTAGGCACCCTGAACCGGGTGATGATTGTTGAGTTGGGCGTTGCGGCATGGCTGGTTGCGCTGATGGTGGCGATTCCCTTGTTGGTAGCGCCGTTTCGGGCTGTCACCGGCTTTCGCTCCGACACGCACCGCTCTGCCTTCGGCTGGCGGCGCGTGCCCTTCATTTGGACGGGCACCATGCTTCAGTTCATGGGCCTGAGTTTCATGCCGTTTGCATTGCTGGTGCTGACGGGGCAGGGCGACATCAAGACACCCGACTGGTTGAACCAGGCGATTGCGGGATTGTCATTTTTATTTGTGGGGATAGGCCTGCAAACCTCGCAGACGGCAGGCTTGGCGCTGGCCACCGATCTGGCCGATGAGCCCACCCGCCCACGCGTCGTGGCGTTGATGTACGTCATGCTGCTGCTGGGCATGGTCGGCAGCAGTTTCGTCTTCAGCTTGATGCTGCAAGACTTCACGCCCAAAAAGATGATTCAGGTCATCCAGGGGCACGCTATTTTGACGCTGGTGTTGAACGCGATTGCGCTTTGGAAGCAGGAGGCGCGTGACCCGGCGCGGGCCGCCGCTCTGAAGCTGGAGCCGGTGCCTGTGTTTAAAGAGGCATGGCAGCGCTTTATCAGCAATGGCAAGGCTCGCCGGTTTCTTACCATGGTGGCCTTGGGTACAGCGGCTTTTAACATGCAGGACATTGTTTTGGAGCCCTATGGCGGCGAGATCCTCAAGCTCACGGTCAGCGCCACAACCTTGCTGACGGCGCTGCTTGCCAGCGGATCACTGGTCGCCTTTGCAGTGGCATCGCGCAAGCTGTCCAACGGCATTGACCCTTGCCGATTGGCTGCTTACGGCGTGGTTTGCGGTTTGCCTGGCTTTTCAGCCGTTATTTTTGCTGCCCCACTCGATGCCGCCTGGCTTTTTTATGGTGGCGTTTTTTGGATCGGCTTTGGTGCCGGACTTTTTTCAGTCAGCACCTTGGCAGCGGCGATGACGATGGAGCGAAAAGAGTTCGTGGGCCTGGCGCTAGGCGCCTGGGGCGCTGTTCAGGCCACGGCGGCGGGTCTGTCGATTGCCTTTGGTGGTGCGGCGCGAGACGCCGTGTCAACTCTCGCGCTTCAGGGCTCGCTTGGCCCGGCCTTAGCCGTCCCCGTGACGGGTTACAGCTTTGTGTATTACACCGAAATTTGTCTGCTGTTTATCACTTTGGCAGCCATTGGCCCCCTGGTTCGACGCGCCAATTTGGCGTCAGCCAGTGAGCCCGCAAAAAGTGAACGTTTTGGTCTGGCCGACTTGCCAGGCTGAGAAAATTTCAGCAAGCTACCTACTGCTTTATTGTTTCTTCGCAACCGTTATCGTATTTTTAGGAGTTCCATCATGCAAATAGGCGCCATCACGGGATATGTCGATTTAGCCCAAATCATTTTGTACATGTTTTGGCTGTTTTTTGCAGGCATCATTTTTTATCTGGTGCTTGAAAACCATCGCGAAGGCTATCCGATGGAGTCTGAAGGTCCGCCCGGCTCAGCCACCGTCACGGGCTGGCCTATTCCTGCACCCAAGACCTTTAAGCTCGCGAGCGGCAAAGACGTCACTGTGCCTGAACTGAACCGTCCTGAGCCGCCGCAGAACACGCGTCGCGACGGCGGATCGTACGGTAATCCTTACATTCCAACGGGCGACTTGATGACGTCTGGTGTGGGTGCCGGTGCTTACACCATGCGCGCCGATGTGCCCGACATGGACTTGCATGGCCACCCCATCATTCGCCCGCTGCGCGTGCTCGATGGGTTTGATGTTTCCAAAAACGATACTGACCCGCGCGGCTTGCCCGTCATCGGGACAGACAACAAGGTTGCTGGCAAGGTTGTCGACATGTGGGTCGATACCTGCGAGATGATGTTTCGCTTCGTTGAAGTAGAACTGAACGCCGAAAGCGGTGGTCGCCGCGTTCTGCTGCCTGTGCCTTTTGCCCGCATCAAACGCGATAGCGTCAAGGCGCACAGCATTTACGCCGCTCAATTTGCAAAAGTGCCAGCCACCAAGAGCCCTGATCAGGTCACTCTTTTGGAAGAGGAAAAAATCAGTGCTTACTACGGCGGCGGAACGCTCTACGCTGATCCTGTGCGCGCGGAGCCGCTGCTGTGAAGGTTCAAGGCAACGGACACGAGCATGAGTTTGAAGCGGCTTACGGATTGCCCGAGCCCTTGCCCAAAGGCGAATGCATATTGTGGCAAGGCGCGCCAGATTTCTCTGACCTGGCGGTACGGGTTTTCCACCTGAAAAAAGTGGCTGTGTATTTTGTGGTGCTGATGTTCGTCAGAGGTTCTTACCTGTACTCCTTGGATGAGCCGGCATTGACCATCCTGGCCGGCATATTGCTGGTGGCAGCGCTGGGCTTGACGGCCATGGCTGCTCTCGGCATCTTGGCCTGGCTGACGGCACGTACCACGGCCTACACATTGACCGATCAGCGCATTGTGATGCGTATCGGCATTGTGTTGACGCTCACCTTCAATTTGCCACTCAAGCGGATTGAAACCGCTGGCCTTTTGCTGACCGGCAAGGGGTTTGGCGACATTCCTTTGGCCTTGAGTGGTGGTGACCGGATTGGCTGGCTGAATTTGTGGCCTCACGCACGGCCCTGGCGCCTTGCAAAGCCCGAACCGATGCTGCGCTGCATCCCGCAAGCCCAGTCGTTTGCAAGCATCCTGCAAAAAGCGTGGACTCAAGCCAGCGGCAGAACCAATGCTTCGTTACAGACGCACGGCGAGATGGGCGGTGACAACGCTGCCTATTGGGGAACGAACGCCTTAAACAACAAAAGTGTTTGATCAATATGTCCAGCTCAGCCGCTTCAAATTCCATGTCAACGCCATCAAATGATAACTTTCCGCGCTGGGTACTCTGGTCTGTCGCTGGCTTGCTCGTGTTCACCCTTGGGGCTGTGGCTCTGGTTCGCATCACAGGCAATGGCCCGGACCAACTGGCCGCAGCCACCATCACAGAAAGGCTGCTTCGCTTTGAAGACAGCGCGGGCGGAGGTGTGGCGGTGATTGATGGCGAAACAGGCCAGTTGCTGACCACCGTCACAGGTGAGCAAGGATTTTTTCGCGGTGCGCTGCGTGCGCTGGCCCGTGACCGCACGGCACGCAAAATCGGTTCTGAGCAGCCTTTCAAGCTTATTTCCCGTACTGACGGTCGGTTAACCCTGTTCGACCCCGTGTCTGGCCAGCGTGTCGATTTAGAATCGTTTGGTCCTACCAATGCTGCGGTGTTCGTGCCGTTTCTGACCATGCAGCCGCAGGCCAATCGTTAAGCTCTCATTTCATTGTCAACTCAGGACAGCACCATGCAAGCATCCGCCACCAACTCATCTGCCGCTATCAGCGCTGCGGACGCTGCGCTTCAGGCCAAGCAGGACACACTGCTCAGCCCCCGCTTTTATACGACTGATTTTGAAGCAATGGACCGCATTGATGTGTCTTCGTTGCGGGCTGAATGGGACACCATGCTGAGCGAGTATGAGGGCGATAACAACCACGACCACTTTCAGCGCACGCCCGAGTTTGCCGTTGAAGTGGCTGAGCATTTTTCAAAAGTTTCTCCTGAATTGCGTCAGGAATTCATCGAGTTTTTAATCAGCTCACTGACCTCTGAATTTTCAGGTTGCATTTTGTACAACGAGATTCAAAAGAACGTCACCAACCCAGACATGAAGGCGTTGATGCGCTATATGGCACGTGACGAGTCTCGTCATGCGGGTTTTATCAATCAGTCGCTCAAGGACTTTGGTCTTGGGCTTGACTTGGGCGACTTGAAGCGCACCAAGGCCTACACCTACTTCAAACCTAAATATATTTTTTACGCAACCTACCTGAGCGAAAAAATCGGTTACGCCCGCTACATCACGATCTTCAGGCAGCTCGAGCGCAACCCTGACAAGCGGTTTCACCCGATCTTCCGGTGGTTTGAGCGCTGGTGCAATGACGAGTTTCGCCATGGGGAATCGTTTGCGCTCATCATGCGTGCCCAGCCGCATTTGCTCAAGGGTTTGAATGTGTTGTGGATCCGCTTTTTTCTGTTGGCGGTGTACGGCACCATGTACGTGCGTGACCACACCAGACCGGAGCTCAAGGCGGCCATGGGGCTGGACCCCACAGCTTATGACTACGAAGTGTTTCGCATCACCAACGAGATCACCAAACAAGTGTTTCCTGTGTCGCTCGACATCGACCACCCTGCCTTCCGCGCAGGCATGCTGCGCCTGTTTGAAGCGCAAACCGGCATCAACGCGGCCAAAGCGAAGGGCGGCCCGCTGGGTTGGCTCACGCTGGGCTACTGGGGAGCGGTCGGCGCACTGACCTTTGTCCGCCTCTACCTGCTCCCAATGAAGCATCATGAACTGCCGGCGCAAATCCGCATGCAGCCTGTCTGGTAAAAACTGCTTGGCGAGCCTGCTAACACCGTCAGACTTCTCGTGTTTAAGCTGAGCGTGCTGAATCTCATTTTTCCTGTTCTGTTCGCCATCTTTGTCTGGTGGTTCTCCACCGGCATTGTGTTGCTGCTAAACGGCATGTCGCGCAGCACCTTTCGGTGGAGCGTGTCGATCTCGACCCTGCTGGCTTTGACGGCGCTTTATGGTTTGTCGCACACAGCAGGCACTTTGAGCGTGGTGAACGCCTACTGCGCTTTCACCTGCGCCCTGCTGGTATGGGGCTGGCATGAGCTGACCTTTTTAACCGGCTGGCTGACGGGGCCCCGCCAGACAGCGTGTACCGCTCCAAACGGCTGGCCGCGCTTTACCCAGGCTGTCGCCGCCATTTTGTGGCACGAGCTGGGCATTCTGGCTGGCGGCGCACTCATTGCCGCCATCACCTGGAATGCCGCCAATCAGGTCGGCCTGTGGACCTTCCTGGTGTTGTGGGTGATGCGCACCAGCGCCAAACTGAACCTGTTTTTTGGTGTTCGCAACTTGTCGGAAGAATTTTTGCCAGCTCACTTGGTCTACATGGGCAGCTACTTCAAGCGGCGGCCCATGAATGTGTTTTTACCCGTGTCGATTGTTTTGGCGACGCTGGTTCTCGTATCGATGGGTTTGCGCGCCATGAACATCGACACGAGTGCTGCCGAAAGGGCGGGTTTACTATTGGTCGGCAGCATGCTGGCCATGGCGATTTTGGAGCATTTTCTCCTGGTACTGCCCTTGCCTTCGACGGCCTTGTGGCGCTGGGCTATGCGCAACCGCACGCCACTCGCCACTTCTGGGGCAGCAGATTGATGGGACGTAGATGTCGATGACTGGTACACCTTTTTCACCGCTTAACTTAGTGACCGCAGTACCCTCGGCAGGCTTTGTGGCTCAAGGTTCTGGCTCAGGCCCGGCGGGCGAGCAAACCGCTGTTGTGGTGGGGTCTGGCTTCGGTGGCCTGGCTGCCGCGATTCGGCTCAGCGTGATGGGCTACAAAGTCACCGTCCTGGAAAAGCTCGATGGCCCCGGCGGCCGCGGTTATGTTCGCAAGCAGGACGGTTTTACCTTTGATGGTGGGCCCACCATTGTCACTGTACCGTTTTTGTTTGAAGAGCTGTGGGCGCTGTGTGGCAAAACGTTTGCCGACGATGTTGAGTTGCGCCTGATGGACCCGTTTTACCGGGTCCGTTTTCACGATGGCACCCATTTTGACTATAACGGCGACCCTGATCGCATGCGGGCCGAAGTGATGCGCATCAGCCCTGAAGACGGACCGGGCTTTGACCGCTTTGTCAAAGAGGCCGACAAGTGCTACCAACTGGGCTTTGAAAAACTGGGCTGCAAGGCCTTTGACAGCATCGGCGATCTGGTGGCGGCCCTGCCCGCCATGATGAAAATGAAGGCTTGGCGCACCATGTTTGGCTTGGTGTCGAGTTACCTCAAGCACCCCAAACTGCGCATGGCCATGAGTCTGCAAACCCTGCTGATTGGCGGTAATCCTTTTTCCGTCACGGGTGTTTACAGCCTGATCAACGCGCTCGAGCGACGCTTTGGCGTGTACTCCGCCATGGGCGGTACGGGCGCGATCATTCAGGGTATGGTCAAGCTGCTGGCCGAGCGCGATGTGCCAGTGCGTTACAACGCCGAGGTGCGCAAAATTGTGGTTGAAGGCGGCCGGGCGATAGGAGTTGAGTTAGCCAACGGTGAAGCACTGGCCGCCGACATTGTGGTGTGTAACTCTGACACCTCATGGACCTATAAAAACCTGATTGCGCCTGAACACCGTCGTCACTGGACAGACAAAAAAATTGAAAACGGCAAGCATTCAATGAGCCTGTTTGTCTGGTATTTTGGTACCAACAAACAATATCCTGACGTGCCGCACCACACCATGGTGTTGGGCCCGCGCTACGAAGGTCTGCTCACCGATATTTTTAAAAACCACAAGTTGACCGACGACTTCAGTTTGTATCTGCACCGCCCGACTGCGACTGACCCATCGGTAGCCCCTGCCGGTTGCGACTGCTTTTACGTGCTGTCCCCGGTGCCGCACCTGGACAGTGGCACCGACTGGGCAGCCCATGCCGAACGCTACCGCCAGGCGGTGTGCCAGCGGCTTGAAGAAACGATGCTGCCTGGGCTGAGCCAGCACATTGCGACCTCGCACGTCATGACGCCGCAGCACTTTCAGGACGATTTGTTGTCTTACAAAGGCGCGGCTTTCGGGCTGGAGCCCTTGCTGCTGCAAAGCGCCTGGTTCCGGCCACACAACCGCAGCGAGGACATCGAAAACCTGTTCATGGTCGGTGCCAGCACCCACCCCGGTGCGGGCATGCCTGGCGTGCTCATGTCAGCCAAGGCCCTGCAAACGGTGGTGCCTGAAATTCAAAGCTCAGAAATCGCCTAGAGTCTATGCCTGACGCACAGCCTTCCGTCGTCATTCCTTCCGAACCTGGCGTTGCGGCGCAGTCGCAGGCCAAGCGCGGCTTTGATTACGAAGCCTGTGAAGAGCTGATGCGCGGTGGCTCCAAAACGTTTTTTGCTGCTTCACGCCTGCTGCCCAGCCGCGTGCGGGGACCGGCCATTGCGCTGTATGCCTTTTGCCGTGTGGCTGACGATGCGATCGACTTCAGCGACGACCGCCCGACGGCGCTGGCCGCGCTCAATGAACGTTTGCGCCGGATCTACGCAGATGATCCGATGGCGTACGAGCCCGACCGGGCGCTCGCCGCTGTGGTGCGTGAGTTCGATTTGCCGCTGGAACTGGTCGCTGCGCTGCTGGAAGGCTTTGAGTGGGACGCCGAGGGCCGCCGCTACGAAACCATTGAAGACCTGCAAGCCTACGGCGCTCGGGTGGCCGGCAGCGTAGGGGCGATGATGGCCGTGGTCATGCGCACGCGCGGCGAGCAGGCACTGGCTCGCGCCTGTGATTTGGGCGTGGCGATGCAACTGACCAATATTGCCCGTGACGTCGGCGAGGATGCCCGTTTTGGCCGTTTGTACCTGCCATTGGCCTGGATGCGAGACGCTGGCCTGGACCCTGATGCGTGGCTGCAAAACCCAGTCTTTGATGACCGCATAGCCAGCGTGATTGACCGCTTGATCAAAGCCGCTGATGTGCTGTACCAGCGCTCCGAACATGGCATTGGCCAGTTGCCGCGCGACTGCCGTCCCGCCATTCGCGCGGCCCGTCTGGTGTACGCAGAAATTGGTCGCGAGCTTGAAAAAATCGGGATGGACTCCGTCAATCACCGGGCGGTGGTATCGGGTAAACGCAAGCTGGCTTTGTTGGTCCGTGCCAGCGGCGCGGCCCTCGTGGCGCCCGCCGACCCGACACATCACTTTGCAGCGCTGCCCGCCAACCAGTTTTTGGTGCAGTCTGCCAAGTTGCCGCCCGGCGATGCCCCGACAGAGCCAGACCAGCCGGCGCGCCGCAGCTTTGACGAGCGCGCCCGCTGGACAGCCGAACTGTTTGAGCGCCTGGCGCAGGCCGACGCTGCGCGTGCCGAGGCGAAGGCACAAGCCGATTTCCTGGCCTATGCCAAATCCCATGGTCACCCAGGCAAGCCAGTTGTTCCGACCGACTCGACCCGCTGAGGCCAGCGCATGACGTCTACCGACACCTTGATGGCTGTCAAGGTGGCTCTTTTGGTGGTAGCGGGTGCCGGCTTTGTGTGGTGGCAGCTGCACGACGTAGCGCAGGAGCAGCGTCGAACGAAAGAGCGCGACAAGCAGGGCCGCCCACCCAAACCCACAAGCGACGATCACTGACCGTCAACATGTGTTGCATGTTTTCAAAAGCGGCTGTAATGCTATCTATTAAATAGCACATAACCCAGGCATTCATTGGCCTGAGGCCATATTGTTCGCCAAAACAGAATTTTTTCTGTCAAAACGCCGTGTCAGCCTGCCTTCAGCGCAAGCGCTGCGAGGACAGCGGCAAGCTGCGTCGGGTGAATGCACATCTTGGCACCGAAGCCCAGGCCTTTAGCGTACCGCATAGCGCCGTCACCCAAGAGGCCAAAGCCAGCGAAGCGCAAAACCTGAGTGTTCATGCGGTCTGTGAGATGTGGACTAGCGGTCAACTGCTTTTTTTAGGTTCATGCGAATCAGCACCTTGTCAATGTGCGCGCCGCTGCTTTGTTCGTGGGCGACACTGCGTCTTCAAGACCAATGATGACGCGATCCTCCCCCGAGGCCATAGCTTGGGCAAAGCGCTCCGGTCGGTCGCCTGGTACGAACAGGTAGGTCAAAAGTGTGTCGGTGGGCATGGCAGATTCATGCGCTGGCAGCCGTCAATGGTGCCGGCATCAGCATCAGCCTGCGAACACAGAGACATCGGTTGTCACCAATGCCAATGGGAAGCGCTGTCCGGCCAGATAATCTTCCATGCACTGAAGCAGCAAGGGACTGCGATGCTTGTCTGTACTGGCCCGAATCTCATCGGCCGTCAGCCAGACGGCCCGCACAATGCCTTCGTCCAGCGCCTGGCCCGAGGCTTGGGCACCCAGCTCGCCGCAAAACGCAAACCGCAGGTAAGTGATGTCTTCTTGACCATTGGGCTCAGTTGCACTGGCACGTTGAAAACGCGACATGTACACACCCACCACCTCAGTCGGTGTGAAGTGAAAAGCAGTTTCCTCCAGCGTTTCACGCGCGCAGGCTTGCGGCAGGCTTTCACCCGGATCCAGGTGGCCTGCCGGGTTGTTGAATTTGAGGCCGTCGCGGGTTTCTTCCTCGACCAGCAAGAATTTTTGAACGCCATCAAAGTCTTGGGCAATGACTGCGGCAACGGTGACGCTGGGTTTGAATCGGGGTTTCATGGGGGGAGATTATGGGCCAGCGCCAGCGGGGCCAAACCCCTGCGCAAAACTGCCCCGCAGATGCTCCACCAGGCACTGCACCGCCGTGGGCACCTGGGCTGCCCACGGCCGCAGCGCGTAAATTTTGTCACCGAAAAAGCCCTGTACCTGCCAGTCTGGCAGCACGCGTACCAGTTGGGGCTGCGCCTTGGCGGTGGTGGGCAAGCTGAAGTCTGGCAGCAGGCCTATCCCCAGCCCTGCCAGCAGAGCGTCGCGCAGCATCTCGCTGTTGTTGGCTTTCAACGATCCAGAAATGTTGACGCCCACGCGCTCTGTAGATTTTCTTTTGCTGTTTTTGGCAAATGTCCAGCTATTGGCGTGGTTGCCCAGGTACAGCAGGCAGTTATGCGCTGTCAAATCGTTCGGGTGTTCGGGCATGCCGCGCTGGGCCAGATAGTCAGCGCTTGCCACGAGCACTGAACGTGTGTCGCACAGCACCCAGGCCACGTGCGTTTCGGGCACAACGTGGGTATGGCGTACAGCCAGATCAAAACCCTCATTGGCCAGGTTCACAAAGCGGTCGGTCAGTTCCAGCTCAATATGAATGTCCGGGAAGTGCTTTAAAAAATCCGCCATCACGGGCGCCAGATGTTGCCTGCCCAACGCGACGGGTGCGGTGACACGTACCAGGCCGCGCGGCTTGCCCACCGTGTCGCGCGCTGCGCTGTAACTGCCGGCAATGCGCTCAAATGCAGGCTGCATGTCGGTGACCAGTTGCTGCCCGGCCTCGGTCAGCCCAACCGAGCGTGTGGTGCGGCGCACCAGCAACACGCCAGCAGTGCGCTCCAGCTCGCTGATCCGCATACTGACCGACGCTTTCGACGTTGCCAGCCGGCGGGCGGTTTCGGTAAAGCTTTTCGTCGCGGCCAGCACGGTCAGCAGATGCAGGTCAGCCACCAGGGGCGAGAGTTGGTCGGTTGACATGGCAGGCCTCATTGTTCAAAGATATGAACAATGTAATCAATAAAGGGGGGCTAATCAAATCAGGTGTGCAAACCTAGACTTGGCGATCACGTCAAATTGAGGATTCTTTATGTCAACTCCCAGCATCGGTCATTACATCAACGGCCAAGTCGCTTTGCCAGCCGCATCGCGCAGTCAAGACGTGTTCAACCCGGCAACCGGCGCCGTCACCGCTCAGGTGTTGCTGGGCAGCGGCGCGGATGTTGCTGCGGCTGTGGCCTCAAGCCAGGCGGCTTTTGCGACATGGTCTGACACGCCGCCGATTCGTCGTGCGCGGGTGATGTTCAAGTTTCTGGAGCTGCTCAACGCCAACAAAGACAAGCTGGCGCACATGATCACGGCGGAGCACGGCAAGGTGTTTACCGACGCGCAGGGCGAGGTTTCTCGCGGCATTGACATTGTGGAGTTTGCCTGCGGCATCCCGCAACTCCTCAAGGGCGACTTTACCGACCAGGTCAGCACCGGCATCGACAACTGGACGCTGCGCCAGCCGCTGGGTGTGGTGGCGGGCATCACGCCGTTCAACTTTCCGGTGATGGTACCGATGTGGATGTTCCCGTTGGCGATCGCTGCGGGCAACTGCTTTGTCTTGAAGCCCAGCCCGATTGACCCGAGCGCCAGTTTGTTCATGGCAGATTTGCTCAAACAAGCAGGATTGCCAGATGGCGTCTTCAATGTCGTGCAAGGCGACAAGGAAGCAGTCGATGCGCTGTTGGTGCACCCTGATGTCAAGGCCGTGTCCTTTGTCGGTTCTACACCGATTGCCAACTATATTTACGAAACGGGCGCGCACCACGGCAAGCGCGTGCAAGCCTTGGGCGGCGCCAAAAACCACATGGTTGTCATGCCCGATGCTGACCTCGAACAAGCGGCAGACGCCCTGATTGGCGCGGGTTACGGCTCGGCTGGCGAGCGCTGCATGGCGATTTCTGTCGCTGTCCTGGTCGGCGATGTGGCCGAGCGGCTGTTGCCAATGCTGACCGCCAGAGCCAAAACGTTGGTGATTAAAAACGGTGTGAACCTCGACGCCGAAATGGGCCCTATCGTCACCAACATGGCGCACAAACGCATCACCGGCTACATCGACCTGGGTGTTGAAGAAGGCGCCAAACTGCTGGTAGATGGCCGCACCTTCACCGGCAAAGACGCAGGTGAGGGCTGCGAGGCCGGCTTCTGGATGGGTGGGACGCTGTTTGACCATGTCACGCCAGACATGCGCATTTACAAGGAAGAGATTTTTGGCCCGGTGCTGGGCTGTGTCCGCGTCAAGGACTTGAAGGAAGCGGTTGAGCTGATCAACGCCCATGAGTTTGGCAACGGCGTGAGCTGCTTTACCCGCGACGGCAACGTGGCACGCGAATTTTCAAGACGCATTCAGGTTGGCATGGTGGGCATCAATGTTCCTATTCCTGTACCGATGGCCTGGCACGGCTTTGGCGGCTGGAAGAAAAGCCTGTTTGGCGACATGCATGCCTACGGCGAAGAAGGTGTGCGCTTTTACACCAAGCAAAAGTCCATCATGCAGCGCTGGCCGGAGAGCATTGGCAAGGGCGCTGAATTTGTCATGCCCACAGCGAAGTAGAGCCCCCACGGTCGTTCGCTTCGCGTAACTCCCTGCCCCCCGAGGGGGCGCTGCGCCTGCGGACTGGCTGAGCCAGATCCGCGGCCCCTGCTTGAAAAGTCGGGGATGATTTACTGCGACACCTAACCGCGATTGGCATGAATACTCCTTCAGAACTAGGGGAAACTCATGTAAGCTAACCGACGGGCCAAAAAGGCCGAAAAAATCAACGCCTAATTGAGGAGAAACCCATGCTGATTGGGGTACCCGCCGAAATCACCGACGGCGAAACACGCGTCGCCATCACGCCGGAAACGGCCAAAAAACTCAAAGCCCAAGGCCACACCATCCGTGTGCAAGCCGGCGCAGGTGTGGCAGCCAGCGTGCCAGATGATGCCTATGCCGCGGTCGGCGCAGAGATCACCGATGCAGCAGGCGCTTACGCCTGCGACATTGTGCTAAAAGTTCGCTGCCCGCTCGACGCTGAGGTGCCGCACCTCAAAGCGGGGGGCGTGCTGGTGGGCATGTTGAACCCGTTTGATGCAACGGGCTTGCAGCGCCTGGCGACAGCACAGATCACGTCATTCGCACTGGAAGCCGCTCCCCGCACCAGCCGCGCGCAAAGCATGGACGTGCTGTCGTCGCAAGCCAACATTGCGGGCTACAAAGCCGTGATGATGGCCGCTGACGCTTACCAGCGTTTTATGCCGATGCTCATGACTGCTGCGGGCACCGTTAAAGCGGCCCGAGTGGTCATTTTGGGTGTCGGCGTGGCGGGCCTGCAGGCGATTGCTACCGCCAAGCGCCTGGGTGCGGTGATTGAAGCCAGCGACGTGCGCCCCAGCGTCAAAGAACAGGTTGAATCACTGGGCGCCAAGTTCATTGATGTACCCTACGAAACCGATGAAGAGCGCGAAGCCGCTGTCGGTGTGGGCGGCTATGCCAAGCCCATGCCCCCAAGCTGGCTGGCACGCCAAAAAGACGAAGTCGCCAAGCGCGTGGCCAATGCCGACATCGTCATCACCACCGCACTCATCCCAGGCCGCGCCGCCCCTGTGCTGGTGACCGAAGACATGGTCAAGGCCATGAAACCGGGCAGCGTGATTGTTGACCTGGCTGCGCCGCAAGGCGGCAATTGCCCGTTGACTGAGCCCGGCAAAACCGTGGTCAAGCACGGCGTGACGTTGATTGGCGAGACCAATATCGCATCACTGGTGGCCGCAGATGCCAGCGCACTTTACGCGCGCAACCTGCTCGACTTTTTAAAGCTCATCATCAGCAAAGAAGGTGCTTTGAACATCGACATGTCTGATGACATCGTGGCCGCTTGCCTGATGACGCAGGCCGGCGACATCAAGCGCAAGTCTTAAACGCCAATCATTTCAAAAGTCATCTGGAGAAGCTCATGGAAGCCGTGTCACCCACCATCATCAACCTGATTATTTTTGTGCTCGCCATCTACGTGGGTTACCACGTGGTGTGGACCGTCACGCCCGCGCTGCACACGCCGCTGATGGCGGTGACCAACGCCATTTCAGCCATCGTCATTGTCGGGGCCATGCTGGCTGCCGCTCTGACCGAGACACCGCTTGGCAAAACCATGGGCTTTTTGGCTGTGGTTTTGGCGGCAGTCAATGTGTTTGGCGGGTTCTTGGTTACGCGCCGCATGCTGGAAATGTTCAAGAAAAAAGAAAAGAAAGCCCCAGCTGCTGAAGGAGCAGCCAAATGAGCATGAATGTCGTCACGCTGCTTTATTTAGTGGCTTCTGTCTTTTTTATTCAGGCACTCAAAGGCTTGAGTCATCCGACCACGTCGTTGCGCGGTAACTTGTTTGGCATGGTCGGCATGACGATTGCCGTGCTGACCACCGGCGCGCTGATTGTTGAAACCTCAGGCGGCAAGGCCCTGGGCATGGTCAATGTGCTGGTGGCATTGGTCATTGGAGGCGCTGCGGGTACGCTGATGGCCAAGCGGGTTGAGATGACCAAAATGCCCGAGCTGGTGGCTTTCATGCACAGCATGATTGGCCTGGCAGCGGTGTTTATTGGTGTGGCTGCGGTGGCAGAACCCTTCGCGTTTGGCATCGTCGCCAAGGGCATGGGCACCGACCAGATACCCGCAGGCAATAGGCTCGAGCTTTTCCTGGGGGCTGCCATCGGCGCGATTACCTTCAGCGGCTCCGTGATTGCCTTTGGCAAGCTCAGCGGCAAGTACAAGTTCCGTTTGTTTCAAGGGGCACCGGTGACTTTTGCTGGGCAGCACATGGTCAACTTGGTGCTGGGCCTGGTCATGCTCGGTCTGGGCCTGACGTTTATGTTCACCGGTAGCTGGACCGCATTTTTTGCCATGCTGGCGCTGGCTTTTGTCATGGGTGTGCTGATCATCATCCCGATTGGCGGTGCCGACATGCCGGTGGTGGTGTCGATGTTGAACAGCTATTCGGGCTGGGCGGCAGCAGGCATTGGCTTTAGTCTGAACAACTCGATGCTGATCATTGCTGGGTCGCTGGTCGGCTCGTCCGGGGCCATCCTGTCGTACATCATGTGCAAGGCCATGAACCGCTCGTTTTTCAGCGTTATTCTGGGCGGCTTTGGCGGGGAGGCCACCACGGCTGCGGCGGGTTCAGCGGCCCAGCGTAACGTCAAGTCCGGCTCTGCAGATGATGCGGCCTTTATCTTGGGCAATGCCGAAACCGTCATCATCGTGCCGGGTTACGGCCTGGCCGTGGCGCGTGCGCAGCACTCCGTGAAAGAACTGGCACAAAAGCTGACGGACAAGGGCATCACTGTCAAGTACGCCATCCACCCTGTGGCGGGCCGCATGCCTGGCCACATGAACGTGCTGCTGGCCGAGGCCGAGGTGCCTTACGATCAAGTGCACGAAATGGAAGATATCAATGCTGAATTCGGCCAGGCCGACGTGGCTATCATTCTGGGCGCCAACGATGTGGTCAACCCTGCCGCGCACGTCAAAGGCAGCGCGATTTACGGGATGCCGATTTTGGAGGCCTACAAGGCCAAAACAGTCATCGTCAACAAACGCTCGATGGCTGCTGGCTATGCCGGACTGGACAACGAACTCTTTTACATGGACAAAACCATGATGGTATTTGGCGATGCCAAAAAGGTCATCGAAGACATGGGCAAGGCGATTGAGTAACCCTGTTGGGTGGGTTACAGCGGCGTCCTGGTTGGTTCGCTTGGAGGTAACTCCCTCTGGTCCGAGAAGTGTGTTCTCATGGAGCATGTGACAGGCGCGCGCTACGCCAGCCTTGAAAATTTGGGGCTTTCCAAATAACCTCGACGGAGAAGACAGACATGACCGCAGCCACCCTGGACCGACCCTGGCTCAAAGCCTATCCGCCTGGCGTACCGACGGATGTAGACACGTCGCAGTACCCCTCGTTGGTGGCGTTGATGGAGGAGTCCTTTAAAAAGAACGCCGCCAAAGTCGCCTACAGCTTCTTGGGCAAAGACATCACTTTTGCCGAAACTGATAGCCTGTCCGTTGCCTTTGGTGCCTATCTGCAAAGCCTGGGGTTGGCCAAAGGTGACCGTGTCGCCATCATGATGCCCAATGTGCCGCAGTACCCGGTAGCCGTTGCTGCCATCTTGCGCGCCGGTTTTGTGGTGGTCAATGTCAACCCGCTGTACACCCCGCGTGAGCTGGAGCATCAGCTCAAAGACTCTGGCTCCAAAGCGATCGTGATCATTGAAAATTTCGCCAACACGCTGGAGCAGTGTGTTGCTGTCACGCCCGTCAAGCATGTGGTCCTGTGCGCCATGGGCGACCGGCTGGGCTTGCTCAAGGGTGCGCTGGTCAACTATGTGGTTCGCAACGTCAAAAAAATGGTGCCCGCCTTCAGCTTGCCAGGTGCCGTGCGCTTTAACGACACGCTGGCCCAGGGCGCACGCGCCATGCTCAAGCGACCGGACATCAGGCCGACTGACGTGGCCGTGCTGCAGTACACGGGCGGCACCACCGGCGTGTCAAAAGGCGCCGTGCTGCTGCACAGCAACGTGATTGCCAACGTGCTCCAGTCTGAAGCCTGGAATATTCCCGCCATGGCCAGCATGCAGCCGGGCGTGCAACCGGTCTATGTGTGCGCGTTGCCGCTGTATCACATCTTTGCTTTTACCGTCAACATGATGCTGGGCATGCGCACCGGCGGCAAAAACATTCTGATCCCGAACCCGCGTGACCTGACCGCGGTGCTCAAAGAGCTGGCCAAGCACAAGGTCAACAGCTTCCCGGCTGTGAACACGCTCTTTAACGGCCTGGCCAATCACCCTGACTTCAATACCGTCGATTGGTCGCAGTTGAAAGTTTCGCTGGGCGGCGGTATGGCCGTCACCAGTTCGGTGGCCAAGCTGTGGCTGGAGAAAACCGGTTGCCCCATTGTCGAAGGTTATGGCTTGTCTGAAACCTCACCATCGGCCAGTTGCAACCCGACCAACAGCAAAGCCTTCAGCGGCACGATCGGTGTGCCGATTCCAGGCACCTATTTCAAACTGATTGACGACGACGGTAACGAAGTCCCGCAAGGCCAGCCCGGCGAGATCGCCATCAAAGGGCCACAAGTCATGGCTGGTTACTGGCAGCGGCCTGACGAGACCGATAAGGTCATGACGCCGGATGGCTACTTCAAATCGGGTGACATCGGCATCCTCGACGGCAATGGTTTTTACAAAATTGTGGATCGCAAAAAGGACATGATTCTGGTCAGCGGCTTTAAAGCCTACCCGAACGAGATTGAAGAGGTGGTCGGCCAGCTCGACGGTGTGATGGAATGCGCCTGCATAGGCGTGGCCGATGAAAAATCAGGTGAAGCCGTCAAGCTGGTGATCGTCAAGAAAAACCCGGACTTGACCGAGGCCCAGGTACGCGCCTTCTGCAAGGAAAATCTGACCGGTTACAAGCAGCCCAGGATGATTGAGTTCCGCACAGAACTTCCCAAAACCCCGGTCGGCAAAATTTTGCGCCGTGAGTTGCGCGACAAGAAATAAATCACCACTCAAAAAAAATGGGGCGGCATGAGCCGCCCTTTTTTATGGGCAAGATCACCCGATGACCATCACCGCCATCCTCAGCGCTCTGCCACAAGAACAACACGGCCTGATCGAGCTGTTGCAACGCCCCCGTAAAGTGAACCACGCAGGCCGGGACTTCTGGCAAGGCGACCTGCATGGGCAACCGGTGGTGCTGGCCCTGTCCAAGATCGGCAAAGTGGCAGCTGCCACCACGGCGGCTGCGCTGATGGAGCGCTTTGGCGCGCAGCGCATGGTGTTTGTCGGCGTGGCCGGCGGTCTTGGTGCGGGTGTGGCGGTGGGCGATGTGGTGGTGGGCCAGTTCTTTTTGCAGCACGACATGGATGCATCGCCCCTGTTCCCGCGTTACGAGGTACCGCTGTACGGCCGAACCCTGTTTGACGGCGATGCGGCCCTGACGAAGGCACTGTTCGCAGCCAGCCAGAAAGCCTTGTCAAACCCGCATCTTCACAGCACCTATCCTGCGGCAAAGGCACGCCTGGGGCTGATCGCCAGCGGCGACCGTTTTGTCTCGGGCGCAGCCGAGTCCAGCACCCTGCGCAGTGCCTTACGGTCGGTCGGACATGAGGTGCTCGCGATAGACATGGAAGGCGCCGCGGTGGCGCAAACTTGCCACGACTATGGCGTCCCGTTTGCGGCCGTGCGCACCATTTCAGACCGGGCCGACGACACTGCGCACGTGGACTTTCCCAGTTTTATAGACCAGGTGGCCAGCAGGTATGCGCTGGCGATTGTTGAGCGGTTTTTGCAGTCGCTATAAAATAAGGAGCTTATCACCCTTATATTTATTGGCCTGTGGGCCAAATTCATCAAAATCCCCAGGCGTTGTGATGTGTCTTCGCCAAGCAGGGGTCACGGATTGAGCTACCCTGGGGCTACTTCAGCCAGCCGCGCTTTCTGAAGTACCACATCGGCACCACGGCGCTTGCAATCATCAATGCCAACGCATAGGGATAGCCATAAGCCCATTCCAGCTCTGGAAAGTAACCTTTGAAGTTCATGCCGTAAACGCTGGCGATCAGCGTGGGCGGCAGTAGCGCCACGCTGGCTACCGAGAAGATCTTGATGATCTTGTTCTGGTTGATGTTGATAAAACCCACCGTCGCGTCCATCAAAAAGTTGATCTTGTCGAACAGGAAAGCAGTGTGTGAATCGAGTGAGTCAATATCACGCAGAATTTGCCGCGCGTCGTCAAACTGGTCGGCGCTCAGCATTTTGCTGCGCATCATGAAGCTGACGGCACGGCGGGTGTCCATCATGTTGCGGCGGATGCGGCCGTTCAGGTCTTCGTGCCGCGCAATCGCGCCTAGCACCTCGCCCGCCAGCACGTCGGTCACGTCGCCAGACAGCACCTTGGCGCTGACTTTTTCAAGCTCCACGTAAATACCTTCCAGGGTGTCGGCTGAATACTCGGCATCTGCGTCAAACAATTTCAGCAGCACTTCCTTGGCATCTTCAATCAGCCCCGGCGCACGGCGCGCCCGCATCCTCAAAAGTCTGAAAACTGGCACGTCTTCGTCGTGAATCGAAAACAGCACGCCTTTGCTTTTGAGGTCGTCATTGACCAGATTCAAAATGAAAGCCACCCGCACCGTGCGCGGCTCCTCGTCGTCGGCAATCAGAAAATCAGACCGGATGTGCAACTCGCCGTTGTCTTCTTCGTAAAAGCGGGCCGACTCCTCGATGTCCTCGTCCATCGCGTCTTCAGGAATCGACAGGCCGTAGTACTGCTTGATCCAGCGTTTTTCGTCTAGTGTGGGAGATTCGAGGTCAACCCAGATGGGCTGGAACTTGGAGAGTTCTTCGAGCGACTCGATTTCTTCCTGAAAGAGCCGCCCATTGGCGAGCGTGAAAATATTGAGCATGACGGATGTCCGGTTGTGTCAGTCTGGGCTAACGAGGCTGCCAGAGCGGTAACAAAAAAAGGGGGCGGGTGCTATCGCTTCCAATCCCTTAAACAACGTCGAGCGTCTGTCTGCAGTGTTGAAAGCTAGCTGGTACTGCTGGTTTCCAAGGATTTCTCCGTAGTGACTATGACGTGATTATGGCACTGCACAATACAAAAACTTTCATTTGTTTGTGCGGTGCAAGGTTGCAATTTACCGAACTAGCGCGCATAGTCACTTCAAGCGCGTTATTTCCGTCGCTGCCCTTTCGGGCAGCTTTTGTGCCCCGTGCCTTCCTTTCCAAGGAGTCTTTTTATGAACATGACGATCAGCGGCCACCATCTTGAAGTCACCCCCGCATTGCGCGGCTACGTGACCAGTAAACTGGACCGAATTACCCGTCACTTTGACCAGGTGGTCGATGTCAAAGTGCTTCTGACGGTTGACAACATGAAAGAAAAAGACAGCCGCCAACGAGCCGAATGCAACCTGCACGTTAAAGGGCGCGACATTTTTGCGGAAAGCTCGCACGCCGACTTGTATGCCGCCGTCGATGAACTGACCGATAAACTGGACCGCCAGGTGGCCCGACACAAAACCAAAATCAAGGACCATCATCACGTCGCTGCCAAACGACAAGAGCAGATATTCGCGCAGTAACAGCGCCAACCAGCGCCTGACGAGCGCACGCTTTGATGCTAGCCGCCCACACCGGGCGGCTTTTTTATGGGCATGTTTGGTGTAAACCCTGCTTAAAGTGCATAATTTGCCGACTTATCGAGCCCTATGAATCGTCTTTCGCAAATTTTGCCCTCCACTCAGGTTCTGGTCAGCGTTGAAGCGACCAGCAAAAAGCGTGCTTTTGAAGAGGCCGGCCTGTTGTTTGAAAACCTGCATGGGATGAACCGCGCGCTGATCACTGACAGCCTGTTCGCACGCGAACGTCTGGGCTCGACGGGACTAGGTCATGGTGTCGCCATTCCACATGGCCGCATCAAGGGGCTCAAAGCGCCGATGGCCGCCGTTTTTCAGTTGCACACGCCGATCGGTTTTGATGCGCCTGACGAGCAGGCTGTCGCCCTGCTGATATTCCTGTTGGTGCCTGAGGCGGCCACCCAGAAGCACCTTGAAATTTTGTCTGAAATCGCCGAACTGCTCAGCGACAGCAACTTGCGCGAGCAGATCAAAACCACCACCGATGCCCCCGCGCTGCATCAGCTGATTGCCACCTGGACATCTGCGGCATGAAGCCGATTGCCCTGTGAAGCCTACAGCCATCAGTGCGGACGTTTTATTTGAAGACCACCGCGCCAACCTGAAGTGGGAATGGGTCGCTGGCCTGGGCGCTTCCGAGCGGCGTTTTGACGAAGTGGCGGTTCGGGCGGCGCGTTCCGGGGCCGACCTGGTGGGCTACCTCAATTACATTCACCCTTATCGGGTACAAATTCTGGGTGAGCGTGAAGTGGCCTATTTGCTGAACGCGGGTGACGACGCCTGCGTGCGCCGCATCTCCCGCATCATCACGCTGGAGCCGCCTGTGCTGATCATGGCCGACGGGCAAACCGCTCCTGATGCCTTGCTGTCCATGTGTGAGAGGGCTGGCTTGCCCATGTTCGCGACGCCTGAGTCCGCTGCTTTTGTCATTGACATTTTGCGCGCCTATTTGTCCAAGCACTTTGCCGACCGCACCTCGATGCACGGCGTGTTCATGGACATTTTGGGCCTGGGCGTGATGATCACCGGCGAGTCCGGCCTGGGCAAAAGCGAACTGGGGCTGGAGTTGATCTCGCGCGGGCACGGCATGGTGGCCGACGACGCGGTCGACCTGTACCGCATTAACCAGACCACCATTGAAGGGCGCTGCCCCGAACTGCTGCAAAACCTGCTGGAGGTGCGCGGCATTGGCCTGCTCGACATCAAGGCGATTTTTGGCGAAACTGCCGTGCGCCGCAAGATGCGGCTCAAAATGATCGTGCACCTGGTGCGCCGCGAGACCCTGGAGCGTGAGTACGAGCGCATCCCGTACGAGCCTTTGAACCAGGACGTGCTGGGCATACCGGTGCGCAAGGTCATCATTCAAGTCGAGGCCGGCCGCAATATCGCCGTGCTGGTGGAAGCCGCTGTGCGTAACGCCATCTTGCAGCTGCGCGGCATCAATACGTATCAGGAGTTTGTGGAGCGGCACCGGCAGGCGATGGAGCGCGGTGAGTAAGCGTGGTCAATAAGTTGGCTGCGAAACAGCGGGTCGTCGTGGGCCTGAGCGGCGGTGTTGATTCTGCAGTCACAGCCCACTTGCTCAAGCAACAGGGCCATGAAGTCATCGGCATCTTCATGAAGAACTGGGAGGGCGACGATGACGACGAGTTTTGCTCGTCCAACATCGACTTTGTGGACGCCGCTGCCGTGGCCGATGTGATTGGTATCGAGATTGAGCACGTCAACTTTGCTGCCGATTACAAAGACCGGGTGTTTGCCGAATTTTTGCGCGAGTACCAGGCGGGCCGCACGCCGAACCCGGATATTTTGTGCAATGCTGAAATCAAGTTCAAGGCCTTTTTAGACCACGCGATGCGCCTGGGGGCCGAGAAAATCGCGACTGGGCACTACGCACGTGTCCGGCAAAACGGCAGCAGCCAGCGGTTCGAACTGCTCAAAGGCCTGGACCCGGCCAAAGACCAGAGTTATTTTCTGCACCGCCTGAACCAGGCGCAGTTGTCCAAAACACTGTTCCCGGTGGGCGAGCTCCAAAAAACCGAAGTTCGGCGCATTGCCGACGAGATTGGGCTGCCGAATGCCAAAAAGAAAGACTCGACCGGCATCTGCTTTATTGGCGAGCGCCCGTTCAGGGATTTTTTAAACCGCTACATCGCCAAAGCGCCTGGCCCCATCAAGAGCGACAAAGGCCGCGTGCTGGGCGAGCATGTGGGCTTGAGCTTTTACACGTTGGGTCAGCGCTCGGGTTTGGGCGTTGGCGGCGTCAAAGCCAAAGGCGCAGACCTCAAAGCCGTGCAGGCCCTGGGCCAGCGCGGTGTGGGCGCCCACGAGCCGTGGTTTGTGGCCCGCAAGGACATGGACAGCAACACGCTGTGGGCCGTGCAAGGCCACGACCACCCCTGGCTACAGTCCACCGAACTCAGCGCGCAGGATTGCAGCTGGGTTTCAGGCGGCCCACCCGCACCGGGCCCGATGACCGCCAAAACCCGCTACCGGCAGGCGGATGCGCCCTGTGACTTGGTGGCCAGCAGCGGCACCGATTGCCAACTGGTCTTTAGCCAGGCTCAGTGGGCTGTCACCCCTGGCCAGTCGGCGGTGCTGTACGACGGCGACGTGTGCCTGGGCGGCGGGGTGATTGCCAGCAGCAACGTGCAAAACACCCCACAATAGCTTTTTTGGCTGTTTTTGTATGAAACCAGCCTTAAAGCCAATGAATAAGCGGCATAGAAGCTATTAATAATATAGCAATTCAAAACGCCGTCTCTAGATATGTGTAGATGTAGTTGGAGCCGCCACTGACATTGCCCAGCAGGCGCGACGCGCCAAAAATGCCGGAGCGGTGCGATACGCCAAAACCGACAAAGGTGTCTTTCATTGAGCGCACGCCAAACAGGTCCCCCACGCTGACGTCAATCGTCGGGTCCAGGTAGTTCAGCAGACGTGAGGTGGTTTTTCCGGCCTGGCTGGCGACTTCGGTGTAAGGCACGCGTTGCGCCGCCGACAGGCCCACGCCCAGACCCAGCCTGGTTTTGACACGTTCGCGCCATGGAAAGCCGTAGTAAATCGCCTTCATGAACACATCCAGCTGCGCGCCATTGGCCTGCAGGCCGCGCTCGTCGTGGTACGTCAGGCCAACGTAGCCCGCAAAGTCCAGCGGCCAGCCGTTCAGGCCCTGAACAAACGGCTTGCCCAACTGCACGCCCGCGATGTTGGTGGCGTTGATTTTGGCCGTCCCCAGGCAGCGCGCAGTGATGATGCGGGCCAGGTGGCAGCCATCCTCGGTGGCCTTGCCGTACATCAGCTTGACATAAGTAGGCGATGTGTCTTCGGCCCCCTCGCGACGCTGTTTTTGGGGACTGCCAAAGTCGTAGGCCGCGCCGATGTACAAGGCTGGCAGGATGCGTTTTTCAACGATCGGGCTGTTTTTAACAGAGGTGCCCAGTACCGTTGCGGACACGCCCGCCAGCAAGCGCCAGCGCTGAGACGCATCGTAAGAGCCATACAGGCCCAGTTGCGACTGCATGCCCGAGCCCGGCGCATAGGCGGCGCGGCCTGAGCGGGCCTCGTTGGCCCGCACGCCGTAGTAATAGTCGTTGAGTTTCGCGTCGCGCCAGGACAACGATAGATCGGGCCGCAAAGACCATGGCCCCGAGCGCCATTCGTAGCCGTAGCCCAGTCGGGCTTCGATGCCGCGCGATGCGCTGCCCACGTCGCGCATCAGCTCGGCGCGCAGTGTGCCCCAGCTCTGGCGCTGGCGGTAAGCCAGTCCCAGGTTAATGCCTGAATCTCTTTTCTCCATCCCGGCCAGGCTGGAAGGCAGCCGGTCTGATGGATAGCCCTCAAGGCGGTGCTCGACGAACAGGTCAATGCGCTGACCGTCCTGGCCTCTGCCCTGGTTGAGCAGTTTGATGCCTGCGCGGTTGGCACGTAAAAAAAGCCGCTCGCCTTCATACAAATACAGCGGCATCAGGTCATAACGGGTACCGCCGCCCGCATAAGGCGAAGCGGTTGCCTTGGCCGCCATCCCCAGACCGGCGCTGCCGGGGGTGTTCAAAATGGCGGAGAGGGGTTCAATACCGTCAGCACGCACAGGTGCGCAAACCAGGGTGATCGCAGCGGTGATGGCCAGCAGGCAGGCTTTGCTCAAAGGGTGATGTCGTGTCATGCGAAGCTTGATTTTGGAAGTAAGCAAATGTGCGCCCTTGCGAAGTACAACTGCCAGCTTTCACGGATTCGTAAAACAGCGATGTTTGTGAGCAAAAGCAAGAAGGGCGAGTTCGCCAGCGCCTGCTCCAGCGACTTCAAAACGGAATATCGTCGTCCATGTCGTCAAAACCGCTAGCCGCTTTCGTGGGGGCTGGCTTTGCTGCCACGGCAGGTCGGGCTGCAGGCGCTGTACGAGGCGCGCTGTAGCCGCCACCGTCATCACCGTCAGATGCACCGCCGCCCATGCCCTGGCGGCTGCCCAGCATCTGCATCTGGTCGGCACGGATCTCGGTGGTAAATTTCTCAATCCCGTCTTTGTCAGTCCATTTGCGGGTGCGCAGGCTTCCCTCAACATAGACCTGCGAGCCTTTTTTCAGGTACTGGCCCACAATTTCAGCCAACCGGCCATTGAAGGTGATGCGGTGCCACTCGGTGGCTTCTTTCATCTCGCCGCTGGTTTTGTCTTTCCAGCGATCGGTGGTGGCTATCGAGACGTTGGCGATCTGGTCGCCATTGGGGAAGCTGCGCATCTCTGGGTCTTTGCCCAGGTTGCCGACGATGATGACTTTGTTGATGGATGCCATGGCAGGTACCTTGATAAAAACTGATTTTTAGCAGTTTAACCCGTGCTCTGGCAATCCCTCTTTTACTCTTTTATTCACCATCAAGCCGATACCGGGGGGCTGCGGTTCCGCTTGCAGCCGCAGGCTCGGTGATCGCGCTGCCAGCAGTGAGTGTGTAGGTGGGCAATTGGACATTGCAACGTGGTCAGGTGGTTGAGCCAGCCATTGTGCACATCGCCATACGACGCGATAAGGGTGTGTAAGCGGCCGCGCCCTGGCCACTGCAATCCAGGTGTTTTCGTTATGATGGTCGGTTGTCTTAAACGCGGTCACCAGCCTTGAACTCTCCTACCGACAGCCACTACCTGGCCAGTGTTTTAGCGGCTCAGCGCATCAGCATTCGCGGTGCGCGCACCCACAACTTGAAAAATATCGACCTCGATATTCCGCGCAACCAATTGGTAGTGATCACCGGTTTGAGCGGTTCAGGCAAGTCGTCCCTCGCGTTCGACACGCTGTACGCCGAAGGCCAGCGCCGTTATGTTGAAAGCCTGAGCACCTACGCCCGGCAGTTTTTGCAACTGATGGACAAGCCTGACGTGGACATGATCGAAGGGCTGTCGCCCGCTATTTCGATTGAACAAAAGGCCACGTCACACAATCCGCGCTCCACCGTCGGTACGGTCACCGAGATTCATGACTATTTGCGCCTGCTGTTTGCGCGCGCAGGCACACCGTTTTGCCCGGAGCATGATTTGCCGCTGCAAGCGCAAAGTGTGAGCGAAATGGTGGACTCGGTGTTGGCGTTGCCCGAAGACACCAAGCTGATGATTCTGGCGCCCGTAGCGCGCGAGAAAAAAGGTGAATTTGTCGAGCTTTTTGCTGACATGCAGGCCCAGGGCTACGTGCGTTTTCGGGTGGATGGCCGTGCCTATGAGTTTGACGAGCTGCCCAAACTCAAAAAAACCGAGAAACACAACATAGACGTGGTGATTGACCGCCTCAAGTCACGCACCGATCAAACCCAGCGGCTGGCTGAAAGCTTTGAAGCCGCCCTGCGCCTGGCCGACAGCAAAGCCATCGCGCTGGAGATGGACACCGGCAAAGAGCATCTGTTCAGCGCCAAGTTTGCTTGCCCGGTGTGCAGCTATTCGCTGGCTGATATGGAGCCGCGCCTGTTTTCGTTCAATTCACCGGTCGGCGCCTGCCCGAGCTGCGACGGCTTGGGCCACAAAGAGTTTTTTGATCCGGCGCGCATTGTTGCCTTTCCATCATTGAGTTTGGCCAGCGGCGCCGTCAAGGGCTGGGACAGGCGTAACGGCTACTACTTTTCAATGCTCGAAAGCCTGGCCAGACACTATTGCTTTGACATTGAAACCGCTTTTGAAGACCTGCCCATGCACGTGCAGGAGGTGGTTCTGGGTGGCTCGGGCAGCGAGGAGATCAAGTTCTCGTACCTCATGGATTCGGGCGCTGCGCAGGGCAAAAAGGTCAACAAAAAGCACCCGTTTGAAGGCGTGATCCCCAACTTTGACCGCCGCTTTCGCGAGACCGATTCCAGCACCGTGCGTGAAGAGCTGGCGCGCTACCGCAGCGTGCAGCCCTGCCCCGACTGCAAGGGCACACGCCTGCGCAAAGAAGCCCGGCACGTGTATTTGGTCGGCTCGCCCGATGCACAGGGTAGCGTCATCAAGCGCGCCATTTTTGACATCAGCAGCATCACATTGCGCGAAAGCTTTGCTTATTTTGACCAGCTCAAAATGTCGGGTGCCAAAGGCGAAATTGCAGGCAAGGTCGTGCGCGAGATCGGCCTGCGCCTGAAGTTTTTAAACGATGTGGGCCTGAATTACTTGAGCCTGGACAGAAGCGCTGAAACCCTGTCAGGAGGCGAGTCCCAGCGCATCCGGCTGGCCTCACAAATCGGCTCTGGCCTGACGGGCGTGATGTACGTGCTCGACGAGCCCAGCATTGGCCTGCACCAGCGCGACAACGACCGGCTGATTGGCACGCTCAAACACCTGCGCGACATTGGCAACAGCGTGCTGGTGGTCGAGCATGACGAAGACATGATTCGTGCCGCTGACCACGTGATTGACATGGGCCCCGGTGCTGGCATACACGGCGGCCGCGTGATGGCGCAGGGCACGTACGAAGAAGTACGCGACAACCCGAATTCATTGACCGGCAAGTACCTGGCGCAAACGCTCAAAATTGCGGTGCCGCAGCACCGAACGGCCTGGCTACCTACCGTTAAAAAAGAAAACGCTTTCACTGCTTCAAAAAAACCATCGCGGTTTCCGCACAGCCCCGCTTATGAACGTCGCGCCGCGCGCGAAGCCAAGCACCAGGCCACGCTGGGTGATATGCAGGCGCTGCGCGTTATCAACGCCAGTGGCCACAACCTCAAAAACGTCAGTGTTGAATTTCCTGTCGGGCTGCTGACCTGTGTGACGGGGGTGTCGGGCTCCGGCAAATCAACGCTGGTCAATGACACGCTGTACGCCGCCGTAGCCCGCACCCTGTACCGCGCGCACGACGAGCCCGCCGCGCATGAAAGCATCGAAGGCATTGAGCACTTCGACAAAGTCATCAACGTCGACCAGTCCCCGATTGGCCGTACGCCGCGCAGCAACCCCGCCACCTACACCGGCTTGTTTACCCCCATTCGCGAGCTGCTGGCTGAAATGAACACCGCGCGAGAGCGTGGCTACGGCGCGGGCCGGTTCAGCTTTAACGTGGCCGGTGGCCGCTGCGAGGCTTGCCAGGGCGACGGCGTGGTGAAGGTAGAAATGCATTTTTTGCCCGACGTGTATGTGCCCTGCGACGTGTGCAAAGGCATGCGTTACAACCGCGAAACGCTGGAGGTGCAGTACAAAGGCAAAAACATTGCGCAAATCCTGGACCTGACGGTCGAAGCCGCGGCCGAGTTCTTCAAAGCCGTGCCCACCATCGCCCGCAAACTGCATACGCTGCTGGATGTGGGCCTGAGCTATATCAAGCTGGGCCAGGCCGCGACCACGCTGTCGGGCGGTGAGGCGCAACGCGTCAAGCTCGCCTTGGAGCTGAGCAAAAAAGACACTGGCCGCACGCTGTACATTCTGGACGAGCCGACCACTGGCCTGCACTTTGCCGACATTGATTTACTGCTCAAAGTGCTGCATCAGCTGCGCGACGCAGGCAACACGATTGTGGTGATCGAGCACAACCTGGACGTCATCAAAACCGCCGACTGGCTGATCGATATGGGACCCGAGGGCGGGGCCGGTGGCGGCTCCGTGGTGGGCGTGGGAACGCCGGAAGATATTGCGGCGAATATGGCTAGCCACACCGGGCGTTACCTGGCACGCTTGCTGTGACAGTTGACCGACTGGCGGGCCGTGACCTGGCGGCAGTGTTGGTCGTTGTGGTGTGGAGCAGCTCGGTTGCCATCGTGCCAGTTGCCGGGCTGGCCGCCGGCATGCTGGTGCTGGGCGAAGTCATCACGCCGTGGCAGTGGGCCGGCATTGCGCTGGTGGTGGCTGCGCTGGCTTGTGTGATGCTGGGCGGCATGGTCAGGCGGCGCTGAGGCACGCTGCCCCGGGGGTGATCAGCCGGGTGATGATTTGGATCACTGGCTCGTACCGTCCGAGCGCCCAAAGACTGCGTCGTGTCCTACGGCTATTGGCGATATCGTACGCGTCTGTTGTAACGCCCGGCATCCTATATTGAGGATGTTACGGCGTAGTTTTGAGGCTGCCTGTTGTTTGGTCAAGGCAACAGCACCCTGCGCTTGTTATTTACCGATTGCTTTTTTGATGAAAACGACGCGCCAACTTAACCTTCACATATTGCCAAAGAAATTCTGGGTGGCCTGTCTTTTAGCTGGGTTGCTGGTGTGGGCGCTTTTTGGTTGTGTCGGGCCGACCGGCGCCAGTAAGTCTTTGTTCAATCCCCAAACCGCCATCACGCCAGACAGTTTGCCGCCTCCCGATGCGGGCCAGCTGTTGCTGCTCGTCCCGCAAGGCCAGGTGTTGTCAAGTCCGCTGGTCACCGCGTGGGTGGATGCAGCGTCTGAAATTGGTGTTCGCGTGCAGGTCGTCACAGATCGGCAGTTTCGCGCCATGGGGGATGCAGCGCTTCAATACGCTGGCCTGGTATTGCCCGACCAGTTGCATCCAGTCGCGGACGAAGCACTGCTGAAGTCGATTCGCAGCTACACCCAAGCGGGCGGGCAGACACTGCTGGTGTATGACTTTGCTGCGTTCGCGCTGAACAGCAACCAGAAGCCCATCTATCCGGTTCCGAAGTCGCGGCTCAGTGACCTGGCTGGTGTGGACTATGCGCTGTACGACAAGCTGCGTGAAAAAACGACGGCGATTGGGCCGATCGCCGTCATGCGCAGCACCATGCGCGAGCTTCAGGTGCCGCCCGGAAAGTCGAGTCCTTATCTGCCCTCCCGAAACGTGGCAACCAATGCAACGCCTGCCGGCATGGCCGTCCCCGGCCCGGGCGGCATGATGCCCGACAGCTACCTGCCCGCAAGCACAAGCGTCTTGCCCGTCCCTGGCACGGTCAGCAATTCGGTCGCTGCTGCCACCACGACTGCCACTTCGCCTGTCGATGTGCTTGACAGCTACAGTGGTTATCTTTTGGGTAACCTGATTTACTCGAGCTTTGTCACCCAAGGCAGTTTCCAAGGCACCACGCTGGCGTCATCTGCCGAGGCGGGGCTGGTGGCAGGTCTTCACAAGGTGGGCCGCGGCCAGGTGATGTTTGTCAATCTGCCGCTGACCTACCTCAAGGTGGCGCGTACCGACGGATTGCTGATGCATGGTTTTTTGCGCTACTTTGCCCACAACGTGCTGCACATGGCGCAGTTGTCGGCCGTGCCTGACGGCGTTGCCGGGCTGACGCTGAACTGGCACCTTGACTCGTTTACGGCCCAATTGCCAACGCTCAAGCTGGAAAAACTTGGCGTGTTTGACGACGGCCCGTTTTCCATCAACATGACGGCAGGGCCCGACGCGGTCAGCGTGGGCGACGCCAAGGGCTGGAACCTGGACAACAACCCGATTGCGCAGCGCATGCTGCAGCGCCTTGTGTCTAAAGGACATGCCATAGGCAGCCATGGCGGCTGGAACCACGACTACTACGGCCTGAACGCCAACGACAGCAACCAAAGTACGTTTCAGCCTTATCTTGAGCGCAATGCAAGCGCCATCAAGCGTGCGGTCAGCGACCCTTTTCGGGCCTATACGGGTTTGAGGTCGCCGACCCCAGAGCACTTGCCACCTATCTCGTTGCCGCTGGCGTTAAAACGTAAATTGTCGGTAGACCTGACTTTGGGGCCGACCTTGCGCGAATACTCTCCCCCGGTGGGCAACAACCCCCTCTGGGCGATGGACTGGCTTGAGCAGCAGGGCGTGGTCGCCGCGTATTTTGCGGGGCATACTGGCATGGGGCCAACACGGCACTACAGGGACGGCCAGTTGCGCAACCCCGGCATGTGGATGTTTCCGGTCACGCCCTTTGGCCGCTACGCCACCTTTGAAGAGTTTCAGACGGCAGCCCTGCCCAAGCAAGACGTGATGGACTGGTACCGCAGCTCGATTGACTTTGCAGTTGCCCAAAACACCAGCCGCATGATTTACGTGCACCCGAACGGCGCCAATGTGTGGTCCGATCTGCTGCTAGATCTTTTGGCCTACGCAAAAGCACAAGGGCCGCAGCGCTTTAGGTGGTACACCATGACACGGCTTGCCGACTTCATGACGGCCCGGCTGGGCGTGACGTGGACAGAACAGCGCGACAAAGACGGCATGTCGAGTTTTGAAGTCACCCATTCCAGCAGCCTCAATGAAATGGTCTGGCTGCTGCCCAAAGCCCGTTACCCCGGTTTGCCCACCAGCAAAGACGGCAGTGTCACCGTGTCAGACCAAGGCGCAGCGTGGGCTGTACGGGCCGGCAACACCAGTCGTGCGAGCTTTACAGCGCTAAACCAGCCGATGCGACATTGAAACCTGGCAATTGGTGTTTGAAGTTCTTTAGCCCCGTGCCGCCTGCAAAACATCCCGCGTCTTGACCGCCTCACGCCGCGCCGCTTCGGCAAAATCATCGCCGCCAGACGCATACAAAATCGCCCTTGACGAGCTGACGACGATGGGTGCGTTGGGTCGCCAGCCGGCACGCACCGTGGCCACGGCGTCACCGCCTTGCGCGCCCACGCCGGGTATCAGCAGCGGCAAAGTCGGCGCAACGCTGCGCACCCGGTCAATTTCAGCCGGGTAAGTCGCACCGACCACCAGGCCGAGCTGGCCGTTAAGGTTCCACGGGCCTTGCGCCAGGCGGGCGACGTGTTCGTACAGCAGGGGCTGGCCTTCCACGCTGGCAAAGCGCTGGTTTTGCAAATCGTCGCCGCCGGGGTTGGACGTGCGGCACAGCAAAAACGCCCCTTTGCCCGCGTGCTTCAAATACGGCTGCACCGAGTCAAAGCCCATAAAGGGTGACAGGGTGACGGCGTCCGCGCCGTAGCGTTCAAACGCCTCGATGGCGTACTGCTCGGCGGTAGCGCCTATGTCGCCGCGCTTGGCGTCCAGAATGATGGGCACGTTCGGCGCGGCGCGGCGCATGTGTTCCATCAGGCGCTCCAGCTGGCCTTCGGCGCGGTGCGCGGCAAAGTAGGCAATTTGCGGTTTGAAGGAGATCACCAGGTCAGCCGTGGCGTCCACAATCGCCGCGCAAAAGTCATAAATCTTGCTGCTGTTGCCTTTGAGCTTGCCGGGAAAGCGCGTCGGCTCAGGGTCCAGGCCGACGCACAGCATGGACTGGTTTTGTCGCTGAGCTGCGCTCAGCATGTCAAGGAAGGTCGGTGGGGATGCCTGCATGTTCATCGCCGTATTGTAAGAAGCTGCGCCATCCAGAAGGCACAATCAAGGCATGCAACTTGACCGCAAGCAACTCGTCCTCGTCGTTCTTGTCACCCTGAGCTGGGGGCTGAACTGGCCGATGATGAAAATGGGCGTGACCGGCTACCCGCCCTTGACGTTTCGGGCGCTGTGCCTGTGGACGGGTGTGCCAGTGCTGTGGCTGGCGCTGCGGTGGCTGAAGGTGCCTTTTTATGTGGCGCGCAAGGACTGGCGCGAGCTGTTCTGGTTGGCGGTGACCAACATGATCATCTGGCACGTGCTGATCATTTTGGCGGTCAGCATGCTCAGCAGCGGACGCGCAGCGATCTTGGGCTACACGATGTCGGTGTTTTCAGCGCTGTTGGGGGTAGCCTTTTTTGGTGCGCGCATGCGGCCGGTGCAGTGGCTGGGTGTGGCGGCCGCCTCGGTCGGTGTGTTGCTGCTTTTGTTTAACGAGTTAACGAATTTATCTGGTCGGCCCCTGGGTGTGCTGATAGCCTTGAGTGCCGCTGCGGTCTGGGCGCTGGGCACACAAAAGCTGCGCGCCACCACCCTTGCCACCAGCACGCTCACGCTGTCGTTCTGGATGACCTTGATGGCCGCTGTGGTGCTGACCGTGTTGTGCACCCTTTTTGAAAGCAGCCAGTGGCGCATGCCGCAAGCCAGTAACTGGGTGGCGATTGCCTACAACGGGGTGCTGATTTTTGGTTTTACCCACGCTGCGTGGTTCACCTTGGCACGCGGGCTGCCGCCGGTGGCGTCAACGCTCAGCACCATGATGGTCCCGGTGCTGGGCGTGTTTTTGGGCGCGATGTGGCTCGGCGAGGTGCTGCACTGGCAAGACTGGGCAGCTGTAGCGCTGATGGCTGTGGCGATCTCTACCGTGCTGATTCCGGGTGGCCGCAAAGCATCATGACGCAGCGGCGACGCTGATCGCCAGACACAGGTCGTCCCAGGCTTTGGCTTTGTCCAGCGGGTAGCGCAGCAGGTAGGCCGGGTCCAATGTGACAATTGTGTTGATGACGGTTTTGGCCCCATGCAAGCGGTGAATGTGCCCGCGCAGGCTGGCCAGTGGCTCGGTTGATTGCAACACGGCCTGGGCGGCCAGCCGGCCCATGACCAGCACCACGTCGGCATGGGCGCTGGCCAGAACCTCAGCAAGTTCAGCCGTCAAATCACCACCTGAGCCGCCAGCGTTGTTGGCACGGACCAGCGGTGCCAGCATGACACTGCCCGCCGTGTGCAGTCGCGCGGCACGCAGCATGTTGTCGAGCAGCTTGCCTGCGTCGCCGTCAAAGGGCTTGAAGGGCTCTTGCAGCGCGCTGGCGGGCGACTCCATCAGCACCAGCCAGCGCGTAGCACTGGTCACGCTTTGCGGTGGGTACAGCGGTTGCAGCTTGCCGATGCGCCAGGCGCTGATACCAGATGTGGTGCCTGAGGTGGTGCTTGGTGTGGTGCTGGGGACGCGCGGCGCGGGCGCGACGGCTGTCGGGGCTTGAAAAACCTGTTTCGGGGTATCAATTGCCCTTGCAACGACCTGAATTTCTGGGTGAGCAGCTTCTGAATCCATAGCACTGAGCGGGGCTTTCAGTGTGGGCGCCGCCACGGGTGTTAGCGCAAGCTGTGGTGCCGTCTTGGCAAGCGGCTGCCAGACCTGCACGCCCATCTCCTTGAGCATCGCGCGCTGGCGCTTGTCCAGGCTCAAGCCCGTCTTTGGGGTGGACTCGGTGGTCAGGGTCACAGCTTCAGGCTCATCACAATCGCGTCTTCGCGCGGGTTGAGCAGCGTGCCGCCAGCCGGGTAATAGCTTTTCCTCAGGCCCACTTCCCGAAAGCCGCAGTGCTGGTACACCGCCTTGGCGTGGGCGTTGCTGGCGCGCACCTCCAGCCACAGCCACTGGGCGTTCTGGCCGCGTGACCATACCGCCAGCGCGTCCAGCATCACCCGCGCCCAGCCTTGCCGCTGGTAAGCGGGGGCCACGGTCAGGTTCAGCAAATGGGTTTCGTCAACGCCCTTCATGGCCACAAAATAACCGATCAAGCAAGCACTGGGTACTGTGCCAGCCGTCAGCAACTGGGCCATGTAGCCCGAATTGAGCGAGTCACTGAAGTTGCCCATCGTCCACGGGTGCTTGTAGGCGCTGTGCTCCACCCGCGCGACCTCGCTCAGCCAGCTGGCCGTCATGGGCTCCAGCTGGGCTTCAGGCGTTTGTGTTGGTTTAAAGATGGCGTTCATGGGGCAGCGCTCATGCTGTGCTGGCTGCGAGCATTTTCATGGCTTTAGCGGTTTCGCGCTCGACCGTGGTTTGTGCCACTTTATCGCGAACATAAAGCGGCAAGGCCTGCGCGGCGGGTACACACTGCCCGCTGGCGGCCAGCTGCGGGGCCAGGCGCAGCAGGGCGGCGGCGGTTGGCAAACAGGTGATGCGCCTCAAACCTGGGGGCAGTCGGTCCGAATACACGTCAAACACATTGCCGGCGTACAGCGTTTCGGCGTCGATGAGCAAATGCTCGGGGCGCATCAGCTCGCAAGCACCCAGCGGCGTCAAAACGCCCGGGCCTGCTTGCCTGGTGGCATAGCGCTGGACATACATCTCGTCCATGCGGGCATCGAGCAGGGCGGTGATGCAGGGCGATGCCTCGGCCAATGGCTGCAGTCGCGCCTCTTCAGCCAGGGCCATCAGGGTGTCGACTGGCAGCACCGGCACGCCTGCGCCACCGTTGGCACCAAAAGCCAGTCCCTGCGCCACCGCGCACGCCGTGCGCAGCCCGGTAAACGAACCCGGGCCACGGCCAAAAACAATCGCCTCCAAATCGCCCAGCGCCAGGCCCGCGTCAGCCAGCAGCGCCATCACCACCGGAATCAGCGTGGCTGATGCCTTGGCCCCGCCTGGCCCGGTGTGCTGCCACAGCCGCGCACCGTCCGTCAACGCGACAGACATGGTGTCGGTGGAGGTGTCAAAAGCAAGAAATTTGCCGTGTTGGAGCATGAAAATGACGAAATAGGTATCAAATACGGCTCTATGCCAATGAATATATATACTGGCAGCTATCAAATAAGTAGCAAATTGACTGGCTGCTTAGACGATTATCCCGTGACTGCCGCACCTTCCGCCCGATAATCCTGGCATGAACCTGAATTTGCCCTTTTGTATAACGGCGGCCTTGCTTTCCGTGGGCCTTATCGGCCCCGCCCCGGCCCAAACCCTGCCCCTGCCGCCCGAGGTTGAAGCCGCGCTGGCCCGGGCCAAAGTGCCGCGCGAGGCGCTGGCGGCGGTTGTGGTTGATGCCGCGCCCCTGATGAGTGGCAAATCTGCCCCACTTTTCAGCTACCGAGCCAATGCGCCCGCCAACCCCGCATCGGTCATGAAGCTGGTGACCACTTACGCCGCACTTGAGCTGCTGGGCCCGGCCTATACCTGGCCCACGCCGGTGTTTGTGGACGGCAGCATCAAAGATGGCGTGCTCACAGGCAACCTCATCATTCAGGGCCGGGGTGACCCCAAGCTGGTGCTGGAGCGGCTGTGGCTGCTGCTGCGCCGTGTGCAGGCCATCGGCATCAAAACCATCACCGGCGACATTTTGCTGGACCGCAGCGCCTTTGCGCTGGCGGGGCAAAACGCAGGGGACTTTGACGGCGAGCCGCTGCGCCCCTACAACGCTGCGCCCGATGCGCTGCTGATCAATTACAAGTCGCTGGTGATGACCTTTACACCCAATGTCATGCCCAACTACGCCAGCAGCATGGCCAGCGTCAGCTTTGAGCCGCTGCTGGCCAACCTGCAAACGCAAACCAGTGTGCCGCTGACCACTGGCAAAGACTGCAGCGATTACCGGGGCGCGCTGATGGCCGACTTCAGTGATCCGTCTCGCATCATGTTCAAAGGCAGCTACCCGTTGGCCTGTGGCGAAAAAGTCTGGCCCATCGCCTACGCCGACCCGGCCAGCTATGCCGAGCGCGCGGTAGCCGGCATGTGGACCGAGATGGGCGGCAAGCTGGCAGGCCGCGTGCGTGACGGCCGCGCGCCTGCCGGCCTGAAAAGCGCATTTGAAGTCACGTCGCCCAGCCTGACCGAGGCCATACGCGACATCAACAAATACAGCAACAACGTGATGGCCCAGCAGTTGTTTTTGACGCTCAGCTTGAACCAGAACCCAAGTCAGAACCAGAACCCGGCCAGCTTTGAGGCCTCGCGCACGGTGCTGCAAAACTGGTGGCGCGAACGTTTTGGCGAGCAGGATGTGCCAGTGCTCGACAACGGTTCGGGCCTGTCGCGCCAAGAGCGCATCACCCCGCAGGGCCTGGCCCGCATGCTGCAAACGGCTTACATATCAGGGGCCATGCCCGAGCTGATGGCCTCGCTGCCGATCACTGGTGTGGACGGCACGCTGCGCAGAAGCCGCTCGCGTGTGTCGCAAGGCTGGGCGCACCTGAAAAGCGGCAGCCTGCGTGACGTCACCGCCCTGGCAGGCTTTGTGCACACACCGAGCGGCAGGCGTTTGGTGGTGGTCGGCATCGTCAACCACCCCAACGCACCAGCCGCGCGGCCTGCGCTGGAGGCGCTGGTCGACTGGGCCGTCAAAGAAGGCGGCAAGGAAGCTTCCAGATGAACACCACGTTGATCGATCTGATTGGCTCGGTTGCGGCGGTGCTGACAACGGCCAGTTTTATTCCGCAGGCCTGGCACAGCTTCAAAACCCGCGACGTGAGTGGAGTTTCGCTCGGCATGTACAGCGTGTTCACGGTCGGTGTGGCGCTGTGGCTGGTGTACGGCATATTGCTGTTTGCATGGCCTTTGATCATTGCCAACAGCATCACGCTGGCCTTGGCCGCCACCATCCTGAGTTTGAAGCTGCGCTTTGGCTAGTTCGTGAAGCAGTGCAAAGATGCGCTAAAAATAGATACAAGGGGGCGCAAGACATTTGTCAGATGTCAGGGCCGGCTCAATAAGGCCTGCCCCGATCATGTTTGCTCATCAGCCTGGGCTGGACTCTTTCTTGCTGCAAAATCTCTTTTCTTATTGGTTTGTACCGTTTTGACACCTGACCTGGAGAATCTCATGCCTATTTTTTTCTCAAACTCACCCCTCGCGTCGGGTGGCCGCCGCCATTTGCTGGTTTTGCTGGCTGCATTTGCCTTTTCCAGCAGCCTGGCCCAGGCCCAATCGGGTGGTGTGCGGCTGATGGTGGGTTTTCCTGCCGGTGGCGGCACTGACGCGATTGCGCGCATTTTTGCCGACAAGCTCAAGGACCAGCTGGGCACGTCGGTGGTGGTGGAAAACAAAGCCGGTGCGGGCGGGCAACTTGCCGCGCAGGCGTTAAAAGCTGCGCCTGCGGATGGCTCGGTGCTGTTTTTAACGCATGACCACACCGTGTCGATTTTGCCGCTGGTGGTCAAAAACCCGGGCTTTGACCCGGCCAAAGACTTTGTCGCGGTGGCCGGTTTTGCCACTTTCGTCAATGCGCTGGCGGTGTCTGGCGGCACGCCTGCCAAGTCGGTCAATGACTACGTGGCCTGGGTCAAAAGCCAGGGCAACAAGGGCAATGTGGGTGTGCCCGCACCGGCCTCGGTGCCGGAGTTTCTGGTCAAGGTGATTGGGCAAAAGTACCAGATCGACCTGGCCGCCGCACCCTACCGGGGCAGCGCCCCCATGATGGCCGACATGCTGGGCAACCAGATTGGCGCCGGCGTGGCGTCCATTCCTGACTTTATTGAAAACCACAAGGCCGGCAAGGTGCGTGTGGTGGCCGTGCTGGGCAACACCCGTCAGGCCGCGCTGCCCGACGTGCCGACCTTTGCCGAGCTGGGCCTGGCCGGTTTTGAGGACGTGCCCTACTACGGTATTTTTGCCCCGGCAGGCACGCCCAAGGCCACGATTGACCGCATCGCCGACGCGGTCGCCAAAGTGGTGGCCATGCCCGACGTGCGCGAAAAGCTCACCGCCATGGGGCTGACCGTCGGCTACATGCCGCCCGCACAGCTGGCCAGCCGCGAACAAGCCTACGCGCAAACCTGGACCAAAATCATCAAGGCGAGCGGCTTTCAGGCGCAGTGATGACGAATCTTGAGTGCTAATTTTTTAATAGCTAGCTGTACTTGTATTCATTGGTCTGAGGGCTTGAACCCAGCCCCTCCCCACAACGCCAAAAGCCTGCAAATTGCAGGCTTTTGGCGTTTTAGAAGGTCTGTGGATCAACCACCGACCTGTTGGGAGACAGCTTAACGGTAAATTCTGCGGTTGCTGCCGTCCATGATGGCCCAATGGCTAGCTTCCTCACGCACTTCGGCGCGGCTCAGTGTGCTTGGGGTGGCCACAACAGCTGCAAAGGCCGCTTCGTTGCTCACTGCAACATGACCGGTGTTGCTGGTAAACGTCTGTGCTGGGATCACATACGCAGCTTCGCCCGCCATATTGCCTTGTGCAAAAGCGCTGGCACCGGTCAAGGCGGCAATGGCAATAACGGTAGAGGCGATCAATGTCGATTTCATGATGAATGTCCTTAAAGTTTATAAAGCAGTCTTTTAACCAATCCGGTTCAGACGCTCAGAGCTTTGAAGCCCTGGCTACCTGGTCCGATCTCGGTGAGTCGCTGTTGTGTTTGTCGGCTCATCGATGGAATCAACTTTAGGGTTGACCCGATAGATTGCAAACCGCCGGGCGGGCAATGAACTATTGCGCTATCTGCAATGATTTGAATTATCTATTGCACTGGTTGCGTAAAAAGTTTGTTATGCACCGATTGCTGTCGATGCTGGTTTGGCAAAAAGGCATTGACGAAGGTGGCTTTGCGGCTGCAGCGCGGGTGCTGGACATGTCCCCAGCAGGTGTGACCCGGCTGGTGACCGACCTCGAGCAGCACCTGGGCGCCCGGCTGATACAGCGCGCCACCCGCCGCCTGGCATTGACCGATGCGGGTCATGCGTATTTGCTCCGGGTGCGCAGTATTTTGCAAGAAGTAGACGACGCCAAGGCAGCCGCCAGCCAGAACACCCGTGAGCTGCAAGGCGTGGTCAACATTGTGGCCCCGCCGCTGTTTGCCAATTACTTTTTGGCTGCGCCAATCTCTCGCTGGCTGGGGCTCTGCCCCAAAGTGGCCATTCACCTGCATCCAGCCCCTTTCCCGCAAAACCGGGTCGAAGAGTTTGACGTGACCTTTATGGTGGTGGATGAGGGCTTTGACGCCAGCATCGTGGCGCGGGCGAGGCGGCATTGCCCACCCGCCAACTGATGCCCGCCCGGATACGTGCCTTTTGGGACGTTGCAAGCGAGTTGTTGCCATCGGCTGACAGACAAACACCGGCGCGTTAGCGTATATTGAAAATTCAGTCCTTCATTCCCAATCGCCAACACTCAAGGAACCTTTTTATGACCACTCGCCGCCAACTGATTCAGAGCATTCCCGCCCTGCCGTTGATCACCACCGCCGGTGCTGCTGCGCTGCTTGCTGCCTGTGGCGACAAAAAACCGGCTGAACTTGCTGCCCCTGCGCCCGCAACAGCGCCTGCGCCAGCGCCCGAACCGGTAGCCGCAGCACCTGCACCGGCCCCGGCGACCGCCACGGCCACCGGCCCGCTGGTGGATGAAAAAGACGCCCAAGCCGCAGCGCTCGGCTACGTTGCCGTGGCAGCCAAAGCCGACAAAGCCAAATTCTCCAACTACTCTGACGGCCAGGCGTGCAGCAACTGCTCGTTGTACCAGGGTGGCGTGGCTGATCAAGGCGGTTGCCCGCTGTACCCCGGCAAGCAGGTACTGGCCAAGGCATGGTGCAGCGCCTACAACAAAAAAGCGGCTTGAAGGAAACTGGATTGCTATTTATTTAATAGCTTCTTGTCCCTGTATTCATTGGCCTAGAGGCCTAAAGCATGCCTGAAAGCGGCCGAACAGGCTTCAAGAAGTGCTGGTCAAGGCTTCAAAGCATCTCATCCGGCGCAAACGGTCCGATGATCTTGACCAGCAGCTTCAGGCCCAGGCTGGCGTCGGGTTCGCTGGTGGCGTCTGGCAGGCCGGAGCCGAGCGGGGCGCGCCAGATGAGCTGGCCCTTGACCAGCTCGACGCGGTAGGCGCCGGTGGTCAGGCCGGGCTCAATGAGGGCGGTGGCCTCGCTGGCCAGTTGGCGGCTGCGGATGGCAATGGCCACTTCGCTGTTTTGCAGTTTTGAGCGCAGGTCCAGGTTCATGGAGCCGACGACCAGCAGCCGGTTGTCAATCACCACAGCCTTGGCGTGCAGGCTGGCCCGGGACGCGCCTGATGACCCGCCTGACGAGCCTGAGCCGCTGCCAAAACTGGACACCGTGCCACGCCGCTCGGCGCGCATTTCGTAGATTTCAACCCCCATGGCAATCAGCCCTTCGCGGTATCTGGCGTAGCCTGCATGTGCCGCCACTGCGTCATTCGATGCGAGTGAATTGGTCAGCACCCGCACCCGCACGCCGCTTTTGCGCAGGTCGGCAAACTGTTTCATCATGGCCGGGCCTGGCACAAAGTAGGGCGACACCACAAGAACGTCGGTTTTGGCACGCGCCATCAGGCTGAGCAGACCGTCGACGGTGGTGTTGTTGGACGCCTCGGCTGCATCTGCGTCTTCAGCAATTTTTGATGGCTTGTCGACCAGCATGGTCGATGCGGCCCAGGTCCAGGGTAGCAGGCGAAGGTTGGTGCTGTCGGGCAGCGCGGCTATGCTTGCGGTGCTGTCAGTCGTAGTGGTGGTGGACTGGCCTGCAGGGTTGACTGCCGCACGCGCACTTGGCTTGGGCTTGAGGGCTTCAATGTCCTTTGCACGCATCAGCGATTGCACCGGGTAAGCGAGCGGGTTGTTCCAGTAGCCATCAAAGCTGTGCGACAAATCATGTGCCATGCGGCCGGCTGCCAACACGTCGATGTCCACAAAGTTCACCCCCTCACTCTGGCCAAAGTAGGTGTCGCCCAAGTTGCGCCCGCCCGTGATGGCCACTGCGTTGTCGGCCACAAACAGTTTGTTGTGCATGCGCCGCTGCAGTCTGGCCGCGTCGCTCAGGCTGCTGAAGATGCGCCACAGAGCCGATGCCCGGTTGCTGGGCAAGGGGTTGAACAGTCGCATCTCGACATTGTTTTCAAAGGCAAACTTCAAAATCTGTGCGTTCGCACCGGCTGTGTTGAAGTCGTCCAGCAAAATGCGCACCCGCACGCCCCGTCCGGCGGCGTCGCGCAGTGCCTCAAACATCCGCTCGGTGCTGTCGTCGGCGTGGATGGCGTAATACTGCAGGTCCAGCGTTTTGTCAGCCGCCCTGATCAGCGTCATTCGGCTGGTAAAGGCCAGCTCGGCACTTCCCACCAATGCAAAAGCCGAGTCGTTGCGGGTGCTGGCTGCCGCCGCGCGGGTGGCTACGGCCTTGCCCAGCCGGGTGTCCGTGTTGTCAGTCAGGGCCAAGCTGGTGGGGCGCTGAACCTCGCTTGGCAATGATGCACATCCTGTCAGCCACAAGCTCATCAAGCTGAAAAAACACCAGGCTAGTCGCGAACGGCTGTGCTGTATTTGGTTGGCGAGCGCAGGCATGGCAAAGCTTAGCCTGACCAGACGCTGGTCCTGTGTCAGCTGATGCCGACAAATCAGGCCGACAGCGTCTCCCAGCGCTGCATGGCGTCCAGCAGTTCGTCGTCGAGCTTGGCGTTTTTGGCAGTCAGCTCGGCCGCGCGTTTGGGGTTGCTGCTGTACAGGCTGCCGTCAAACAGCTCCTGGGCGATGGCTTTTTGCTGGGATTCCAGTGTTTGAATCAGCGCGGGCAGACCGTCGAGTTCTTTTTGCTCTTTGTAGCTCAGCTTCTTTTTTGATAGCTTCGCACCTATGGATTCATTGGGCTGTTGGGTGTTTTGCCCAATTTTCTTGACCTTCTCCGGGCTTTTTTGGCTCGCGGCAGCGGTCTTGGCGCTGCCGGTGATCTGCGCGGCCCGCTTGGACTGGGTGATCCAGTCGGTCACGCCGCCTTCGTACTCGCGCCAGAATCCAGGGTTGTCTGGCGTGCCTTCATAAGCGATGGTGCTGGTGACCACGTTGTCCAAAAACCGCCTGTCGTGGCTGACCAAAAACACCGTGCCAGCGTAGTTTTGCAGCAGGTCTTCCAGCAGCTCCAGCGTGTCAATGTCCAGGTCGTTGGTGGGCTCGTCCAGCACCAGCACGTTGGCGGGCCGCGCAAACAGGCGCGCCAGCAGCAGGCGGTTGCGCTCGCCGCCTGACAGCGTGCGCACCGGAGAGGTGGCGCGCTGGGGGCTGAACAAAAAGTCGGTCAGGTAGCTTTTGACATGCTTTTTCTGGCCATTGATCTCGACCCATTCGCTGCCTGGGCTGATGAAGTCTTCCAGCGTGGCGTCCAGGTCCAGCGCGTCCCGCATCTGGTCAAAGTAGGCCACTTGCAGGTTGGCGCCCTGGCGGATTTTGCCGGGCGGCACCGTCACGTCGGGCTCAAGCTCACCCAAAATGAGCTTGAGCAGGGTGGTTTTGCCCGCGCCGTTGGGGCCCAGCAGGCCGATTTTGTCGCCGCGCAGAAGAGTGCCGGTGAAGTTGTTGACGATGATTTTCTCGATCTTTTCGCTGTTCGGATGGCTAAAGCTTTTGGACACGTTGGTCAACTCTGCCACGATCTTGCCGCTTTTCTCGCCGCTTGAGACGTCCAGGTTGACCCTGCCCACTGCGTCGCGGCGCGCCGCGCGGTTGTCGCGCAGCACCTCAAGCCGGCCGATGCGGGCGACGCTGCGTGTGCGGCGCGCTTCCACACCTTTGCGAATCCACACTTCTTCAGCGGCCAGCAGCTTGTCGGCCTTGGCGTTGATGACGGCTTCTTGCGCCATCTGGTCTTCTTTTTGCACCAGGTACTGGGCAAAGTTGCCGGGGTAACTGAGCAGCTTGCCCCGGTCCAGCTCAACAATCACGGTCGCGACCTGGTCCAAAAAGGCGCGGTCGTGGGTGATGGTGATGATGCTTCCGTTGAAGTTGACCAGCAGTTCCTCCAACCACGCAATCGAGTCCAGGTCCAGGTGGTTGGTGGGCTCATCTAAAAGGAGCACGTCAGGCTTGGCGACCAGCGCCTGTGCCAGCGCGACGCGCTTTTTGGTGCCGCCCGACAGGGAGCCCACGATGGCGTCTTTGTCCAGGTGCAGGCGGTGCAGGGTTTCTTCGACCCGCTGCTCCCAAGTCCAGCCGTCGAGGGCTTCGATTTCAGACTGGAGCGCGTCCAGGTCCGTGTGCTCGTCGGCGGCCAGATACAGCTCGACCACCTGACGCGTGCGGGCCAGCCCAGCGCTGGCAGCGACGAAGACCGTCGCATGCGGGTCCAGGCTGGGTTCTTGCGGTACATAGGCGATGCGCAGGTTTTGCTGCAGTTGCAGGGTGCCGTCGTCCGGTTTTTCCAAGCCCGCCAAAATTTTGAGCAGCGACGATTTGCCAGTGCCGTTGCGGCCAATCAGCCCGATGCGCTGGTTGTTCTCAAGAGAAAAATCGGCGTGGTCGAGCAGCGCGACGTGCCCAAAAGCGAGTTGAGCGTCTAGAAGGGTAATGAGTGCCATAAGATCCGGTAAGTTGCTGGGATTATCCCGTTGTCTTCATGACCGCTCTGTATAGTGGACTTTGTAACGACTATTCTGGAGCCCCGCGGTGGACACTTCGCTTGCATTGAACATCAACGGCAAAGCCGTTGAGACCGTGGCTGACCCGGCCATGCCCCTGCTGTGGTTGCTGCGTGATGTGCTGAACATGACAGGCACCAAATATGGCTGCGGTGTAGCGGCCTGCGGTGCGTGTACTGTCAAGGTCGATGGGCAGGCGATGCGCTCTTGCGTTGTGCCCGCCTCAAGCGTGGTGGGCAAACGCATCCAGACCATTGAAGCGCTGGGCACACCAGCCCAACCCCATGCCCTGCAACTGGCCTGGATTGCCGAGCAGGTGCCGCAGTGCGGTTATTGCCAGTCAGGCATGTTGATGGCTGCCAGCGCCCTGCTGGACAAAACACCCAAGCCAACCGATGCGGATATTGATGCGGCCATGACCAATATTTGCCGTTGCGGAACTTATCAGCGGATTCGGCTGGCGATCAAACGGGCGGCGGGTCTGCCCGTGGGTCTTGTCAAGAAAGCCGTGACATGAAACGCAGGGCGTGGCTGCTCAGTGGTGCTGGTGCATTGGGCGCGCTGGTTGTTGGCTGGGGCGCGCTGCCTGCGCGATCGCGCTTGGGCTCGGGCAAGCTCTGGCCAATCAACAGCGCAGACACCAGCATTGCCCTGAATGGCTGGATCAAGATCACGACCGACGGCAGCGTGGTGCTGGCCATGGCGCGCAGTGAAATGGGGCAGGGCGTGCATACCGCTCTGGCCATGCTGGTGGCCGAAGAGCTTGATCTTCCGCTGAGCCGCATCAAGCTGACGCAGGCGGGCAGCGATGCGATTTATGGCAATGTGGCGATGCTGGTTTCCAGCTTGCCATTTCATCCCAGCCAACTTGGCGATAGCGGCAAACAGGCCGCCATGCAAATCAGGCTCAGCCAGTGGATGGTCGGCAAGGTGGCCCGCGAGCTGGGCATTCATGTGACAGGAGGCTCGTCAAGCGTGGCAGATGCCTGGGAGCCTCTGCGCCTGGCGGCCGCCACGGCCAGAGCTTCTTTGTTGGGGGCTGCATCGCTGGCGTGGAAGCTGCCCCTGGCAGAACTGAAGGTTAAAAACGGCGTTGTCTCGCATGCGTCCGGGCTGTCAGCCCATTACGGCGAGTTTGCCAAATACGCAGCTTCAACGCCGCCGGGCAATGTCAACCTGAAGGCGCGCAAAGACTGGACGCTGATTGGACAAAGCGCACCGCGCACGGATGTGCCTGCCAACGTCAATGGCACGGCCATGTTTGGGACCGATGTGCGCTTGCCAGGCATGGTGTACGCGGCGGTGCGCTTGTGCCCGATGCTGGGAGGCTCGCCCGGGGCCATCAATGCCAGTGCAGCTTTGGCCATGCCGGGGGTATTGCGCATCGTGCCGCTTCAAGCCTGGGCTGGTTCAAGTGCCGGATTTGCAGTGATCGGCAAAACATGGTGGCATGCGCAACAGGCGGCACAAGCGGTGCAGCTTGAGTGGCAGCAACGCCCAGCCGGTGCGCTGGACAGCCGGGCGATTGAAAAGGAGCTGCTGGCCGCTGTGGTGCAGGGCACGGGCCATGTCTTTTTTGAGCAGGGCGATGTCGCGGCCGCTGAGTCGGCCGCCGCGCGCAAGCTGGAGGCGACCTACAGCGCACCCTATCTGGCTCATGCCACGCTGGAGCCGATGAACTGCACCGCTCAGGTAACTGGCGGCAAAGTGTTTATATGGGTGCCCAGCCAGGTACCGCAAATGGCTGCGGCGGTTGCTGCGCGGGTTGCCGGTGTTGATATTGGTGATGTGACGGTCGTCGTCACCCTGCTGGGTGGCGGCTTTGGCAGGCGGCTGGAGGTTGACTTTGTCGCCCAGGCGGTGCGCGTGGCGATGGACAGCGGCGGGCAACCCGTGCAATTGATCTGGTCACGTGAAGAGGACATGACCCATGACTTCTACCGGCCTATGGCCATCGCTCGGCTACAGGCATCTATAGACACGCAGGGTGTGGCCAGCAGCCTGCGCATTCAATCTGCAGGCGACGCCATATCGCCGCGTTGGTTCGAGCGTGCAGCCACTGTGTTGCGCGGGCCGCTGGACATGCCGGACAAAACCACGGCTGAAGGCCTGTTTGGTTTGCCGTATGCATTGACCCACCAAAAAATGTCACATGTCGCCACTCGCAGCTCGGTACCCGTGGGTTATTGGCGCTCAGTGGGGCATTCGCACAATGCGTTCTTTTCCGAGTGCTTTATGGATGAGCTGGCACTGGCGGCGGGGCAGGATGCGCTCGCCTTCAGGCGGTCGCTGCTAAAAAATGCGCCGCGTCACTTGGCTGTCCTTAGTTTGGCGGCCGCCAAAGCAGGCTGGGGTACAACACTGCCAGCTGGCCAGGCCCGCGGTATCGCCTTGCATGAGTCATTTGGCTCAATCGTGGCGCAGGTTGTCGTGGTGTCGCTGGAGGCAGGCGTACCTCGGGTGCATCAGGTCGTCTGCGCAATTGACTGCGGCACAGTCGTCAACCCTGGCATCGTGGCCCAGCAAATGGAGGGCGCGGTGGTTTTCGGTCTGTCCGCCGCGCTGTACGGGCGAATAGACATCCATGATGGCCGGGTACAGCAAAAAAACTTCTCGGATTACGGCATGCAAAAGCTGGCCAGCAGCCCGCAGGTCTTTACCCATATTGTGAGCAGTCAAGCCCCGCCCAGCGGTGTAGGCGAGCCTGGTGTGCCGCCACTCGCACCCGCTGTGGCGAACGCCATGTTCGCCCTCTCGGGCAAGCGGCAACGCGTATTGCCACTCATAGGCTGAAAAATATCGATGTTTCTTGCCGCCGGGCAAATTGGCGTGCTATAGTTGCAGGCTGTGCTGAAAAAGATGCCTCACGGTATCAACCGTGTAAGCGGCCAGTCGGCAGGAAAAGTCTCAAATTAATTTGACGGGAACAAAAAAACCGGTATATAATTTGAGGCTATGCTAAATTAGCAAGACGATACGAAAGTGAAGTCAAGCAAAAGTAGCAAAGACCTTCAGGTTGACAGGGATTAAAAAACCAGTATAGAATTGAAGGCTCAGCTGATTACAGCTACCGACCTAAGTAAGCTGCTTCGCAGATCGCAAGCGGTCAGGATCATTAAAAATTTACAGCCGATAAGTATGGGCGTTTGAAGGCGATTGCCAGTCAAAATTAGTTAACTCAGGTTGATTGAAAGTAGACAGAGTCTTTTGACTTTAAACGCTCATGAAGATAGAGAAAAGTGAAATCGTAAAAGATTTCTCTTCAATTCCGTTTTTATGAGTTTCTTGCTGCATTCACGTGCAGCGAGTGGAAAATTATTGCAGTGATTAAACTAAAGAGTTTGATCCTGGCTCAGATTGAACGCTGGCGGCATGCCTTACACATGCAAGTCGAACGGTAGAGTAGCAATACTCGAGAG
>JBKCGU010000161.1:0-7762 GCA_046303055.1 Polaromonas sp.
AGCGTTCCGGCTGTAATGGTGAGAGTTGTCACGTTGGCGCTGGTTGCAAATGTATAAGTGCAACCGCTTGCACCGGCTTTAAATCTGTCGTGACCGTAAGCGCCGGCCGCCAGCGTGACAGTGCCAGACACGCCTCGCTGATTGATATTAAGCTGGCCGTTGATGATGCGGTTTTTAAAGCCGGATGGTGAGCCGCCGTTGATTAAAGCGCTCTGCAAGTCAATCGCCGTAACCCTTTGCTCCACCACTGAACCAGCAGCAAAGGCCCGTGCCGTGGTTCCCTCCTGGCCGCGCAAAACGGTAGACATGACGCCGCTTGCCGCTGCGCGCGTACCAACGTACACAATTTCAATGTTGCCAGAAACGTCCTCTAGCGTGGCTTTGAACCAGTCAAGAGGTGCGGCATGATTGGTGGTGTTGCCGATCGGGAACAGGTCTGCTCGGGCAGACTCCACTGTCAAGGTGGTGGCTACCGCCGATATTGAACCGACCAGCAGGGCACTGGCGTTATCTTTGATCAGTTGCATGTTGGGTCATCGCTTTAAAAGTAGTGCGCGACAACACGGCGCGACGTTCTGGAAAAAGACTTTTCGACTTTGCGCGCGGTTTCAGCGATCTTGTCTTCAAACATCTGGCGGTTTGCCGCACCCAGGCTCAGGTCGGTGTAGGGCTTTTTGGGGCTCAACATCAGCCGCGCTTTGGCTCCCATGCAAATTTCTTCAACAAACTGGTTGAAAAACTCGTCCGGGATGCCGGTGGCCACCAGGCAGGGTTTCAATGCAATGCGTGTCTTGATGTTCAGGCCGGCAGTGCGCGCTGGCAGCAGGTAAAAGCTCTTGCGGTCTTGCGTCATCAACCCGCTGATGCGGCTGATTGAGGTTTGCCAGTTGGACTGCAGGTTGTTCACGCTGAGAATGTTCAAGGGCAGGTCTTCGAGCGTGCCGCCCAGCAGCTTTACAACGTCTTCCTGCGCTGTATCGGTTGTGAAGGTGTATTCGATGGTGTTTGCAGTGGTCACCACCGGCCCACGCAATTCATCCCACACCCTTGTCTTTTCAAAAAACTCGCGTGCAGCATGGCGCAAGGCAATGTCGGCCATGGCAGGGTTGCAGTCTGGCACGTCCGGCAGCAAGTTGTCGTAGAAGTCTGACCAGATCTTCACAGCTTGCCTCCAGCCAAAGTAAAGAAGGCGGCCACCCGCTCTGAATCTTCGTTGTCAATGGTGCTGGCCCGCGCTGTCACGTAGTCGGCAATGGACTGATTGACGTGCTCGGGCGTGGGCAAGGTGCTGGCCAGTGTCAAAGCCGTGTAGCCGGTGGCCAGAGTGCCAAGGAAAAGGTCGGCGCGTCCTCGTTTTAGTTGGCTCAACCCTGCGTTTAAAAACCGCAGCAAGTCCGCGTCCTTGTAACGATCCTTGTTGGTGTCGTTAAGCGGGACTCGGGCCAGGTCGATGACTTCCTGCGCCGTCATGTGTTTTACGCAGAAAAGCGCTCAAACAGTTTCTGGCGAATCTTCTCCACGTCACCCCTCCATGAGTGGTGGATGTTGACGCTGTTGGCCTTGGCAAATTCGGTCAGGGCTACTTCGTCCATTGCGCCCAGGTCCATATCTTGTTCAGGCGTTTCGCCTTTCAGCAGATACGGCTTTTCAGCGGCGTCGGCAGCTGGTGCGGGTGCAGGTGTGGACGGCGCCTTGACGACTGCCTTTTTGACAGCAGCTTCTGGCTTGTAGAGCTTGAAAGCCTCGGGGATGGCCAGCAGCACACCGATGTCGTCTTCGTCGGTCACGTCAGCAACAACATGGCCGCTGTCGGTCAGTTCAAATTGAATGATGGCGTTTCCGGTGTCGACTGGCGTGGCCTCTTTGCGTACATGGGCATGAATTAGCATCTTGCGCTCCTTCGTGGTTTGAGGTTGGGGTTGGGTGCGACTAAATGAAGGGCTGCGCATGGCAACCCTTCATTCATTTGGCAAACTGCGATTAGCTGTACAGGTACAGGATCACAGTAATCGTCTTGCCTGCCAATGCAGCTGTGGCAGCAATTGCCGTTGTTTTCAGTGCAATGATGCGCGAAGCAGTCTGTGACGTGGTATCCAGTGCAGGCACCGCTACCGAGCCGCGAGAAATTGAGCCGCTGGCCGTGCGGCCAAAGGTCAAACCCGCTTCAAACACGGTCACAAGGTCGGTGCGAGCTGCGTTTTCAACACCAATCGAATGAGCCAGGGTAGGCACACCGTTGGAGTCCAGCTGCGGCGCAACGATCTTAAAGTCAGCGATTTGAATGCCTTGCGGGATCTCGCAAATGGCAATCATGTCGTTGAGCAACAAGGCGGCCGGCAGCACAACCCGGAATGGCACCTCGACGGTAACGCCGTCGTAAGGTTGTGGCAAATTGCGTTTGCCGGTGATGTAGTCTGATGCGTAACGTGGCATTTTGAACTCCTAGAAATATGGAAATGTGTTTTTGAACCAGCACCCAGCCGAAGCTGGGCGCTTGTGGGCTATCAGCCTGGATCAACCGCGTAGGTGTCCATCGCAATCACGCCGAAGTCACGGACCACCGTGTCGTCTTTGGACTTGTAGGTGGCTTTTTTCACACCCATGGTGGCGTTGGTGCCGATGGCCACGCTGTTTTCGTGGTCCTTCATTTCCTCAGTCCAGTTGTAGCGGGTGTCGCCATCGGTAGAACCGTAGGCAACAAACGCAGCCTGGCTACCCAAGAACAGCGCGCGACGTGCTGGCAAGTTGGAGCCGGCGCCGTAGTCGCTGAAGCCGATCACGTTTCGGTGCGTGTCGATGATGGCGTTGTTGTACATGCCCTTGTTCCCGTCGAAAATCGGGCTCTTAGCGCCTTGTGCAGCAGCAGCGGCCTTTTGGATGTCCAGCCATTGACCGGTGGCCGTGGTGGACTTCAAGGCATCGAACTGAAACGGGTGCATCAACATGACGTAGTGCTCACCGCCCTCGATGTCGATTGGCAGCATGGACAATTCACCTGAACCATCACCGCCCATGGTTTGAGCACGGGCTACTGCGCGGTCGATCAGGCGCAGGCTCATGGTGTCAGTCGTCACCAGTGATGCTTTGCTGGTTGCAAGGCCGCCATACATCAAGTGCAGCGAATCAGGCGCCGTCAATGCGTTGATGTTGAACATCGCATTGCCTGCGGACCACACCATGCCGTTGGTGCCGGTGGTGGCCGCAATGGTCGCGTTGCCAACAGAGCCAGACAGGTAGATGAAATACAACTCGTCCATCAGACGCTTCCACCAGTCGGTAGACACGCGCTTGGCATCCTCGCGGATGTTGCGGATGGTGCGCTTTTTGGTCATGCGTGAGCCCAAGTCAGCACCACCGCGAACCTGGTCAATGCGCAGGCGGTCGGTGTAATACTTCAGGGGTTGCTCTTTGCCCGACAAGGTTTCTTCACCGATGATTGGCTCCATGTTCATGGGCATCAGCAGGTCAACCACAACCTCGTCACCGGCACCAGACTGCAAATCGTCGATTCGCTGGATGGGCAGGCGCGAGTCCTTGCCGCTACCGGTCATTTTGCGAGCAAAGTAGCTCGCCTTGTTGACGGACACCGCGAGTTGCGTTGCCCATTTTTTAACCGCTTGGCGGTCATTCACACCGATCAATGTACGCATGAAACACTCCTTCAATTAGATTGAAAAAGCGCTCTTGCGCATATGACCGGTTTGCCCCGGCGGCAGGCCACAACGGCCCATAAAGAACTCCAAGGGTATGCAATCGCAAAGCAAATTACAAGTACCCTTCGATTTCTATGTTTTTAACGCAACAACAAGCGTGCCAGGCGCCTTGACTAGGGATTCGCCTGGCTTGGTCACAACCACGTCCGCACTCAGCTCGCAACGAAGGCGTGCCGATGATCTGCCCGTCCGTTCTTCGAGGCGCACAGTGATGCGCCCGTTGTCAAACGTCAGGGTTTCACCGACACGCATGTTGCGCGTCAGGACACGCTTGTTGCTCATGTGTCGAGCCAGCGCTCTTGCTGCTCTTTGGTCAGCCTGGCAAATGCCCGCTCAGAATCTGCACCGGTCAGGCCTTCCATGTGAGCAAATTCACCACCGACAACCGCGCTTGCTGCTACGGGTGCACCTTTCAAGCTAGGCGGGAGTCTGCCCAGGTCAGCTTTGACGCGGGCGTTACCTCTATCTGCTGGAGCGTTGGGGTTGACCTTCACCAAATCCGGGTGACGCGCCTTCATGGTTCGATGCGCCTCTTGCAGCGCCCACTTGGATGCTTTCAAGCCCGTGTCATCCATGCCAGATTCAGCGGCCTCGGTGCCGTAGACTTTGACCAGCCGATCGAATTCAGCAGCCAGCTTGTCGTTTGCCTTGTAATCAAAGCCTTCTGCGGCGGCGGTTTTGACCACTGTGGCCACTTCTGATTTCCACTGCTTGTTGACCTGCGCTTGGCTTAGTTCATTGGTGACGGCATCCGTGATGCTGGCTTGCAGCAGCTTTTCCATCGCCGCGCTGACCTCCGATTCGACCTTGCGGTATTCCTCGGGCTCAATTTCGCCGGCCATCAGCTTTTCAAACGAATCGCTCTTGCGGGTTTCGAGTGAGCTGCGCTGCTCTGCGGCGTCGGCTGGTGTTTTAGCGGTGAAGACCAAGGCATCGTCTGCATCGTCTGCATCGTTCAGGGCATCAGCTTTGGCCGCTGGCTGCTCTTTGGTGCCACTTGCATTGCCTGGCTGGTCATCGTCTTCATCGCCTCCGGCCAGTTCGGCAAGCGCGTCCAAGTCATCATCGTCACCGTCCTCCATAATGGCTCGCTCGGCTGGATTCAATAAGGCCAAATCTTGCTCTGTCATTCCTTCAACTCGCATCTTGCTCTCCTGTAATTAAAAATCGGTCGGGTTACTTGCTCAGGGCCTCAATGGCCTTGTTCTCAGCGATTTGTTCCTTGGCGGCGCGCTTGGCGTATCTCAGTCGGCAATCGTCTTTTTTGATGCGGTCGGCTTCCAGCAAAATGCGCAAGTCCTCTTTTGCGCGCCATGGGTCATAGTCGTCTTCTTTTTCAGCGCTTGGCGAACCCAATACTTGTGCTTTTTTCATTGCTCTCTCCTTTTGCCTTGCGGCGGGTTTAAAAATCGTCAAACAATGTTGTCCATGCCGGTTGGCGTTTGCATGCCTGCCTGCATGCCAAGTTCACCGCTGGCGGGCATGGGCTCGGCCATGGCGGGCACAGGCTGCGCAGGCATGGCTGCGGGGTAGGCTGTCATTTGTGCAGGTGCTTGAAAGCCGCTGGCGTTGGCATCGGGCATGCCAGCAGATGCGGTAATCTCGTCGGCCGCAGCCGCTACGCCCGGCACAGTGGCCAGCACTTGAGCTGCCTGCAAAGCCGAATACATGGTTTCAACCCGGCGCAGAATTTCGTCAGAAGACAGCAGCCTGGCCCTGGCCTCGGTTTCGGCAACCTTGGCGGCCATCATTTGCTTAGTCTGCGCTTCGGCTTCCGCTTGCTTGTCTTGGCCTGCCTTTTCAGCGGCCTGCTCTTCTGGCGTTGTGGGTTTGCTTGGATCACGCTGGCCGTTCAGCTTGCGGATACGCGCCACCCACTCGTCTTTGTTTTTGATGTCGGCGTTATCGACCAGCAAGTCGAGCACCGCCATGACCACGTTTGGCGCAAAGGTTGCAATCTTGCCCAGCAGTTCAAACATGCCCTGCATGGCCGACTGAGCCAGGCTGGCGCGGTAGTCCTGCGTGTCCACGATAAAGTCAGCCTGAGTGGCCGTGATGTCGTTGAGTACCTCGCCGGTCACCGGGTCTACTTTGTTGACCTCCACCCACTCAATTGGCGAGTTTTCACCCACAATGCGCAGCGCTTTCTTCTCGGTCCAGAACTGTTCGATGTGAGACAGGCGAATCTGTCCGCGCAAGCTGATGGCCAACAGAAGGTGGTCAAACAACTCGGCGGTGGTCATTGAGCCTTGGTCCTGCTTGGCCTGAATGGCCACGCCAGACTGTGCGGTTGTTTCCCGTCCCAGGTTCTCGTTTGTCACGCCGCCCACGTTGCGCAGCATCTGACTGTTTTGCAAGGCCAGTTCCATGTTTCCTTGAAAGTCGGCCGTCTGCTTTTCAAACCTCAACTCCTTGCCTGCTTTTTTGCTGATGATGGCGTCCGGCCTGGCTGCCTCGTTGCGCAGCTCTTCCACGTCATCGACTGCGCCGTCGTCCATCACAATGCGGTTTGAAGACAGGGCAAACAAAGCCTTGGACCGGCGCTTGTTCAAGTCGTCCTGAATATCCCGCATGCCGCGCATCGGGCCGTACACTTGGCCATCGCGGGCGCGGCGATAACCCCATATCGGAATCAGCAGGAACTTTTGGTGCCGGAACGGGCTCGGGCCATCCCAAAGCGGGTGCGCCTTGGTGCAAATCATCACCCGCATGCGCATCTTGACTGCGTTGTACAGTCCGACCTTGTTGCCCTGCTCGTCGCCTGCCATGGCTCTGATGTGCTCTGGGTCGGCTTCGTTGTAAATCTTGCCCTGCATGGGTCCATCGCGGAACACTTTTACCGCCTCTGGCACGCGATACCAGCACTCCAGCAGTTCGACCGACTGCCGGCGGCCTTCGTCATACCGCCCGCCCACCTTGACATATGCTGTTCGGTCACCAAAGCGCGCCGATGAATCCGTCCATTCGGTTGCGCCGGCACCGGTCAGCTTTTCACCGAGATACCAAACGTCTTCCCGGTCTTCTTGGCCAAAGCGTGTTGCAGCCGCGCGCAGTTCTTCGGCTTTGTCTGGCAGTAGCGCCATGGCGTAGTCCAAGTCTGTCACCTTGCGCCTGAACAGATACCGCGCGTCTGACATGTCAAAGTCACGCGAGCGGCTGTCGCGGATCACGTTGCGCCAGTCCTCGCTGCCGCTGAAAATCATTTCGGCTTCCGGGTCTGAGTTCACGCCTTCTTCCAGCCAGCCAAGGCCTGCAGTCGCGGTTTGCTTGAATGCCCGGCTGGTGTGCCATTGCGTGCGATTCACGTCGTCGGTGTATTTGACGCACTTGGTCTTGATTTCGGCGTTTTTCTCGTCCTGTGGCTCACGCGGCAGGATTTTGTAGTCCTTGCGCATGCGCTTTTCCATGCCGCATATCCAGTCTATGGTCTGGCGCGACTCGTTGAACACCAGCGGTGCTTGGCCGCGATCCATGAGCTCCTGCGCGTCGTCTGGACGCCAGTGCAGGTGGTCGTAGTAGTCCTCGTCAATCGCCATCTGAATGCGCTCTTCGGCCTGCATCTGCGATTCCATTTCAAGCAGGCCCATGAGTGTGTAATGGCGGCGCTCAAGCTCCTGGTCCGGCGTTTCTTTTTCAGCCTCTTCTTGGCCTGCTTCAGTGTTGCTGCCAGCCCGTTCGGGTGTATCGCGTTTTGCAAACATGATTACAGGCTTTCTTGGTGAGCCGTGCGGCCGTTGATCTTCACGCTTGCCTGGATGTTTAGCGTGTGCTTCTTGACCTCCAGCGCGTTAGGCTGCGTGGTTGGCATCAGAATCAGGTCGGGCATGGCGTCTAGCACCAAATCCATGACTCGGTGTTGCGCGGCCTTGTCGTTTCTGTCAAAACCAAGCGTTTCGCAAGCATTCACCACGCCGTTGAAAAATGCTTTGGTTGGCTTGCCATCGGTCGCACCGTACAGGTATGCGTAGCGCTGCGGGATCACATGTGCACCTGTGTTCATGCGCCTGAAGGCGTGAAACAACGTCAAGCAGGGGATGGGGCCGTCTTCG
>JBKCGU010000162.1:0-85576 GCA_046303055.1 Polaromonas sp.
CGTGCACCCTGCAACTGGTGGCTCATACCGCCCGTGCCCCAGATCTGGACATTCAGGTCTTCGTCATAGGACTCGATGGCTTTGCGAATCGCTTTGCCAATGTTCAGGCAGCGCTGACCACTGGGCACCGGATATTGCACCACGTTGACGGCAAATGGAATCACCGGGCAAGGCCATTTGAAATTGGACTCGGGCGGCTGCCCACACATCAGGCTCAGCGGCACGGTCAAGCCATGGTCAACGTCCATTTTGTTGACGATGGTCAGGTCAAAGTCCTGCTGAATCACCGACTGTGCGATGTGCGCCGCCAGCGCCGGATGGCCTTGAACCACAGGCACCGGGCGCGGGCCCCAGCCTTCGTCGGCAGGCTGATAAGACGCTGCGGTGCCAATGGCAAAAGTCGGGATCATGTCCAGGCTGAACGCCGTGGCATGGTCGTTGAAGACCAGAAAAATCACGTCAGGCGTGTTGTCCTTCATCCATTGTTTGGAGTATTCATAACCCTTGAAGAGGGGCTGCCAATAGGGTTCGTGGGTCTTGTCCAAATCCATCGCGGCGCCGATGGCCGGCACGTGCGATGTAAAAACGCTGGCGGTAATTTTTGCCATTTAACTCGATTCCTTGTTTGCCGCGCCACGTTGACCCTGAGGCTGATTTTGCGCTTGTGCAGTGCCGTTTTCGCCCACCACGCGATTGCCTTCAACCGAGCGCCCGCCACCGATCATCATGTCGCGGTATTCCATCTCGGTCATGCCGGTCATGCTGCCCGCCATTTGCTGAAAGCTCTTGCCATGCGTGGCACCCAGCTTGGCCAAAAAATAAATGTTGCCGCCCAGCGAAATGGCACGGTTCAGATCCACATCCAGCACCGCCTGTTTTTGCTCCTGCGTCATCGGCCATTCGTCAAGGTAAGCCTGCTGGTCTGCCTTGAAACGCTCACGGTTTTCATGGGTCATCAGGCTCATGCAGAACTGGTTCAGGTGGTAGCCCTTGCGACTTTCGTCGGCATCAAAAATCGTGGTGCCAGGCACGTCGAGGTAATTTTTATGAAGTGACATAGTTAAAGTTTGGTTTCTGAGTGGCTGGTACCAAATTTGGCTAACAGTTAGCTAGCGACTGCTTATGACGACTGTGGCTATAAATTTTTCCACGTGGCAGGTCAATTAAAGCTTTGTTTTTGAAATCATCACAAAGTGCCTTGTCACTGCTGCAAAGCAAGTGTGCATTTTTTCGATCCGCCCTCGCAAGGGCGATCACATGTTCGTCATTTGACAAACATTTTCCAGCGATTTTTTTGAGCTCAGCATCAATTAATTCGTCTTTGACTTTTATAGCTCTACCGCTTTGCGACAACAAAGCAATGACAGGTAAAACTCCAGCTCTGAAATACTCTGTAGTTAGCTTACCGCCGTGAATGAGTGTTATTCGATTTGCAAAGACGGTATCTCTTAAATTTTGGTATTGCTTGTCAATGGTTTTTTTGAATATGACTGAACACAAGTTGGCATCAACTATTAGACACATGACGATTCAATCTACCAATAGGTTCATTTGCTCGCGCAAGAAGAAATCACGATAGCCGTCAGGCGCGTTGAGCACGTTACCTTGATCATCGATTTCAAGTGAATGCATTTTTGTCTGACTCCCTTTTTTTTCTAAGAAAAAGATTTTTATATCACTTGGCTTTAGCTGTCCGCGCTTCACCTCGATACGCAATCGGTCAACTAAATAATCACTATGAGTTTCTACCACCACAGTTTTTTTACTTTTTGAAACCCAGTCTTTAATCATCGATCCAAGTGCTGCCTGTGCTTTGGGGTGCAAATGAACCTCGGGTTGTTGAAGCAAAAGCATCGTGTTTGCGGATGCTCTTTGTGCATCCACTATCAGGGGCAAAATTTGGCTGACACCGTAACCAACATCCATCAAGTTCGTCTTTTTTGAGCCCATACTCACCTGAACTTGAAACGGATCACCGCTGCCGCGTCCCAGTTGCTTGACTCCGATATCCGTAAACATTTCTGAATACTCACCGAAGTCTCTTAAAGCGTCGTGCAGAGCCTTAGCCTGTCGATTATTAGGATCTGTGGCGCGAGCCAGTAACAGCGGAACGTGATCACCCTCTGGTGAAAACTCATCGCTTAGCTGGTCATATGTGCGCTTTGGACGGGAACGCATAGGTGCAAAAGCCATCGCAGATGCTCCATCCCATCGCATGAATCCTCTAGCCATCATGTGATGTACTAGGTAGTCAAGTTCATCATCTCTAGCTATGTATTTTTCACCAGTTTTGCCAACTGATTTATCTCTTTTTTCTTCAAAGAAATGAAAAAATTTATTGATTTGCAGGCCTTGCAGGTTTGATTCTTGCAAAACAACGGGCTCAATTCTCAAGTTTTGTGAAAATTGAATTTGATTTTCTCTTCTCAAATGTTCAAATTCCTTTTCACAAAAAGCAACTGCAACATCCTCCATCCATGCAAAAACATGGCATAGCACTGGCAAACCATCGTTTTCACGAAACGCAGCAATCAAGCCACTAGAAACTTGTTTTTCTTGTCGATTTCTGGGTCTTCCAAACATCGGATGAACGAGCATTTGAAATCCGACCGAAAAATGACTAACATTTTTTTTTCCATTCGCAATTGTTTTGTAGCCACCAAACTCAAATGGGAACTGGTTAAAAAAGTTTCCGCTGAATGGGAAACTACTCTGATGAACAACCGCCAGCATGCCAAGCATCGTGGACTTGCCTGCGCTGTTCTCGCCAAGGAAAATCGTCGTCGGTGCAATGGGTATTTCGTGCCACCCCTCAAAAGAGCGCACGTTTTCCAGATACAGCTTCATGGCAACTCACTTTTCATATCGGTCAATACATTGAACAAATCACACTGTTAGCCATTATCTGACTGATTCAAGTAAGCCAATACAGTCGCGTCGGATTGTCCACCAGCAGCTTTTGCTGCAGCGCGGGCGTCGTTGCAATCTGCGGAATAAAGTCCACCAGCAAGCCGTCGTCTGGCATGTGGTCTTTCAGGTTCGGGTGCGGCCAGTCGGTGCCCCACAGCACGCGGTCGGGGAAGGTTTCGACCAATTTTTTGGCGAAAGGTACGACGTCTTGATAAGCATGTTGCTCGCCATGCAGGGCCTTCGGGCCGCTCACGCTCAGGCGTTCCGGGCAACTGACCTTGCTCCAGATGTTCGGGTGCTCGCGCATCATCTTGACGAACAATTCAAACTCCGGGCCGTTCACCGGCTTGGTCACATCGGGTCGACCCATGTGGTCCACCACCACCGTCGTGGGCAGCGCGGTGAAAAAGCCATACAGCTCGGGCAAGTCCACCGCTTCAAAATAAATCACCACATGCCAGCCCAGCGGCGCAATACGGTTGGCAATCTCCAGCAGCACATCACGCGGGGTGAAGTCAGCCAGGCGTTTGACGAAATTAAAGCGCGTGCCGCGTACCCCGGCGGCGTGCATGTCTTGCAGCTCGGTATCGGTCACATTGCGGTTGACCGTGGCCACGCCGCGCGCCTTGTTGTTTGACGCTTTGAGCGCATCGACCAACGCACGGTTGTCACTGCCGTGGCAGGTGGCCTGCACGATCACGTTTTTGTCAAAGCCAAGGTGGTCACGCAGGGCAAACAATTGCTCTTTGGACGCATCGCAGGGCGTGTACTTGCGCTCCGGCGCATAGGGAAACACAGCGCCAGGTCCAAACACGTGGCAATGCGCATCTACCGCGCCGGGTGGCAGTTGAAAGGTGGGTTTTGCGGGGCCGGTGTACCAGTCCAGCCAGCCCGCAGTTTTGGTGAATTCCATTTTTACATCCATCCATTAATCGATGTACTTGAGACCGGCTTTTTCCAGGGGCTCACGCATGTTGTACATGTCCAGGCCCAGCACGCCTGCCGCCAGCTTGGCGCGCTTTTCACCTTCAAAGCTCTCGCGCTTTTCAGCAGCATCAGCGACTTGCGCGGCAATCGCTGCGGGTACCACGACCACACCGTCGACGTCGGCAATCACCACATCACCAGGATTGACCAAAGCACCGGCGCAAATGACGGGAATGTTGACCGAACCTAATGTGGCCTTGATGGTGCCCTTGGCATGAATGGCTTTGCTGACGACCGGAAAACCCATTTTTTCAAGGTCCACCACGTCGCGTACGCCGCCGTCAATGATGAGACCAACCGCGCCGCGCGCCTGAAAGCTTGTGGCCAGCAGGTCGCCAAAAAAGCCGTCGTCGTTGTCGGTGGTGCAGGCCGCTACCGCCACGTCGCCGGGCTGCAATTGCTCGGCGGCCACGTGCATCATCCAGTTGTCGCCGGGCTGCAAAAGTACCGTCACCGCCGTGCCGCAAATGTTGGCACCCTTGTAGATGGGGCGCATATAGGGCTTCATCAGGCCCACACGGCCCATGGCTTCGTGGATGGTGGCTACGCCGAGTTTGGCCAGACGCGCGACAGCAACTTTGTCAGCGCGAACGATATGGCGCTTGACGATGCCAAGATTGTTCATCGGGGTGCTCATGTCACAGTCCTTTTTGGGTCAATTGCGCATCCAAGCGCGGGAACACGCGGCGCGTGTTGCCTTCGTAAATCTGGTAGCGCTGCTCGGCGCTGAGCTGGCTGGACGATTCAATGTAGCGCTTGGTGTCGTCGTAGTAATTACCGGTTTCAGGGTCAATGCCGCGCACCGCGCCAATCATTTCGCTGGCAAACAAAATGTTTTTGACCGGAATGACTTTGGTCAGCAGGTCAATGCCGGGCTGGTGGTACACGCAGGTGTCAAAGAAGATGTTGTTCAGCAAATGGTCTTGCAGCAAAGGCTTTTTCAGCTCTTGCGCCAGGCCGCGAAAGCGACCCCAGTGGTAAGGCACCGCGCCGCCGCCGTGCGGAATCAAAAACTTCAGGGTTGGGAAGTCCTTGAACAAATCACTTGTCAGGCACTGCATGAAAGCTGTCGTGTCAGCATTCAGGTAATGCGCGCCGGTGGTGTGAAAGCATCCGTTGCAACTGGTGCTGACGTGGATCATGGCCGCAATGTCGTACTCCACCATCTTTTCGTAAATCGGATACCAGTGCTTGTCGCTCAGCGGTGGCGATGTCCAGTGGCCGCCCGATGGGTCGGGGTTTAAATTGATGCCGACGTTGCCGTATTGCTCAACGCATTTGACCAGTTCAGGAATGCAGGTTTTCGGGTCAACACCCGGGCTTTGCGGCAGCATGGCCACGGGTACAAAGTGGTCAGGGAACAACTGGCTGACCCGGTAGCACAGCTCATTGCAAATCGCAGCCCAGGTCGACGACACATTGAAGTCGCCAATGTGATGCGCCATAAAGCTGGCGCGGGGGCTGAAGAGGGTCAGGTCGCTGCCGCGCTCTTTCATCAGGCGCAACTGGTTGAGTTCGATCGTTTCACGCAGCTCGTCGTCGCTGATTTTCAGATCGCTGGCCTTGGGCATCGATGAGCGTTCGCCGGGCCGCCCCAAGAGCGATTGCATCCCCTCGGGGGGCCTGGCAGAGCCAGGGTTGGGGGCAAGGTTCGGGTCTTTGATGCCAGCGATTTGCTGGTTGCGCCAGGTCTCCAGCGCTTTGGGGGCGGTGGTGTAGTGGCCGTGGCAGTCGATGATGAGGGGTTTTTGGAGGCTCATGTCTGGTTTAGAAGTAGATTGTTAGTTGGTGACATTCAGGCAGCTTGCATGCCGTGTTTTTGTTTGACAAAAATTGTTTCAGCTGATGCCATGAAAGCAAACAAATTTGTGATGACTTCGCTTTGAGCTGACGCGCTACAGGTTGCCGCTGAAAAAATGGTGGTGATGCCCACCGCTTCTGGCAAATGACCCAGCACGGTGATGCCCTCCAGATGCATCAGCTCACTGAGTTGCTGAAAGCCCAGCGCCACCTCGCCGCGCGCCACCAGTGCGCCAACCGGCACGCCCGGCGGGGCTTGCACGATGCGCGGCTGCAGCGCGGCCCATAGGCCCCAGTGTTCAAACAGCTTGCCAAGGGCCACACCGCTTGGGCCGGTTGAATAGCCAATCGTGGGCGCTGCCTCAATGGCGCTTCGCAGCGCTGCTTCAGTCGAGATGTCAGGCAAGGGGGCACCCGCCTTCACTGCCACCGCCACACTGGAGCGCACCAGGTCAACCCGGCTGCCAGCCAGCACACAAGCGCTGGCCGCCAATTTTTCAATCGCGTCTGAGGCCAGCACAACGCCATCAAAAGCCTCGCCAGCTTGTACGCGTTTGGCAGCGTCGACGCCACCCACCGATTCAATATTGACCTTCACGCCGGAAGCGCTTTGCCACTGCGCGGCAAGTTCAGCCAACACTTGGCGCGTGGCCATTGAAGAAATGAGTTTGATCATGGGTGTTCCAGAAACTGATGAAGCACCTGAAAGGTCGCCTCGGGCCGCTCCATCAAGACCATGTGACCCGCGTCTTCAATCACGCTGAGCTGCGCATGGGGCACCAAGGCTTGCATGGCAGCGTGCTGCGCCACATTGGTCCAGCTGTCTTGCCTGCCGCACAACAAAAGCGTGGGTATGCGCAACGCTCCAAGGCCCGGGCTGGCATCAGGCCGCGTCAACAGCGCGTGTTGCTGGCGGGCAAAGCGGTCGGCGGTTTTGCGTTCCATCATGGTCAAGATGGCATCGATCAGCGGCGCGTCGTTCAACCGATCAGGATGGACCATGCCTTTTACCCACTGCTGCGCCATGGCGCGCACGCCCTGCTGCTGCGCCACATCCAACAGCGCCATGCGACCTGCTTTTTCAGTGTCGCCCGCAACGCCTGACTGGCGCGGCAGATACCCGGTGTCCATCAAAATGATTTTTTGTACACGCTCTGGAGCCAGGCGCACCACTTCAAGCGCTACCCGACCACCCATCGAATGGCCAGCCAACACAAAGCTTGCAGGAGCCACCGCCAATACAGCAGCGGCCATGGCGGTGATGCTGTTGGCGTCGCCGTAGTCAACCACCTGGCTGGGTAAAAAATCAACCAGCGGTTGCCAGAAAGTGGCATCACACATCAGGCCGGGCAAAAGCACCAAAGGTGCCGTTTGAGTTTGTTTGTTCACGCTTCAATTTTGCGCTGCAAAGCCCAAAAGTGAAACCGCGATGACCCGCTAGCAGTTAGAACAAACACGTATAGCTTGATGATTGCTATGCCAATAAAATTTGACGATGGATTTAAAGCAACTTGAATATTTTGTGCGTGTTGCTGAGCTGGGCAGCTTTACCCGCGCCTCTATTGCACTGAACATCGCCCAACCGGCATTGAGCCGCCAAATACGCCTGCTGGAAGTCGAGCTGCGGCAAAACCTGCTGACCCGCAACGGGCGCGGCGCACTGCCGACCGAAGCGGGCAACCTGCTGCTCAAGCACGGGCGCGGCATCTTGCACCAAGTTGAGTTAGCCCGTGAAGAGCTGGGCGCGGTGCGCGGGGCGCTGGCGGGGCGGGTGTCCATTGGCCTGCCGCCCAGTTTGTCGCGGCTCATCACCGTGCCTTTAACCCGCGCTTTCAAGCAGCAATTGCCGCAGGCACATTTGACGCTGACTGAAGGCTTCTCAGTGCTGATGTGCGAAGGATTGCGAGTTGGCAACATCGACATTGCGGTGTTGTACAACGCCGAGCATTCGCCCGAAGTGGAAATGACCACGCTGCACACCGAAGAGCTGGTGCTGATTTCAAAAACAGACCCAGCGCTCAACCGATCAACCAACAAAGCCACCAACAAAGCCACCAACAAACCGCAAAAGACCCCAAAGCGCCAGCCCATCACGCTGACCGAGGTGGCCAACCTGCCGCTGATCCTGCCCAGCCGTCCGAATGCGTTTCGCATTTTGATTGAAGGCGAGATGAACGCCATCGGCCGCAAACCCGACATCACGCTGGAGGTTGATGGCCTGAATGCGATTTTGAGTCTGGTCAAAGAAGGCATGGGCCACGCTGTGCTGCCCAGCTATACCCTGAGCAATTTTGACGACCCCTCGCCATTTCAGGTGCGCAGCATCAAGGAGCCACGCATCATGAGCCAGCTGATGCTGGTACGCGCCGCACGCCGCCCCAGTACCGAGACACAAAAAAAGGCCATTGAGGTGGTCACGTCTGTGTTGATGGCCGCCATTAAGCCGTTCAACTCAAACCGGCCATGGCATCCAGCATCACCAAAGCGCCCGTTGTTGTAGCCGCACTTGCAGCATCCCAAGCAGCATCTGTTTGCAACGCACAAACGACAGCAGCCACCACCTGCCCCAGCAAGCCGATCCGTCTGGTCGCGCCCTTCCCCCCGGCGGCAGCACCGACATTCTGGCCCGTGCCGTGGCGCAAGAAAATCCGGGCAGAATCAAGCCATGATCTCAGAACCTTTTCATCTTGCTGGCGTCATGGGCTGGCCCGTCGCGCATTCACGCTCCCCGCTGATCCACAACTACTGGTTGCAAAAGTACGGGTTGACGGGCTCGTATGTGCAGTTGCCAGTTGTGCCCGGCACACTGGGCACCGCCATTGCCGGCCTGAAGGCGCTGGGTTTTAAGGGCTGCAACCTGACCATTCCCCACAAGGTCGATGCGATGGCCTTCATGGACGAGGTTGACCCGATGGCCCGCCGCATGGGCGCGATGAACACCATCGTTGTGCAGCCCGACGGCTCGCTCAAAGGCTTTAACAACGACGGCTACGGCTACATCCAAAGTCTGCTTGACGCGCACCCCAACTGGCGCGCCGATGCCGGGCCAGTGGCCGTGCTCGGCGCAGGCGGCGCAGCCCGTGCCGTGGTGCTCAGCCTGGTGGACAGGGGTGCCACAGAAATCAGGCTGCTCAACCGCTCACCCGCCGCCGCCCAGGTGCTGGCTCATGAGTTTGGCGATGAATTTGGCGCAGTGGTCAAAGCCCTGCCGTGGGCCGACAGGCATGCCGCATTGGACGGCATTGCACTGCTGGTCAACACCACCAGCCAGGGCATGGTGGGCAACCCGGCGCTCGACCTGGACCTGAGCGCCCTGCCCACCACCGCGCTGGTGTCAGACGTGATTTACGTCCCGCTGGAAACCCCGTTACTGCAAGCAGCCAAGGCGCGCGGCAACCCGACAGTTGACGGCCTGGGCATGCTGCTCAACCAGGCCAGGCCCGCGTTTAATGCCTGGTTTGGCGTGCTGCCAGACATCACACCCGAGCTGCGGCGGATGGTTGAGGCGACACTTTAAGTTGCTTGGTGAAAGCTACAAATTTAGGAGCTGCCAACCCATTAACTCATTCGGCTAGAGACCGATCAGGTGGGTAAAAAAGCCGATTTTGTGCGTCACAGACACCACGAAGGCCGGATGATGAGCTTAGGGTGCTCTTCGGTTCGCAGTGGGAATAAGTGGCTCCTCGACCTGGGCTCGAACCAGGGACCTACGGATTAACAGTCCGGTGCTCTACCAACTGAGCTATCGAGGAATACAGCCTAAGATTATAGCGTCCTTATTCGGCCTGTTTCGGCCCGACCCATCCCACCGCCTACTGCTTGATGAAAAAACCGCCGCGCCCTTTGCCTTGGCTTGATGTCGGAGAAGACTTTCCGCCGGTCAGCCGCGCCTGGGGGCATGATGACCCGGCGCCTGGCTTGCTGGCTGCGGGTAGCAAGCTGGATGTGGCCACACTGGTGCAGGCGTATGGCCTGGGCATCTTTCCTTGGTACAGCGAAGGCCAGCCCACGTTGTGGTGGAGCCCCAACCCGCGAATGGTGTTGCAGACGCAGCACTTCAAACTGCATCGGTCACTGCGCAAAACCCTTCAGCATTTTTTAAGTAACCCGGCGTGCGAAGTTCGATTTGATACGGCCTTTGTCGAAGTCATCAACGCCTGCGCCAGCAAGCCGCGTGACGGTCAGCCGGGCACCTGGATACTGCCCGAGATGATTGCGGCTTACTGTGCGCTGCACGCTGCAGGGCACGCGCACAGCGTTGAAACGTGGGTCAATAATGAACTGGTCGGCGGGCTGTATTGCGTGAATTTGGGCGGCATGGTGTTTGGCGAGTCCATGTTTGCGCATGTGACAGATGCATCCAAAATCGCGATGTGTGCGCTGGTCGCTTTTAGCCGCGCACAAGACGTCACGATGATTGATTGCCAGCAAAAAACCGGACATCTGGCATCGCTGGGGGCACAAGAAATAAGTCGTGACGAATTCACCGCACATGTGGCTCAGGTGCTGACACGCCCTGCTCCAGCCTGGCGATTTGAACCCGTATACTGGCAAGAACTGATGCCTTTCAAGACGCCAAACACACCGTGACGCTGCTCAAAGACCTGCCGCTGCAAACCTTGCAGTTTTACGCCACGGCCCCTTACCCGTGCAGCTATTTGCCGGGCAGGCAGGCGCGCAGTCAGGTGGCCACGCCCAGCCACCTCATTCATAACGACGCCTATTCAGATTTGGTGGCCAAGGGCTTCCGGCGCAGCGGCATGTTTACCTACCGTCCTTATTGCGATGGTTGCCAGGCCTGCGTGCCGCTGCGGGTGCCGGTGCAAACATTTGCGCCCAACAAAAGCCAGCGCCGCGCAATCGCCAAGCACCAGGGCTTGTCGGTGCGGGTACTTAAACTCTGCTTTGCGAGCGAGCACTACCAGCTGTATCTGCGCTACCAGAACGGCCGCCACGCGGGCGGCGGCATGGACCACGACAGCATTGACCAGTACACGCAGTTTTTGTTGCAAAGCCGGGTCAATTCACGGTTGGTTGAGTTTCGCCAGACGATGCCTGGCGGCGAAGTGGGCGCGCTCAAAATGGTGTCGATTCTGGACGTGCTGGAAGACGGCATTTCAGCCGTTTACACGTTTTATGAGCCTGATGAGGCAGGCAGTAAAAACAGCTACGGCAGTTACGGCGTGCTGTGGCAAATTGAGCAAGCGGTCAAGCTGAATTTGCCCTATGTCTACCTGGGCTACTGGATTCATGAGAGCACCAAAATGCGCTACAAAGCCGCCTTCAAGCCGCACGAGCTGCGCGTGGATGGGCTATGGAGAATCGTGAACCGGTAACGTTATCAGGTGACAACTTTGCGGCTGGTAATTTCATAGCGTAAAATTTATGAATGACCAAATCCGAAAGCCTGTTACCTGTTAAACCTACGGTTCAGGTGATTGAACGCATGTTCAGCCTGCTGGACATTTTGGCAAACCGTGAAGAACCCATGTCGCTCAAAGAGATCAGCGAAAAGTCCGGCCTGCATGCGTCGACAGCGCACCGCATCTTGAATGACCTGGCCACCGGCCGTTTTGTTGACCGCCCCGCCGCTGGCAGCTACCGGCTGGGCATGCGCCTGCTGGAGCTGGGCAACATGGTCAAAGCCCGCCTGAATGTGCGGGACGCCGCCCTGGCCCCGATGCGTGATCTGCACAAGCTGACCCAGCAACCCGTCAACCTGAGCATGCGCCAGGGCGATGAAATCATCTACGTCGAACGTGCCTACAGCGAGCGCTCAGGCATGCAGGTGGTGCGCGCCATTGGCGGGCGGGCACCGCTGCACTTAACGTCGGTCGGCAAGCTGTTTTTGGCTTTTGACGACCCGCAGCGCCTGCGCAGCTATGCGACCCGCACCGGCTTGGCGGGCCAGACGCGCAACTCGATCACGCAGTTGCCGATACTGGAGCGCGAGCTGTCCAAAGCGCGGCAAAATGGCATTGCCAGGGACAACGAGGAACTGGAGCTGGGCGTGCGCTGCATGGCGGCAGGCATTTATGACGACCAGAACGCCCTGGTGGCGGGTTTGTCGATTTCAGCGCCAGCCGACAGGCTGCAAGAGCATTGGCTGCCCAAGCTGCAGGCCACGGCCAATGAGATTTCAGCCGCCTTAGGCTATAAAACACGTTAAAAAAAACCACTCGGAAGTGCTTCTAACGGGCTAGATTTAATCGCGATAAGCTACCATATTTATAGCACCCAAATCAGAAGCCTAGCCGCTGATGGGTTTGACTGCTGTGCTGATGTTGATTTTTCGGTTACCGGCGACAGGGTTTGACTCCACCCAGCGGCGCACACGTTCGGCATCGCCCAGGCGGCTCAGTTTGCCTGCGGAGTCCAGGAACACCATGATCAGTTTACGGCCTGCGATTTTGGTTTGCATCACCAGGCACTGACCGGCTTCAGAGATGTAACCGGTCTTTTGCAAACCAATGTCCCATTCGGGGTTTTTGGTCAATCGGTTGGTGTTGTTGTATTGCAAAGTGCGGTGGCCCACAGCCACCTGGTAGCCGGTAGAGGTGCTCAGTTCGCGCAGCACAGGGTCAGCATGCGCAGCGTTGACCAAAGTGGCCAAGTCTTGGGCGCTGGACTGGTTGCGGCTGGACAGGCCAGTGGGTTCGACATAACTGGTGTCCGTCATGCCCAGCAGCTTGGCTTTGGCGTTCATCAGACTGACAAACACAGGCATCCCGCCCGGATAGGTACGGCCCAGGGCGAGGGCGGCGCGGTTTTCGCTCGACATCAAAGCCAGGTGCAGCATATCACCACGAGACAACGATGTGCCCACCTTCAAACGGGATCTGCTGCCTTTTTCGGTGTCCACATCGTCCTGAGTGACCGTGATCATTTCGTCCATGGGCAGTTTGGCACCGCTGATGATCACGCCGGTCATGAGTTTGGTCAGCGAGGCAATCGGCAACACGGCGGTTTGGTTTTTGCTGAACAGCACTTCGCGGGTGTCCTGGTCAATCACCAGTGCCACGCTGGATTTGAGGTCAAGGGCGTCCGCGGCGCCATGCAAGCCAGCAATTTGGCCAAATGACGGCTTGGGCGGTGCTGAAACGCGAACCACCGACTTGCGCTTGTCGCCCGTCACAAAACGGGCTGTCTTGCGGCTTGAAACCACTTTCTTGGCACCGGCAGATTTCGTCAGCTGTTGCTTGCTTTTATCAGGCTTGACGGTCTGGGCCTGCGCACCCAAAGTAAACAGGGCCGCGAACAACGCCAAGCATCCAGCTGTTTTTGACAACCGCTTCAACATTTGCTGATGCATTGTGGTGGCTTTGCTTGAAATTACAATTATTTGCATGGCACAAGTTTATACAAAATGAAAAAGTCACGCAATATCAAAAACTTACGTGACTCTTCTAAAACATAGCTTAACTGGCGTCTGAATTATGACTTATTTCATAACAAATCCGGATAACTACTTTAACTCATTGAATTTAAACACTAATTTTCACAGGCAGAGGCGCTAGCCTTGCGCAGCTACCCGATCGGCTTTGCTTTGTAATTTGTTCAAAGCACTCAGGTAAGCCTTGGCCGATGCCACCACGATGTCGGGGTCGGACCCCACCCCATTGACGACGCGGCCACTATTTTGCAGGCGTACGGTGACTTCGCCCTGGCTCTCTGTCGACCCGCTGATGGCATTGACCGAGTAAAGCACCATTTCCGCACCGCTTTTAACGTGCGATTCGATGGCTTTGAGAGAGGCGTCGACCGGCCCGTTGCCACTGGAGTTGCCTTTGACCTCCTGGCCCAGCACGGTAAACACGATGCTGGCCTGTGGGCGTTCGCCGGTTTCGCTGTGCTGCGAGAGCGAAACAAACGCATATTGCTCGGCCGCGTGGGTCACGCTTTCGTCGCTGACCAGCGCCAGAATGTCCTCGTCAAAAATATCGCTTTTGCGGTCAGCCAGCTCTTTGAACCTGGCAAAGGCACTGTTGATCTCGGCTTCGCTTTCCATCGACACGCCAAGTTCTTGCAGGCGCTGCTTGAACGCATTGCGGCCACTGAGCTTGCCCAGCACGATTTTGTTGGCAGACCAGCCCACGTCTTCGGCGCGCATGATCTCGTAGGTGTCGCGTGCCTTGAGAACACCGTCCTGGTGAATGCCGCTGGCATGGGCAAAGGCATTCGCACCGACCACCGCCTTGTTGGGCTGCACCACAAAGCCGGTGGTCTGGCTGACCATGCGGCTGGTAGCCAAAATGTGTTTGGCGTCGATGTTCAAGTCCAGTTTGAAATAGTCTTTGCGGGTTTTGACCGCCATGACGATTTCTTCCAGGCTGCAATTGCCAGCGCGCTCGCCCAGACCGTTGATGGTGCATTCCACCTGCCGCGCACCGCCAATCGTCACGCCAGCCAATGAGTTGGCCACTGCCATGCCCAAATCGTTATGGCAGTGCACCGACCACACGGCTTTGTCGCTGTTGGGAATGCGCTCACGCAGGTTTTTGATGAAGTTGCCGTACAGCTCGGGGATGGCGTAGCCCACCGTGTCGGGCACGTTGATGGTGGTCGCGCCTTCAGCAATCACAGCTTCGAGCACACGGCACAAAAAGTCGGGGTCAGACCGGTAACCATCTTCGGGACTGAACTCAATGTCGCCCATCAGGTTGCGCGCGAAACGGGTTGAGAGTCTGGCCTGTTCATACACTTCGTCGGGGGACATACGCAGCTTTTTTTCCATGTGGAGTGCGCTGGTGGCCAGAAACAAATGCAAGCGGCCTGACGCGGCTGGCTTGAGGGCTTCGGCCGCACGGGAGATGTCGCGGTCGTTGGCCCGGGCCAATGAACAGACGGTCGAATCCTTGATGACTTCAGCAATTGATTTGACGCATTCAAAGTCACCGTTCGAGCTGGCCGCAAAACCGGCCTCAATGACATCAACCTTCAGGCGCTCCAACTGGCGCGCAATGCGCAGCTTTTCGTCGCGCGTCATCGAGGCGCCGGGCGATTGTTCACCGTCACGCAAGGTGGTGTCGAAAACAATGAGTTTGTCAGCCATGAAATTCTCCGGAAAAAATCAAATCAAAAAACCAGCAACCCAAAACAAAACGGCCCGCTGCTGGTGCAAACGGGCCGTTGAAAATGAGCTTGAACGAAGTATTTTCGCGTGCGCTACCTTTTCCGCCCGTTGGCAGATAGAGATAGTGCTAGCGAGATTCGGATCATGAGCGCGAATATATCACAGCTTGTTTCACGCGGATTACTTGTGCAAGCCGCGCTCTTCAGGCTCATCGAGCGACGTGGCAATCACACTGGTCTGCTGACCTTTGGCACGGCGCCAGGCGTAAACCGCATAACCCGACAAACCATAAGCGATGAAAAACGCAAACACCACGATGGGCGGATGCAGGCCAACAACACCGATGCCCAGAGCGATCAACACAATCACGGCAAAAGGCACACTCTTTTTCATCTGTATGTCCTTGAAGCTGTAAAACGGTACGTTGGTCACCATCGTCAGGCCCGAATAAAGGGTCAGGATGAACATCAACCACGGGATTTGCAGTCCGAACAGGCCCAGGTCGAGCACACCCGTACCGGCGTAGTCAGCATCGTTCAGCAGCCAGATGAACCCCGCCACCAGAGCAGCAGCCGCAGGTGAAGGCAGGCCCTGAAAAAACCGCTTGTCCACCACTGCGGTGTTGACGTTAAACCGGGCGAGCCGCAGCGCGGCACAAGCGCAATAGACAAAAGCAGCCACCCAGCCCCAGCGACCCAGAGTGCTCAGGCCCCACGCATAAGCAATCAGCGCGGGGGCCGCACCAAAAGACACCATGTCTGCGAGGGAATCCATCTGCTCACCAAACGCGCTTTGCGTGTTGGTCATGCGGGCGATGCGGCCGTCAAGGCTGTCCAGAATCATCGCGCTGAACACACCAATGGCGGCCTGGTCAAAGCGGCCGTCCATGGCCATCACGATGGCATAAAACCCGCCGAAGAGCCCGCCTAGCGTGAACAGATTAGGCAAGATGTAAATTCCTTTTCGGCGCTTGCGCACCACCACTTCCGGGTGCTTGTCCGATTGCGATATGGATGCCTGTTCGCCATCGTGCATACAAATTCTCCTGAAACTGTGACCTAGGATAACAAACTACTGTGCCGTAAAAATCAAAAAGCCGCGCAAGACCCATGCGCGGCTTTTTGAAGGATGAAACCGTGAGGTTTCACAACCCCATCGTGCAGCTTAGTTGCGCGTCTGATCCACCAGCTTGTTCTTGGCGATCCAGGGCATCATGGCGCGCAGCTGGCTACCGACTTTTTCAATCGAATGCTCAGCCGTCAGACGTCGACGCGCGGTCATGCTGGGGTAGTTTGTGCGACCTTCCAGAATGAACATCTTGGCGTATTCACCGGTCTGAATGCGCTTGAGGGCGGCGCGCATCGCCACCCGCGATTGCTCGTTAATGATTTCTGGACCCGTGACGTACTCGCCATACTCAGCATTGTTGCTGATCGAGTAGTTCATGTTGGAAATACCACCTTCGTAGATCAGATCGACGATGAGTTTAAGCTCATGCAGGCATTCAAAGTAAGCCATTTCTGGCGCGTAGCCGGCTTCAACCAGCGTCTCGTAACCCATTTTGATGAGCTCAACCGCACCACCGCACAGCACGGCTTGCTCGCCAAACAGGTCAGTCTCGGTTTCTTCCTTGAAGTTCGTTTCAATGATGCCAGCCTTGCCGCCACCGTTGGCCATGGCATAGCTCAGTGCCAGATCACGGGCCTTGCCCGATTTGTCTTGATGAATGGCAACCAGGTGCGGCACGCCGCCACCCTGGGTGTAGGTGTTTCGCACGGTGTGGCCGGGAGCCTTGGGCGCGACCATCCACACGTCCAGGTCGGCACGCGGCACGACCTGGTTGTAGTGAACGTTAAAACCATGGGCAAACACGAGAGACGCGCCCTGTTTGGCATGCGGCTCAACATTGTTTTTGTACACGCCAGCGATGTCTTCGTCAGGCAGCAAAATCATGACCACATCAGCGGCTTTGACAGCGTCGTTGACTTCATGCACAGACAAGCCAGCCTTTACGGCTTTGTCCCAAGACGCGCCGCCCTTGCGCAGGCCAACAACGATCTTCACGCCGCTGTCGTTCAGGTTTTGTGCATGGGCGTGGCCCTGGCTACCGTAACCAATAATGGCCACCGTTTTGCCTTTGATCAGGCTCAGGTCGCAGTCTTTGTCGTAAAAAACTTTCATCTTTTTTCTCCTGGTTGTAAATTCAAAATCAAACTCTGAGGATGCGCTCACCGCGTCCTATACCGCTGGATCCGGTGCGTACCGTCTCCAAAATGGCACTGCGATCGATGGCTTCCAGAAACGCATCGTTTTTGTGCTGATCGCCAGTCAGCTCAATCGTGTAACTTTTTTCAGTCACATCAATGACTCGACCGCGAAATATATCAGCCATGCGCTTCATCTCTTCGCGCTCTTTGCCCACCGCGCGCACTTTGACCATCATCAGTTCGCGCTCGGTGTAAGCGCCTTCGGTCAAATCGACCACCTTGACAACTTCAATCAGGCGGTTCAAGTGCTTGGTAATCTGCTCGATCACATCGTCCGAACCACTGGTCTGAATCGTCATGCGGGACAGTGTGGGATCTTCAGTAGGGGCCACCGTCAGGCTTTCGATGTTGTAGCCACGGGCTGAAAATAAACCGACCACGCGGGACAGCGCGCCGGGTTCGTTTTCCAGTAAAACTGCAATGATATGTTTCATACATCTGGACTCTTCATTTCGTCTACCCTCCCCCGCACACGGTAATGCGCAGGCTCGGCAAACAATAGATTCGTCAGTTAAATAATAAAGGTAAAAGCGGATTTTGCTACTTATTTCGGAGCTGCTGGTGCACGTCTTTATTGCTCCGGAGCCAAAAGTCGCCGAATCAAGCCATTTTAAAGGTCTTCAGCTCCCAAAAGCATCTCGTTGATGCCCTTGCCGGCCTGCACCATTGGAAAGACGTTTTCTGTTGGGTCGGTGCGGAAGTCCATGAACACCGTGCGATCCTTCAGCTTGCGCGCTTCGCGCAGTGCAGGCTCAACGTCAGCCGGCTTTTCAATCAACATGCCGACGTGGCCATAGGCCTCGGCCAGCTTCACGAAATTGGGCAGCGCGTCCATGTAGCTGTGGCTGTAACGGCCTTCATAGTCCAGCTCCTGCCACTGGCGCACCATACCAAGGTAGCGGTTGTTCAGCGATACGATTTTGACTGGCGTGTTGTATTGCAGGCAGGTGGAAAGCTCTTGAATGCACATTTGAATGGAGCCTTCACCAGTGATGCAAAACACCTCGGACTCAGGTTTGGCCATCTTGATACCCATGGCGTACGGCAGACCGACGCCCATGGTTCCCAGCCCGCCAGAATTGATCCAGCGGCGTGGCTCGTCAAACTTGTAGTACTGTGCGGCCCACATCTGGTGCTGACCCACGTCTGACGTGATGTAGGCGTCGGCATCTTTGGTCATGTTCCACAGAGTTTCAACGACGTACTGCGGCTTGATAGTGCTGCCATCTCCCAGGCTGTACTTCATGCAGTCGCGTTTGCGCCAGCCGTCGATCGTGCTCCACCAGCCACCCAATGCGCCAGCATCGGGTTTGAGGCCCGATTCCCGGATCATCGCAATCAGCTCGGTCAACACTTCTTTCACATCGCCAACGATGGGGATGTCCACCTTGACGCGCTTGGAAATACTGGACGGGTCGATGTCGATATGAATGATCTTGCGTTCGTTTTGCGCAAAGTGCTTGGGGTTGCCAATTACCCGGTCGTCGAACCGGGCACCGACAGCCAGCAGTACGTCGCAGTTTTGCATCGCGTTGTTGGCTTCATAAGTGCCGTGCATACCCAGCATGCCCAGAAATTTTTTGTCGCTGGCTGGATACGCGCCCAGGCCCATCAGCGTGTTGGTGCAGGGGTAGCCCAGCATGTCGACCAGGGTGCGCAGTTCGACCGAGGCATTGCTCAACAACACACCGCCGCCGGTATAAATGTAGGGCCGCTTGGCGGTCATCAGCAACTGCAGGGCCTTGCGGATTTGCCCGCCGTGGCCTTTGCGTGACGGGTTGTAGCTGCGCATTTCAACCGTGCTGGGGTAGCCGGCGTAGGGCACCTTGTTGAACGAAACGTCTTTCGGAATGTCCACCACTACGGGGCCGGGGCGGCCACTGCGGGCAATGTGAAAGGCCTTTTTCATTGTCTCGGCAAGGTGTTTGGCGTCTTTGACCAAAAAGTTATGCTTGACAATGGGCCGGGTGATACCGACTGTGTCGCATTCCTGAAATGCATCAAGGCCGATGGCGTGCGTGGGCACCTGACCAGTGATGATGACCATGGGAATGCTGTCCATGTACGCGGTGGCAATACCAGTGATGGCATTTGTCACACCGGGGCCAGACGTGACCAGCGCTACGCCGACATCGCCGGTGGCGCGGGCGTAGCCGTCAGCGGCGTGCACTGCGGCTTGTTCATGACGCACCAAAACGTGCTCGATGGTGTTCTGTTTGTAAAAGGCGTCGTAAATGTGCAGCACAGCGCCGCCGGGGTAGCCCCAGATGTATTTGACGTTTTCGGCTTGCAGGGATTTGACAAGAATTTCCGCGCCGCGAAGATCTTGTACGCCTGAGTGTCCTTGCGCAGACACTGCTGCGGCGCAAGCGAGTTCCGCTTTTGTGATTTCCATGATGAACCTTTGTGAATTTCTCTGACGAAATACCTTGGGTGCCTTTTCGCTGTCTCTTGTGGAGCAGTGTCAAGACTTGAGGCCAAAACCATAAGCAGAATCATCATCCGCCGAGTTGTGACCCGTTTGCCGCTTGAATTGCGAGGCTCATTATGACATTTCATTCAGCGCGACTGCGCCGATCCAATCAAAAACAAAAACTCGCAAGCCAGCGGTGCGATAATTTTGGTTGGCATCCGAAACAATTAAAGTGCTGGACAAACCCGGAACCACCTACCGTTGGCAACTGAACAAGAACTCTCCGACTTTCTAAAAAGTGTCGAGAAGCGCGCCTTTAAGCGCAGTGTGTACCACACGCGTGACGAAGAAGCTGCGCTCGATATTGTTCAAGACAGCATGATGAAACTCGCCAAAAGCTATGGCGACAAGCCCTTGTCCGAGCTGCCCATGCTGTTTCAGAGGATTTTGTCCAACACCACGCTGGACTGGTTCAGGCGACGCAAGACGCGAAATGCCCTGTTTTCGAACATGAGCGACTTCGAATCTGCCGGAGATAACGGAGATTTCGATATTCTTGAAACTTTGGAGCTCCAAACCAACTCTGAGGGAACAGAAAGTGCCCAAGACGCTACCGAACGGGCCCAAACGTTGCGTGAAATTGAAGTAGAAGTGCAGCTTTTGCCGGGTCGTCAACGAGAAGCCTTCCTGATGCGTTACTGGGAGGAAATGGATGTGGCAGAAACCGCCCTTGCCATGGGCTGCTCGGAAGGAAGTGTGAAAACACACTGCTCCCGCGCCGTTGCAGCACTGAGCAAAGCGTTAAATGCCAAAGGATTGAAACTATGACTAATTCACGACAAAACAGGGCAGACATTCTGCAGGACCGTTTTGCGCTCAAAGCCGCGTCTTACCTGTCTGCAGGGGCTTCTGACCTGCCTTACGATGTTTCCGAGCGTCTGCGTGCTGCCCGTGTTCAAGCCATTGCCAAACGTAAGATAGCCACCGTTCAGACGGCTGGCAGCAGTTTTAATGTGGGTGGCGGCACGACGGCCCTGTCATGGGGAACGCCTGACGGCCTCGGTTGGTGGGGCCGGATCGGCTCAGTCATGCCATTGATCGCGTTGGTCGTTGGTTTACTGACCATCAACTCGGTACAAAACGACAACCGAGCCCAGGAAGTCGCTGAAGTCGATGCCGCCTTGCTGACGGACGACTTGCCGCCTGCTGCGTTTTCTGACCCTGGTTTTGTGCAGTTTTTGAAAACCAGCCGTTAAGGCATGGCGAGACCGCCACAGCCTGCCTTTGACCTGCCCGTTTTGAATGCTTTTTGCCCTGACATGACGATTCACCTGACTAGAACGCTTGCAGTTTTCAGCCTGACCCTTGCGCCAATCATGGCGCTCGCTCAGTCGCCGACTGTCACCGCGGCGCCGCAGCCAGCAGCCAGCAAACCAACTGCCAGGATTGTTGTGTCAAAACCAGCGTGGTCTGAATTGACGCCGCCACAACAGCAGGCGCTGAAACCATTGGCGGCTACCTGGAACAGCATCAGCGAACCGCAAAAGCGCAAATGGCTTGAGGTCTCCAAAAATTATCCAGCCTTGCCACCAGCAGGCCAGGAGACCATGCACAGCCGCATGAACGAGTGGGTGGCGATGAGCCCGCAAGACCGCGCCGCCGCCCGGCTGAACTTTGCCAAGACCAAGGAGCTGTCCAAGCAACTCACAGCAGACGAAAAGAAAGCCAAGTGGGAAACCTATCAGGCCTTGAGTCCTGAAGAAAAAGCAAAACTGGCCGCAAAAGGCAGCCCCAAGCCCACAGGTGCGGCAACGGCCGTCAAGCCTGTACCCACGCAAAAGCTGGCCGTCACCCCCAAAAACCTGCCGCCTCAACCCAAAGTACCGGCTAGTGCATCTGCCGCAACGACAGGCGAGACGGCACTGAGCGCCACCTCGCCAGCTGGCAAACCCAACTGATCGTGTCTGAGATGAGCGTCCCCTCGATTCCCAGGCGAATGGCCTGCTGGGCCTATGAAGGCCTGCTGATGTTTGGCGTGGTCTTTCTGGCCGGCTACCTGTTCGGCACGCTCAGCCAGACCCGCAACGCGCTGGACAACCGCCATGCCCTGCAGGGGTTTTTGTTCCTTATTTTTGGTATTTACTTTGTCTGGTTTTGGGCCAAAGGTCAAAGCCTGGCCATGAAAACCTGGGACATCCGCGTGGTGGACAGCATGGGCCAGCCCATCACACAAGCTCGTGCCCTGGCTCGTTACACCCTGAGCTGGCTATGGTTTTTACCGCCGCTGGGCGTCAGTTGGGCGCTGGGCTTACCAGCCAAAGAAGGGGCAGTGATCGCCTTGGGCTGGGTGGCAGTTTGGGCAGTGCTGGCCCGTTTTCATCCACGAAAACAGTTTTGGCATGACGCGCTTGCCGGTACGCAACTGATCAACTGGAAAGCGCCTGAGAGCCCCAAACGGCTAGCGCGCATGGCTAAACGCTAGTCCGCTTGAGTGTCACAAAGCTGCAAGACAATAAGTGTCATGCTTGAACCAACAAACGCTGTGAATCCTCAAAAAGCCCGCAAAGGCCTGAACCGCGTCTGGCACGCCTTGGGCTACTCGGTTGCCGGACTGCGTGCAGGCTGGCAGGAGACCGCCTTTCGCCAGGAGGCCATTGCGTCGGTGCTGCTGCTGCCGGCTGCGTTTTGGCTCGGCCGCAACTGGATTGAAAGCGTTTTCCTGGCCGGGACGGTTGTTCTGGTCATGATTGTTGAGCTGCTCAACACCGGCATCGAGACCGCGATTGACCGTATTGGGCCAGAGTGGCATGACCTGTCCAAGCGCGCAAAGGACATGGGCAGTGCAGCCGTTTTGTTGAGCCTGCTGCTTTGCGCGGCAACTTGGTCTCTGGCCATTTTTCAAAGACTGACGACGTGAACACAGCTGCTTTTTCAATCTGCGTGTATTGTGGCTCCCGACCCGGCCATCACCCCGAGTTTGCCGCCGTGGCAACACAAGTCGGAACCTGGATCGGTACGCACGGCGGTCAGCTGGTGTACGGGGGTGGCCGTAGCGGGCTGATGGGCACCGTTGCCGACGCGACGCTGGCTTCAGGAGGCCGCGTGATTGGCATCATTCCCAAAGCACTGGTAGACAGGGAGCACGCGCATCTCGGCTGCACCGAGCTGCATGTGGTGGAGACGATGCACGAACGCAAACGCTTGATGGCCGAGCATGCAGATGCCTTTTTGGCGCTGCCAGGCGGCATCGGTACCCTCGAAGAATTTTTTGAAGTCTGGACTTGGCGGCAACTGGGCTACCACGACAAACCTGTGGGCCTGCTCAATATGAACAGCTATTACGACCACTTGCTGTCGTTTTTAGGCAGCTCTGTCAAAGAAGGCTTCATGTCTGAAGAGCTGATGCCGTTGATCAGCGTAGGCGCGCAGCCAGAAGTCTTGCTTGAAAGTCTGGTGCAGGCGGCTGGTTTAACAAACAACAGCCAGCGGCTGGATCAGATTTAAACCGCTGCGGCTTTAGACGGCCGCATCATCGTGCTCGCCTGTGCGGATACGCACCGTGTGCTCCACACTGGTGATGAAAATTTTGCCGTCACCAATCTTGCCGGTGCGTGCAGCACGAACAATGGCTTCCACGCAGCGGTCAACCTCAGATGTCTTGACCACGACCTCAATCTTGACCTTGGGCAGAAAGTCCACCACGTACTCGGCTCCCCGGTATAGCTCGGTGTGGCCCTTTTGGCGGCCAAAACCCTTGACTTCGGTCACAGTCAAACCGGTCACGCCGCAATCTGCCAGCGCCTCACGGACTTCTTCGAGTTTGAAGGGTTTAAGGATGGCTGTGAGTTGCTTCACGGGTGTGTCTCCATTATTTTTAAGCATCAAGAACGAAATTTATTGGTGATAGGGTAGCGCCAATCCTTGCCGAAACTCCTGTGAGTAACCCGGATGCCCACCGGCGCCTGTCGCCGCTTGTATTCGTTAATTCTGATGAGTCGTGTAACGCGTTCGACCACCGCGCGGTCAAAGCCGGCAGCGATGATGACCTCGATGCTTTCATCGCTTTCCATGTAACGCTCCAGGATCGCGTCCAGAACGTCGTAAGGCGGCAGGCTGTCTTGGTCGGTTTGATCGGCTTTCAGCTCGGCGCTCGGTGGCCGGGTGATGATGCGTTCGGGGATCGGGCTTTGGCCTGTACCGTACGGGTCATGGGCATTGCGCCAATGCGCCAGCCTGAAGACGGTCGTTTTGGCCAGGTCCTTGATCACTGCAAAGCCGCCTGCCATATCGCCATACAAGGTGCAGTAGCCAGTGGCCATTTCGCTTTTGTTGCCGGTCGTCAGGACGATGGATCCAAACTTGTTGGACAAGGCCATCAGCAAGGTGCCGCGAATCCGCGCCTGAAGGTTCTCTTCTGTCGTGTCTTCGGCTCGGCCCACGAAGTCGGTCGCAAGCGATGCCTTGAACGCCTCAAACTCCGAAGTGATGGATATTTCGTCATAGCGCACGCCCAGGCGCTCGGCCATCTCACGCGCGTCAATCCATGAAATGTCTGCCGTGTAGGGCGACGGCATCATCACCGTGCGCACTTTGTCTGCGCCGATGGCGTCCACCGCAATGGCCAGTACCAAGGCCGAATCAATACCGCCGGACAGCCCCAACAGAGCGCCCGGAAAGCCGTTTTTCCCCAAATAGTCGCGCACGCCCAGCACCAGCGCGTCCCACAGGTCCGCGTCGCCGGTTTGTTCAGCTTGAATGGTTGACGTTACATTTGCTATTACTTCAGGAGCAGGTATCGCATGTATTTGTTGGGCTGCAGGCTGATTTGATGTATTTTTTTGAGCCTGTTCAGCCGTTTCGACGCTGACTTCAAACAGATCTTCCTTGAAACTGGGCGCACGGCCGGCCAAAGCACCATTGGGCAGTAGCGCAAACGAGCGGCCCTCAAAAACAATCTCGTCCTGCCCCCCCACCAGGTGCGCATACACCAGGGGCAGGCTCACAGCCCGGGCACGGTGCTGCATCATGCATTCACGCTCTGCACCCTTGCCGATGTGAAATGGCGAGGCGTTGATGACAACCAGCAGTTCAGCGCCAGCCTCTTTGGCGTCCTGGGCAGGCGTGTCAAACCAGGCGTCCTCACAAATCAGCAGGCCGACCTTCACGCCTTCGGCTTCAAACACGCACGCGCTGCTGCCGGTCATGAAGTAACGCCGTTCGTCAAACACCTGGTAGTTGGGCAACTCACGTTTGGCATAGGTGCTGATGACCACCCCTTCACGCAAGACGCGAGCGGCATTCTGGCGGTGCTGTATGGCCACGCTTTTGGTGCGCAAACCGTCGCCCGCTGCCACTGGCGTGCCAACCACAACCGTCAGGCCCTTTAACCCGGCCAGCGCATGGGCCACCTGATTCACGGCATCATCACAAGCTTGAATAAACGAGGCGCGCAAAAACAGGTCCTCGGCGGCGTAACCACAAATAGCAAGTTCAGGCGTGACGACCAGGCGGGCGCCCTTGGCGTACGCTGCGCTGGCAGCATCGATGATTTTTTGCGCATTGCCGGCGAGGTCGCCCACGCAATAATTGAGCTGCAGAACGCAGATTTTCAGTAGCATTTTTTAAAATGAAAACAGTCTGATGAACGAGAAAATTGATTATGTCATTCGCGTGCTGGCCTCGCCGCTGGAGGTCCATGCTGAAGACTGGAACGCACTGCTGGCCCTGCAGGCGCCTGACGGTGCCCCAAACCCATTCATGCGGCACGAATACCTGGCAGCCATGTTTGAGAGTGGCAGCGCCACAGCCAAGACCGGCTGGACGCCCAGTTTTATCACCCTGTGGCAGGGCCAGACGCTGGCCGCTGGCTGCGCGCTGTACCTGAAAGACCATTCCTACGGCGAATACGTGTTTGACCACGCCTGGGCCAACGCCTACCACCAGCACGGCCTGCCGTATTACCCCAAAGCCCTGGTCGCGCCGCCGTTCACGCCCGTCCCCGGTCCGCGCCTGCTGGCGCGCAACGCTGCCGAGCGCCTGTTGCTGGTCAAGGCCTTGATCGCCTGGTGTGAGGAGCAAAAGCTGTCATCGCTGCATTTGCTGTTTTCCTCAGACGCGGACATCAACGCGTGCGAAGAAGCCGGCATGATGCTTCGGCACACCGTTCAGTTTCATTGGTCAAACACAGCATCACCGTACAAGACCTTCGACGACTTTTTAACATCGTTGGCCCAGGAAAAGCGCAAGAAAATTCGCCAGGAACGCAAAAAAGTTCTAGAGGCTGGCATCACCTTCCGCTGGGCGCTGGGCAAAGACATCAGCACCGACGACTGGGACTTTTTCTACCGCTGCTACGAACGCACCTATTACGAGCACGGCAACGCGCCCTACCTGAGCCGAGACTTTTTTCAGCGCATGCAGGACACCATGCCCGAGAACTGGCTGATGTTTGTCGCAGAGCACGGTGAAGGCGAAAGCAAGCAGAAAATTGCTACAAGTTTAATAGCTGTAAATTTAGATTCCACCGACGGTCCTAGGGCTTTAACCGCCTACGGCCGCTATTGGGGGGCCTTGGCGCGGGTGGACTGTCTGCACTTTGAAGCCTGCTACTACCAGCCGCTGCAATGGTGCATTGAGCATGGCGCGGCGAGCTTTGAAGGCGGCGCGCAGGGTGAACACAAAATGGCACGCGCGCTGCTGCCCGTCAAAACCACCAGCGCTCATTGGCTGGCGCATCCATCGTTTGCCGATGCGGTCGAGCGCTTTTTAGAGCGCGAAGGCTCCGGCATCAACAACTATGTGCAAGAGCTCGAAAGTCGCAGCCCTTTCAGGCAGACTTGACCACTTGCCATGAACCACAACCCATTGCTCCACCAAACAGCTTGCGAGCAGGCGCGCCAGCTCAAGGCGAAGACCCTCAGTGCGCAAAGCTTGCTCAGCCAGCAGCAGGATGCGATTGCAGAGCTCAACCCCACCATCAATGCATTTGTACTCCTCAGAAAGGCTTTTGCTTCTGACGAATTACCTGAAATGTCTGCCTTGGCCGGTAGCACGTTTGGCGTCAAAGACAACATCGACGTGCAAGGCATACCGACACATGGCGGCTTGCGTGCCCCGCATACGCAACCCGCCGCGCAAGCTGCGCCAGTGGTGGCCCGGCTCAAAGCGGCAGGCATGGTGTGCCTGGGCAAGCTCAACATGCATGCGATGGCGCTGGGTGCCAGCAAACGTACCGCCCCAAAAGTGAGCCAAACCAGACCGTCACACCTAGCCAAACATGACAAGCATGGCTAGCGGGACAAGGAACGATTGCAAGGCTTGGGCGTGCCGGACCCCGCGCGCGCCTGGAGACAGGCTATGCTTGCGGCTGCTTCACGCGGACGGGACTGCGTGGCATTATCTGAAAAGACCCAAGCCATGAGTATTTCACCGCGCTCGCAAAGCGACGAACCACTGGCAGGTCACGCCTACCCTTTGCTCTATAACGTGGTGTACTGTAGCCGGGCTGCAGACGGCATCGACGAGGCAGCCGTTGCCCGCATTATTGACACATCACGCCGCGGGAACCCTGCACAAGGCATTACCGGCCTGCTGGTGTTTGGCAGCGGTATCTTTTTTCAATGGCTTGAAGGCCCTCGCGACAACGTCACGCAGCTGATGGCCAATTTGAAGAAAGACCCGCGCCACCAGAACGTCGTGCCGCTCAGCGCGGTTGAAGAAGTGCGTGAACGACTTTTTCCCGACTGGGACATGGAGCTGGTCACCGGCGACGACATTCGCGATGTGCTGATCGACGCGATGGACAACGCCAAAGACGCCAACAACGTCAAGGCACTGGCCTCGTTGCTAACGCAGCTCGACGCAGGCCAAATAGGCGGCTTGGGACAGCCAGCTTAACAATTTGAGCGCTATTTTTTTAATAGCTGCTAATCCAATTAATTAGCGGCCTAGAACCATAAGACCGATGAAAAACATCAAGAAAGCGCCGCAACGGGCGCTTTTTTTACTTCGAAACGACCAGGCTGGCCTGGTAATTGGCAATGCCATCGGTGATTTCTTTTCTAGCCGCATCCGGGCCTTCCCAGCCACTGATCTTGACCCACTTGCCTTCTTCCAGGTCTTTGTAGTGTTCAAAGAAATGGGCGATCGTCTTCAGACGCAGCGGGTTCATGTCCTCTGGCCTCTTCCAGTGGCTGTAGAGTGAACATTTCTTGTCAATCGGCACCGCCAGCACCTTGCCGTCTTCGCCGGCTTCGTCGGTCATCTTCAAAATGCCGATCACACGGCACGTCACCACCACGCCCGGAATCAGCGGCACAGGCGTGATGACCAGCACATCGACCGGGTCGCCGTCGCCGCTCAGGGTTTGCGGCACATAGCCGTAGTTGGTCGGGTAGTGCATCGACGTGCTCATGAAGCGATCGACAAAAATAGCACCCGACTCCTTGTCCACTTCGTACTTCACCGGGTCGGCGTTCATCGGAATTTCGATGATGACATTGAAGGCTTCAGGCGCGTTTTTGCCGGGGGTGACTTTATCTAATGACATGTTGGATAGGGTTGATAGGGACGTTGTTGAAAAAATTAACCGCGACATCGCAGCCTAGGATTTACCCTCATTTTACTGATTCAGACCCGCCCATTCGCGAAGTTGCCATGTTTTGGCGTTAAATTTCAGCAGTTGGCCAATCAGCTCAAGCACGGGCGATTCCAATTTCCAATAGAGGCCAGAACAAGGCGCCAAGCCGCAGACAGTGCTGGAGCACGGCCAGGCGACGCAACGCGGTTATCGTTTTTATTGGGAGTTGGAATATGAGGAAGCAGCGCAGCGGGTTGTAAACGCTTGCGTTTCAACTCTCCAAGCAAAAAAACTGTAGGAGATTTCAATCATGACAGGTAACTCAGCGCTTATCCTTGCGCTTGTATGTGGGCTCATCGCCGTCGGCTACGGCATTTGGGCACGCAGTTGGATATTGTCGCAAGACCCAGGCAATGCGCGCATGCAAGAAATTGCAGCCGCCATTCAAACCGGTGCTGCCGCCTATCTGGCGCGGCAGTACAAAACCATCGCGATTGTTGGCGTGGTGCTGGCCATTTTGATTGGCCTGTTTCTCGACGGTAAAACCGCCGTTGGCTTTGTAGTGGGTGCCGTGCTGTCAGGCGCGTGCGGCTTCATTGGCATGAATGTATCGGTACGCGCCAACGTGCGCACCGCGCAAGCTGCCACCCGGGGCATTGGCCCGGCGCTGGATGTCGCTTTCAGGGGCGGCGCGATCACCGGCATGCTGGTGGTGGGACTGGGCCTGCTGGGGGTGACAGCGTTTTACTGGTTTTTGGTCGGCAACGGCAACTTGACGCCCGACAAAAAACTGGCTGATCTGCTCAACCCCCTGATTGGTTTTGCTTTTGGGTCGTCATTGATCTCCATCTTTGCGCGCCTGGGTGGCGGTATTTTTACCAAAGGCGCCGACGTTGGTGCTGACCTGGTTGGCAAGGTCGAGGCCGGCATTCCAGAGGACGACCCGCGCAACCCGGCGGTGATTGCCGACAACGTGGGCGACAACGTCGGCGACTGCGCCGGTATGGCCGCCGACCTGTTTGAAACCTACGCCGTGACGCTCATTGCCACGATGGTGCTGGGCGCCTTGCTGGTCGCAGCAGCGCCGGTCAATGCCGTGCTGTACCCGCTAGCACTCGGTGCGGTGTCGATTGTGGCGTCCATCATTGGCTGCTTTTTTGTCAAAGCCTCACCGGGTATGAAAAACGTCATGCCTGCGCTGTACAAAGGCCTGACCATTGCGGGAATTTTGTCACTCATTGCGTTTTACTTTGTCACGTTGTGGCTGATGCCTGACAACGCGATCACCGCCACTGGCAGCCAGATGAAGCTGTTCGGCGCCTGCGCCGTTGGCTTGGTCTTGACGGCTGCGCTGGTCTGGGTGACCGAGTACTACACCGGCACGCAGTACGCACCGGTCAAGCATATTGCGCAAGCGTCCACCACTGGCCACGGCACCAACATCATTGCCGGCCTGGGCGTGTCGATGCGTTCGACCGCCTGGCCCGTGATTTTTGTCTGCATCGCCATTTTGGTGTCGTACAAACTGGCAGGCTTGTTTGGCATTGCGATTGCCGCTACGTCGATGCTGAGCATGGCCGGCATTGTTGTGGCGCTCGATGCCTATGGCCCGATCACCGACAACGCCGGCGGTATTGCCGAGATGGCGGAGCTGCCCAGCAGCGTGCGCGACGTCACCGACCCGCTCGACGCCGTGGGCAACACCACCAAGGCCGTGACCAAAGGCTACGCCATCGGTTCAGCCGGCTTGGCCGCACTGGTGCTGTTTGCAGACTACACCCACAAGCTGGAAGCCTACGGCAAGGCCATCAGCTTTGACCTGAGCGACCCGATGGTCATCGTTGGTTTGTTTATAGGCGGTTTGATTCCCTATCTGTTTGGCGCGATGGCCATGGAAGCCGTGGGCCGCGCTGCGGGTTCGGTGGTGGTAGAAGTGCGCCGCCAGTTTGCTGACGGCCTCATCATGGCTGGCAAACGCAAGCCAGACTACAGCGCTGCGGTAGACATGCTGACCACCTCCGCCATCAAGGAAATGATCATTCCGTCGCTGCTGCCCGTGGTGGTGCCGATTCTGGTCGGCCTGCTGCTCGGCCCCAAAGCGCTGGGCGGCCTGCTGATGGGCACCATCGTCACCGGCCTGTTTGTGGCGATTTCGATGTGTACCGGGGGCGGCGCCTGGGACAACGCGAAGAAGTACATTGAAGACGGCCACCACGGCGGCAAAGGCAGCGAGGCGCACAAAGCCGCCGTCACTGGCGACACCGTCGGCGACCCCTACAAAGACACCGCCGGCCCAGCCGTTAACCCCCTGATCAAGATCATCAACATCGTGGCACTGCTGATCGTGCCGCTGGTGGTCAAGGTCCATGGTGGCGACGCACCGGTGGCTGCGGTGGCAGCACCGGTGGCCGCAGTAGCGACCACTGCGGCCCCAAGTGCCGCTAGCCCGAGCGCCAGCCCGGTCAAACCCTGAACATGATGCACAACTGAAGCCGGGCTGCGTTAACCAGCCGGTTCCGCAAGAAACCCGCAACAGGCGACTGTTGCCGGCTTCAAGGTCGTGGGCGAAGGGGTGGCGCGCCCTTTCTGTTGTCTGAAGATATGCATAGCCGCCCACAGATCGAGGGGCTTGTCTTGGCGAACGCCTTCGCCACACCGACACGGTAGCAGTTTGCGGCCCACCCAACTAGGTGAAGGTCAATTAAAAGCTGTGTGCATTCCCGCGCCCTTAAGATTAACTTGAGAGTGGAAGCCACTCACACCATCAACACCATCAAAGGAAGCACGCAATGATCAAGGTTTACTCATGGCCCACGCCCAACGGTCATAAAGTGCATGTAATGCTGGAGGAATGCGGCTTTCGGGTCGGCAAGGACTGGGAGGCGATTGCGGTAGACATTGGCACAGGCGACCAGTTCAAGCCGGCGTTTTTGGCCATCAGCCCGAACAACAAAATACCCGCGCTGTTTGACCCGAACGGCCCGGACGGCAAGCCGATTGCGCTGTTTGAATCAGGCGCCATCTTGCTGTATCTGGCAGCCAAAACGGGCAAGTTTTTGCCCAAGTCAGACCGGCTGAAGTTTCAGACGCTGCAGTGGCTGATGTTTCAAATGGGCGGTGTGGGGCCGATGATTGGCCAGACGCACCACTTCAGGCAGTACGCGCCTGAAAAAATTGACTACGCCATCAACCGCTACACCAACGAGACCAAGCGCCTGTACGGCGTGATGGACAAGCAACTGGCCACCAGCAAGTTTATGGCCTGCAATCAATACACGATTGCTGACATCGCCATCTTTCCGTGGCTGCGTAACTGGGCCAACCACGGCATTGACTGGGCCGATTACCCGCACCTCAAAAAATGGTACGACCTGATTGCTGCCCGCCCTGCCGTGGAGCGCGGCGTGCAGATCCTGGCCAGCCTGCGCAAACCCATCACCACCGACAAGGCGCGCGAGATCTTGTTTGGCAACACCCAGTATCAAAAACGCTGAGGCATCTACTTGGCGTCTACTTGGCAGATGACGAATAAAGCCGATAGGCACCTGACGTGGCCTCCAGCCGAAGCCTGGCTGCCAGCTCAGGCGGCAAGGCTTTGACCTGGTCCGGGTTCAGCGCCACAAACACCGGGCTGGATGCCAGCCGCGCGGCCAGCTCGGCATTGCCCTGCAGGGCCTTGACCTTGCCTTGTGCATAGTAAGACGCTGAATACGGCAGGTCGCCCATGAAAAGCAGGGGCTGGCCCGCCCCCTTGGCCTGATACGCCAGCACCACGGTTTTGGCGGACTTCCAGCTGTCGTTGAGCTGCTCGCGGCCAAAGAAGGCGGCCACCAGACAGGCCATGACCAGCACACCCGCGCCTACCACGCCATGGACCCAGCGCGTTCGTGTGTCGCTACTTAACCAGCGCGCCGCCAGCAGCGCCATCGCTGGCAACGCAGGCAACACATACGTCCACAAGATATTGCCGGACATCGTGAAGAACAGGCAGGGCCCCACCGACCAGGCCAACAGATAAAAAGTGAAGTGACGGCAATAGGCAGAAGGCTTAGGGCTTTGCAGCACCGGGGCGGCTTTTCGGCCGATCCACAACATCGGCAACAGTGCCGTCCAGGGCATCACAGCAGCCAGGGCAAACAGCCAGATCGCGCCGCGCTGGGTGGCGTGGGCGGTGCCGTATTTGTCGCCTGCCCAGCCTGTCACGGTAAAGCGGTTCCAGTGCTCGCCAATAAAAAAGTATTCCCAGAAACCGGGGGTGCGGATTTCAGCCATCACGTACCAGGGCGCGGCAATGGCCAGCGTGAGCAAGCTGCCTTTGACCCATGGCAGACGCTGCCAAGATGTTTTGATGTTGCCGGTGAGCAGCATCCACAGGCCAATCGGCAGGCCAGACAGCACCACCGCAATCGGCCCTTTGGCCAGCAGGCCAATGCCCAAACCGATAAAAAGCAGCCAGCCTTCTTTGGGCCGGCCTGACTCGCGCGGCTCAAACGCCGCCCAAAATCCACGCATGGCCAGCGTGGTGCCCAGCAGCAGGCCCAGGTCGGTCATCACCGCTGCCGACGCAATGACGTACAGCAGGGTACCGCTCATGATGGCCACGGCCAGTTGCGCCTGCCGGGCCGAGCTGCGGCGCACCCAGGCCCACAGCAACCAGGCAATCAGCACAGCCAGCAAAAAGTACGGCAGGCGCGCGGCGAATTCATTCACGCCCAACAGCTGGATGCTGATGGCTGACAGCCAGGTGGTGAGTGGCGGCTTGGCCCAAAAGGGCACACCATAGTCGTACAGCGGCGTAACCCAGTTGCCCAGTTCAGCCATTTTGCGGGCTACTTCGGCGTAGCGCGCCTCTGTCGTGTCAGTCAGCGGGTACAGACCCAGGGTGAGCAGGCGCAGCAAGGCGACGCTGCCCAAGACCCACCACAGCCAGCGGCTTGACGTGTTGTGGGTGACGATCATGCTCGAGGCATCAGCACACGTGATTCAGTGCCCTGAGCGGCGTTCTGTGGTGCTTGGTAGTCGTCCAGCAAAAACAGCGGCCTGCGTTTGCTCTCCTTGAACAGCCTTCCCAGGTATTCACCAATGATGCCCATCGCCATCAACTGCAAACCACCCAAAATCAGGATCGTCAAAATCAGCGTGGGAAAGCCCTTGACCGAGTCGCCGATGGTGAGTGTTTTAACCAGCAAAAACAGTGCGTAAACAAAGGCCGAGAACGCCGTTAAAAACCCGGCATAACTGGCCAGCCGCAGCGGCACCACTGAAAAGCCGGTGATGCCCTCAATCGCAAAATTGAACAGCTTGAGGTAAGGCCACTTTGTCTGGCCTGCTGCGCGCGGGTGGCGGTCGTACTCAACCATCACCTGCTTGTAGCCTATCCAGGCAAACAGGCCCTTCATGAAGCGGTTGCTCTCGGGCAACTGGTTCAGGGCATCGACGGCGCGGCGGCTGAGCAAACGGAAGTCGCCCACGTTTTCAGGAATATGCACTTCAGACAGCCAGTTGATGATTTTGTAAAACCAGGCCGCTGATGCTTTTTTAAACCAGGTTTCACCCTGACGACTGGCGCGCTTCATGTTCACCACGTCCGCGCCCCGCTGCCAGGCGCGCACCATGTCGCCAATCAGCTCCGGCGGGTCTTGCAGGTCAGCGTCAATCAGGATGATGGCGGTGCCCCGCGCCAGCTTGAGGCCCGCGCTCATGGCGGCTTCCTTGCCAAAGTTGCGGCTCAGGTTGGCCACGCCGATAGATGCGTCTTGGTGTTGTAATTCTTTCAATACGCGCAGCGTACCGTCCTTGCTGCCGTCGTTGACATAAACGACCTCCCAATTGCCGGCCAGCTCGGGGGTATTGGCCAGCGCCGCAACCAGGCGACCATGAAAAATCGGCAAGACCTCTTCTTCGTTGTAGGCCGGAACAATCACACTGAGCATGCAACCAGCGGGGGTTGCAGGGCCAAGCGTTGTGACAGTTGAATTCATTGAGCAAACGTCCAAAGTCGATTAAGTCGAAATGTCAGGCCCAGAACCAGCACGGTGGCCAGCATTTGGGCGAAAAGATAGTGCCAGCCAAACTGCTGAATACCTAGCCAGACCAGAATACCGTTGAGGATGGCACCGAGCAGCGCTATGGCCATGAAACGGGGAAGCGCGTGGGCATGGCCGGCGCTGCTGCCCGCAAACGTCTTGCGCCAATTAAGCAGGTAAGCCACCGCCGCACCAGATACTGCGCCGATGGCAGATGCAGGGGCAGCAGTGGTGATTGAGGACTCCACCAGCGCAATCAGCACCGCGTAATGCACGGCGGTGGCGAGGCCTCCTGCGACGATGTACCAAAAAAACTGCATTGCGCTCCGGGTCGGGTTGAGGTTAGATTTTAACAAGCCCGTTATCAGCGCCATGGGTGGGTCTCCTTTCTGGGCTATATTGAAGCCATGTTTGAAGTCTTGGTCTACGTCTACGAAAACTATTGGCAAGGTGACGCTTGTCCGGAACTGCCGCAACTGGGCCGCAAACTGACTGCCGCTGGTTTTGAGGCTGACGAGATTCAGGCAGCGCTGATCTGGCTCGACGGCCTGAACACCGCCGCGCAAAGCACCCAAATTTATCTGCCGGCAAACGATGCCAGCGCGCCTGGCATCGTGCAGGCCCAGTCTCCCGGCAGCATGCGGGCCTACAGCGTTGCCGAGCAAGAACACATGGGCGCACCAGCGCTCGGGTTTGTGAGCTTTCTTGAATCATCGGGCGTGCTGCCGCCCCAGATGCGCGAGATCGTGATTGACCGTGCGATGGCCGCCCCGGGCAACCCGCTCGAACTGGACGACCTGAAAATCATTGTGTTGATGGTGTACTGGAGCTTTGGCCAGGAGCCCGATGCGCTGGTGCTGGACGAACTTTGTGATGATGCCACTGATCGCATAGGACACTAGACAGCGTTTTTTTCGACGGGCAGTCCCTAGAAAAAAGCGCGCCCTCGGGGGGGCAGAGCACTGCGCGAAGCGAGTAAACCTGGCGGCCGAGGTTCAACCCAATAGTCTTTCAGGATTGGCCTCGAGCTTGGCCAGCGCATCGCGGGTGGCCCGCACTGTCAAGGCTTCTTCTTCTGTTGGTTTCAACAAGCCGGCCTGCAAATAGGCCGCCAGCCTGCGTGTCTGAATTAAAAAAAGGCGACCATCAGCCGAGGCAAACAGATGCAGCTGCTTGCGGTCGCTGCACCAGGCAAACTGCACATGTCCGATGCGTCCGTTGTGGTCCAGGCTGAACCAGGAACCCAACTGTAGCTCTTGCGCCCAGGCCCGCATCGCCTCGGCGGGCTGGCTGCCGCCGTCGGTCACCACTTCGATGTCTGCTGCGTCGATGCCAATCATCATCACCAGCGCTTCGGTGTCCAGCGGCAAGTCGCCCACACCTTCGTCAGACAAGTAGTCTTCCAGATGGGTCAGGCGCTTGGCCATGGCGTCAATTCGCTCGCTCGATATTGCGTCGGTCTTGGACATGAAGGCATCGGCCAACGTGTCGCTGATGACTTTGATCTGATGGTCTTGCGACTGGATGTCCATGGCCAACACAGTCATGCCCATGCGCAGCACCTGAAGCAACTTGGGCAGGTCTGAAATAACCTTGGCCCTTTCGGCGCGGTTGGGCTTGGCACTGGCGGCCCATACCAAGTCGGCTGCGGCGCTCTTCAGTGTCATGGTCTCTTCGTGCTGTGGGCCATTGCGCATGGCTGTCAGCGCCAGCACTTCGGCCCATATCTTGAACAGAAACTCGCGAATTTCTTCACGCACCGGCATGTCGTTGAGCATGCTGCGCATTCCGATCGTGTACTGAATCGCCATGGTCTCTTTTTGCTCGACCTGCTGGGCAATGCTGACCACCCGGGCGGCGCTGGCGTTTTCAGACAGGAGCTTGGACAGAAACTTCTGGAACTCGTCGTACACCAGCTCAAACACACGGCGCCCGGTTTCAGGGTATTGCTCAATCACCTGAACAATGCGCTTGACCTCCACTTCCATGGCTCCGCCAGACACAGCGACCTCAAAACTCAGCACGCATGAACCCATGCGGTCAATCAGCAAGCGTGCCGGATGCTGCAAAGACCCAAAAAATCCCGGCTCAGCAATCGCCACGCGCAGCACCGGCATTTGCAGCCGTGCAAACCAGACCCGAACGGCAGGCGGGATCCGCTCTTCTGCCAGAATGGACTGAAACATCAGGGCCACAACTTCAATGGCGGCTTTTTCTGCTGAAGTACTGGCGGCCTTCTTGAGGCTGCCGGCGCGCTGGCGCAGTGCGGCATTGGCTTGCTCGACGTGTTCGAGGCCATACACCCGCCCAGGCTCGTCCACCAAGGCGGCGCCTAATTCTCCGATCTGGCTTGCCGCAATGACAGCCAACGCCTGCGCCAGTTGCGGCGTGGGCTGAGCCCCGCGGGTGTCGTCAAAACCGGCCACCTGGCTGCTTAACAGGCGCTGTAGGTTGCCCATCACGCCCTGGGCAAGCATGCGTGCGCGGGCCAGAGGCGATGTTGCGGTTGCGGGCGTCGCTGACGGCGCGTTCACGATGCTTGAGGGCGTGCGCTTGACCATTGAGCGCAAATCTATGTCGGGCATCACACCGCGTTCGACCAAGAATTCATTGGCCTTGTGATAGGCCTCGAGCAGGTGCTCGGCTAGGCGAACCTGAATCAAGTCCTGCACAGCCAGCCAGGCGCCCCTTGACAGGCCAGCGTCTGTCCACTGCTCCACCATCAAGCGGGACAAGACGTCCGGACGAAAAATATCCCCCGCCTGAAGTTCGCTGATCTGGTCCAGGTTTTGTACCCGCAGGCGCAGGTCGCGCAGTTCCCAGGTCACGACGTCCATCAGATGAAGCGCCAGACGCGAGGCCAGGATTTTGTTTTCCATGACTTCGTTGTCCATCAGCTGGAAGTCCCCACTGCCCAAATTTGACGTGGCCGTCGTCGACTGGCTGGCATGTCTTGTCGCCTCGCGCCAGGCTTTGTTGGTTCCGTTTGTCCAGGCTTTGCCGGCAGTCTGAAAGGCAAGCCAAGCGTCACGCCGCTCTCGGGCTACTGGCGCACTCGCGGGCTGATCCATCAACACCATAAGCTTGCCCAGAATCGCCTTGCCAATGTCAGGCAGAGCCTGGGCGGCATGAGCCGTGAAAACATCACGCGCCTGCGTTGCCAGGGCGCTTTGCGTGTTGTTCGAGTCGGCCACGATCTGTTGGTCTGTAAAGCCGGCAGGACTACACCGTAGCGCCCGCGTTAGGGTCGTTGGGGTCTTCTTCTTTTTTGGCGGCAACCTTGACCAAATCTTCGCGCTTGATACCTAACCACATCGCGATCGCTGCGGCCACAAAAACAGACGAGTAGATGCCAAACAAAATACCAATCGTCAACGCCAGCGCAAAGTAAAACAACGTTGGCCCCCCAAACAGCAGCATCGACAGCACCATCACTTCGGTTGAACCGTGGGTAATGATGGTGCGGCTGATGGTGGAGGTGATGGCGTTGTCGATGATCTCGACGGTGCTCATCTTGCGGTAGCGCCTGAAATTCTCGCGAATCCTGTCAAAAATAACCACCGACTCGTTAACCGAATAACCCAACACAGCCAGCACCGCAGCCAGCACCGAGAGTGAAAACTCCCACTGAAAAAACGCGAAAAAACCAAGGATGATGATCACGTCGTGCAGGTTCGCGATGATGGCTGCCACGGCGTATTTCCATTCGAAGCGAAACGCCAGGTAAATCATGATGCCGACAATCACCATGCCCAGCGCCTTGAGCCCGTCCTGTGCCAGCTCTTCGCCGACCGATGGGCCTACAAACTCAGTACGGCGCAGCTGCACAGTGGCCTCCTGCGCCTTCAGCGCGGCCATGACCGTGTCGCTTTGCTGGGCTGTGCTGACGCCTTTTTGCGCTGGCAAACGGATCATCACGTCACGTGAATTGCCAAAATTTTGCACCTGCACATCGGTCAACCCCAACGAGGACACCGTGGTGCGAATCTTTTCAATGTCTGCCGGCTGCGAGTAGCTGACCTCCATCACCGTTCCACCGGTAAATTCAACCGACAAATGCAGGCCACGCGAGAACAGAAAAAACACCGCCAGCGCAAACGTGATGAATGAGATGGCGTTAAAAACCACCGCATACCGCATGAACGGGATGTCTTTTTTGATTTTGAAAAATTCCATGAAGACTCTTGTTTTTGGTTGTTAGGCGGTCAATTTGCCATTGCCAGCTGGCTCAGGCCGCCATACCGTACCGATCGATACCGATTTGAGCTTGTTTTGGCGACCATAGACAAAGTTGACCAGACCTCGCGAGAAAAACACCGCCGAGAACATGCTGGTCAGAATGCCAATGCAGTGCACCACCGCAAATCCGCGTACCGGCCCTGAGCCAAAGGCCAGCAGGGCAAAGCCTGCAATCAGCGTGGTGATGTTGGAGTCCAGAATCGTTGCCCAGGCACGCTCGTAACCAATGTGGATGGCCGCTTGCGGTGAGCTGCCATTGCGCAGCTCTTCCCTGATACGTTCGTTGATCAGCACGTTCGAGTCAATGGCCATACCGAGTGCCAGCGCCATGGCAGCCATGCCGGGCAACGTCAGCGTGGCCTGCAACATGGACAAAATGGCAATCAGCAGGAGCAGGTTGACAGCCAGTGCAACGCCAGAAATCACGCCGAACAGCATGTAATAACCTGCCATGAACAGCACAATGACAGCAAAACCATAAGTCACGCTCTGAAAACCTTTGGCAATGTTTTCGGCACCCAGCGTCGGGCCAATGGTGCGTTCTTCGATGATTTCCATCGGCGCGGCCAGTGAGCCGGCGCGCAGCAGCAGCGCCAGGTCGTTGGCCTCAGACACGCTCATCGAGCCAGAGATCTGGAAGCGGTTGCCCAACTCGCCCTGAATGACCGGTGCCGTCAGCACCTCGCCCTTGCCTTTTTCGAAAAGCAGGATAGCCATGCGCTTTTTCAAATTCTCTCGGCTGGTGTCTCGCATGATGCGGCCACCTTTGGCGTCAACCGTCAAATCGACTTTGGGCTGCTGACTTTGTGAGTCAAAGCCGGGTTGCGCGTCAGTCAGGCTTTCACCGGTGATGATGACCTGCTTTTTCACAATCACGGGGCGACCGTCGCGCTCCAAAAAGCGCTCAGAGCCAAACGGTACAGAGCTGGTGTTGGTTTCAGCGGCGCGGCCTTCTGCGCTGTCATCGACCAGACGCATCTCCAACGTGGCGGTGCGTCCCAGAATGTCTTTGGCTTTGGCCGTGTCCTGCACGCCTGGCAGTTGCACCACGATACGGTCGACGCCCTGCTGCGCGATTACCGGCTCGGCAACGCCCAGTTCATTGATGCGGTTGTGCAGCGTGACCATGTTTTGCTTGAGAGCCTGATCCTGAATGCGGCGCGCGGCCTCGGCTTTGATGCTGGCTGTCAGTTTGTAGTCGGTGCCGTCGATTGCCTCGGTACTTTGCAGGTCGGGAAACTGGTCCTGAATCAGGTTTTTGGCGGCTGCCAGGGTCTGGCTGTCCCTGAAGCGCACTTCAATGGTTTGCCCGTTGCGCGTGATGCCTGAATGGCGAATGTTTTTCTCGCGCATCAGCAAGCGCAGGTCGCCCGACAGGGATTCGGTCTTTTTGGTCAGCGCGGCCTGCATGTCCACCTGCAACATGAAATGCACGCCGCCGCGCAAGTCAAGCCCCAGATACATCGGTGCAGCATGCAATGCCGTCAACCAGCCAGGCGAGCGCGACAGCAAGTTGAGCGCCACGACATACGCCGAATCACCCGTTGCAGAGCTCAACGCTTTTTGAATCACATCTTTGGCTTTGAGCTGGGAGTCGGTGTCACCAAAACGCGCCTTGACAGAGTTGCCATCCAGGGCAATCGCATCGGGCTTGAGGCCGGCACCTTTTAGCGCTTCTTCAACCCTGGTCACCGTTGTGCTGTCGACCTTGACGGCAGATTTGCTGCTGGACACTTGCACCGCTGGTGCCTCACCAAACAGGTTGGGCAGGGTGTAAACAATAGCCACCAGCAAGGCCACCAACAAGATAGCGTATTTCCAGGCCGGGTAACGATTCATGGATGAAATTCCGTGATGTGCACGAGATGGTCTGGACGAGATTACTTGGACGTATTGATGGCGCCTTTGGGCAGCACCTGAACAATGGCGCTGCGTTGCAACTGCACTTCAATGCCAGCGGCCAGTTCAAGCGTCAGATAGGTGTCACCCAGTTTGCTGACCTTGCCGAGCAGACCGCCTGCGGTGGCGACCTCATCGCCCTTGGCCAGCGCGTCAATCATGGCTCGATGCTCTTTTTGTTTTTTCATTTGCGGGCGAATCATGACGAAGTAAAGCACCACAAACATCAACACCAGCGGCAGCATGCCGGTGAGCGAGGACATCATGTCGCCCCCGCCGGCAGCGGCAGGTGCGGTTTGGGCAAAGGCAGAAGAAATAAACACAGGCAGGCTCCACAACGGTTATCAGCCAAACGGCAAGAAACGCCAGAACGAGGCCTGGCAGCAATCTCGTATTGTAAGCGGGCGAGCCAGCTGGACGAGCCAAAAACAATCCTTGCGCGGGTAATTCCACACAGAGCGCCAGGGTATCTTCCCGCTCTCGTCAAGCCAATCCGAAGTGGCTCAGCACACCGCCGCCAGCGATGCGTCCGCTGGCAAAGCTGGCAGTCAGCAAATAGCCACCTGTGGGTGCTTCCCAGTCGAGCATCTCGCCAGCACAAAACATCGGTATCGTGGCGATGTTTTCAGCCTTCAGCTGCAGGTGCTGGTCAAGCCCATCAAAGCGCACACCGCCTGCGCTGCTGATGGCTTCATCGATTGGGCGCGCAGCCACCAATTCAATCGGCAGCGACTTGATGGCAGTCGCCAGTTGTGCCGGGTCGTTCATGGCATCCTTGTCCAGCAGCTCGTGCAACAGGGCGGCCTTGATGCCGTCGAGCTTGAGCCGGCTTTTGAGATGGCTGGACAATGACCGCGATCCACGCGGATGACGCACTTCTTTGAGCACCTGCTCCGGCATCAGGTCTGGCCGCAAGTCGAGCCTGAAGGTGGCATTGCCGCAGCGGGCGATCTCATCCCTGAGCAGCGCCGATGCGGCATAAATCAGACTGCCTTCCACACCGGTGGCCGTGGCCACAAACTCGCCTTTGCGGCTAAAGGTTTGTCCCCGCGAATCCGTCAATGAGATCGCGACGGATTTGAAAGGCTGGCCGGCAAATCTGTTCGCAAAGTGCGGCGTCCAGCCTTTGACATCAAAGCCGCAGTTCGACGGCACCAATGGCGCAACGTTGACGCCGCGCCCAGCCAGCAGCGTTACCCAGGCGCCATCAGACCCCAGCCGCGCCCAGCTGCCGCCACCCAGAGCCAGCACCACAGCATCAGCCGGAATGCCAATTTGCCCGCCAGGCGTCTCAAACAGCAAGGCGTCAGACTCAGACCAGCCGAGCCAGCGGTGCCGCATGCAAAATCGCACACCAGCGCTGCGCAGCCGATGCAGCCAGGCGCGCAGCAGCGGCGCGGCCTTCATGTGAGCGGGAAACACCCGGCCAGAGCTGCCCACAAACGTCGCAACGCCCAAGCCCTGCGCCCAATCGCGCAGTTGCTGCGCGCCAAAGCCAGCCAGCATCGGCTGCAGCCGGGTGCTGGCCTGACCGTAACGGCCAACAAAGGGTTCAAAGCTTTCAGAATGCGTGAGGTTCAGCCCGCCCTTGCCTGCCAGCAAAAACTTGCGCCCCACCGACGGCATCGCGTCATACACCGTCACTTGCAGGTCGCTGCCTGCACCGGCCAACACCTCGGCAGCCATCAAGCCAGCAGGGCCACCGCCAATGACAGCGACACGCAGGGGCTGGGGATTAACAGCTGGGTTCAAAAAAAAAGACTTTCGTTTGCTATTTATTCAGGAGCTGTTCATTCATGCATCCGTTGGAGTGGATGCCTTTTTTAACGCCGAAAAGGCGTGAAAAATGCCCTGAGACAGTGTTCAAGCTTTTTTCAATAAGCGGATTATCTCAGGCGGCTTGAGGCAGTACCCTTACATAGGCGGTGCAAAGCCATTGCGGCGGACCACAATGGGCACGGCCGTAGGCTTGCCGCCCCGTTCTTGCGCCGTGATCAGAACGTTGGCACCGGATACCAGCAAGGCAGCTTCGTCTTGCTTGCCGGGCTTGAAGATCACAACCGGTGCGCCCGCGGGCACCGTCGATGATGCGGCAGCCAGGTCAGCCACCGTAGCGTTTGTCATGGTGCTTTGGGGCTGCAAATCCCAAGGGCGCTGGCCTTCCCCTGTGCCGCGCATGGCTTCCGGAAAGATCAACACCTGCAGAGCCAGTTGCGTGCCATCGGCCAGCGGCATAGCGGCGCCACCCACGCAGCTACCGGGCTCGATGTCTTGAAACACCTGAATTCCCGTCGTTATGAGACTGGAGGGAAAAGGCCAAGATCGCGTTTTGCAGAAATTGCTAAACCCCTCTTGAACCGCCTGACCTCGCCTTCAATCGACCATCACAACCTGGCCATCGCCCGTCAGGAAAGCCGCTTTGACAATCTGACCCGGGTAGATGGCCTGAACAGCCGCAATGTAGGTTTTCATTTTTGTCACCAGGTTCAGTTGCCGCTGTGGGCTGAAGGCTGACTTGTAGTCCAGCACCCACCATTGACCGTTTTGGCCCGCATCGTCTGCGTCCCGGCGCTGCACCAGCCGGTCCAGCCTGAAGGTGTCGCCTTGATGCGTCAGCTCGACCTCGTTGCCTTGCCACTGCAGCACCGATGCATCCCAGGCCCAGGCGGCCGCACCATGGCAGATGCGGTGCGCCATCGCCTTGGCCTGGCTGGCTTGCTCGGGGTTCAAACCGAATTCAAACGCGACCCGGCGCACCGCTGGCTCTGACAAATCGCTAAATTCCAGCAGGCGGTGCATGGCTTTGCCGATCCGGGCCGTCACGGAATCAGGCTCAACACTTTGCTCTGGCGCAGGGCTGTTGCTGATCACAAAAGCGGGCAATTCAGGCAGGGTAAAGCGGCCTGAGACCATCTGCTCCTTGGCAAGAACTTGAGCAGGCAAGGTTTCGGCGTCTGCCAAACCATGCAGCCGCTGCCACCAGCTGTCAGGCGCTTCGTGGTAGGGCTCGATGGACGACACGGCCAGGGTGTTTTTGGCGCGGGTGATGGCCACGTACAAGGCATTGAGTTCTTCGCGCCCTCTGGCGGCCTGCTCCAGGGCCAGTGCATCAGTCGCGCAGGCGGGCGGCGTGCTTTCGCTGATTAAAAACACAAACTTCTGCGGCGCCAGCGCCTCGCCCGGCCAGTCGACCAGCACGCTCATGCTGTCCGCGCCCCTAGGAGCGGTGTCGGTGTCCAGCAGCAACACGGCCTTGGCTTCCAGGCCCTTGGCACCGTGAATGGTGAGCAGCCGAACGGCGTCCGGGTTAACAGCGGCAGGAGCCTGCAGACCGCCGGACTTCAGAGCGCGAACAAAGGCATACGGTGTGGCATAGCGTCCACCATCGACCTGCAAGGCGGCTGCCAGCAGTGCCCGCAGATTGGACAGCACCGCGCCCCGGCTGGCAGCCGGCGCCGCAGCAGCAAAGCGGGCCAACACGTCGCCACTGTCGTAAATTGCTTGCAATGCGTCATGCGGTGGCAAGGTGTCCACAAGGGCTTTGTAGTGCATCAAAGTGGCCCCCAGGCCAATCAATTCGTCTACTAGAAGCTCCTTTTTTTGTAGCACTTCAAACCATGACAGTTTTGAATCAGCTTTGGCTAAAACGATTTGTACCAGCCCTTCATCTGACAGATTGAACAGCGGCGAGCGCAGCGCGCGTGCCAGCGACAAGTCATGCTGGGGTGACACCAGTACATCCAGCAGCGCCACGATGTCGAGTACTTCACAGCAGTCGATCAGCTCGGTTTTTTCGCCAATCTGCGCCGGGATATGCAGGGCGCGCAGCTCGTCCAGCAGCGGCTGCAGGCTGGCACGTTTGCGAGACAGCACCATGATGTCTGAAGGCTTCAATGTTTTTTCGCTGGGCCGCCCCAAAACCAAATCCGCCGCATCGGTGGATAGCGCGGTACGCGAAGCGACAAGTGGGGGGGCCATCGCGCTGTCCGTCTGGCTGGCCATCTGGCTGGCAATCCAGCTTGCCGCTTGTCTGGCTTCCAGGCTGCGAAGCGTTTCTTCAGGCAGCTCGCGCGGTGTGCTCAAGCTGTCGCGCCACCCCAAGGCATCGGGTGACTGGCTTTTTTCAGCACGCCGGATGGCCGGCAAGCGCAGCACCCTGCCCTCGGCATGAGATGCACTGGTGTGCACCCGAAAGCCCTCATACCCATCGCTGGCCGCTGCCTGGCCCATCACCGCGTTGACAGCGCCAACTACTGCCTGGCTGTTGCGCCGGGTATGGTCACAGGCCAGCAGGTCACCTTTGAGCGTTTCACGCACGAAAGCCTGCGCCGCTATAAACACCTGCGGCTCGGCCCGGCGAAAGCGGTAAATACTCTGCTTGGGGTCCCCCACGATGAAGACACTGGGCGCCCTGCCCCCCGCACCGGCATAGCCACTGAGCCAGCTGGACAGCGCCTGCCATTGCAACGGGTTGGTGTCCTGAAATTCGTCAATCATCAAATGCCGGATGCGCGCGTCCAGCCGCTCCTGCACCCAGCCCGACAGCACAGCGTCACCCAGCATCACTTGCGCGGCGCGTTCCACATCGTTCATGTCCACCCAGCCGCGCTCACGCTTGAGCGCAGCAAACTCGGCCAGCAACAGGCGAGACAGGCGCGCCATGCGCTGCTGGTAGTCCCAGGCTTCGTGCTGGGTGATCGCAGCTTTGACACGCAGCGCCAAGTCTTGCGCCTCGCGCACGATGGCGATACCGATGATTTTTTCACCAAACTTGCGCGGCGTGCCCTTATCGGTCAGCAGCGCCAGCAGCGTGGCCGATACATTCCCCTCAGACAAGGCTTGTTCAAGCGCAACGCCCTTGGCTGAATACGTGGCCGCGCTGGCGCCGCCAAGCGCTTTGGCCGCAGCCAGCAGCAACGCCGTGGATGCAGTGGTACGCAGGCCTTCGCCGGGATGCGTCAGCCCGGAAAAATCAGGGTACTGGGCACTGAAGTGCCGCACCGAACGGTCCACCACGCCCGCTGCATCAGCCAGCAAAAACTCGGTGCGTTTGTCCAGCGCACCTTGCAGCGCAATGCCCGTTTGAAAGCGGCCATGCGCCAGCACCACCGCTTCAAAGTCGGCTTTCAGCTCGGGCTGCTTCAAAAGAGCTGCATAAAACCGCCGCCAGACCCGCGCCTTGGCCGGACCGTCGTCTTCCAGCAGCTCATAGCTTGCTGGCAGTCCCATCTGCTGCAAGACAGCGATGGGCGCGCTGCGCAGCAAGGCAGAAAACCAGCTGTGGAAGGTTTTGATCTGCACCGGACGGCCATGGGCAAGCACCTGTTGATATAAATTTGATAGCTGCTTGCCCATGGATTCATTGGACTGCAGGCTATTCTTTCCATCAATACCGCGGTTTTTAAGCTCTCGCTCCAGCGTTTCATCGTCTGCATTGGCAAACTCGGCCAGCCACTCGTACAAGCGTTCGCGCATTTCGCCAGCGGCTTTTTTGGTGAAAGTGATCGCCAAAATTTCATGCGGCTGCACGTCGCCACCAGGCGCTCCTTCCAGCAGCGCGCGCACCATGCGGGACACCAGCATCCAGGTTTTGCCAGCACCTGCGCAGGCCTGCACCGCCACACTGCGGCGCGGGTCGCAAGCAATGGCGTAAAAGGCTTCGGCAGACACTGCCTCTCCATTGTGTTCATAGGCTGCAAGTAGGGGAGTGACAAGCGTGGGGGCATTGTTCATGACCAGAAGTCTTTCCGGCAAAGGCCTCTGGCAGCACAAAATTCACAAGCCTTGCCCTCACCCAGCGCTGGCAAAGCCGCGCCTTCTGCAATCCGTTGCATGTCGCTCAAGATGCCGCCAATCAGTTCGTCACGCAAATCCACAAGCTCAGGCTGCGGGTAGGTTTTGGTCACTTCTTTTTCACCCAGGTTCACGTAGGCCGCCGCCAGGGTATCGTCCTCCAGGAGCGCCGCGTAAAAAGCCAGTTGCGTGTCCTCGCCAGCGTCATTGATGCGTGCTTTGGTGGTGCTGGCAGACTCGGTTTTGTAATCCATCACCAGACGGCTACCGTCGGGCAGGCGGTCGATGCGGTCGATTTTTCCGACCAGTTCGATGTGGCCCAGCGGCATGCGTTTCCACACCTCACCCTCGGCGTAGCTGGCGCCGCTGGCCTCGTGTGTGGCCAGCCAGTCGAGGTAACCGTCACGCACGCGGGGCCAGATGGCGGCGAATGGCAAAAACTCTTCAGCGCTCAGGCCAAGCGTTTTTGTCGCTTCGTCAGCCGCTATGTTAATCATAGCTTTTCGCCCTTTTATATGTTGGTCTACAACCGTATTTGATGTTTCTAAAGAGGCTTTTTTCAGGGCATTTTGAAAGATATTAAGAAGCAAATGCAGCCAGTTGCCAAAGTCGCGCTTGCCCAGCTCGTTGTCCAGTTCGTCAGCTTCTTGCAGCTTGAGTTGGCGCAGGGCAAAAAATCGGTAGGGGCAGCGGCGCAGATCTTCATAGGCGCTGGCCGACAGTGTGCTGATGGCCAAGGCCTGCCCGGTGGGCGCGGGCTGCGGCGTAGGCTGGGCGGTCAGCATGCGCTGGGGGCGCGGGTCGGGGCTTAAACCAGACTTTTGCGCGCGTCCTTTGGCCAGCAGGAGTTCTTGCACAAAGCCACTGGGCATCAGGCTTTCACCGCCCTCACTCAAGCGCCACAGTACGTCTAAATGCGGCGCGGTCAGGGCGTGTTGCCAGGCCGCGCGTTGGGCCTGGGCCAGTTCGGCTCTGCTGGGCAAGCCCAGCAAGGCGCGCTGCGTGGGTGTCCACGGGCCGGCGGGTTCGGGGCAGACGGCCAGCCGCATGTCGTCACAGCCCGGCAACACCACCGCCTGCACGGGCCGACCCAGCAACTGGCTGAGCGGCAGCAACACCACCTGGGCCTGCGCGGGATGCGGTGGCGCAAAGCTGGCGGCCTCGAGTGTCTGGTTGACCCATTGGCTGAAGTCTTGCAGGCTCATACGCGGATTGATAGGCAGCGCGACGTCATCGCTCATGTGCAGGGCAGCCAAAACGGCCATTCCTGCCGCATCACCGGCCAAGGGCATCCATTGGCCCGATGTTTGCAGGGCACTGCGCAGGTCTTGCAGCCAATCGGTCAAAGAACGGCTGCGCACCATGGCTTCGCGGTACGACGCGGCCTGGTCAAGAACTTCGGCAAGCTCTGGCTGGGCAGCTGGCGCCACGCGCCAGTCACGAACACCCAGTTTGCGCAGAGCCGTCTCAGCCAGCGTCACGGCCGATGCATCAAAGGCGGGCGCGTTTTTAAGCCAGTCAAGCACGGTGTCGGTCGATGCGTCCCAGTGCATGGCACGCAGCAAGCCCATCAAGGTCGCCGCAGCCCGGGTGGTCGACAGCTTCCAGCCGGTTTCATCACGCAGGGCCACGCCCTTGTTGGCCAGCATGGCGCTCACGCGGCGAGTCAACAGGCGGTCTTGCGCAATCAGCGCTACCGGGCTGCGGCCAGACGCCAGATGCGACAGCACGCAGGCGGCGGCGAGGTGCGCTTCGTCCTCCAGATCGCGGGCGGTGTGCAAAGCCAGCGCTCCCTGCCCGGTTGGTGTTTCGAGCTTGATGGACGCCGCACGATCTCCGTGATGACGCTTCAGGGCTTCGGTCAGAGGCTCGACCTGAAAGCCCTCAAGCACCACCAGAAAGTCAAGCGATGCAACAAGTTGGCGATCAAACAGGACATCCGTTGCGTAACTGGAGGCTGCCGCCCAGACCAAGGCAATGCGGGCCACGGCCAGTTCAAACGCCAGCGCAGGTGAGTCCATGCCCACACCCAGCTCCTGGCCCTTGGCCGCCCCCCAGGCCAGCCGCTGGCCTGGGGGTTGGGCGGCGGCCAGGCGGGCAATGCCCCAGGCAGCTTCCACCAAGCGAGCGCCCAGCAGGTGTTGCTGCGCCCCCAGGCCGGCACGATTCAACAGGCTGGCGGCCGTGAGCGCGTCGATCGCAGCATCCATGCGAATGTCTTCTGGCGACAGCGCAAAGCCGGGCGTAGCGCTGGCCCAGTTCATGGTGGTTTCAAAGCGCGGCACGAAGGCCGCTGCAAGCCCCAGGCTTTGCGCGTGAGCAGCCCAGGCAGTGCGCGCCTGCTGCATCAGTTGGGCATAGGGCACCAGCACCACGGTGCGTGAGGCATGCGCGCCATTTTGCTTTAAACATGCCGCCAGTTGCCCCATGACAGCTTGCCATCGAACATCACTTGGCGTGTCTTTTACCGTCTGGGCTTCGGGGGTCACGATCAGGGTCATAGTTGATGCGGGCAGGCGATAAGCGACGAAGGAACTTGGTTTCTGACAAAATACCCGAAACTCTTAGCCCTTGCAACCCCACAGAAGGAGCCACCATGGCCAGCGAACTGATCAAACATACCACCGATGCGACCTTTGAAGCCGATGTCCTGAAATCATCGCACCCTGTGCTGGTGGACTACTGGGCTGAATGGTGTGGCCCTTGCAAAATGATTGCCCCTATTCTTGACGAAGTGGCCACGAGCTACCAAGGCAAACTGCAAATTGCCAAAATGAACGTCGATGAAAACCGCGACATTCCTGCCAAGTTCGGCATTCGCGGCATCCCGACACTGATGATTTTTAAAAACGGTGAACTGGCCGCCACCAAGGTCGGCGCGATGAGCAAGTCACAACTCACCGCTTTTATCGACCAGCAACTGATTTAACGCGCATCAAATGCCAGGTAAGGGAACGCAAGGGCCCCATACCTGGCACCGTTAAAAGCCCTTTTTTCCTGTCATAATCAATTTTCGCAAGCCAATCACCCCTGGCTTGCTCGAAACCCGGTTTGCGAAGCCACCACACTGACTGGCTTGCCTTCAAACCTCCCGCGATTTTCAATTGACGCTCCCAACAGCTGTCTTTTTACGCAACACCCTCTCGTCAAACTAGCAGGTTAATCCATGCACTTAAATGAACTCAAGGCGCTTCATGTGTCTGAAGTCCTCAAGCAAGCCGAAGCCCTTGAGATTGAAAACGTAGGCCGCATGCGCAAGCAGGAGCTGATGTTTGCCATCATTAAAAAACGCTCTAAAACCGGCGAAACCATCGTCGCCGACGGCGTATTGGAAGTACTGCCCGACGGTTTTGGCTTTTTGCGTGCACCAGACTCCAGCTACACCGCATCAACCGACGATATTTACATCAGCCCAAGCCAGATTCGCCGCTTCAACCTGCACACCGGGGACATGATTGAAGGCGAAGTACGCACACCAAAAGACGGCGAGCGCTACTTTGCGCTCAACAAGCTCGACAAGGTCAACGACGGCGCGCCCGAGGCGAACAAACACAAGGTGATGTTTGAGAATTTGACGCCACTTTTTCCGCGTGAGCAGTACAAGCTTGAACGCGACATCAAGGGCGAAGAAAACCTGACCAGCCGGATCATTGACATCATTGCGCCGATTGGCAAAGGCCAACGCGCCCTGCTGGTCGCGCCGCCCAAGTCTGGCAAGACGGTGATGATGCAGCACATTGCGCACGCCATCACGGCCAACTACCCCGAGGCCGTGATGATGGTGCTGCTGGTTGACGAGCGGCCGGAAGAAGTAACCGAAATGCAGCGCAGCGTGCGCGGCGAGGTGATTTCGTCAACCTTTGACGAACCCGCTGCGCGCCACGTGCATGTGGCCGAAATGGTGATTGAACGCGCCAAACGGCTGGTGGAGCTGGGCAAGGACGTGGTGATTTTGCTCGACTCGATCACGCGACTGGCACGGGCCTACAACAACGTTTTGCCGTCATCCGGCAAGGTGCTGTCGGGCGGTGTGGATGCCAACGCCTTGCAGCGGCCCAAGCGCTTTTTTGGCGCGGCCCGAAAAATTGAAGAAGGCGGCAGCCTGACCATCATCGGCACCGCGCTGGTCGATACTGGTAGCCGTATGGACGAGGTGATTTTTGAAGAGTTCAAAGGCACGGGTAACTGCGAAATTCACCTGGATCGCCGCCTGTATGAAAAGCGCGTCTTCCCGGCGATTCAGCTCAACCGCAGCGGCACCCGCAAGGAAGAGCTGCTGCTGGCCCCTGAAATCCTGCAAAAGTCGCGAATTTTGCGCCAGTTCATGTACAACATGGACGAAATCGAGTCGATGGAGCTGATGCTCAAAAACATGAAAGCCACGAAAAACAATCACGAGTTTTTCGACATGATGAGGCGCGGCGGCTAGGCGCGCTATAATAAGAGGCTAAACGGAAAGTGCTCAAAATGGTTTTGAGTGGCTCCCAAAACGACTGGTAAGCGATACCCAAGGACAGAAAAATGAAAGACGGCATTCACCCCAACTACCGCGAAGTTTGCTTTTTGGACTTGTCCAACAACTTCAAGTTCGTGACTCGCTCATGCGTTAACACCAAAGAAATGGTGAAAATGGACGATGGCCGCGAGTTGCCTTTGTACAAACTGGACACGTCGAGCGAATCACATCCGTTTTATACCGGCACACAAAAATCCGTGGACAACATGGGGGGTCGGGTTGAGAAATTCCGCAATCGTTTCGGCAAAACGGCCGCCAAAGACGCAGCGCCAGCCGCTGCTGCCTGAAGTCAGATTCAATCGCAATTTGAATTGCAAAAAGCAGCCTGAATTTCAGGCTGCTTTTTTTTCGTCTGTTATGGCGTCAGCACCAGTGACTTTAAAATTCCCGTTGTTTTGAACAAACCCTCACCCGCCATCATTGCCCAGTCCGCCGTACGCCGATTGCCCCGGCTGGCCCTGTGGCTGTTTTGCCTGGCCTATGTGCTGCCCGGTTTTTTTGGCCGTGCGCCCTGGAAAACCGACGACATTGCCGCCTTCGGCGTGATGCAGGAACTGGCATTGAACGCCAGCGACTGGTTAGCGCCGCAGTTTCTGGGCACAGCCAACGGCTTTGACGCGCTGGTGCCCTACTGGTTGGGAGCGCTCGCTATCAAAGGCCTGCCTTTTTTCGACCCGGCTTTTGCCATACGCATTCCTTTCATGTTGCTGCTGGCGTTGAGTCTGCAAGCGACCTGGTACGCCACCTACCATCTGGCACGCAGCCCACAAGCCCAGCCCGTGGCCTTTGCCTTTGGCGGTGAAGCCAGCCCCGCCGACTATGCCCGTGCGGTAGCTGACGCAGGCGTGCTGGCGCTGATCGCCAGTCTGGGACTGGCACAGCTGTCGCACGAGACCACGCCCGCGCTGGCGCAACTGGGCTTTACCGCACTGCTGTTTTACGCCATGGCCGCCAGACCCTACCGCCGTGCAAACACGGTCATGGGTTCTTCCTTAGGCGTTTTGTTGGGCTTGACGGGACTTGCGCTCAGCGGCGCCCCCACGCTGGCTGTGCTGCTGGGCCTTGGCGGGGCGCTGGTGGAATGGACACACGCGCGCTGGGGCAGCAGCAGCAGCAGCGCAAAAGACACAGATGAACACACCGCCCAAAAGGGCTCGATGCAATGGGTATTACTGATCGTCGGCATCACCACGTTTGTAGCCTGGCTTGCCTTCATGCTGGACTTGTGGCGCTGGCGCATTCATCTGCCGGGCACAGGTGGGCATAACGCGTTAAGCGATTGGCGCAAGCTGGGCCGCCTGCTGCTGTGGTTTACCTGGCCTGCCTGGCCATTGGCGTTGTGGACACTGTGGCGCTGGCGCAGGCAACTGGCCAGCCGCCATGTTGCACTGCCTCTGTGGTTTGCAGCCATGCCCTTACTGGCCACCTTGACAACACCCGGTGCCGACCGAAGCCTGCTCCTGAGCTTGCCGCCGCTTGCAGCGCTGGCAGCCTTCGCGCTTCCTACGCTCAGGCGCAGCGTTGCCTCGCTGGTGGACTGGTTCACGTTGCTGTTTTTTACCAGTTGCGGCATCATCATTTGGGTCGTCTGGATAGCCATGCAAACCGGTGTGCCACGCCAGCCTGCTGCCAATGTGGCCAAGCTGGCACCAGGATTTGAACCCAGTTTTTCATGGCTCGCGTTTTTAATCGCAGGCGCGGCTACCCTGGCTTGGGCCTGGCTGGTCAAGTGGCGAGCCGGCAGGCACCGGGCGGCGGTCTGGAAGTCACTCGTGCTACCCGCTGGTGGTGCAACGCTTTGCTGGCTGCTCCTGATGACTCTGTGGCTACCGCTGCTGGACTACGCCCGCAGTTATGCGCCCTTGTCGCGCGAGGTGGCCAAACTGGTGGGCAGCAATTCCTGCGTTGAAATTTATGGCATCAGCACTGCGCAGGCAGCTGCATTGCGCTACCACGGGCATCTCAAGCTGCGACATGCAACACCAAGGCCTGTCTGCCCCTATCTTTTGGTCGATGCTAACCTTCAGTCCACTTTGGGGGGCACGGTCCATTTGCCTGACTGGGTGCTGATGACCACGGTGCGTCGCCCGGCAGACAAAAATGAAAATGTCGTGCTGTACAAAAGGTCAGCCAGTAACGCCAAAAAAACCAGCGAGCAACGCGCTCCGTGAGCGAGCTAAGAGTGATTGTCCGGCACGCCGGCACAGTGCTCGTAGGCCAGCTTGCCGTGATCGCCTTTGGTGTCGCGGACACCATGATTGCCGGACGCTACAGCGACACCGCGCTCGCCGCCCTGTCGGTGGGCTCCGCAATTTACATCAGCGTGTATGTGGGCTTGATCGGCGTTGTGCAGGCTCTGCTGCCCATCTGGGCAGAAATGCTAGGCGCTGGCAAAAAAGCAGCCATTGGACGATCACTTCGGCAAAGCCTGTACCTGTGCGTTTTCATCGCGCTGGCAGGCATGGCAGCGCTGCTCTTTCCAGGGGCCTTGCTGCGCTGGGCGAAGGTACCGACCAACATGCTGGTAGAGGTTCAAAATTATTTAACGGTGTTGGCATTCGCTTTCGCGCCATCAATCTTGTTTCGCCTTTACAGCACCTTCAGCCAGTCGCTGGGCAAGCCGCTGCTGGTGACATGGTTACAGGTGGGTGCGCTGGCTGTCAAGATTCCGCTGTCAATCTGGCTGGTAGCAGGCGGCGCGGGCATAGAGCCCATGGGGGCAGTCGGCTGCGCATGGGCCACGCTGGTGGTCAATTACCTGCTGGTCCTGCTGGCGTTTGTGATGCTGCGTACGCAGTCGCTTTACGACGGCTTTGAAATATGGCGACCGATGGAACGACCCGACTGGACAGCCATTGGCCACTTTGCGCGGTTGGGCCTTCCAGGTGGGCTGGCTTACTTGGTGGAAGTGACATCGTTCACCCTCATGGCACTGTTCATTGCAAAGCTGGGCATTGAGGCGTCAGCCGGCCACCAGATTGCGGCCAACATAGCCGCCGTTTTGTACATGCTGCCGCTGTCGGTGGCCATTGCCTGTAGCGCACGAGTGTCATTTTGGCTAGGTGCAGGCAAGCCAGAATTCGCCAAACGCGTGGTGCTCCTGGGCTTAAAGCTCACAGGCGCGGTTTCAATCGCACTAGCCGCTACACTTTTGACAGCAAGCAGCTACGTGGCCAGTCTTTATTCCAGCAATCCGGCCATCATCGCGATCGCGGCGTCGTTGCTAGGATGGGGCGCTTTTTATCACTTGGCCGACAGCGCGCAAGCAGTGTGCGCATTTTTGTTGCGCTGCTACGGTGTAACGGTTGCCCCTTTGGTGCTGTACGGCGTGCTACTTTGGGGTCTGGGTTTGTATGGTGGCTACCAGCTGGCTTATCAAGGCATCGCAGGCTTTGCAGCGCGTCCCGTGCCAGCCAGTTTTTGGACTGTCAGCACACTTGCACTGGGGCTGGTGGCTCTAGGGTTTTTAGGCCTACTATGGCGTGCAGTCAGCCAAAGCCAAGGTTCAACCCTGGAAAAAGTTCAAAGCGCTTGAATGCTGCGCACCCGCGCAGCCGGAAACACCATTGCGAACAAAGATCCTTGTCCCAGTACGCTTTCAATTTGCAGCTCTGCGCCATGGCGCTGCGACACATGTTTGACGATGGCCAAGCCCAGCCCCGTGCCGCCCGTCTCGCGTGACCTGCTTCGGTCTACCCGATAAAACCGCTCGGTCAGCCGGGGAAGATGCTCAGGCGCGATACCCGAACCACTGTCCTTGACCGAGAACCGTCCACGTCCATCGTCAAGTACTGTCCAGCTAACGTTAATCACACCCGCGACGGGCGTGTAACGTACGGCGTTGGTCACCAAATTGGACATGGCGCTGTACAGCTCGCTTTGAGCGCCAGCAATGTCACTGGCTGGGCCTGCATCAAAAATAATGTTGTGACCGTTCGGGGCCAGCAAAACCGACATCGCTCGCGCTTCCTGCTCGCATTGCGCCATCAGACTATGGGTGTTCACCCAATCATTTGCGCCAGGCTGAGGGCTGCCTTCAAGGCGCGACAGGGTCAGCAGGTCATTGACCAGCGTTTGCATGCGTTGTGACTGCTGCGCCATGAGTGCCAGATAGCGTTCGCGTTCTAGCTGTTTCAGGGGGAGTGTTTGTAATGTCTCAATGAAACCCGACAGCACTGTCAGTGGGGTGCGAATCTCGTGCGACACATTGGCGACAAAGTCGCGTCGCATCGCCTCGGCCAGTTCCACAGCAGTGATGTCGCGCGACAGCAGCAGTTTGCGGTCGGCCCCATAAGCGTGTGCATGGACAGACAAGTTCACCGGTCGCCCAGGCGTATGGCCACTGCCTGCTATCGCCACGTCATGCGAGAAATCATTACTCGCCATGTATGCCTTGAAAGCAGGCGCCCTCACCAAGTTGGTCACGTGCTGAAGTACGTCGCGCCGGGCATCAAGACCAAAGTGCTGCGTGGCCATTTGGTTGCACCACTCAATGCGGTCTTGTGCATCGAGCAACACGACGCCGCTTGGAGATGCCTGCATGGCTGCCAGGAATTCGTCCAGCCGCAATTGTCTTTCTTGCAACATTCGATCCCGCTTGACCAGCAATCTTCTCACGCGGTCGGTTGCCAGGCCCCACATACCGGGCAGCGAAGGTATGGCATCGGTGGCGGTGCTGTTTGACTCGTTAGGGAGCTCATGACGTAGCCAGGTCAAAAACCGGCTGGCACTCAAACTGTCCAGTGTCAGCCACCAAAGCGCAGCGATCAAGCCACCGACAATCAAGCCATCAGTGGATGCTGCCCAATGCCCCACGCCACTTCCAACCATCAGGAAAACAAGAAACAAAAACCAACGATTGATCATCTACCAGATTGTGCCCCAGGGATTGCTGCCATGGCGGTCAGCCTGTAGCCTGAACCACGCACGGTTTCCACCATCGCACCGGCCGCGCCAAGTGCTTCCCGCAAGCGTTTGACATGAACATCAACCGTACGCTCTTCAATGAAAACATGGTCTCCCCAGACTTTGTCCAACAAAGAGCTTCTGCTGTGAACGCGTTCCACATGCTTCATGAAGTAGTGGAGGAGTTTGAACTCGGTCGGGCCCAGTCTGAGATCCTGATTTTTAAAGGAAATGCGGTGCGTGTCAGGGTCCAGTACCAGGTCGCCAACCGCTACAGCGTCGATTGAAGAAGCAGGTACACGCCGGCGCAGCACCGCGCGAATGCGGGCCAGCATTTCTTGGGTGGAAAACGGCTTGGTGATGTAGTCGTCGGCACCAGCGTCCAAACCAGCCACCCTGTCGGGCTCGTCGCCACGCGCAGTCAACATCAAGATTGGAATACTTTGAGTGCGTTCTTGCTTGCGCCACTGGCGTGCCAAAGACAGGCCACTTTGCCCAGGCAGCATCCAGTCCAGCAAAATGGCGTCGGGCAGAGTCGCGTCCAGCTCTCGCTGCGCCGTCACACTGTCTTGCGCCACCACAGCATGAAAGCCGCCGTGCTGCAAGTTGACGACGATCAGTTCAGCGATAGCTGGTTCGTCTTCAACCACCAAGATTCGGGGCTTGTGCTTCATTTACCTTGGGCGCTCAATTCACTGTTGATTCAATTTTCGCCATCGGCGTATGCCGGACATCTTCACCCTTGACGATGTAGATGATGAATTCCGCAATATTTTTGGCATGGTCACCAATGCGCTCGATGGCCTTGGCCACAAAAAGCAGGTCCAGGCTGGGCGAAATGGTGCGCGGGTCTTCCATCATGTAAGTGATGAGCTTACGCACAAATCCGTCGAATTCCTGGTCAATCTCATCGTCTTCTTTGAGGATAGACAAAGCAACCGATGTATCCAACCGAGCGAAAGCATCAAGCGCTTTTCGCAACAAGCCTGAGGCCAGCTCTGCGGCAACGCGCAGGTCAGACGAAGGCAGGGCACGGGCCGAACCGCTTTCAATGATCGATTTGACCATTCGGGCGATTTTTTCTGCCTCGTCGCCAGCACGCTCAAGGTTAGCTGTGGTTTTTGAAATCGCTATCAGCAGACGCAGATCGCGGGCTGTGGGCTGACGGCGAGCAATGATGGAAGAAAGTTCGCGATCAATGTCAATTTCCATGGCGTTGACGCGCGCTTCGGCCTCGATAACCTGGTTTGCGCTTTCAGTGCTGAACTGCGACAAAGCGAAGATTGCAAGGCGAATCTGTGATTCAACCAGACCGCCAAGCTCCATCACGCGTGAGGAAACGCCGTTCAGCTCACTGTCGAATTGGCTGGATAAATGTTTATCGGGCATAAGCTCTTTCTTTGTGCTGGTTCAGGGATTAGCCGAAACGGCCTGTGATGTAGTCTTCGGTCTCTTTGCGTTTAGGCTTGAAGAACAGCTCTTCTGTCACGCCAAACTCCACCAGGTCGCCCAGGTACATGTAAGCGGTGTAGTCGCTGCAACGCGCGGCCTGTTGCATGTTGTGCGTCACGATCACGACTGTGTAGTCGTTTTTGAGTTCGGTGATCAGATCTTCAACTTTGGCTGTGGAGATGGGATCCAGAGCAGAGCATGGCTCATCCAGCAACAGAACTTCAGGCTTGATCGCAATGCCTCGCGCAATGCACAGCCGCTGCTGCTGGCCGCCCGAAAGACTCGAACCGTTCTGGTTCAATTTGTCCTTGACCTCACCCCATAGCGCCGCCTTGCGAAGTGCCCACTCCACCCGTTCGTCCAAGTCGGTACTGCTCAAATTTTCAAACAGCTTCACGCCAAAAGAAATATTGTCATAAATCGACATCGGAAACGGCGTGGGCTTTTGAAACACCATGCCGACTTTGGAACGAATCAAGGCCACGTCTTTTTTAGATGTCAGCAGGTTTTCACCTTCAAACATGATTTCGCCCTCGGCGCGCTGTTCAGGATAGAGCTCGTACATGCGATTGAAAATCCGCAACAACGTGGATTTTCCACAGCCCGACGGGCCGATAAAAGCAGTCACTTTTTTCTCAGGAATTTCCAGATTGATGTTTTTAAGTGCGTGAAATTTGCCGTAGTAAAAATCCAGATTTTTGACTGAAATCTTAGGCGCCGTCGTTTGGTTCATAGTTGCTTGCATTGATCGCTTTCCGTTGATGTTGACGGGTACCCGTCAATTCTTGCTGCGTGTCAAAACACGTGCCAGAATGTTCAGGCCAAGCACCGCGACCGTGATCAGAAACACGCCCGCCCATGCCAGTTGTTGCCAGTTTTCGTAGGGACTCATGGCGAATTTAAAGATGGTGACCGGCAGACTGGCCATGGGCTGGCTTAGGTCGGATGTCCAAAACTGGTTGTTCAGAGCCGTAAACAGCAAAGGTGCTGTCTCGCCTGCGATCCTTGCCACTGCCAATAAAACACCTGTCACGACACCAGAACGTGCGGCCTTCAGGGTGATGCTGATGATCACCTTCCACTTGGGTGCACCGAGTGCGTAAGCAGCCTCGCGCAAGCCGGCCGGTACCAGTTGCAGCATGTTTTCGGTGGTCCTGATCACCACGGGAATGACAATCAACGCCAATGCCATCACGCCTGCCCAGCCTGAAAACGCTTTGAAACGCGAAACCACCACGGCGTAAACAAACAAGCCAATAACGATGGAGGGTGCAGACAGCAAAATATCGTTGACGAATCGGGTCACAGACGCGAGCCATCCCTTGGTGTCATATTCCGCCAGATAGATGCCCGCCATAACGCCGATTGGGGTTCCCACGAAAGTCGCCAGCAAAACCATCAAAACCGAACCATAAATGGCGTTGGCAATGCCGCCCGGGTCATTCGGTGCTGGCGTCATTTGAGTGAAGGTGGCGATTGAAATTCCGCCCAGGCCAAGACGGATCGTTTCCCACAAAATCCAGAATAGCCAAAACAGACCGAACGACATGGCAGCGAGCGAGAGAACCAGAGCGATCTGGTTGGTGCGCTTGCGACGTGCGAATTTTACAAGTCGCGGGTCTTCCATGACGGCGCTCATGTTTTTTCCCCTTCGCCTTTTTGCAGTTGTGCAAGCATCAGCTTGGACAAAGCCAGCACCACGAAGGTAATGAAAAAGAGCACAAGTCCCAGATAAATCAGTGCAGCCTGGTGCAGGCCTTCTGCAGCCTCGGCAAATTCGTTTGCAAGTGCTGAGGTAATGCTGTTAGCCGCCTGAAACAGACTGAGCGAGTCGAGCTGGTTGAAATTGCCAATCACAAAGGTGATAGCCATGGTCTCACCCAGCGCACGCCCCAAGCCCAACATAATGCCGCCGACGACTCCCGCTTTGGTATACGGCAACACCACCTTGAAAACAACCTCCCAAGTGGTGGAACCCAGCGCGTAGGCAGACTCTTTGAGCATGACCGGGGTGACATCAAAGACGTCGCGCATCACGGATGCAATAAATGGGATGATCATGATGGCCAAAATGATGCCTGCCGACAAAATACCAATACCTACAGGCGGACCAGAGACCAGCGCACCCAGGTAGGGGACCGAGCCGAAGACGTTTTGAAGTGGCTGCTGTACATAAGTCGCCAGGATGGGACCAAACACCAGCAATCCCCACATACCGTACACAATGGATGGCACAGCGGCCAAAAGCTCAATGGCAGTACCTAATGGCCTTTTTAGCCATGAAGGCGACAGTTCCGTCAAAAACAGTGCAATGCCAAAGCTGACGGGCACCGCGATCACCAAGGCAATCAGCGATGTTGCCAACGTGCCATAGATCATGACCAGACCGCCGTATTCGTTCTTCACTGGGTCCCAGGTGGTGCTGGTCAAAAACCCCAGTCCGTATTTGCTGATAGCCGGCCAGGCACCCGCGACCAGCGACAGCAAAATCCCGACCAGCAACAGAAGCGTTAGCCAGGCAGCACCCTTGGCAGCCCAGCCAAAAATCTGGTCTGCCCAAGGGCTTCTGCGTACAGTGTTTTGAGGTGGTGGATTGGTCATTTGGCGATGGCCTGCCTCTGACGATGCGTCAAAGGTAGTCGTGTTGGCAGTTAAAGTTGAAGACACGTAAAACCTTTGAAGTTTAATGCGCTACCGCAAGGACTGGATGCAATCCAAGCTGAAACAGCCTACTTAATAAAGGCAACCGCTTTGCCCGATGCGTCCTTGATTTCGCCCCAAGCTTTTTCAATGAAAGGCTTCACACTGGCGGGCATGGGCACATAGTCGAGCTCGTCGGCAGTTTTGTCGCCGTTTTTGTAAGCCCAGTCAAAAAACTTCAGAGATGCGGTCGCTTGGCCGGGCTTGTCCTGCACTTTTTGCATCAGAATGAACGTCGCGCCGGTAATGGGCCAGGAGTCCTTTCCGGGCTGCTCAGTAAGAATTTGGTAGAAGCTTTTGGCCCATTCAGCACCCGCAGCAGCTGCCTTGAAGGCACTGTCGTCTGGCGACACAAAGTTACCTGCCGCATTGCGCATTTGTGCGAATGCCATTTTGTTTTGTTTGACATAGGCGTATTCAACATAACCAATGGAATTGGGCAAACGTCCCACAAACGCAGCAACGCCTTCATTGCCCTTGCCGCCCGCACCAACTGGCCAGTTCACGGCCGTGCCCTCACCCACTTTGGTTTTCCACTCTGGGTTAACCTTGCTCAGATAGTTGGTAAAAATAAAGCTGGTGCCCGAGCCATCCGCACGACGAACTGGTGCGATGGGCGCATCGGGCAAAGCCAGGCTAGGATTCATGGCCTTGATCGCAGGATCGGTCCACTTGGTTATTTTTCCGAGATAAATGTCACCCAGAATTTGTCCGCTCAGCTTGAGTTGACCAGGGTTGATGCCCTTGATGTTCACCACTGGAACCACGCCACCAATAACGGTGGGAAACTGAACCAGGCCTTTTTTCGCCAGCTCGTCCTCCTTCAAAGGCGCATCCGACGCACCGAAATCAACGGTTTTGGCTTCGATCTGGCGCAGGCCAGCACCCGACCCAACCGACTGGTAATTGATTTTGACGCCCGTTGCCTTGTTGTATTCAGCAGCCCACTTTGAATACAGAGGTGCAGGAAAGCTGGCACCTGCACCTGTCACGTCCTGAGCCATCGAAAGCGCTGGAAAAGCGGCCAGACCAAGAGCAGTCATGGCGCCGGTCAGGGAAAATTTGAAATTCAGTTTCATGGACACACCTTTTGAGTTGATTACACACATACCAGCACTTTAGACGCCTTATGTGACAAAACCATGACACCCCACGGCCGCATCTTCGTTCTGTCACATTTTTGTCACGTGCTTCTTTTACGCTTATGTAGTTTTAATAAAGGAGTCTTCCAAATGTCAACTTTCCAAGCCAACCGCCGCGCCATTTTGCTATCTGCTGCCATCGCCGTTTTATCTGGCTGCGCCACACATTCCGTCCCGGTTTCAGTCGCTGACACGATTGCCGCCACACCTGAACTGAGCACACTCAGCAGCCTGGTCGTCAAGGCTGGTCTGACAGATACGCTCAAGGGCACGGGTCCTTTTACCGTGTTTGCGCCCAACAACGCTGCCTTTGCCAAGGTTCCTGCCAAAACCATGGATGAGCTGGCCAAGGACTCTGTAAGACTCAAGGCCGTGCTGACTTATCACGTCATCCCCGGCAAGGTCATGGCCGGCGATGTGAGAAACGGCAACGTCAAAACCGTCAACGGCGCCAACCTGGCACTGTCCAAAGCTGGCGACTACGTCACGGTAGAAGACGGCATGGTTCAAAAAGCCGATGTTGCAGCAACCAACGGCGTGGTGCATGTTGTTGACAGCGTTTTTATTCCGCCCGCACGCTGATCATTTCACGATCCAATCCTACGCGATGCAGCAGTTTGCAGCATCGCTTTTTTATTGCTGAGCCCTCATTGCAGGCTGAACGGCGGCACCTCAAACAGACTTTCAACTAGATGCATACAGTCGTGACAAGTTCAGCAACAGATGGCGCACCGACCCTTCAGCAGCGCCGCAGCAGCACCTACCTGAGCCAGACCATGATGACCCTTGCTGGACGATTGATTGGTCAGCGCATGACCGATGAGCTGGCAACTTGAATGCTATGCTGACATGATTAATAGGCAACAAGTTTAGCCATGCAAAATGGAACGCTATTGGCGGCCGTGGATTTAGGATCCAACAGCTTTCGCCTCGAGATTGGCCGCTTTGACGAGGGCCAGATCAACCGAACAGAATACCTCAAGGAAACCGTCCGTCAGGGCAATGGCCTGGACGCTGACCGCAACCTGACCATGGAGGCCATGCAGCGCGGCTGGGACTGTCTGGCACGATTTGGCGAGCGGCTGGCAGGCTTTAAAAAAAGCCAAGTCAGGGCAGTTGCCACCCAAACGCTTCGTGAAGCCCGTAACCGTAACGAGTTTTTAGACAGGGCGCACAACATTCTGGGCTTTCCAATAGACGTGATCCCAGGACGTGAAGAGGCCCGGCTGATTTACCAGGGCGTGGTGCATATGCTGCCGCAGTCCAATGAACGTCGTCTGGTCGTGGACATTGGTGGCAGATCGACAGAAATGATTGTCGGCAAGGGCCTGGACACCCTTCAGATGGAGTCTTACAGGTTGGGCAGCGTGGCCTGGTCGATGAAGTATTTTGACGACGGGCAGTTCAGCTTGCGTGCTTTCAAGGCGGCCGAGGTAGCGGCCAAAGCCGTACTTGACCAAGCCGTCAATACCTACGGGGCGGGCTCGTGGGACGTGGCCTACGGTTCGTCTGGCACGATTGGCGCTGTCAGTGACGTCTTGACAGCGGCCGGCTGGCCAGCCGGCGTTGTCAGTCAGGCCGGACTCGACTGGCTGCTGGACCGCCTGGTGAAAGCGCAAGGGGCTGACCGACTGAAAATCGAAGGCATGAAAGAAGACCGACGCGCCGTGATTGGCGGCGGAGTGAGCGTCCTGCGCGCCGTGTTTGACCTGCTGGGAATTGGGCAGATGCAGGCAGCACAAGGCGCACTGCGCCACGGGGTGCTGTATGACCTGATTGATCGCGAACAGGTCCAAACCGATTTGCGTTCGATCAGCGTCGCGCGTCTTGCAGCCCGATTTGATGTCGATACAGCGCAGGCGGGCCGTGTCAGCAAAGTGGCGCAGCATCTTTTTTTGAAGACCAGCCCGGACATGTCGGCGCCCGACACAGAACGCCGTCTACGAAAATTGCAATGGGCTGCGCAACTGCACGAGATCGGCAGCCGCATTTCACACAGCGACTACCACAAGCACGGCGCCTATATTTTGGACAACGCCGATGCACCCGGCTTTGCACAACCCGAGCTGCACCGCCTAAGCCTGCTGGTACTAGGCCACCGGGGCAAGCTGCGCAAGCTGGAGGTTGATTTTGAAGACCCCCTTTTTGTGCAGCAACTGATCTGTCTGCGAATTGCTGTCATTTTGTGCCACGCCAGGAGAGAACCCGACATCAAGGGGCTTCAGTTTCGAGTCAGTGACACCGCTGAAAAAACCTTTTTACTGATCTGCCGGCCAGACTGGTCTGACGGATTTCCCCAGTCGGTGCATTTATTGAAAGAAGAAGTGCTGGCCTGGCAAAAAACGCCCTGGACACTGACCTTTGCCAGCAGCTAAAGCCAAGACCAACAACTAGAGCAATTCTGGTGATTGCACGGTCACGATAACCGTCTGGCTCTGGCCGTCGCGTTCCCGGTTGCGCAGCCACCAGAGCGAGCCTTTTTTAACCGCACATTCGGCCTCTTTCATCCCCAGCAGTTGTGCAATGGTTTGCCCCAGAATCGGCTGGTGGCCAACCACCAGCACCGGGTATTTGTGGGATGGCCATTGCACCAGTTCCAGCAGCTGTTCGGCCTTGGCGTCAGGTGCGAGCTCGGTTCGCACTTTGTACTTGCGGCCCAGCGCAAGAGCTGTCTGCTCGCAGCGGCGGGCGGGGCTGACCCAGATTCGCGCTCCTTCCGGCAACTGCCTGTCCAGCCAGGCGGCCATGCGCAAGGCCTGTTTTTCTCCACGCTGGGTCAGGGAACGATTCAGGTCAAGCGGTGTTTGCGTCTCATCGACTAAGCCGTCCTCAGCTTCTGCGTGGCGCCACAAGATCAGGTCCACAGCTTGAGCCCCCCGGCATTATTTTTTAAGCCGTTCAGGCAAGGCGTAGCGCACGACCAGCGCGGCCTGCGCGCCATGGCCATGGCCCGGCCGGCCCTCATTGACACGCGTGTAGTGCCCGGTGCTTTGCAATTCCCAGGCGTCCACACCGTCATGCAGATACGCCACCAGACACTCGTCAATGATGCGCTGTCGAATTTTGGCGTCCGTCACAGGCCAGGCCAACTCGATGCGGCGCAGCATGTTGCGGTTCATCCAGTCGGCGCTGGACAAATACAACTCTTCAACCGCTTCACAGCGGAAATAAAACACTCGCGAATGCTCCAAAAAGCGGCCAATGATGGATCGCACGCGAATGTTGTCCGTCATACCCGGTACCTGTGCCGGCAGCATGCAGGCGCCACGCACAATCAGGTCAATCTTCACGCCCCTGTGCCCTGCCCTGACGAGCGCCAGCATCAGGTCTTCGTCGGTGAGCGCGTTCATTTTGGCAACAATGCGGGTGGCCTTGCCTTTCAGGGCGGCCTCGCCCAAAGCATCGATTTTCTCAATCAGTTTGCGCTGCAACTGAAAAGGTGCCAGCAGCAGGTGGTGCAGCTTGGGCAGCCTGCTCTGACTGGCCAGGTGTACAAACACGTTGTCCATATCCAGCGTCAGTTGCGGCTCGCAGCTCAGATAACTCACATCGGTGTACAGCCGTGCCGTGCGCGGGTTGTAGTTACCGGTCGACAAGTGTCCATAGCGCACCAGGTGGCGGCCTTCACGCCGGGTAACGAGCAGCATTTTGGCGTGGGTTTTCAAGCCCACCACGCCATAAACCACTTGGGCCCCTATCGACTCCAACATTTCTGCCCAGTTAATGTTGGCTTCTTCATCAAAGCGCGCTTTCAGCTCCACCACCACCGTCACTTCCTTGCCACGGCGCACCGCCTCGCGCAGCAACAGCATCAACTCTGAATCAGAACCCGTGCGATAAATGGTTTGCTTAATGGCCAGGACCGAGGGGTCATTGACGGCCTCACGCAAAAAGTCGAGTACGCCATCAAAACTTTCAAAGGGCTGATGAATCGACACATCGCCCTGCTTGAGGCGTTCAAAAAACGACTGCCCCTGCACCAACTGCGTGGGATAGCTAGGCTTGTGAGCAGGAAACAGCAGCCCGGGGTCGTTGACCAAATCAACGATCTGCGTCAAACGCACCAAATTCACTGGACCGTGCACGCGGTACAGGGCCAACGCTGGCAAGTTGAACTGCCTGAGTAAAAAGGCCGACAAATAATCAGAGCAGTCCGCCGACACCTCCAGTCGCACGGCTTGGCCGTAATGGCGCTGCTCCAACCCCTGGCGCAAGGCGGTGCGCAGGTTTTGCACATCGTCCTCGTCGACTGCCAGATCGGAATGGCGGGTCACGCGAAACTGTGAAAACTGCCCCACGTCCCTGCCGGGGAACAGGTCAGCAAGGTGGGAGCGAATCACGCTGGACAGTGATACAAACAGCATGCCCTTGTTGATGCCTTTGCTGCTTTTGCTACTTTTGTCCGGCATGTGAATAAAGCGCGGCAGCACCCGCGGCACTTTGACAATGGCGATGTCGTTTTCGCGGCCAAATGCATCGTGGCCACTGAGCCGCACAATAAAGTTCAAAGACTTGTTGGCCACCTGCGGAAACGGGTGCGAGGGGTCCAGACCCACGGGTATCAGCAGTGGCCGCACTTCACGCTCAAAGTAGGATTTGACCCAGCGCCTCTGGTCAGCGTTGCGTTCGCCGTGCGAGACGATGCGGATACCCTGCTTTTCGAACTCTGGCAGGAGATTGTCGTTGTATAACGCGTACTGACGCGCCACCATGTCATGCGCCAGCAAAGACAGTGCCTTGAATGACTCGACCGTGTAGAGCCCTTTTTGTTCGCTGGTTTGTGCCGCCGTCAGGTGGGGTGCGGCACGCACTTCAAAAAACTCGTCCAGGTTGGACGACACAATGCACAAATAGCGCAACCGCTCCAGCAAAGGCACGTCACCACGCCGGGCCCAGTCCAGCACCCGCTCGTTAAAAGCCAGGATGCTGTGGTCGCGGTCCAGAAACTGAACCGGTCTGGCGACGGGCTGTTTTGGCAAAATGGAGGGGGTAGTCAGGAGAGTCAAGGCGTGTGCAGTTGTCGTGAATGGTGTGGGAATACTGGCCAGTGTTTACAAGTTTAATGACCGTGGTGTGACAACAGCACCGCCTGACCCTATGTTACTTGCCTTGTGCGGCTGGGCGCTAACCAGAAACCCTTCAAACAACTGAGCTGCTTGCGACCAGCTGAAATCAAGCGCTCGCAAGCGGGCCTCGTGGCGCGGTACGGCCAGCGCCTGATAACAAGCCTGCTTCAAGTCAGCGTGCAGAACACCACCGTAATGCACGCCATCATCTGTTCCACCAGCCTTGCACAGCACCTCCAGCGGCCCGTCGACCGGATAGGCCGCTACTGGTGTGCCAGTCGCCATCGCCTCCAGCATCACCAGGCCAAAGGTTTCAGACCGGCTGGGAAACACAAACACATCGGCGGCTGAATAGACCCTGACCAGCTCTTGCCGGGGCAGCAAGCCCATCCAGCGCACCTGCGGGTAGCGCTGCTTGAGCGATGCCTCCAGCGGCCCCACGCCGCAGACCACCTTGGTGCCTGGTATGTCAAGATTCAAAAAAGCATCAATGTTTTTTTCATAGGACACACGGCCCACAAACAGCGACACAGGCCGCACCAGCGTACCCATCGGTGGGTACGACCTGGGTTGGGCCTGGTAGGCAAAGAGATCGGTGTCAACACCGTGCGTCCAGCCCCGCAGGTTTTTAAAGCCGCGCTGGGACAACATGCGCAGGACACCGTTGGTGGGCACCATCACACCCGCTGATGGCTTGTGAAAGTACCTGAACAGCGCGTAGCCCCATGACAGCGGAATCTTCAGTGCGGCCTGCAAAATTTCAGGAAACTTGGTGTGAAATGCGGTGGTGAACCGGAGCGCTCGTTTGGTGCAGTAGCGGCGCGCAGCCCAGCCCAGCGGCCCCTCCGTGGCAATATGAATCGCCTCGGGTGCAAACGCATCAAGCTTTTCTGTCAGCACCCGCTTGGGTGACACAGCCAAGTCAATGCCCGCGTAGCCGGGGCAGGGCCGGGTTTTGAACAGGCTGGGGTGTATCACGTCAACGTTGTGGCCCAGTGCCTGCAGTTCGCGCACCAGCTCGACCAGCGTGGTGACGACGCCATTGACCTGCGGTAGCCATGCGTCAGTGATAAGTGCAATTTTCATGTTTGGTGCTTTCCTTGGAGTATCGTCAAGCGTTAACGGTGTTGCCCATTTGTGCACGGCCCTGCTTTTCATGCGACGGGGCCCAGTGCAGCAGCTCCAGCGTGCCATCAAAGTGTTCAACCAATGCAGTGCGGCTTTCCACCCAGTCGCCATCGTTGCAATACAGCACACCGTCAATGTCGCGCATCTCGGCGCGATGGATATGCCCGCACACCACGCCCTGATGCCCGCGCTGGCGCGCCTCATTGGCCACAGCCACTTCAAAATCGGTCACGTAGTTAAGTGCGCTTTTGACCTTTTGCTTCAAGTACGCCGACAGTGACCAATACGGCAAGCCCAGGCGGGCGCGCAAGCTGTTCAGGTAGCGATTCAATTTCAGAGTGAATTCATACAGGTTGTCCCCCACGATGGCCAGCCACTTGGCGCATTGCACCACGGCATCAAAGTAGTCACCATGAATGACCCACAATTGGCGCCCATCAGCGGTGGTGTGTACAGCCTCTTCCATCACCTCGATGTCGCCAAAACGGTGGCCTATAAATTCACGTGCAAACTCATCATGGTTGCCTGGTATGAACACCACCCGGCAGCCCTTGCGTGCACGCTTGAGCAGCTTTTGCACCACGTCGTTGTGAGCCTGTGGCCAATACCATTTGCGGCGCAATTGCCAGCCGTCAATGATGTCGCCGACCAGGTACAGGTTGTCGCTGGGGTGGGCTTTTAAAAAATCAAGCAGCGCGTCGGCCTGGCAGCCAGGTGTGCCCAGGTGCAGGTCAGAGATAAAAACCGTGCGATAACGTTTGCGCAGCGATTCATCATCGTTATCATGCGGCTCCCGGGCAGCTACACCTGATGTACTGCCCATGGAACCCAAAGCGTCAAACATCGTCCGCATCACACCACCACAGGTTTGTGGGCAGATTGAGTAACCGGCTGGGCCGTGAAGTGCTTCAGATAGCGCGGAGGCAGATCGGCAATGCGCATCATCATCGGCAGGTCGGCAGAGTTAAAGTCAGGGTCCCAGGCGGGAGCACCGAGCACTTTGGCACCCAGACGTAAGTAGCCGCGAATCAGCGCAGGCGGCTCAATGTTCAGCGAGTCGTCAAGCTTGTCGACTGGCAGCGCCAGGCGCGGCGTGACGTGATAGTCAATCGGTGCCAAATGCGTCTGACTGACCTGCCGCCAGATGCTGGCTGCCGCCTGGCCGCTGTTCGCGCCAGGAGTTTGCATCGGGATACTGGCGCAGCCGATCATGGTGTCCAGCTGATTGCGCGCCATAAACTCAGCCAGCGCACCCCACAGCGCCAGGATGACGCCACCCGAGCGGTGGTCTGCATGCACGCAGCTGCGGCCCAACTCAACCATGCGCTCACGCAGGCTGCGCAAGCGCGTCAGGTCAAACTCGGTGTCGCTGTAGGTGCTGCCCGCACGCTTGGCCTGGGTAGGTGTCAACACGCGGTAGGTGCCAATCACATCACCACTGGCCTCGTCACGCACCAGCAGGTGCTCGCAGTAGTCGTCAAACAAATCAATATCATGGCCGGGGACGGTCACGGGCAGTGTGGCACCCATTTCAAGCGCAAAAACCTGGTACCTCAGGCGCTGCGCCGCCCGGACCTCGTCTTGATGCCGGGCCCAGCTGACCGAGATTTTGCCCACGGCAGGCCTTTGAACAATATCGGAAACGACAGTTTGACCGCTTGGACAAAGTGACCCCCGGATAACTTGTGGCATCGCCACGGGGGACAGGGCAAAAGTGGGGTTGGGCAGTTCTTTCATCGTGAGCTCCTTGGGTTTATCGCTATCGGTTCAATATTCAAAACTTGCCGTAAAAAAGCCCCGAGGTCGGGGCTGCTGATGGAAGGTCATTTGCCAACGCTCGGGAGCATGGGGCAAATGCTTTGAAGTCCCTCCAGCCAGGGTCGCGCTCCCGGCTCGAAACGCAAACCACCCGGGCTGCTGGCCAGCGCCTTGGCGGTACAGCGCAAAATGCGCAGGCACTGCTGGTTGAAACTCAGGCTTGGTGTGGCTTGGTTGACTTTTTGCATACCTGGATTGTGAGAGTCCGGGGTGACGTGCTTGTGTCAGTTAAGTGGCAGTAATGTGACAGGACAGGGCCGCAAAGCACTCAGCTTGCCCGCATGGACTGGCCGTGAATGCGCTGCACACCCTGCAAGCCAGCCGCCGCTCTGGCAACATGATTGCAAGTCCAAAATGACCCAAGACAGCAGCCCCACCCTGACCGTGCTGTACGACGTACCGTTCGATAACTTCGCACAGCATGGTGCGCTCAGCGTAAGCGGGAGACAAACACACCGCAAACCATCTCTGATTCAACGTTGATAGCCCACGACTGAGCTTCTTTTTGGGTGGTGAAAGTTAGAGTTTGTTCCTCGTAGCCACGACGACGAACGATTGCTTGATATTGAAAATCCCCGCGATGGCGAATGACCGCCATTTCGACACCCTTTTTTCAACGAGTGTGTCAAATGTGTGCCGAATAATCGTTTCAGCCACCTCAGCAAGTATCTGATTAGATTTTTTTAAATAAAATCAATAGCTTACGTGGTGGGAGATGCAAGTTTCGAACTTGCGACCCCTGCAGTGTGAATGCAGTGCTCTACCCCTGAGCTAATCTCCCGTTGCTTTTCGGCAAGCCTTCAATTATATGCTGACTATCAGGCTGTGGCTGAGCGCCAGACCGTCTTGCCTTTGCTGGCCTTATCGATGTCGAGTAGCAGCTTTTCATGTGCATCCAGTTCGTCGTCGTTGGCGGCCAGCAGCGGCAGCACAAACTGGCTCAGGTCAATGGCTGGTGCGTCCATATCGCTTTGGGCAGTGGTACCGGCGTCCATCATCAGGCTGTTTTGTCCGCGCGTCAGGTTGATGTATACGTCGGCCAGCAGTTCCGCGTCCAGCAGCGCGCCGTGCAAGGTGCGGCCCGAGTTATCGACCTCGAGCCGGTCACACAGTGCATCCAGTGAATTGCGTTTGCCGGGATACAACTCCTTGGCCATCATCAGACTGTCGGTGATCTTGCCGACGTGAGCCGAGATGGGCGGCTGGCCGCAAATTTCCAACTCCTTATTTAAAAATCCCACATCAAACGGCGCGTTATGAATGATGATTTCAGCGCCGTTCAAATACGCCAGCAGCTCACCGGCGATCACGCCAAAGCGGGGTTTGTCTTTTAAAAACTCGTTGCTGATGCCGTGGACTTTCAGCGCGTCTTCATGGCTGTCTCGCTCAGGGTTCAGGTAAAAGTGTTTGTTGTTGCCTGTCAGCTTGCGGGCCACCAGTTCAACACAGCCGATCTCGATGATGCGGTCTCCGTTATCAGGGGACAGCCCAGTGGTTTCGGTGTCCAGAAAAATTTGGCGCATGTCGATGCCGATCCTTTTTCAATGAAGTTCTTTGGCGTGGTTGATGGTGTATTTGGGGATTTCAACCGTGACATTGGCTTGTGCCAGTATGGCCTGACAGCTCAGGCGCGAGTTCGGCTCCAGGCCCCAGGCGCGGTCGAGCAAGTCGTCCTCCTCTTCCTCCGGTGCATTCAGCGATGCAAAGCCCTCGCGCACGATGACATGACAAGTGGTACAAGCCGCGCTCATGTCACAGGCATGCTCAATGTTGATGTTGTTGTCCAGCAAGGCCTCGCAAATCGAGGTGCCTGCGGGCGCGGTGATTTCAGCGCCTTGCGGGCAGTATTCGGCGTGGGGAAGGATTTTGATAATGGGCATGACGAGGTGTTCAGACGGATTCAATGTTTTTGCCAGCCAAGGCTTGTTGTATGCCCCGGTTCATGCGCTCCGCAGCGAAGGCTTCGGTGCCTTTTGCCAGTGCTTGGGTGGCTGCTTCAATCGTCGCGGCATCCCCATTTTCGCGGGCGTTGATCAAGCCAACGATCAGACTGTCGATTTGCGCGTGCTCGTTGGAACCGAGTAAATCGGCATCTGCTTCCAGGGCCGTTTTAACGGCCAGAACCATGCGGTCAGCGTCAACACGCGCTTCAGCCAGGGCACGCGAGGCCATATCTTGCTGGGCGGTTGAAAAGCTGTCCTGCAGCATGCGCGCGATCTCGTCGTCAGACAGGCCATACGATGGTTTCACGTCAATGCGCGCCTGCACGCCACTGATCTGTTCTTTGGCCTCCACGCTCAGCAAACCATCTGCATCAACAGTAAATGTGACGCGAATGCGTGCTGCGCCCGCCACCATGGGCGGTATGCCGCGCAGCTCAAAATGGGCCAGGCTGCGACAGTCGGCCACCAGGTCACGTTCGCCCTGCACCACATGTAGCGCAAGCGCGGTCTGGCCGTCCTGGTAAGTCGTGAAGTCTTGCGCCATCGCAGTCGGGATGGTCTGGTTGCGCGGCACGATGCGCTCGACCAGGCCGCCCATGGTTTCAATGCCTAGGGACAAGGGAGTCACATCGAGCAACAGCAGATCGCTGCCCGCATTGTTGCCCGCCAATTGGTTGGCAGAAATAGCCGCTCCCAGTGCCACCACTTCGTCGGGATTCAAATTGACCAAAGGCTCTCGGCCAAAAAAACTGGACACCGCTTTGCGCACTTGTGGCATGCGGGTAGAGCCGCCCACCAGCACCACGCCATCAATGTCACTTTTATCCAGTTTGGCATCACGAAGTACCTTGCGAGCAGCCGTCAAGGTCCGCTGCGTCAGCTGCGCCGTCGTAGTTTCAAAATCTTCAGCCCGGATTTCAAAGTTAAGCAGCGTCTTGGCAAGTTGCGCTGAAAACTGGGCAGCAGGCGTGATTGACAGCGCCTCTTTGCACGTCCGTGCAGCACGCTGCAACGCAGCTTTGTCAGCAGGGCTCAAGGTATCTGCCGCCAACCCGGCTTTGGCCAACACCCAGTCCACCAGCGCGCGGTCATAGTCATCGCCACCCAGGGCTGAATCGCCACCCGTCGCCACCACCTCAAACACACCTTCGGTCAGGCGCAGGATGGAAACATCGAACGTTCCGCCACCCAGGTCATAAATCGCAAACACGCCCTGGCTCGCGTTGTCCAGGCCATATGCAATAGCTGCTGCAGTGGGCTCATTGATCAGTCGCAAAACATTCAAGCCAGCCAGCTGCGCCGCATCTTTGGTCGCTTGGCGCTGGGCATCGTCAAAGTAGGCAGGGACGGTAATGACCGCACCGTAAATGTCGTCGTCAAAGGTGTCTTCAGCCCGAAAGCGCAGCGTTGCCAAAATCTCGGCACTGATTTCAACCGGACTTTTTTCACCGGCCACAGTTTGCAGTGTGACCATGCCTGGCTTGTCAATCAACTGATAAGGCAACTGCGCGCGGTTGCCAATGTCATGGATGCCCCGACCCATCAGCCGCTTGACGGACGCAATGGTGTTGGCCGGGTCATCGACCTGCGCGGCCAAGGCTGCAAAACCAATCTGGCGCTTGTCGCCTGGCAGGTAACGCACGACACTCGGCAAAATCACCCGGCCTTCGTCGTCAGGCAGGCATTCGGAGACGCCGCTGCGCACACTGGCCACCAGCGAATGGGTGGTGCCCAAATCAATGCCGATAGCGATGCGTCTTTCGTGCGGGTTGGGCGCCTGGCCGGGTTCGGAAATTTGAAGAAGTGCCATGTCGCTTAAGGTCGCTTAATGTCGTTTGATCTTTTGATCTTTTGATCTTTTGATCTTTTGATCGTTTGATCTTTTGATCGTGTGAATACTTATTGTCCCAGCAGATCCAGGCGGGCCTCAACCTCGGCGCGGAAACGCTCAACAAACATCAGGCTTCTGACATGCTCGACAGCTGCCTTGAAGTCGTTTTGGCCATCTATCAATTGCTCTATTTTTAATAGCTGCTCGCGCTTGAATTCATTGGTCTGAACGGAAATTTCATGAACGTCTTCAACCGTTTCGGCCTCATCCAGGGACTCCCGCCATTCTATTTGCTGCATCAAAAAACTGGCAGGCATGGCGGTGTTGTTTTCAGCGTTGACAGCAGCGCCATTCAACTCGCAAAGGTAGGCGGCGCGGCTGAGCGGGTCTTTGAGTCGCTGGTAGGCCTCATTGATGCGCACCGACCACTGCATGGCCACGCGCTGGGCGCTGGCACCTTGTACGGCGAATTTGTCGGGGTGCGCTTCTTTCTGGAGCTCCTTCCAGCGGGCATCAATGGCTGCGCGGTCTTGGCTGAACTTTTGCGTTAAACCGAAAAGTTCGAAATCACTGGACTGAAGGTTCACACACGGAAGCTTTCGCCACACCCGCATCTGTCCCGCTCATTCGGGTTGAGAAACTTGAAGCCCTCGTTCAATCCTTCACGCACAAAGTCAAGCTGCGTGCCATCAATGTAGGCCATGCTTTTGGGGTCGACCAGCACGGTCACGCCGTTGTCCTCAAACACCACATCTTCAGGTGCGATTTCGTCAGCGTATTCAAGCTTATAGGCCAGGCCCGAGCAGCCAGTGGTTTTGACACCAAGCCGCACGCCAACGCCTTTGCCGCGCTTGGTCATGTAGCGGGTCACGTGGCGGGCAGCGGCGTCGGTCAGGGTTACGGACATTTGGATTTTTCAGGCTAATGATCAGGCTGCAATGGCCCGCGCTTGGCCATGCTTTTGCTTGTAGTCGCTCACAGCCGCTTTGATGGCGTCTTCCGCCAGAATGGAGCAGTGAATCTTGACTGGCGGCAGTGCCAGCTCTTGAGCAATTTCGCTGTTTTTGATGCTGGCGGCCTGGTCCAGCGTTTTGCCTTTGACCCATTCGGTCACAAGGGAACTGGACGCGATGGCCGAGCCGCAGCCATAGGTTTTAAAGCGCGCATCTTCGATGACACCGGTTACTGGATTGACCTTGATTTGCAGCTTCATCACATCGCCGCAAGCCGGTGCGCCGACCATGCCGGTGCCAACCGTGTCGTCGCCCTTTTCAAACGAGCCAACGTTGCGGGGGTTTTCGTAGTGGTCTACCACTTTTTCACTGTATGCCATGATGTTTACCTCTTAACTTTTTGCGAAGCGCTGCTCAATGAGCAGCCCATTGGATCGTCGACAAGTCGATCCCTTCTTTGAACATGTCCCACAAGGGTGACAGTTCGCGCAGTTTGGCCACGTTCTCTTTAATCGTGCCGACCGCGTAGTCAATTTCTTCTTCCGTCGTCCAGCGGCCCATCGTCATGCGCAGGCTGCTGTGGGCCAATTCGTCGCTGCGACCCAGGGCACGCAAAACATAGCTGGGCTCTAAAGATGCAGACGTACAAGCGGAGCCACTCGACACAGCCAATCCCTTGATGCCCATGATCAGCGACTCGCCTTCCACATAGTTAAAGCTCATGTTCAGGTTGTGCGGGACGCGTTTGTCGGCGTGGCCATTCAAGAACACTTCTTCAACATCTTTCAGGCCATTGAGCATCCTCTGTTGCAAACCGCGAATTCGTTTGTTTTCCTCATGCATCTCGGCTTTGGCAATACGGTAAGCCTCACCCATCCCCACGCACTGGTGCGTCGGCAAGGTACCCGAGCGCATGCCGCGCTCGTGACCGCCACCGTGCATTTGTGCTTCAAGCCGAACGCGTGGCTTACGCCGAACATACAGCGCACCTATGCCTTTGGGGCCATAGGTCTTGTGCGACGTCAGGCTCATCAAATCAATCGGTAGCGCCGTCAAGTCAATGTCAACACGCCCGGTGGCTTGCGCGGCATCGGTGTGAAAGATGATGCCTTTTTCACGACACAACGCGCCAATCGCCGCCACGTCTTGAATCACGCCAATTTCGTTGTTGACAAACATCACGCTGACCAAAATCGTGTCTGGCCGAATCGCTGCCTTCAGCAGTTCCATGTCCAGCAAACCGTCGGCCTGAACGTCAAGATAAGTCGCATCGAAACCCTGGCGTTCCAGTTCCCGGAAGGTATCAAGCACGGCTTTATGTTCGGTCTTGACCGTGATGATGTGCTTTCCCTTGGTTTTGTAAAACTGCGCTGCGCCTTTGATGGCCAGGTTGTTGGACTCGGTGGCACCGCTGGTCCACACAATCTCTCGCGGATCTGCACCTATCAACGCAGCGACGTGCTCACGCGCTTTTTCGACAGCTGCTTCGGCCTCCCAGCCCCAGGCATGGCTGCGCGACGCAGGATTGCCGAAGTGCTCGCGCAACCATGGAATCATCGCGTCCACGACCCGCGGGTCACACGGATTGGTGGAGCTGTAGTCCATGTAGATGGGGAAGTGTGGGGTTTCCATTTGACGTGCTCAATAAATTGGCTGGCTGGATAGCGAATACGCGACAAAAATCTCTGGCAATACTTGATCAGGACTTGGAAAACGCATTGCCCAAAGCGAACACAGAATTGGGCGCATTCACGCGGGTTGGCTTGGGCATCGGCTGAGTAAAGATGGCCTTTTTCACCATCGGTGAGTTCTCAACCACCAAGCCCTTGGCCAACTGCTCATCGACCAGCTTTTGCAAGCTGACAGAGTCCAAAAACTCAACCATGCGGCTGTTCAGTGATGCCCACAGCTCGTGCGTCATACATCGGGCGCCCTCGCCCATACAGTTTTCTTTGCCGCTGCACTGGGTCGCATCAATCGGCTCGTCCACCGATACGATGATGTCGGCAACAGTAATGTCAGCCGCCTTGCGGCCCAGCGTGTAACCGCCGCCCGGGCCACGGGTGGATTCAACCAACTCGTGGCGACGCAACTTGCCAAAAAGTTGCTCAAGGTAAGACAAGGAAATTTGCTGGCGCTGGCTAATTGCCGCCAGAGTTACCGGCCCGCTGTTTTGTCGCAGGCCCAAATCAATCATCGCAGTGACCGCAAAGCGGCCTTTGGTCGTGAGGCGCATAACAAGCTCCTTAAAGTTAGCTTGGCTGTCGCTAAACAGCAATTGTTACCTTTGAAAATGATGTTTCAAAAGAGGTTTACTCCTCCAGCCACCCAGGGCAGTCGACCTGCACACGGGCTTTTTTGTTGTTATCCGTTTGTTCTTGACTAGATTGGTCAAGTATAGCAGAACTCAAGGGGTTCCGCATAATTTAAACCAGGCAGTAGAAATACGTACCGCCTGGTAATTTTATGTTCAAGCGCGTATTGGTCCGATGTTGTCGGACCCCGGCGCGCCGAAGGCCTGCTCTTTGAGAATGTGCAACTGATCCCGCACCTTCGCGGCCTTTTCAAACTCAAGGTTTTTGGCGTGCTCGACCATCTGCTTTTCAAGCCGTTTGATCTCTCTGGACACGTCTTTTTCACTCATGTCCTCTACCAGCGCCCTTTGCAGCAGAAGTTTGTCGGTCTCTTTGCCGGATTTTTCGCTGTAAACACCGTCAATCAAGTCCTTGATGCGCTTGACCACGCTCATCGGCGTGATGTTGTGTTCGATGTTGTGCGCGATTTGCTTGTTACGGCGACGCTCCGTCTCACCCATCGCTTTGGCCATCGAATCGGTGATGCGATCTGCGTACAAAATCGCGCGGCCATTCAGGTTACGGGCGGCTCGGCCTATGGTTTGAATCAGGCTGCGCTCGGCCCTCAAAAAACCTTCTTTGTCAGCGTCCAGAATCGCCACCAGAGAGACCTCGGGAATGTCCAAACCCTCGCGCAGCAAATTGATGCCGACCAGCACATCAAACGCTCCGAGACGCAGGTCACGCAAAATTTCAACCCTCTCGACCGTGTCCACATCGCTGTGCAGGTAGCGCACCTTCACGCCGTTTTCGCTCAGGTAGTCGGTCAGTTGTTCAGCCATGCGCTTGGTCAGCGTGGTGATGAGCACGCGCTCGTTTTTATCCACCCGAATGCGGATTTCACCCAGCACATCGTCCACCTGGTTCACCGCTGGCCGTACCTCTACCTGCGGGTCAACCAGGCCCGTTGGCCGCACGACTTGCTCGACCACTTGACCGGCGTGTTCTTTTTCGTAGGCAGCGGGTGTGGCCGACACAAAAATCGCCTGGTGCATTTTGGTCTCAAACTCTTCCAGCTTCAGCGGCCGGTTGTCCAGCGCGCTGGGCAGCCTAAAGCCATAGTCAACCAGCGTGGTTTTACGTGAGCGGTCGCCGTTGTACATGGCACTTAATTGCCCCATCATCACGTGGCTTTCGTCGAGAAACATCACCGAGTCTTTGGGCATGTAGTCGCACAGGGTTGACGGCGGCGAGCCGGGCGGCGCGCCACTTAAATGGCGGGTGTAGTTTTCAATGCCTTTGCAGTGGCCGATTTCAGTCAGCATTTCCAGGTCAAACCGGGTGCGCTGCTCGATGCGCTGAGCCTCCACCAGCTTGCCCTGCTTGACGAAATAATCGATGCGTTCAGCCAGCTCCAGCTTGATGGTTTCAATCGACATCATCACCTTGTCGCGCGGCGTGACGTAATGGCTTTTGGGGTACACCACAAAGCGCGGCACCTTTTGCCGAATGCGGCCCGTCAGCGGGTCAAACAACTGCAAGGACTCAATCTCGTCATCAAACAGTTCAATGCGCAGCGCCAGTTCTGAATGCTCCGCCGGAAACACATCGATCACATCGCCCCGCACACGAAAGGTACCGCGTGAAAAGTCCACGTCATTGCGCTGGTATTGCATGCGAATCAAGCGTGCAATCACATCGCGCTGGCCCATCTTGTCGGCGACCCGCGCAATAAAGCGCATCTGGGTGTAGTCCTCCGGGGCACCAATGCCGTAAATGGCACTGACGGTGGCCACGATGATGGTGTCGCGGCGTTCGAGCACGCTCTTGGTGGCCGACAGGCGCATCTGCTCGATGTGCTCGTTGATAGCTGAGTCTTTTTCAATGAACAAATCGCGCTGCGGCACGTAGGCTTCAGGCTGGTAATAGTCGTAGTAGCTGACAAAGTATTCGACCGCGTTTTTCGGAAAGAACTCCCGGAACTCGCTGTACAGCTGGGCGGCCAGGGTCTTGTTGGGCGCAAACACAATGGCTGGCCGGCCCAGCCGTGCAATCACATTGGCCATGGTGTAAGTTTTGCCCGAGCCCGTCACGCCCAGCAGCGTTTGAAACACCTCGCCATCATTAACGCCCTCGACCAGTTTGTCGATGGCCTGCGGCTGGTCGCCAGCGGGCAGGTAGGGCTGGAACAGCTCAAAAGGCGAATCAGGAAAGCTCGCGAATGTGCCTTTGAGGGGCCCGTCATGCGCTGGGGTGATGAGTTCAAGTACTTCTGGCATAAAAAACCTCAAAAGACGCCTTGCGAGCACCATTAAAATCAGGGTAACTCTCTAGCTTACGTCTTTTTTAACTTTCAGGAACCCCATGTCTATATTTACCGCCGTCGAAATGGCCCCACGTGACCCGATCTTGGGCATCAACGAAGCCTTTGCGGCAGACACCAACCCCCACAAAGTCAACCTGGGCGTGGGCGTGTATTACGACGACAACGGCAAGCTGCCGCTGCTGGCCTGCGTACAAGCCGCTGAAAAGCTGATGATGGCCTCACCCAAGCCACGCGGCTACCTGCCGATTGACGGTATTGCAGCCTACGACTCGGCTGTGAAAGCGCTGGTTTTTGGCGCTGACAGCGAGCCGGTCAAAAGCGGCCGCGTCGCCACCGCCCAAGGCATTGGCGGCACGGGCGGCCTGAAGATAGGCGCAGACTTTTTGAAAAAGCTCAGCCCCAACGCCAAAGTCATGATTTCAGACCCCAGCTGGGAAAACCACAAAGCCCTATTCGCCCAGGCCGGCTTTGACGTTGTCAGCCACCCGTATTACGACGCTGCCAAGCGCGGCATTGACTTTGACGGCATGCTGGCCGCCCTGAACGCAGCTGCGCCCGGAACGATTGCCGTGCTGCACGCCTGCTGCCACAACCCCACCGGTTACGACATCAGCCCCGCCCAGTGGGACCAGGTCATTGCCGTCGTCAAGGCTCGCAACATCACACCGTTTTTAGACATGGCTTACCAAGGCTTTGGCTATGGCATCAAGGAAGACGGCGCTGCGGTGGCCAAGTTTGTCGCCGCTGGCCTGAATTTTTTCGTTTCCACGTCGTTCAGCAAAAGCTTCTCTTTGTATGGCGAGCGCGTCGGCGCGCTGTCGGTCGTCTGCAGCACCAAAGAAGAAGCAGATCGTGTGCTAAGCCAGCTCAAACTGGTCATTCGCACCAACTACAGCAACCCGCAAATCCACGGCGCCACGGTGGTGGCCACAGTGCTGAACACGCCCGAGCTGCGCGCCCAGTGGGAAGCCGAGCTGACCGAAATGCGGGTTCGCATCAAGGCCATGCGGCAAAAGCTGGTCGATGGGCTGAAGGCGGCGGGCGTCAAGCAGGACATGAGCTTTATCACCGACCAGATTGGCATGTTCAGCTATTCAGGCCTTAGCAAAGACCAGATGCAGCGCTTGCGCAGTGAGTTTGGGGTGTATGGGACGGATGCTGGGCGGATGTGTGTGGCGGCCTTGAACAGCAAGAACATTGACCACGTCTGCGCGAGTATTGCCAAGGTGGTTTGAGCTTGAAACTACTTAGATAGCTGTTTTTTGGGCTTTTTCAGGTGTGTTTTAGCCTACCCCCACACCACAGACCGCATCGCAATCGACCCGCCCTGGTAGTCAACGTTAAAAAACCGCATCGGCTCCTTACCGTCCACCGCCCCAGCGGCGTACAGCAGAGGCAAGTAGTGTTCATGGGTAGGATGGGCCAGCTTCGCCAAACTGCCCCATTGCAAAAAGTTGGGCAGCGCGCCCAAATTGCCTTGCTGAATCAGCCCGCCTGTCGTCTGGTCAAACTCCAGCGTCCAGTCGTAGGCCTGGTTGGCGGCTGCCCCGCGCTGCATTTGCCGCAGGTTGTGCACGATGTTGCCGCTGCCGACGATCAGCACGCCCCTGTCGCGCAGCGCTTTGAGCTGCTGGGCCAGGGCGTAGTGCTCTTCGGGCACCCTTGAATAGTCCATGCTGAGCTGGATGACTGGAATGTCGGCGCCGGGAAACATCGGTTTTAAAACGCTCCAGGTGCCGTGGTCCAGGCCCCAGTCTTTTTCGTCCAGCCCCAACGGCAACGACCCGCGCTGGCGGACCAACTGGCTGATGGCTTGTGCTGCGGCCACGTCGCCCGGTGCGGGGTATTGCTGGTCAAACAGCTCTTGCGGGAAGCCGCCAAAGTCGTGAATGGTTTTAGGGCGGGCCATGGCGGTCAGCTGCCAGCCTTCGGTCAGCCAGTGGGCAGAAATGCACAAAATCAGCTGGGGTCGGGCCATTTTTGATCCGAACTCCGCCCCCAAAGCCTGCCAGCTGTTGAAGTATTCATTGCCGGGCAAGGCATTCATCGGGCTGCCGTGGCCCAAAAACATAACCGGCATGCGGTCGGATTTTTGCAGTGAAACGATGCTGTCAAGCGAAAGCGGTAAGAGGGTAGGCATACGTGCGGTGGTTGATTGTCAAAAAATATTTACACTACCGGGTGTCAGATTTATTTTGATAGGGTTGTTGTCGCGGTGAAAACAAGTCGGCAGCCTGTTATATTGTTGCACTGCAACATGAATTCTTTACCGAGGCCTTCAAACCATGCTTTACCAAGTCTACGAAACCCAGCGTACCCTGATGGAGCCGTTTATCGATTTTGCACTGGCCGCTGCCAAGCTGTACAGCAACAGCTCATCGCCGATAGCGCAGAACCCGTTTGTACAGCGCATGGCGGCGGGCTATGAACTGATTTACCGTTTGGGCAAAGACTACGAGCGCCCGGTTTTTGGCATTCAGAACATTGTCGAAGGTGAGGTGGAAGTTGCGATTCATGAACGCGTGGAGATCGACAAGCCGTTTTGCGAATTGCGCCGGTTCAAGCGTTTCACGGACGACAGCGCCACGCTGGATCACCTGAAGGACCAGCCTGCGGTGCTGATTGTGGCCCCACTGTCTGGCCACTACGCCACGCTGCTGCGTGACACCGTCAAAACCATGCTGAAAGACCACAAGGTCTACATCACCGACTGGAAAAACGCCCGCTTGGTGCCATTGTCAGAAGGCACGTTCCATTTGGACGACTACGTCAATTACGTGCAGGAGTTCATTCGCCACCTGCAGGGCAAATATGGCAATTGCCATGTGATCAGCGTCTGCCAGCCCACGGTGCCGGTGTTTGCCGCGATTTCGCTGATGGCCTCGCGTGGCGAAACCACCCCGCTGTCGATGACCATGATGGGCGGGCCGATTGATGCGCGCAAGTCACCTACTGCCGTCAACAACCTGGCCATGACCAAGCCCTACTCGTGGTTTGAAAACAATGTGATTTACCGCGTGCCCAGCAACTTTCCAGGCGCGGGCCGCCGCGTGTACCCCGGCTTTTTGCAGCACACCGGTTTTGTGGCCATGAACCCCAGCAACCATGCCAAGAGTCATTTCGACTTCTTCAAGGACCTGGTCAAAGGCGACGATGCCAGCGCCGAAATGCACCGCAAGTTTTACGACGAATACAACGCGGTGCTGGACATGGACGCTGACTACTACCTGGAGACGATTGAGGTTGTGTTCCAGAAGTACAAGCTGGTCAACGGCACTTGGGACGTGAAGTCACTCAGCGGCGAATTGGAGCGCGTCATTCCGGCCGACATCAAAACCACCCGTGTGATGACGGTCGAGGGCGAGCTGGACGATATCTCAGGCTCGGGCCAGACAGAAGCTGCGCTCGACATGTGCACCGGCGTTCCCGCCGGACACAAAAGGCACTTTGAAGCCGAAGGCGCTGGGCACTACGGTATTTTCAGCGGCAGGCGCTGGCGCGAGTTGGTGTACCCAGCCGTCAAGGCGTTCATTCTGGAAGCCAACAAAAGCGTGAACAAGCCGGCAGCAGCATCCAAACCTGTTGTGAAAGCCGCAGTCCAAACTGCAGTCAAAACTAAAGCCAAAACCGCGGTCAAGCGCGCCCCGGCCAAAGCAGCACGCAGCAAATAAAGCGGGACAATCGCAGGGTGACAAACCCCGACCCCACTGACCGCGACAGCGTTGCCATCCTTGTCCGTCAGATACACGCGGCACTGCCCCAAACCCAGTGCACGCGCTGCGGCTACCCGGACTGCAATGCTTACGCCGAGGCTGTTAGCCATAGCCAGGCCGCCATCAACCAGTGCCCGCCCGGCGGCGATGAAGGGGTTGCCAGACTGGCGGCCATCACTGGCCAGCCCGTGCTGAGCCTGAACCCCGCCAACGGCCTGGAAGCCCCACGCAGCGTCGCCGTGATTGATGAGGCCTGGTGCATAGGCTGCACGCTGTGCCTGCCGGTCTGCCCCACCGACGCGATTTTGGGCAGCAACAAGATGATGCACACCGTGATCGAGCAACATTGCACCGGCTGCGAGCTATGCGTTGCCGTGTGTCCGGTCGATTGCATCAGTCTGGAAACCGTCAGCGGCGAACGTACCGGCTGGGCAGCGTGGTCGCAAGCGCAGGCTGATGAGGCGCTCAATCGCTATAATTTTCATAGCAGATCGCGCAAAGATTCATTGGTCAAAAGCCCTAAAACACCGGCAAAACCGGCTCAAAGCACGGCTGAAGCGAGCCCTGCAAGTCTGAAGCAGTCAGTCATTGCCGCCGCACTGGCCAAATCCAGGGCCGCACGTTCAGCCAAACCCTAAGCCGGCATGTCCACCAAGCCCAGCACCTCAGCCTCATAGGCATGCAGCGACGGCGCACCGCCGGTGTGGATGAACAGCACGTTCTCGCCAGGTTTGAAATGGCCCTGACGTGCCAAGCCAATCAAGCCCGCCATGATTTTTCCGGTGTAGACCGGGTCGAGCAAAACGGCCTCGGTACGCGCCAGCATTTGTACCGCCTCGACCATCGCCGCGTTGGGCACCGAATACTTGGGCCGCCACCAATTGCCGTAGCTCACCACCGCATCGGCTGACACTGTGATGCCCAGCCCTAGCAGATCGCACACTGCTTGGGCTTCCTTGTGCACCAGCGGGTTTTGGTCGGCCGGGTCACGGCTGACGCCGATGCCAATCAGGGGAATGTGGATGTGGTTACCCAGAAAACCCGCCAGCAAGCCGCCATGCGTGCCCGAACTGCCTGAGCCGACCACGATTTTGTCGATCTGCACGCCCTGGTCAAAAAACTGTTGCTGTAACTCTTGCGCGCAAGCCACGTAGCCCAGACCGCCAAGCGCATTGGACCCACCGCCGGGCACGATGTAGCCCTTGCGCCCGAGGCCAGCCACTTCGCCGGCCACCTGCTGCATGGCAGCCAGCATGTTGGTGCCCGCAGGCACGACGGTGATGGCCTCCACGCCGAGCAGCCGGAACAAAAAGTTATTGCCACTGGCATCAACCTTGTAGCTGTTGGGCACGCGCTCTTCAATCACAAAACGGCACTTCATGCCTTCCTTGACGGCAGCAGACAGCGTGGCGCGGCAATGGTTGGACTGTGGCGCGCCGCAGGTGATCAGGGTGTCGGCGCCCTGGGCCAGCGCGTCGGCCACCAGAAATTCAAGCTTGCGGGTTTTGTTGCCGCCGGGGCTCAAGCCCAGCATGTCGTCGCGCTTGATCCAGACATTCGGGCCAGCGCCATCCGGGCAGGTGGCAGCCAGGGCTTTCGTGAAGTTGGGCAGGTGCTCCAGCGGCGTGAAGCCCTGGGTGTAACGGCGGCGGGGGAAACGGCTTAAGTCCATGGGGGATGTTCCAGTTAGAAAAAGGGGGCCTAGGCAGAATCGAGCCTAGGCAGAAGTGCTAAGGGCCGAAAACGCGGTGATCACTTCAGGCGGTGCCTGCACCAGTTCAATGAGAACACCCTCCCCGGCAATCGCAAACTCATCGTTCGCCTTCGGGTGCATAAAACAGATATCGTAGCCCGCTGCGCCCTTGCGGATGCCGCCAGGTGCAAAACGCACCCCCTGAGCCGTCAGCCATTGAACCGCGCTGGGCAAATCGTCAATCCACAGGCCGACGTGGTTCAGCGGCGTGGTGTGCACCGCTGGTTTTTTGTCGATGTCCAGCGGTTGCATCAGGTCAACCTCAACCTTGAACGGCCCGCTGCCGATGGCGCAGATGTCCTCATCCACGTTTTCACGTTCACTGACGAACTTACCCGTCACTTGCAGCCCCAGCATGTCCACCCACAACGTGCGCAAGCGGTCTTTGCTGGGCGCGCCAATGGCGATTTGCTGGATGCCCAGGACTTTGAAAGGGCGTTGCAGGGCAGTCATCAGGCGAACTCAACAATCGGTTGATCCACCGTGAGCGATTCACCCTTGGCCGCCAGCACCTTGCCCACCACGCCATCAGCGACTGCAAAAAGCACATTTTCCATCTTCATCGCTTCAATCACCGCCACGCGTTCACCGGCCTGCACTTTTTGGCCAACCTGCACCGCCACATCGACCAGCAAACCGGGCATGGGCGACAGCACGTAGCGGCTCATGTCGGGCGGCGCTTTGTAGGGCATCAGCGCATGCAGCGCAGCGGCGCGGGGGCTGAGCACCAGCGCATCCAGGCGTGTGCCGTTGTGGGCCACCCGGATCGCCAGCGGGTTCTTGCCGACACCGCGTTCGACCTGCGCCGTGAAAGGCTGGCCGTTCACAGTGCCACGAATACGCGCGCCACCCAGGTGCCAGGCGCTACATATTTCGTAGCTGCTTACCCCGGTATCTACTCGGCTGTAGCCCGATTTGACCTCAAAATCAGACACTAAAACGCTCTTTGGGGTGTTGTTACCTTCAGCGCCGAGTGCAATGATGACAAACTCTTCACCCACCGCCATGCCGTGGCCAGGCAGTTGGCCGCTGATACCAGCGGCGCGGCCCAGCAAGCGGCGATTGACGTAGGCGGCCAGCGCGACAAGAAAGTCAGGGTCATCATGCGGCACGTCTTCGGCCGAGAAGCCTTTGCCGTAGTTGTCGGCAATGAAGCCCGTATTGAAGTCACCCGCCACAAACTTGGGGTGTGCCAGCAGCGCCGCCTGAAAAGGAATGTTGCTGGATATGCCGCGAATCACAAACCCATTGAGCGCCTCGCGCATTTTGGCAATCGCGTCCAGCCGGTCTTTGCCGTGAACGATGAGCTTGGCAATCATCGAGTCGTAGTACATCGGGATGTCACCACCGTCTTGCACGCCGGTGTCAACCCGCACGCCGAACAGGTGCGCGGTGTCAGCGGCAAACATGGTTTCTTTGGGTGGTTGAAAGCGCACCAAGCGGCCTGTAGACGGCAAAAAGTTGCGGAAAGGGTCTTCCGCATTGATGCGGCACTCCATCGCCCAGCCGTCCCTGCGCACATCTTTTTGCGCCAGCGGCAGTTGTTCACCTGCAGCCACACGAATCATCAATTCCACCAGGTCAAGCCCGGTAATGCATTCAGTCACCGGGTGTTCAACCTGCAGTCGGGTGTTCATTTCCAGAAAGTAAAACGACTGGTCTTTGCCGACCACAAACTCCACCGTGCCCGCGCTTTGGTACTTCACCGCTTTGGCCAGCAGCACCGCCTGCTCGCCCATGGCTTTGCGGGTGGCGTCGGTAATGAAGGGGCTTGGCGCTTCTTCAATCACCTTCTGGTGGCGGCGCTGAATGGAGCATTCCCGCTCATTCAAATAAATCACATTGCCATGGCTGTCGCCCATCAGCTGAATTTCAATGTGCCGGGGTTCTTCAACAAACTTTTCAATAAACACACGGTCATCACCAAAACTGTTTTTGGCTTCGTTGCGGCAGGAGGTAAAGCCTTCAAATGCTTCCTTGTCGTTAAACGCAACCCGCAAGCCCTTGCCACCGCCGCCTGCACTGGCCTTGATCATCACCGGATAGCCAAT
>JBKCGU010000163.1:0-6821 GCA_046303055.1 Polaromonas sp.
GCTCAGTAGCCACCGGAACGCGCCCATCCCTTCCCCGCTGGGAAACAGGCTGTTGGGTGAGACCTTGTGTCGAGGGCGAAGCCCTGGTATCCGAACCCGTTCCCGCTTTTTCTGTTTTACATATCGGGTAGGAGCGGCGAAGCGCGGAAGGGTGAAACCCTTCTTTTAATACTTGTTTTATACCTTTTTAAGGTTGTCCACAGGCTGGAAACCCGCATGCCTAGGGGCTTTGCGGATGATTGGCTTTTTACACATGTGAGGTTTACGACTAAAACATGTGAGGTTTACGACTATGTATGTGAGGTTTACGACTGTTATGCACAGGCGCTACAATGAGTGAACTAAATACAGCTCACATAGATGACAACCCAACCGCTTGCAGGCTGCACCGTGTCTAAGTCAAACGCATTGATACGTGCCTCGTATCGGCTGACGCTGGCTGAGCAGCGCGTGATACTGGCCTGCCTGGCACAGGTGGACTCGCGCAAGCGGATGCAGAACCTGAACACGCTGGAGCTGCAAACCGAAGGGCTGACCATCACAGCGATTGAGTACGCCAAGCTGTTCGAGCTGGAGATGCACACGGCTTACGAGCAGCTCCAGGACGCGGCTGACCGCCTCTACAACAGGACGATCACGATCAAGAAAAATGATCGCGGCGAGAAGGAACGCTATCGATGGCTACAAGGCGAAGCGCGAGCCGACAAAGGCAGCGGACACATTCGGCTGTCGTTCACGATGCGTTTGTCAGAGCACATCACCCAACTGCGCGGACGATTCACGTCCTACCAGATTGACCAGGTTCGACACCTGCGAAAGGCGCATTCAATTCGCATCTTTGAGCTGATGATGCAGTGGAAGGAAACCGGGCTGGTGCGCATCAAGCTCGATGAGCTGAAAGACATGCTGGAGACCAAATATCCGCTTTACGCCGATGTGAAGCGCTATCTGCTCAAGCCTGCATTGGATGAGATTGACAAGCGCACCGACTACGCGATTGACTGGCGGGAGATCCGCGTCGGTCGCAAAGTTGAGACGATTGAGATCCGCTTTGAGCAGCGTAAACAGAAGTCGCTGCCTCTGGAAGACGACTAGCCACGCCGGAGACGCTGCTGTGGCGATCCACCACCGTGTCACGCATCCTGCCCGGCGCTACGCTCTGGGCAACATGCGCGCCACTCATTTGCAACCTCGACCAGCGCGGCCATGCACTGCCGCCAGTCGCTGCGCTTTGTGTCGCCAGCACATCGCCGCTTTCCGTATGCCAGCACCGCAGCGACAGCCAGCATGCACGGCTTCGCCCTGCATGGGAGCGTGCAGAGTGTCGGCCAGTGCTTCGCAGGTGTTCAGTCAGTGTGCGCGGAGGCGCACATGAACCACCTAGTCACGGCTCGCTGTCGCATCGTGCTGGCATCTAGCCAGTGCCGCCGGAGGGCGGCAAGTCATGTCTGTGTGCCAGCACCGCGCAGGCGCAAGCCACACGCTTCGCTTTTACATAACGCCGCATTTGCAAAGTGTCGGCCAGTCGCTACGCTAAAGCTTCGCTTTGTGTCCGCCACCGCTTCGCGCCCTTCGGGTTTGCAAACAGGCGTTATGTAAAGTGGCTTGCGCTTCGGGGGCGTCCAGCCTTCCAGCCACGGGCTACGGTCGCGGGGTACCGCGCCCTCCCCGCCCGCGTCTTCCAGGCTTCCCGCGTGGTGTGCCAGCCTTTTTTCTCAGTCAGTGCGCTTCGCGCAGGTGGCCGCTTCGCGGCTTGTTCTCCCCCGCCCACCCAGGGGCAGGGCCGTGCGCTTCGCGCACTTGGCCCCGCGCCTGGCGGCCCGTCCGCCCCCCAGGGGGCTCCCTCCCCCAGGCGCGGGTAAGCCGTCGCGCTTTGGCGGGCGTTGCGCGTGCTCGTTGCGCCCAAGGTCTCGGCTCGCTTCGCATCGCCTCGAAAACCCCACCCGAAAAAGTTGGAGAGGGTGCCGCAAAGCTGTCTGGCAGTAAAGGCCGCTTCGCGCCGCTTACGCGGTGGCCTGCGGCCAGCCTTGACAGCCAGCCATCTTTGCAGCGTGTTGCTCTCATGACGGGTGGGGTATCCCTGCCCCGCACGTCACCACTTTTAACTGGAGTCATCGCATGTCGAAAATCATCACTGTCCCCGTAACAATCAGCGAAGAAGAAGCCTGGGCTCTGGCCCAATTTGTGAAGCGCGTAGGCTGGTCTGAAATGCGCCAAAACGCTCAAGACGACGAAGAGGCGTACCTCATCAGGTCGGGAATCGTGGCCGTGCAAGCGGCCTTTGCTGCAGCCGGTTTCAGCCCTCGTTAAACTGGAGTCACTTATGCAAGTCGAATCAGAACTCTATTCAGCCCTGATAGCTGCCGGTGTTTCCACAGAGAAAGCCGAGCGGGTGGCTGATGCACTTTCAAAGTCCATCGACCAGCGCTACACCGCACATATCGCCGTTATTTCCACCAAGGCCGACATTGAGGCGCTTCGCGCCGACGTGTTCAAGGCGCTCACAGATCAAACGTGGAAGCTGGCGGGCGTTGTCCTGGCGGGCATGGCCTTCGTGGTCGCGGCCATCAAATACACGCCGTAGGCGTTCAGTTCAAATGTACGTTTTCCGGGTGCTTCGGCACCCGGTTTTAATTGCGCGCTACGCGCGCGACTAAAACCCTGTTATGCGTTTATTTTAAACAGCCCGACAATCTGCACACCATGCCGCAAGTTTTCGCCTATCTCCGTGTATCGACCGACGCCCAAGACGTGGCGAACCAGCGGCATGGCATTGTTGATTATTGTGCGGCTCGAGGCCTTCACGCGCCGCTGTTCATCGACGACACGGCCAGCGGGAAAACCGACTGGCGCCAGCGCCCGTTAGGGAACATGGTCAAGCAGGCCAACGCCGCCGACGTGCTTGTGGTGTCAGAGGTCTCCAGGCTGGCCAGATCGACGCTACAAGTGCTCGAAATCATGCGGGAGTGCGTGGACAAGGGCATACACCTGCACGTGGTCAAAAACGGCATCGTGTTGGACGGCTCCATGCAGGCCAAGATTGTGGCCACGGTGCTTGGGCTTGCTGCCGAAATCGAACGGGACTTCATAAGCTCCCGCACAAAAGAGGCATTGGCCAAGCGCAAAGCCGAAGGCATGAAGCTAGGGCGGCCGGAAGGCCCGGCCAAGGTTCTGCGCCTGGACCAGCACGCCGACAAGATCGACAGCTACATAGCCAAAGGCATCGACAAGCGGGCGATATCTAAGCTGCTCGACGTGGCACCGAACACGCTCTATTCATGGCTCAAGGTTCGCCGGCCAGACGCATTAAAGCCGCCTGTTTCTCCTGTAGCGTAGTCACTCGCTTATCCAAAATCATCGACAGCAACCCGGCATCATTGGCCGCGTCCACCGGGTCGCGCTCCATGGCGGAAGTCATCGCGTTCACCAGCCATGTACTCAGACTTGGGTCTTTCAGCATGCGCCGAATTTCATCATCGCTTGGCACGTTTTGAATCCCTATATTCTTTGCCGCACACGGGTGCGTCATCCGCCCACATCCCGCGCCGTGCCGCTTGCGCGGCTCGTAGCGCCTCAGCATTGGCCTGCTGGTCTTTTTGGCTGTCCTCACCCACGAAACGCGGATCAATGCAGCCTAGACCCTCATGCAGCATCGTTGTGGCCACGTTGTGGCCACCAGCTCGCACACGGCACACGCTGCGCCCGTACTTGTCGGTTTTGAAGCAATCGCAATCCGCTCCAGCATGGGTTAGTTCCTGCATTTTGGCAGTGGCCACGCGGCTGTATGGCTGTCCGCGCTCTGGTGCGTCAAAGCCCGCTACGCGGACTTTGACCAGCTCCGCGCCGCGTTGAAAGTGGAACGTGTCGCCGTCAACAACCTTGCTAGGAATGCAATATTGTGCGTAAGCTGCCTGCGAAACAAACAAGGCGCTTGCGCACAATAATCGACTCAACGCGGCACGTATCAGCACGTGCCAAGCTTGCAGGACAGCTCTTGATCGGCCTTGAACTGCTGCCTGTTGCTATCGCCATAGCCGCTGTACCTAACCTTTTTGTGCGCAGGTACCACCTTGCTGATGCTGCCATCCTTGCGATAGTAAGTCCGAGCCGCAACCCGGCCAACAGCATAGGTTCCCTCGCCATGCATTGCCACGCTGCCCCCCTTGCGCAACGTGCTCGCCACGTTGCCCTTGTAGGCTTCGACCGCCTTGTCATAGTCCTCTACGCTCATACCAGCCCGCGCCGCAGCGCGGGCGTTGAACGTCGCTTCGTCAACGACTTCAGGTTTTTTTACCAGCTTCCAGGACTCGTACTGCAATTGCCCGCCAGTTCGCGGGTTGTAGCCAGTACTGATACCAGCGGACTGCCTCGGGTTGTATTGACCGAAGCCGTCAAGTTTCACCGCCCGCTTTGCGCCCATTTCCTCCTTCAATTGCTTCTCGAAAGCATCAAGTGCGCTGTGTGATTGCTTCTTGCTCAGGCCGGTTTGCGCCGCTACCGCATCTTCCATCTCGCTCTGACTCATCGCCCAGCTAGATGACATTGAAGCGGTTATTACGCCACTCATGACCATCAATAACACCTTGTTCATAGAAGTCTCCCCAGTGATAGAAAAAAGGAATGAAGCCGCCCGTGCTGTGCCGTGACCAGATCAGCAACGCGCAGACTCCCACGACGACACCCGCAATGACGTACTCACTCACGCCACCCGTGTGAACCTTGCCCCCGAACAGGGTCATGCGGCGGTCAGACCACCAGCCCAGCGGCGCACCGGTGACCGTCAAGGCATCACAAAACCAGTGCACGGCACCGCCCATGGCAAACCAGAAAATCAAGCCCTGCCAGTCCCATACAAACTGCGCCGCAATCGCAGCCAACAGCCAAGCGGCCAAATAGTGCGTGGTGCCGCGATGCTTCACACGCTTGTCGCGCCTGGCGGCGCGTGCGATGAATTCAAACCAGTCTGGTGCCGTAGAGCCAGCGACCGCAGCAGGCACGGCCAGCGGATTGAAGACGGCGCAGATCGCGCCCGCAATGACGACGTGGGAAACCCACCTCATTCGACATCCTTGAAGCGTTTCAGGTACTCATCAACCACCCAGCTTTTCGAGGCATCACACATGCCCTGAAGCGACACGCGAGATTTGATGAGCTTCGCCCGGTAGCCGACCATGCCGCGATCAAGCGAAGCAACTTTTTCGAGATACTTCACTTGCTCCTGCGTCTCGGCAATACCCAAGCCCACGCGCTCCTGCGAGCGCCGCTCCAGCGATTTCATGAGCACCAGCTCACGTTCCACCATCTGCCACTCAGCCAGCGCAGTGATGAACTCGCCCACGCTGTCAGCGATTTTTCCCCGCCTGTTGATCTCGCGTTCCCGCTCTCTGTCCAGCTCTGCCGCCGACCAAAGCGGAATGCGGAAAACCAAGCCGACGAACTTTTCACCGCTGCCCACGTTGGTTGTGTATTGCCCGCTCACCGGGTCGAAGCTTGTCGAACTGGAGGCCGTCGAGTCGCTGATTCGCTTTGTCACCCTGGAATCGGCGCTCAGCTCACCGCGAAACCAGCTCTTCTCCGGCCAGCATGAAACGACCATATCGAACAACTCCCGCGCATTCGGCAACGGCGCGAGCTTGTATTCCCCGACAGGTGGCGTTTTCGGTGGTTTGTCTTTCCCATCGAACAGCGGCAAAACGTAGGGCGGCGGCTTGGCCAAGTCCTGTTTTTGGTCTTGAGCAATGCCATTGCAGGCCAGTAACAGGGCGCTTGCGCACAATATTGGTGTGAAGAGCTTGCGCACAATAATCAAACCTGCTTAGCCGCACGGCGACCGCCAGCCAGCACCTTCATACCGCCGACCACGGCGGCGAGCTGCCACCAGCCCGCAAACAACGCCGCAAGGATGATTAGCCACAGCACCAACGCCGTCACGTCATACGCCGCCTCGGACTTGAGCAGCACCTTTTGCGGGTCTCTGGCCTCAATCAGCATGCGCAAACTCATCGGCGTTGCTTGTTCCGCGAACGTGCCAACGACCAGCACAGCGGCATCCCGGCAAAGCTGGATGGCAATGTCCAATTTTCGGCCAGCCAGCTTGTGGGCATCGTCAAGAATCAGCACGATTTTGCTGGCTTTGGCCCAGGCCAGCAGCATATCCAGCCGCTCATACGAACGGAGCTTTGCCCAGGTTTTTCCTTGATTTACCGCGAAGGCTTCGACCCTTGGCTCTTCGCACCACCTTTGCAGCGGCTCCATAGCGCGCAAGAAGAGCTTTTCCCGGCCAGTCCATACCTCACCCGCCTTGTCGTCCAATTTCGCCAGCCAGCGCGTTTTACCGCTTGAGTTCGGTCCCGAGACCAGCACGTCTTTTTTGATCGACAGCACCCGCTCTTCAAGCACAGGGCCGTACTTTCGCTCTCGTTTTCGCACGATCGGCACTCGCCTAGCGCTTCCGTCTGCGAGCTTTCCTGCGGGTCTAATCATCAACATGAGCATGTTCAATTTCCCTTTTTTATGGCTGCAATCGCTGGGGTACTGTTTTCGACTGTGCAGGGAAAAAGACCGTTGATTTTGCGGTGATTTTCCAAGCCGGGGCCGAAGGCTTAGGGGTAACAAAGCACGATGGCCATGTGTGCAATGTACCCGATAGTGAACGCGCAGTTTATACGGTCGTTTGTTTTGCTCAGTAGCCACCGGAACGCGCCCATCCCTTCCCCGCTGGGAAACAGGCTGTTGGGTGAGACCTTGTGTCGAGGGCGAAGCCCTGGTATCCGAACCCGTTCCCGCTTTTTCTGTTTTACATATCGGGTAGGAGCGGCGAA